>JAQBPO010000076.1 GCA_028287465.1 Fibrobacterota bacterium
CGGAAAATTTGAGATTGACCAGGTGCGTCGCAAGGGTAACGAACCATACACCCCAAATGAAAAATTGCACAAACATCATTACGGACAATTGAGAACGGATTTTGATATTCATATGCGGCCCGAGGGCCTCCACCTCCATATGTGATTGATAGGGCTTAATAAGCTTTTAAGTAAAGATTATCCACCGATTGGATCTTCGATATTCCAACCTATCCCCCATGCCCGGGCCCCAGTCCGTTCGCGGCATCGTTTCAAGGTTGGGCCTAAAATATATCTTCCCCAACTTGCCCGTTGGGTATTTTACGGCCCGCTTTCGACTATTCCGCTTTCCGATTCGGAAGGGGCGCATTTTTGTGCAATTTGGCCGAAAACGACACGTACCAAAAGAAAGGACGTCTACGGACCAATGGGGGCGGACCTTTCAGGGTTGAAGGGGACTTCCAGCCGCTTTTGAAAACGGCCCAAAGCGACACCCGTTCGGCCTCCCGGCAAGCCGGATCAAGCCAGCTTCAACAGGCTTTTCTTGGAGTCCAGGAAGCGGTACATCGGTTCCATCTCGGCCCTGAACTCGGCATAGGTCATGTCCTTGAGGTAGATGGCCCCATAGGCCCTGCGCATCATGGGATGAGGGCTTCCGTAGAAGAACTCGCGGCCGAGCAGCTTGTTCAGATCGTTATGCTGCTCCACCCAGATCTTCTGGGCCAATTCGCTGAAGGTGCCGTTCAACTCGTGGCTCGGGAATGAGGCCGTACGCTGGCTGATGAAGCAGGCGTTGAACATGCTGTCCAGGACCGCGAAGGAGTTCAGGGAGATGGGGACTATGGTATCCGCCTCGGAAACATGGTACCGCGACCAGATATTACGGTAGCCGTAGACGCGCAGGCCGTCGTCCCCATGCTTGGCGACGTAGGCTTCCAAGGCCCGGGCCACGGCGATGAGGACCTTGAAATGGGTATCCGGGCCGCTGCCTTCCGGATCCATGGCCACGGTGACGATGTTCGGACGGACCTTCTCGAGCAATTCCAGCACCGGGACCACGTCCCGCTGGTAATCCGGATCGTCCGGGAAGATGGCGCCGGTGTAGAACTTGAGGCGGAGGTGATGGACATGATCGCGGCCATGCCCGAAATGGGCCCAGACGAGCTCGGCCTCCCATTCCCGGATCCAACCTTTCATCAGCTGGATTGGCTCGGGATCCACCTGTCCCGGTTCCAGCCCTTCGAGAACGGCGATATGGCTGCGCACGAAGGCATGGGCCTCGTCCGCGGAGACGTTGGCGCGGCGTTCGAAGACGAAACGCGACAGCCGGCAGGCGGTATAGTATTCCTCAGCCTCCTTGTTGCGCTGGGCGATGGCCTTGAGGTAGCCGTGGATTTCCTGCTGGGCGGTGGCGGGATTGCGCAGATCCGCCAAGGCGATCTTGCGGCCCAGGCCCCCGTTCAGGAGCAGGTTCGCCAGCTGCCTCAGGCGCGTCATCAGGTATTGGTTGGTGACGGCGGTGAAACCCGAAGTCAGGTAGCAGAAGTGGCTCTGGTGCTTTTCCGATCGCACGAGATGGTGGATGACGGGGAAGTAGGCCAGTTCGATATCGTCATGGTGGGGCGCGGTATGCAAATAGATCCGGTCCGAAGGGATATGGGTGCCGCGTTCGATCTTGGCCTGCACGGAGGCGAGGGCGCCGGCCAGCAGTTCCGGCACGGATTTGCGGCTGAGCTTGGCCGCCAGGCGCCATTCGGGCACGTCGGCGGCGTTGATTTGGGAAGGGGAGGCATGCAGGCCCGGAACCGCGTCGGACAAGGCTCCGTCAATGACCAGACGCTCGAGATCGCGGGGATCGGGAGCGGGAAGGGCCGCGAGCATGGCCTGCCGCCGCGCCTTGAGGCGCGAGCTGGATCCGACCGTCAGGAAGAAACGGGCATTGGGCAGCTTCTGGAGGCAGCTCGCCGGGGCCTGGATGCTCGCGGGGTTCTCCAGGGCCGCGGCCACGATGGGCGCCTTGGTCTCCCCCGCCGCCATGATGATGGCGATGGCGTCCCGCTTGTAGGTGATGGTGCCCAGGCCGATGGTGATGACGGCCTTCTTGCGCACGGCGTCGATGCCTCCGAGATCGGTCGAAGCCGCCGCCTGGCTCTCGTAGTTGAGCTTATCGAGGCGGGTGATGGAATGGTGGCTGGTCCCGCGGATGTTGAAGGCCACGTGGCCGTCCGGGCCGATGCCGCCCAGGAAGAACCCGATGCCGCCCATGTCGCGGATCTTGCCTTCGTAATTCTCGCAGAACTCGTCGAAGCGCAGGAGGATCTTCTGGTGCAGGGCCTCCTTGCCGTTGGAGGGCTGGCGCACGCGCACGTCGAGATCGATATCGCCCGAAGCGAAGACCTCCTGGAGGTTCTTATGGGGGAAAGCCGCCTCTTCAAGGCCCCGGGGGATGCCGAAGGAATCGATGAGAAGCGCGCGCCGCGCATCCAGGCCGAAACCCTGGATGTAGAACTTACGGATGAAATACGCGAAGGAGCGCTCGTGGTCCGGGCGGATGGGGAAGAACTCGTCGAGCTGCACGAAGCGCAGGCCGTCCATGCGGGGCTTGTCCCTGCCGCCGAGGCCCACCTTGGCGAGCATGCCGTCCTTGGCTTCCCCGGCCCAATTGGCCTGGTAGTACTGCATCCACTTGATGAAGTACTCCGGGGTCTTGCCGGTAGGCAGGGCCACTACGCCTTCCGGATTTTCCGAAACGTACTCCAGGAATCGGAGCGCGGTAAGCTGGCCCAGGAGCACATAGTTCCCGACCGTGACCACCTTGATGCGTTCCTGCTCGGGCGGGATTTTCCAATTCCCGTTCTCCTTGAGGAAATAGCCTTCCACCCGGCTGGGCGTTCCCGTCGATGCGTTCGCCGAAGTCTCCATGAATACACCTCGCTGCTAGCGACAATGTATCAATTCGGGCGAGGGTTCGATTGCCGGCATCGGCGCACTTTTTAGCAATTATGATTACGCGCCCCCCCGGAATCCCCAGGTTTTCGAGGAACCCCGACGCGCGCCATAATCGGAAATGTTAAGCATTGCCTCGCCTTGGTTATGTCATTCCGGCCCGGGTCGATTAGGTTAGGGATGCGGGCGGAGCGCCGCCCGCCCACCCGGACGGGTTCCGGAACGGATTTCGGCAAAGGATTCGGTAGGATATGATGGAACGGGCCAATCTCGGGAACCACGACGCGAAGAACCTCCTGGCGCGGATCGGTACCGCCTTGGCTTCGGCCGCAACGGTCCTCGCGCTGGGGTATTCGCCCGCCGGCGCGGAAGCCAAGATCGAATTGAGGCCGCTGCAGGTGGGCGCCAACCTTTATTTCGGGCAGATATTCAACGTGGATACCGCCATCGCCGACGTGGGCAACTTCAATCCGACGGTCACGGTACCCATGACCAGCTTATGGATGATCCAGCAGGCGGACGTGGGTGAACGCCTGGATTTCACCATGGGACTGGTGGGATCGCTCTTCTACCCGTTCCCGGAAGACAACATCGCCGGTTACAAAAGCTATCGCACCGGCGGTTTCGGGATCCTCCAGGCCAATGGAACGTACAAGTTCGGGGACGTCGCCGAACCCTGGCTGAAGATCACCGTGGGCCAGCAAGGCTATAAATACAATCCCTACGCCAAGAACTTCGGGGAATACCTGTTCCGTTCGGAAGCCTATCCGACCATCATCCGCAGCGGGGACTGGGGAGCCATCGACAATGCCGCGGCGGGAATCTGGGGCGCCGCCTTCAAGACCCGTTCCAAGGGAGGCATGATCACGAACGACCTTTTCGTCACCATGTCCGACACGCGCGTCCCGCTGTATGATCTTTCCTTCACGGACGTGGTCAATTTCAAGCTGGGTAAGGTGCTCCAGGTGGGCGGCGGCGTAATGCTGAACCGTTACGTCCAGTTCGACCCGGAAAAGAGCAGTCCGCGGAAGATCGAGACCGGGTGGATCAACTGGACCGCGGCTGACGAAGCCCGATTGCGCGCCTATGTCGACAAGTTCATCGGGGAGCGGCCCAATGCCTTGACCCGGAACGATACGGCCGAATATTCCCGCTTCCGCGATCCCAACGGGAATATCGATACCAGTCTCGCCCCGGGGACCTATTGGGCGAACTCCAAGCGGAACCTGATCGTCCTTCTGGCCCAACCCGATGCGGTCCCTTACGCCGCAGCGGAGAAGAAAGCCCTCCTGGACAACCTCGACATCAATTTCATCGATTCGAAAACGATCTATGCCATGGGCCGCTTTTCCATCGACCCGAAACCCCTGATCGGCCTGGAAGAGGCCTTGGGCCCGCAGGACCTGGTCCTTTACGGGGAGGCCGCCGTGATCGGTTTCAACAACTTCCCCATCTATTACAAGAGCGTCAGCGAACGGATGCCCATGATGCTCGGCTTCAACCTGCCCACCTTCAAATACCTCGACTTCCTGACCGTGGAAGCCGAGTACCTCCACAACCCGCATATCAACTCCGATTACATCCCTTCCCTATTCCGGAATCCACAGCCGAAGTCCCTGGATCATACCCAGCCGGAAACGCCCGGGATAGCGGATTCCGCTTTCGACGGCGAGAAGGGGATCGATTGGACCAAGGACGACTTCAAATGGTCCGTCACCGCCCTGAAATCCTTCGGGGTCTGGAACCTCTCCGGCCAGGTCGGCCGGGATCACTTCCGCCCTCTCGACCCTTATTTCCGTCCGTCCCTCACCGAAGCGGCCACCACCGATAAAACCTGGTATTACACCGTCCGCCTGATGGTCAACCTTTAGGAGCCCCGAACCATGCGCAAATTCTACGTAATCCCGCTCCTGGCGGCAGCCGCCCTCGTCGCCAAGACGAACTGGAAACCGTTGTTCAACGGGAAGACCTTCGAGCCCGAATGGTACATCGCCGGAGACAAGTCCTATTGGAAGATTGACGCCGCCGATAGCGCCATCGTCGGGCAATCGACCAGCAATACGCCTTACACCATGGTGTTTTCGAACAGGAAGGATTTCGATCAGTTCACGGTGAAATACCAATACCGGCTCAAGGCCGGGTGCAGCGGCTTCTTCTTCCGATCGGTGAACAATACCACCGCCGAACTGGTGGCGGGAACCCAGGTGGAAGCGAAGTTCGAAGGAGGCGGCGAAAAGGAGGTCGGTTCCCTGTACGTCCATCCCAGCCCCGGTTGGGTGGTGCAGCATACGGCCGCCTACAGCGCCAAAATAGCCAAGCCCGTCGATCAGTACCAGAACGTCATGATCACGGTCAAGCGTCCCTATTACTACGTGAACGTGAACGGCTTCCAGGCCGTGGGGGAGACGGACGCGGCCGAGATCGCCGCCGGCGCCAAGCGCGCCTGGGATTATACCGGGAATGCCCTGGCCACCAACCCCGGCCAGTTCGGCCTTCAGATCCATGCAGGACAGCCCCAGATGGACGTGCGCTTCAGGAATATCATGATCCTGGAAGGCTGCGGCGATGCGGCGAAACCGGGGTTCGACGGGGAATTCGTTTCCGGATTCGCGAAGCATCCCGCCGTGTACCAGGACAACGGAACCTGCAACTCCGCGGAAGTGGATGGGGCATTCAAGGCCAGGCTTGCGGGAGAAATAGGACGGGTAGTCCGGAACGGCGATCAAGCGACCTTGAGAATCTCCTACCCCGGCGCGCATACTTTGGAGATAATCTCCTTGGATGGCAGGGTCGTCTTCTCGGGTTCGTCCCCCTCCGCCTTTGAATACCGCCTTTCCGGGATCCGGAACCCGGGGCTATACGTCGCAAGGTTGAAAACTGAAAACTCCGCCGTCTCCCAGCGAATCCTGGTTCCCTGAATCCATTCCGTCCGGTCCCGCACTAAGGGGGACCGGAGCGATGCTGGCCCTCCTGATTTCCCTTTGCGCGTGCTCCAAAAAGGAATCCGGCCATCCCGCGGACGCCGCCTTGCCGGCCACGAAGGATTCCTCCGGATTCCATGCCCGGCCGCTGACGGAAATCCCTCCCGTGGTACCCCCATTGCAACGATCCGAATGGCTGCAGAACCATTTCGCCTGGTACGTCGCGCCCCAGGGGAAGCCGCCTGAATCATGGTCCGCCTTGGAAAAGAACATCCACCCCGAAGCCTGCGGAGCCTGCCACCAACAACAGTTCCAGGATTGGAAACAGAGCCTGCATCACAAGGCAATGGGTCCCTCGGTACTCGGGCAATTGCTGGACATGGAATTGGACGCGCCCGTCCTCTCCATCACCTGCCAACGGTGCCATGCTCCGCTCGCGGAACAAATCCCGTATCTCGAGAAAGGGATCAAGAACCCGGTTTTCGAACCGGGCTTCCGCGAGCAGGGCCTCGTCTGCGCGGCCTGCCATGTCCGGGGCCATCAACGCTTCGGTCCGCCGTCCCGGAATCCCTCGGCGGAGGGCGGTCCCCATGGGGGGTTCACCATGAAAACGGAATATGAAAGCCCGGCCTTCTGCGCATCCTGCCATGATTTCACCCCGGGAGGGGGAATGCACGGAAAGCTGGTGCAGGAAACCGCGGAAGAATGGCGGCGCACGCCGTTCGCGGCCGAGGGCAAGACCTGCCAAAGCTGCCATATGCCGGATCGGCGCCATCTCTGGAAAGGCATCCACGATTCGGCCATGGTCAGCTCGGCCGTTTCCATCCAAGCCCAGTTCAATCCTCCCGCTAGGCCCGGCGACTCCCTGCGCGCTTCCGTGACCCTGACCAATGTCGGCGCGGGCCATCGCTTCCCCACCTATACGGAACCGCAGGTCAAGATCATCCTGGAACAGGTCGATGCCGAAGGCAAGGCCCTGGAAGGCACCCGGGTGGAGGGGATTATCGCCCGCCGGGTGACGGAAGAGATGGATCGGGAGTTGTTCGACACGCGCCTGCTTCCGGGCGAGACCTTTTCCCTGGAGTACTCGCGCCCGAAGCCGGCGGCGGCGGCGGCGCTCTCCGCGCGGGTGGAAGTCTGGCCGGATGAGGCATACCGCCTGTACTTCAAGAAAATGCTGGAGACGGACTCCCTGCGTCCGGAGATGCCTGCCGTGCTCGGCAGGATGGAAGAAGCGCTGAAGCAGGACACGCAATCCCGGTATCTCCTGTGGCGCAGGACCTTCAGGATGTAGGTCCAGGGCGGCGGGGCTACCTTTCCCTTCCCTTTCAACCTATAATTGACGCATGGAGAAAGCCGATTTGGACTCGCTGGAGAAAGCCGCCAAGGGCCTTCCCGAACCCAGGAGCTTCTTCCGGGGCCTGGCCCCTTCCAATTTCGAACTGCCCAACAACCTGATCCTGTTCCAACGCGCCCGCGCGGACATGCTGGGGCAGGAGCATCATTACCATTACCGCTTCGTCCTGATCGTGAACCTGCGCACCGAAGGCACGGTGGCCCTGGACAACCGCAGTTTCGAACTGAAGCCGGGCGAGGGCCTTCTGGTGTTCCCCCATCAGTTCCACCATTTCCATCCGCCCAAGGCCGATTCAATCCGCTGGCTGTTCCTGACCTTCGAACTAAACAATCCCGAGAACATCGCGGCTTTGCGCAACAAGGTCAACCCGTTGTCCGAGACCTTCCGGGCCTACCTGGGCCGGCTGGTCCAGATGTACCTGGAGAAGACCTCCCAGAAGGAAACCTCCACCGCCATCAGCATGCTGGCGGGCCTGGCCCTGCTGGAATTGATGCAACAGGAGGGACGCTCGAGCACCCGCGCCACCATGGCCCGGCCCTCGGTCATCGATCAGATCAACCGGTACATCTGGGACAACTTCGACAAGGATCTGAAACTGTCCGACCTCGCGGAGAAATTCCCGTATTCGGAGAGCCATTTGCGGTTGTTGTTCCGCAAGCGCATGGGCATGAGCCTGGGGACCTATATCCAGAAGGTGAAGATGAACCGGGCGCGGTCCCTGCTGGTGAGTTCGGGCCTGAACGTTTCCCAGGTGGCCCAATCCTGCGGGTACGATTCCCTCTATTCCTTCAGCCGCGCCTTCAAGAAGACGACGGGCCTATCGCCCCTGGCCTATAAGAAGGTCAATACAGCGAAGTACTAGGGCGCCGGGAGGATTCCCGCAGGAAGGCCGGGAAGGGCGCAGAGCGGCCCCGAAGGCGCGGACGCCCCCGGAATCACAGCTGGACGATTTTCCCGGTGCGCCAGGATTCATCGGCCGCGAGAACGATGCGGAGGCTGTCCAGGGCGCTGCGGAGATGGCCGGTCAGGTCCAGGTCCTCGCGGATGGCCTTCAGGAAGAACGCCTGTTCCCGGTCGCAAAGCTCCTGGTGGCCCGGTTCATCGGCCATGTCGATCTGCTGATCCGGTTCCACGAAGCGATTGTCCGCGTCGAGCTTGGAACGGTGCACCAGCAGAGAGCTGGTCTTGGTGTGGCCGTCCACGTCGGCGGAATTCTCGTCCCGCTTGCCGCGTCCCACGATGCTGACGCAACCGCCCGGTCCGATCAGATCCTTGATGAAATACGCGACCTTGCTCATCATCGGGCCCCAGCCCACCTCGTACCAGCCGACGGATCCGTCCTCGAACTTGATCTGCAGCTGGCCGTAATTGTACATATCCGCGCCGATCTCCTCCGTGAGCCGCGCGCCGATGCAATGGACGCTCTTGGGTTTGGACTGCGTGACCTGGCACATCAGGTCCACGTAGTGCACGCCGCAGTCCACGATGGGGCTGATGGAGGACATCAGGTTCTTGTGGGTCTCCCATTCGGGGCCGAAGCTCTGCTGATTGAGATTCATGCGCATGACCATCGGCTTGCCCAGGGTGCGTCCGATCTCGACGAACTTGGCGTATGCGGGATGATGATGGAGGATGTACCCGACCACGAGCTTGCGTCCGAGGCGGTTGGCGAGATCGATGACCTTTTCCGCGTCCGCGACGGTTTCAGCGAGAGGCTTTTCCAGGAAGACGTGGGCGCCGGCTTCCATGGACTTCAGGGCGTATTCCGCATGGGTATCGGGGTAGGTATTGATGGATACGGCGTCCGGACGCGTCTCCCGGAGGGCGGTTTCGAAATCCCCGAACTGGGCGACCTTGCCCCCCAACTGCGCCGCGAGCTTTTCCCGGCTCCCGTCCCCGCGGCTGACCAGGCCCACCACCTCGAAGCCGTCGATTTTGTGGTATGCCCTGGCATGGGACCGTCCCATATGCCCGCACCCGACAACGAGGATCCTGATATTCTTCGGCATCTGCTTAATCCTCTTGCGGAACTTGGGACGGGCGATCCCATCCCCCTGTGGGTACCTGGTCAAAGCTAGCCGAACCGGACGCTTGGGCAATACCAGAACCGGTTTTGTTTTTAACCATTATGATTACCGCGGGTAACCGTTTGCGGGCGACCCGGCTTGTAAATGGCCTGGCGGCGGAATAATACGCCGGGGTCGATCGAATATACCGCGGAACGCGAAACCATGCCCGCGGCACCCTTCATCCCATATCGAAAGCGGCGGATCCCTATTGGATCCGGGGTAAAAAGCCCATCCTCATCCCGTGTAGGATGGTGGGTTCATGGCTACCTTCAACAATGTGCCGCATGGGGTCGGGCGTCTTCTGTGGTGGATGCGCCCGGCCATGTTCCCAAGGGAGTGGAAAGGGGTTCCGCTCCCTTCCGGGAAAACCAGGGCATGAATCGGGTTTCGGGGGAAGAACGATTGGAGTCTTTGCATGTCTCATTCCGTTTCCATGAAACGATCAGGTCCCGCATTCGCCTTGATGGCCTGCTGTGCCGTCCTTCCCGCGCAGGCGACCCTGCCCGCCGAATACAAAGGCGCGCCTTTCGCCGATTCCGTCTATAAGGACGGCGCGCAATCCATTCCCGGCCGGTTGGAAGCGGCCTATTACGACCTGGGCGGCGAAGGCGTAGCCTACCATGATGCCGATGTGAAGAACCAGGGCAGCGGCACCCTGAACTACCAGCAGAACTGCCCGGACAATGCCTCCGTCTACATCTGCCACTTCCGCGAGAAGGACGCAACCGATCCGTCCTATACCAAGACCTGTTGCGATTTCACCAATGCGAACCTGGACGTACCCAAGCCCAAGGCCTTCTACATCGGATGGGAGGCCAAGGGCGAATGGCTGAACTATACGGTGAGGGTCAAGACCCCCGGAGCCTATAACATCAAGGCCATGTACGGCAATGCCGCAAACGCCATCTCCTTCTCCCTGAACGACAAGGCCGCCGCCCAGGCCAAATTCCCGATCAATACGGGGAGCCCGCATGTCTGGAAGTATGCCGACAGCATCGGAACCATCGTCTTTCCGGATACGGGGCTGAACCTGCTGACCTGGTATTTGGCGGAGGGCAACAACGTATCCTATTTCGATTTCGTGCCGGCCAAGGGGACCACGGTCCTGCATGGCCCCGCGGCCAAGGGGGATAAGCCGGGACTCGCCTTCCAGGTGCGGCGGATCGGGGGCGGCAAGGTGGGCGTGGACTTCGCCCTTGCCCGCGCGGGGGAAGCGCGCTATACCCTCCTCGACATGGCCGGAAGGGCCGTTGCCCGCATCCCCCTGGGATGGCTCGGCAAAGGGGCCCATGCGGATGAGCTCGATCTCGGCGACTATGGGTCCCGCGCGGCCTTTCTCCGCTTGGAGTCGGCGGGAATGGAATCCACCCGCTCCCTGCCCGGCGCGCGGTAGAGCGAGGTTCCGGAGCGGAACGGCTCCGGAACGAGGTGACGGGGCCCGGCCTCTAGGTCATTCGGGCGCCAGGATGGCCAATCGGCCAGGCACGCCCTTGCCGATGGCGCGCGCGACCAGGAGCGAGCCCCGGGGCCTTTGATCCGGCTTCCAGGCCGCCCGGCCGTTAACGACGGGGACCATTGCCATGAAGGCGCCGCGGGAATCGAAGATCTCCAGATGGGTGGCGCCGGCATAGGCAGCCCCGAGCACAAGGCCCTCGCCGTCCCAATGCCAATCCGGGGCCATGGGGAGGATGCCGTCCAGGGACCCGCGCCCTTCCAGGGCGGTAGGGATTTCCCCGTCGCTCAGGATGAACAGGGAAACCCCCGGCTGCAGCTGCTCGAACTCGAGATTCACGCTTCCCGCAGCCTCCGTTACCGTATGCGATCCCGTGATTTGCGTCAGCTTGCCCGCCGCTTCCATCTGATCCCATACCGCCGCGGAAGGGAAGGCCGGCTTGCCGGATTTCTCCCAGACCCGGAAGCAATTGTTGTGGTTGCGATCCACGCCCCAACGCTGGACCTGCAACTTCCCGGGGGCGTAGGGGAAATTGGAAACCGATAGCCTGACCTTGTCCACGTAGGCCTGCGGGATATCATCCCCGTCCCCGCGATTGTGATCGTAGACGAGGATATGCATCCGCCTGCGGGCCTTGTCATAGGTGGCGAATCCGTTGAGGCCCGGTTCGGCCTTGGTGCCTCCCGTAAGCTGCACCAGGGTATCGGACATCATCCCCATCATCTGGAAGGCGAGGAAGGAAGGCTTGCGGGCGTTGCGTTGGCGCAGGATCATGCCCATGGGACCGAAGGCCAGGGCCTTGGTATTGTCCCACTCCTCCCAGATGTCCGAGATCACCCAGAAGGCGGCCACGTCGGGGGCGGGCACGCCGCCGTTCTGGTCCGGGAACATGGAATGCGCCACCTTGGCCACGAAGGACGCGCCGATCTCGCTGTTGTAGGTGTCACCGCCCTTATAGGACGTATTCCATTCGGTGAGGAAATTCTTCACGTTGAGTTGCGGGTACTTGGCCTTCTTGGCGGCGATGCGGTTGGCCGTGCGCGTATGCGCGCCCACGATGCCGGCCTGGCCGCTCTGGCCGGGATAGGTGTGCCAGGATACGAAATCCACCTTCACGCTTTTCTTGGCGGGGTTGGCCAGGTTGGCGTTCATGCAATGCTCGATGAAATCGTCCATCCATACGCCTTCGGAGATGGCGATGGAGGGCCCGCCCACCTTGGCGTTCGGCAGGGCCTTGGTAAGGCCTTCCACGGCGTAATCGTACAGCTTGAAATAATCCTCCTTGCTGCCGCCCCAGAACACCGCGAGGTCCGGCTCGTTCCACACCTCCCAGTACCACTTCTCCACCACGGCCGCGCCGTAGCGTTCCGAAACGTGCTTGGCGATCCGGTAGCAGAGTTCCATCCACTTGTCGTAGTCCTTGGGCGGGGTGATATTGCCCGGGGAGCCGTTGTACCAGCCGAAGGTCTTGGTACCGGACGCGAGGGCCGAAGGCATAAAGCTCAATTCCACCAGCGGTTCCATCTTGACCGATACGATATAATCGTAGATCGAATCCAGGTTCTTCCAGTTATAGACGGGCGCCCCGTTGATCTCCTTGTAGATGCCGACATCGTCATCCAGGATGCCATGGGCCCGCACCCGCTTCATGCCGAGCTCCTTGGCGGCCATGGCGTAATGAGCCTTGAAGTTGATCCCCTGGGCGGAGTTGAGGGTCATGTAGATGTGGCAGGAGCCCACGCCTTCCTGCCAGAATTTCTTCAAGGGGCCGATGGTTTTCGCCGCGTCGACGCCTAGCTGGTAGTCGACGGCGGAGCCCGGGAAGGCGAAGAGGATGAGGATGGACAAAGGACAAAGCAGGTACCGGACCAATATTGGATTCACGAGGGAATCTCCTGGGAAAGGCCGACTCTCCGGAGGCGTGCGCACATGATGTGGATCCTGGGAGAGAAGGAAATGATGGAACATGACCGCGCGGCGATGGCGCGTCATTTCCCTCCCGGCAGCCAATCTATCGCCATTCCGGATTCCGGGCTGGGGTTTTCCGCCGGAGGGTTCCGGAGGAGTTGGGAAGCCTGGAATTTTTGCGTTTTTAGAGGCAAATCCGGGACTGGAAGCCTTGGTTACGGGGTGCCTAAATTCGGCTATTTTTTATAAAGGTTGTCATTTATGCTGATCTTTTTAACATATTCGACTGTTTTCTAGGGAAAGGTCGGGGAAGAAATAAGTTTTGCCGGTAAGAGAAAATGAAAATCGTAACCAACAAGACCAGAACCATGACCAACGACAAGACTCAACCGAAAACGCACATCCGTGGGGGAACAATGCGTAATGCCTTCCTGAAAATGACCGTGACCGCCTTTGCCGCCATCAGCCTGATGGGTTGCCTCAACAACGAGGAAGAGACCCAGCCGCAGGCATCCGGGGTCATCGTCCACGAAGACCAGAAGCTGGCCTTCAAGGAAGGCCATGACCTTTGGACCGCGAGCAAGCCCCCGAGCTACAGCTACCAGCTGAGCCGGAACTGCTTCTGCTTCCCCTATGGCCGGATGGAAGTCTACGTGGACGCGGACAAGGTGGTCAAGGTCGACACCATCGAGGGCGTCGAAGGCCCCTACGACCTCGAATCCTTCCACAACGCCCCCAACCTGGACGATGTGTTCAGCCAGGTCGAAGGCTACCTGAACAATCCCGACTACGAAGTGAAGGCCTCCTATGACGCCAAGATGGGCTACCCCATCACGGTGAAGATCCATCACCTGCTCAACTACGTCGACGCGGACGCGGAATTCCTGATCGCCAGCTTCCGCCCCCAGCGCTGAGGCCAAGGGACATTCAGGGAGGGTTGCGGACCCGCCCTCTCGGAACCAAGGGAAGGCGCAGCCTTCCCTTTTTCGTTATCCCATCCCCCCGAATCAGGTAACATTCCCGCTACCCAAGAGTGGCCGGCCGTGCGGACCCAGGGTAACCTTGAAGCTACCCTGGGCATGGCCTCGAAGCGCCTTGGGCAATCCCGGAAACGCTTCCCCTCGAGCCTCCAATATCCAGTCCCGACGAATGGCGAAAGAAAATATGGCGTAATCTTATTGATTTCGCCTATTTTAAACCCTAGCCAACATATGGATGTAGTAGTATATTGAATTTCATCGAATCCAAAAGGGATCCGGGCAAAGCCGACCAACGGCCTCCCCGCCTGATTCCATCGGACCTGCTACCGGTCATCCGGAGCCCCCCAAGAGCCTGACGCGGCGCCCTTCCGGCCATCGCGCAACCACCGGACAACCGGAACCACATCGATCCATTTCCCACCGAAACCTTAGCGAGGAGCGATCCCTTGTTGTCTGAATCCAAAACCCTGATCCTGGCCTCCGCGTTCGCCGCCCTGCATTTGTCGGCAATCGCGGCGGGCGCCCAAACCCTTCCGGATACATCGTCCTCGAACGCGGGGCGCGCGGATACCGCCGTTGCCGCCGAGGAATCGGCCGTCACTTCCGCCGACGTGCAGGGCGTGCAAACCGATCTGGAGAATTACAAGTTCCAGGTGCAGCGCGACCGCGAGCTGAAGACGGCGCAATCCACCCGAGCCCTCCTGGTCACCGGAGTGGTCCAGGGACGCGGAGGTTGGACCGAAGCGCGCGCCGCGACCGGATACCATAAGCATACGGCGGGCGAGGTGGCCACGGCCCTGGTGGGCTTCACCGGCAACCTGTACCGGGACTACGAGGAGGCGCGCAATCTCACCTACGCCTTGCGCTTCGTCGCCGCGCCCAACGGTGGGGCCGCCCCGGTAAGCCTGTTGGACGCCACCGTGGGCTATTCCCTGCTGCGCTCCCTGGCCCCGGACGATCAAAGGCTGGATATAGCCTTCGGGCAGCAGCAGCTGCCGTTCGGGCTGGAGGCCCAGACCACGGATGAATTCAAGCCCGTGATCACCAATGCCCAGTTCGTCGGCGCCTTGGGGTTGGGAGCGCGCCAGATAGGGCTTATCGCCCGCGGGGATCTCTTCCCCCGGGTCGATTACGGATACAACTACCGGGCCCCGATCGTCCAGTACGCCTTGGGCATGGTTAACGGCAACGGGCAGAACACCACCGACGACAACGACGCCAAGGATCTGATCGGGCGCCTCGTGCTGACGGTTCCCAGCGACTACCACTCCTGGGTGCGCCAGTTCGCCGTGGGCGCGACCTACTATAAGGGATGGACCAATCTCTCGGCCCTGAAGCCGGGCGCGACTCCAACGGCGGCCGCCACTCCCGTGGTGGTGGGCCTGGGGGACCGGCTCCGCACCGGAGTGGACGTCTACTATAACCATCATCCTTTCGGCCTCAACTATGAATGGGTGCTGGGCGAGGATGAGGCCAACGCCCCCGGGGCCACCGTCAGCAAACGCAATTCCGTGATCCGCAAGACCCGGGGGCAGGTGCTCACCCTGTTCTACAACTTCGGCGAGCAGTTCCTGCGCGGCTACCGCGCCCAGGGGCGATACGACGACTGGTGGCCCAAGTCCCTGCAGCCGTTCGTGCGCGTCGATCGCTGGGATCCGGACATCCGCGCGGAAAACAACGAGCTGGACGTGTACACGGCGGGCGTGAACTTCTTCTTCGCCGAGACCAGCAAGCTGCAATTCAACTACAACACCCGCGTCGACAACGCCAAGGGCACCCGGCTCGGCGATGCGCAGGCGCAGATCCAGTTCGGATTCTGAGCCGCGAAACCCATGTCATCAAGGATAAAAAGGAGCTTAGCATGAATACCTGGAAACTGAAATTCGCAACCCTGGCGGTGGCCGCCGCCGCCGCGTTCGGCATGGCCCGCGCAGAGAACCCCAAGGTCATCCGGTTCGGCTACCCTGGAACGGGGACCGGCGGGCGTCCCTATGTGGGAGGCAGTTTCGTGGCCTATGCCCGGGCCGCGGGCCTCCTCGAGCAGGAGTTCAAGAACGACGGCATCAAGGTGGACTGGACCTTCTTCAAGTTGGCGGGTCCCGCGATCAACGAGGCCTTCGCCAATAAGCTGCTGGACGTCACCCTGCTGGGCGACCAGGCCGCCATCGCCGGCAGGGCCGGGGGCCTCAATACCAAGATCGTGCTCGCGACCGGGGTGCGCGGGGTGACCTATGTGGTGGTCCCGCCCGATTCCCCAATCCAGAGCATCCAGGATCTGAAGGGCAAGCGCGTGGCCTTGTTCCGCGGGACCGCCATCCAGCTGGCCGCGAACCGCATCCTGGAGGCCAACGGGCTCTCCGAAAAGGATATCCGGGTGGTGAACATGGACGGCCTGGCCGCCCAGGCGGCACTGGCCTCCAAGGACATCGACGCCCTTTTCACCATCGGATCCGGAGCGCTGCAGAACCAGGATCAAGGCATCGGCCGCATCATCTATTCCGGCAAGGGGGACGACAAGGTGATCGGATACGCCTCCGGCCTTTTGGTGGACGGGGATTTCGAGAAGGCCAATCCGCAAATCGTGCAGCGCATCGTGAACGTGCTGGTCAAGGCGGCGCAATGGTCCTCGGACGACAGGAACCGCGATGCCCTCCTGCAATCGTGGGCCAAATCGGGCACCTCCTATTCGGCCTTCAAACGCGACCTCGCCGGCCAGGACGTGAGGGCCATCCTTTCCCCGGTCATCGACGACTATTACCGCGAAACCTGGAAGAAGGCGGTAGCGGACGTGAAACGCTTCAAGTTCATCCGCAAGGACGTGGACGTGGATCAGTGGATCGATTCCCGCTACGTGGACAATGCCCTCAAAGCCCAGGGCCTCGAGAACAACTGGACCCGGTTCGGGGCGGACGGCAAGGCCGTCCGGGTCTCGGCGGTGCAGGAACCATGAGCCGGTCAGCCCTTGCTTCAGGATCCTCCATCCGGTTTTCCCCGCGCCCGTTCGCGGCCGGCCGCGCTCCCGCGCCGGTGCGGATCCTGGCCGGCCTGGTCCTGCCGTCCGCATTGCTGCTTCTCTGGCACAACGCCTCGACGCGGGGCTGGGCGCCCCCGCAAATCCTGCCCGCGCCCGCCGTGGCCTGGTCCAGCTTTCTCGACCTCCTCGCCTCCGGGGACCTGCGGACGCATGTCCAGGCCAGCCTGATCCGGGTGCTCATCAGCTTCGCGCTCGGCTCCGCCGCGGGCCTGGCCCTGGGACTGGCCATGGGACTCTCGCGCCGGCTGGACGACCTGTTCGGGGCCGTATTCCACGGGATCAACCAGGTTCCGACCCTGGGTTGGCTTCCGGTATTGATCGTGGTGGTGGGCATCAACGACAGGCTCACGCATATCCTCATCGCCCAGGCCGTATTCGTTTCCGTGGCCATCAATACCCAGCGCGGCATCCGTCAGGTGCCGGAACGCCTGGTGGAGGTGGCGCGCGCCTACCGGTTGAGCCGGACGCAGTCGCTCCGGAAGGTCGTCCTCCCGGCGGCGGTGCCGCAGATTTTCACCGGCATCCGCTTCGGGCTCGCCAATGGTTGGGCCTCCCTGGTGGTGGTGGAACTCCTGGTCGGTTCGGAAGGCCTGGGTTACCTGATGAGCTGGGGACGCCAGGCGTTCCAGCTGGACCTGGTGCTGGTCGCCATCGTCGCGGTCGGGATCATCGGCTGGATCCTGGACGCGGGATTGGCGCGATTGGAAGGCACGTTCACGGCCTGGCGCACGGGTGAGGCGGCGGCATGACCTTCCCGATGCTCCAAAAGAGCCTGCACAAGCGTCGCGGATCGGCCGGCGCGGAAATCCGCCGGTGGCTCTGGAAATCCATCCTGCCCGCGTCCATCCTGGCCTTTTGGGCCCTGGCCACCCGCTTCCATTGGGTGGATCGGAAAATCTGGGCCTCGCCCGCCCAGGTCTGGCAGGCCACCTTAGGCCTCAACCGGGACGGCTTCCTATGGCTGGCCCTGGGCGAAAGCCTGCTGCGCGACCTGGCGGGATTCCTTCTCGGCGCGGCGGCCGGTCTGGCGGCGGGAGGCGTTCTAGGATGGTCCCCCTGGGCCTACCGCCTGGGCGCGCCCACCCTGCATTTCCTGAAGGCCATCGCCATCTTCGCCTGGATCCCTTTGCTGACCATGGTCTTCGGCATCGGCGAAGCGTCGAAAATCGTTTTCATCGCCCTGGCGGCATTCTATCCCGCCGCCTTGAACACCCTGGAAGGCATCCGCTCCGTGCCCAAGTCCCAGCTGGAGCTGGCTCGCGCCTACCGCCTGGATCCCTGGCAGCGCCTCCGCAAGGTCATCCTCCCTTCCGCCCTTCCGTCCATCCTGACGGGAGTGCAGGTGGCCCTGATCCTCACCTGGCTGGCCACGGTGGGCGTGGAGTATTTCATGAGCGCGGGGCCGAGCGTCGGAGGCATCCTGCTCAACGGCGCGGAGTCCTTCCATCTGGAAATCGTTTTCATCGGAATCATCCTGTTGGGGAGCGTCGGCTTCGCCCTCAACCAGGGGGCCCATGCCCTGGGCCGGCGGCTTCTCCGCCATCGACCGCAAACCCTTAAAGCCTGAGGTAGACATCATGACGACAAAAGGAATCCTGGAAATCCGGAACCTGGGGAAGGCCTTTCCCGCCAACGGCCGCAAAGGCTCCTTGCAGGCGCTCGACGGCATCAACCTTTCCATCCGTCCCGGTGAGTTCGTCAGCATCGTAGGCGGCAGCGGCTGCGGCAAATCGACCCTGCTGCGCCTCATCAGCGGCCTGGATGACGAATTCCAAGGGGAGATTTCCATCGGCGGCGCCCCCGTACGCGGTACGAGCCTGGATCGCGGGATCGTGTTCCAGGACCTGCGCCTGCTCCCGTGGCTGACGGCGGAGGCCAATATCGCCCTGGCCCTCGAGAACTCCGGGCTTTCCAAGGCGGATAAGCGCCAGGCCGTCGCCGAACACCTCAAACTGGTAGGCCTGGAGAAATTCGCCCAGGCCTATCCGCATCAACTTTCCGGCGGCATGAGCCAGCGCGTCGCCATCGCGCGCGGCCTGGTGAACCGTCCCGGATTGCTCCTCCTGGACGAGCCTTTCGGTGCCTTGGACGCCTTGACCCGGTCCCGCCTGCAGGCGGAACTCGAGCGCATCTGGAGAGAGGAAGGCATCACCATGATCCTGGTGACCCACGACGTGGAGGAAGCCGTATTCCTCGGGGACCGCGTGATCGTGATGGAGCCCGGACCGGGCCGCATCCGGCGCGAGCTCAGGATCCCCCTGCCCCGCCCGCGTCGCCGTTCGGATCCGCGTTTCCTGGAGATCAAGGAAGACATCCTCAGGGAATTCACCGGACCGGAAACGGCGGAAGCCGAGTCCCTCGAGCCCGCCGGACGCCCGCTCGCCGAAGCGCGGCTGGACTGGGCGGCCTGAACCATGCATAGGAGCCTCGCCATGCCCCATTACCGGGAGAGAACATGATCCACATCCTGAATCGATCGGAAACCGCGCCCGGGCCGAGGCCCACGCAAAACGATCCGCGCGGCCCGTCCCATTCCGCAAGGCCGCGGGGAAAGGCGGCCAAGGTCCTGCGAACCGCGCTGCGCGAGCCGCTCGTGCATTTCATCCTGGCGGGGGCCGTCCTTTACGGGCTGTCGACCCGGTTCGCCGGGGATGGGGACAGGCACCTCATACGCATGGGCGACGCGGAGGAAGAACGCATCGCCCGGAACTTCGCGAACCAATACGGCACCGCGCCCTCCGAAGCCCAGCTTAAGGATTTGATTGGAAGGGAAATCCGCGAAGAGGTCCTGTTCCGCGAGGGAAAGGAGCTCGAACTCGACAAGGGAGACGAGATCATCCGCAGGCGCGTGGCCCAGAAGTTCGAATTCCTCCAGCTGGATCGCGTCGCCGCCCGCGAGCCGGCCGACGTGGAGCTGATGGAATGGTTCGCGTCCCACCGCGGCCGTTACGCGGAACCGGAGCGCGCCACCTTCACCCATATCTATTTTTCACCGGACCGGGGCGGTCCGGAAGCCGCCCGCCGGAGGGCGGAAGCGGTCCTGGCCGCCCTCCGGGAATCGGGAACCGAGCGGGCGCCCGGGCTGGGGGACCGTTTCCCCGACCAATACGATTACGCCGGGGTCGACCGGATGGCGGTGGCGCGGATCTTCGGCGAATCCCCCTTGGTCGACGGCCTTTTCGCCGCCAGGACGGGGCGATGGGCCGGTCCGTATCATTCCGGTTACGGCGAGCATTTGGTGCGCATCGCCTCCAGGCAGGCTCCCGTCGCGGTTTTCAGCCAGGTCCGCGACAAGGTCCGCGCCGATTGGCTGGCGGATTTCCGCCAAGCCGGGAACGACAAGGCTTTCGCAGCGATCCAAGCCCGCTACCGGGTGGTGCGGTGATGCCGGGGCCCGTTCGTACGATTGCCAGGGGAATCCGGGGTCTAGTCGCCATGGCATTGGTCCTGGCGGTCTTGTTTCCCGCTCCCGGTTCCGCGCATGAGGTGCGTCCGGCTTTCCTGGATTTGCATGAGGAGGCGGACGGATCCTTTTCCGCCGTATGGAAGCAACCGCGGCGGGGCGAAGCGGCTATCAAGCTGGTTCCCCATATTTCCAATGGATGGCTGGAATCGCCGCCGGCCGAGGTCGATGCCGGCCCCGCCTTCGCCATCAAGGTCTGGAAAGGCCTGGATGCCGGCCCCGAGGGGCTCGAGGGCCGGACCCTTTCCGTGGAGGGCCTGGAGAATACCCTGACCGACGTGCTGGTGCGCGTTTCCTGGGCGGACGGACGCAAGGTGAAGGATATCCTCAGGCCGAGCCGGACGTCCTTGCGCCTGGAGCCGGAAAAGCAGGGCCTGCCCGTGGCCGCTTACCTCAGGTTGGGCGTGGAGCACATCCTTACGGGTACGGATCACTTGCTGTTCGTGACCGGCCTGCTCTTGCTGGTTCCCTCCCTTCGGAGGCTCGCAGGGACGATCACCGCCTTCACGGCCGCGCATAGCCTCACCTTATCGGCCGCCGCCCTGGGTTTCGTCCGGTTTCCCGGACCCCTCATCGAAGCGTTGGTCGCCATGAGCATCGTCTTCCTCGCCGTGGAACTCGTCGGGCAAGGGCAGGGGCGTCCCGGCGTGGCGGCGCGCGCGCCATGGCTGTTCGCCTTCGCCTTCGGCCTCCTGCACGGCCTGGCCTTCGCCGGCGCCCTGGCCGAAACGGGGCTTCCCAAAGAGGACGTACCCCTGTCCCTCTTGTTGTTCAATCTGGGGGTTGAGGCCGGCCAGTTGCTGTTCGTGTCGGTACTGCTCTCCCTGGCCTGGGCCCTGCGCCGCGCCATTCCACGCCTGCCCGCCTGGACCGCATGGGCCCCGGCCTACGGAATAGGATCCTGCGCGGCCTTCTGGTTCCTGCAGCGCGCCCTACCGCTTTTCCGCTGAACATTCCCATCGAAACCATTCACGCTCATCAAGGAGTCTCCATGAAACCGATTGAATCCCGTTCACCAGGGTCCGCCCTCTCGACCGCCGTGGCCCTGGCCGCGGGCGTGTTCGCCACCGCGTTGGTCGCAACCGCGGCATCGGCCGCTTCGTCCGCCTCGGCCACGGAAGGGCCCGCGCGCCAGGCCTACTACGGCGACCTTCACCTGCACACCTCCTATTCCTTCGACGCCTATGTCATGATGGGGACCAAGACGACCCCGGAGCAGGCGTACCGCTTCGCCAAGGGCGACACCGTGCACGTGCTCGGCGAGGCCGTGCGCCGGAAGGAGCCGCTCGACTTCCTGGCCGTGACGGACCATTCCGAGAATATCGGCGCGTTCAGGGATCTCGACGACCCCGAAAGCCCCATCTCCAAGAGCGCGTTCGGCAAGAGCGTAAGGGCCGAAGGACCCGGCGTATTCTGGCGCCGGCTCAAGGATCTGCTGAGCGGCAAGGCCGTGGACGGTTTCGATCTCAAACCGGGTTCGCGTACAGCCTGGGAACGTTACGTGAAGGCCGCGAATGACAATTACCAGCCCGGAAAATTCACAACCTTCATCGGGTACGAATGGACTTCCATGCCGGACGGCCAGAATCTGCACCGCAACGTGATCTTCCGGGGGGACCATGCCCCTTATCCCTATACCTCCGGGGATTCTTGGAAGCCCGAGGACCTGTGGGCCTTCCTGGACGCCCAGCGCAAGCAGGGAGTGGAGGCCCTGGCCATCCCCCACAACGCCAACGCGAGCAACGGACTCATGTACGATTGGAACAATAGCAATGGGAAGCCCATCGACGAAGCCTACGCCTTGCGGCGCGCCGAGAACGAGCCGCTGACCGAGATTTCCCAGAACAAGGGCGCATCGGAAACCCATCCCGCCCTCTCGCCGAACGATGAGTTCGCGAACTTCGAGATCTTCGACCACTTGCTGATCTCCCCCAAGAAAAGCGCGCCGGGCGGAAGCTATGTGCGCGACGCATTAGGACGGGGATTGGAATTGGAGAAGCGGACGGGAGCGAACCCTTTTAAATACGGAGTGGTGGGCGGCTCGGATTTCCATGGCGGCCTGTCCCAATCCGACGAGGCAGCTTACGAGGGGAACATCGGCGGGAACGATAGCGCTTCCCGCAAGAGCATCAAGGTGGCGCTGGCCGGGGTCTCCGGGGACGCGCCGGGCAAAGCCGGCAAGGACGATGGGGATGGCGAACATGGGCCGTTCAAGGTACGGGAAACCGGTTCGGGAAACCTGGCCGCGGTCTGGGCCGAGAGGAACACCCGGGAATCCATCTACGACGCCTTGCGCCGCAAGGAGACCTTCGCGACGTCCGGATCCCGCCTCAAGCTCAGGCTTTTCGGCGGCTGGGATTTCGGCAAGGATCTGCTGAAGGAAAAGGACTGGGTTTCCGCCGCCTATGGCTCCGGCGTCCCCATGGGCGGCGACCTTCCCGCGCGGGCGGGCAAATCCCGTCCCCCGCGCTTCGTAGTCTGGGCCGCCAAGGATCCCAACGGCGCCAACCTGGACCGCGTCCAGATCATCAAGGTCTGGCTCAAGGGCGGCAGGCACCAGGAGAGAATCTTCAACGTCGCCTGGTCCGGCGATCGCAAGGCGGATGCTAAAGGCCAGGTGAAGCCGGTGGGTAACACCGTGGATACCCATACGGGAAAGTACGGGAACACAATCGGAGGCACCGAACTGGCCGCGGTCTGGGAGGATCCGGAATTCGACGCGGCGGCGCCCGCCGTATACTACCTGCGCGTCCTGGAAATCCCCACGCCCCGCTGGTCCACCCTCTTGGCTGCCAGGAATGGCCAGCCGCTGCCGAAGGACGCTCCCGCCACCTTGCAGGAGCGCGGTTGGTCCTCGCCCATCTGGTATACCCCGGCCAAAACCCCGGTGGAGCCCGGTCCTAAAGGGTGAAAACGGCGGTAGACTGATTTTTTACTTGCCAAATCACCCTTTGGAATCCATATTTCTACTGTACCTATAGAGATTATATGTTTAAGTATTCCAAACGATCCGCATCCCTCCTTAAAATGAATCGGCCGTTGGCCGGGCCGTCCGGCCCGGAACGCGTCCTCGTAGTCCTGGAGAAATGGAGCAGAAGTGATTTGCTCTCGGTCTTGGAGGCCCTGAACGGAGTCCCGTACGGATCGGTGGAAGTCACCATCCGCGCCTCGAGAGTGGTGAGGATCCAAAGCAACAACGCGGTTTCCGACCGGTCCGCCAGAGGACCCGCATGATTTTTCCGGAGGAACGAAGATGGAAGATGGGATCCCGAACAATAACCAGGGCGATTACCGGCCCGTCCATGAGACCGGCCGCAATGAAATCCAGTTCATCCTGAACGCCTTGCGCGGTCTGCGCTACGGATCGGTGGAAATCATCGTCCAGGATTCCCGCGTGGTGCAGATCCAGCGCTTGGAAAAGCAGCGTTTGGTCTGAGGCCGCGAGGCCGCCGGATTACGGCCGCTCATTGCCCCGCTTCCGGCCAATAGCTTGTTTATAGGGAACAGACCAACGAGGCCCATTATGCGCAATCGTCTGCAAAGCCTGAGAATAGCCGTATTGGCGACCGACGGGGTAGAGGAATCCGAATTCGGGGAACCGGTCGCGGCCTTCAAGGAAGAAGGCGCGGAGGTTTCCCTGGTCTCCCCGAAACCCGGTTCCATCGCGGCCTGGAAGAACGGAAACTGGAGCCGATCGATTTCGGTGGATATCCGGCTGGAAAAGGCCGACGCCTCGGATTTCGACGCCCTCATCCTGCCCGGGGGCGTCATCAATCCGGACCGGCTCCGCATGATCCCGGCCGCGGTGGAATTCGTCAAGGCGTTCCAGGAAGAGGGCAAATGCATCGCCGCGATTTGCCACGGTCCCTGGCTGCTCGCGGAGGCGGACCTGGTGCGGGGACGGACCGTGACGTCTTGGCCGTCCTTGAAGACGGACCTGAGGAACGCCGGGGCGAATTGGGTGGATCAGGCGGTGGTGGAGGACGGGAACATCATCACCAGCCGCAAGCCGGACGACATCCCCATGTTCAATGCGAGGGTGACGGAAGCGCTGGAACGATCCCTGGCCGGGAAAACCTAGCCATCCCCCCGCGAAGGCGCGGTCTTCCTGCGGCGTCAACCGGAATGGGTCGGGCATAGCGGCTTCGATTCCCTGCACCGGCCCATCCCGGGGCCGCCAAGGGGACGCCGCCGGGCCTGGATTCGTAGGCGCCGATGTCCGGATGCGTTCCTCCGGGAACCGGTTCTCCCTTGAGATCCGCGGAATATCCCAGGGCCGCGCCCGCATCGATGGCGGGGCTTCCTTCCTTGAGCCGATAATCGCCGTTCACGGCGCAGGACCCCGGATCGGCGAAGAGGGGATCCTTGCCCAGGATATCGGTGGCGGCGGCGGCGAAATTCTTGTCGAACCAGGCCGTGCCGCCGTGGAAGACGAGGTTGCGATCGGTGACGGGAGCGGTCGCCTTATCGAGGATGCGATCCGCGTTGAACACGTAGAACAGGTTGTTCCGCATGGTGAAGACGCCGGGGTCGGAGGGGACCATGAAGGAAACGCAGGTCCAGACCCTTTCCCCCGGGCAGTCGTGGACGATGACGGTATTGTTCTCGAAGCGGTAGTCCTTCAGGGCGATCGAGTAATCCCCGCTATTGTTGAAGAGCAGGAAGGAAAGGCCGAAGCAGTCCACGAGCTCATTGTAGGCCACTCGCACGCCTTCCACCGCGAAGCCCAATCCGCCCACCTCGAAGAATCCGCAGCAGCGCCGGACCCGGTTATGGTGGATATGGACGTTCCTGACGTCCCTTTCCGCCCAGATCTCGACGGCGCCTCCGTCCACGACATAATCATAGCTGGGGCCGATGCAATTGACGAAGAGTCCGTAAGAGACCTCGATATCCGAATTCGCGATCACCACGCCGACGGCCCCGTTATCGTCGTTCCCGCCCGGGGTATTGACCATGGTATGCAGGTCGTGGAAATGGCTTTCGGTCACGAGGTTGTAACGGCCGGCGATGTACATGCCCAATCCGCATCCGGACGCCTCCACCTTCCGGAAAACATTGTGTTCCGAGCCCAGGCCGACATTGATGCCGACCATGAGGACGTCCCGCACCCTGAGGCCGGTGACCACGTTCCAATCGCCGGAGACATCGATGGCATTGGCGGATCCCTTGTCCGGATTCGTGAAGAGGGGCGCGTCCCCGGCGCCGTAGGCTCCCACCGTGACGGGATCCCCTTCGACGCCGGAGGCGCGCAGATCCAGTTGCCCCTGCCATTGCCCGCCGCATTTGAACAGCAGGGAATCGCCCGGCTTGAGAACGGCCTTGTTCGCCCGCTCCAGGGTCTTCCAAGCCTGATCGGCGGACGTGCCCGAGGCGGCATCGGAACCGCCCAGGCCATCGACATGGAACGAAGCCGCTCCCGCAGGCGCGGCGGCCAGGAAGGGGAGCGCCCCGGACAGGAGGGCTGCGATTCGCTTCGTTCGATTCCACATCATGGCGCTCCAACCTTCGATCCGTCGAACCGGGAACCCTTCCCGGCATGCTTGCATGAATATAAGCGCACGCGCGGATCCGAACGCCAGGCATTCACACATGTGAAAATCGGCGGCGCGTCATTCCCCGGACCGGCCGGGGACGAATGGCGGCTTTATGGACGAATACGCCCCAAATACCGGCCCAATCCGGCGCTTTCAATCCGAAACCGGATTCTCCATAAAGGGCGCATCCCCCGGGACCCTCCGGGATATCTTTCCGACGTCGCCCGATCCTTTCCCGGCTCGCGGCTTTGGCGCGGTTCATGCCTTGGAACACCCACCCCAAGCGCCGGCATGTCCGCCCAAAGCCGCCAGCCGGGGAAGCCCGGCACAGGGGGTAACATGCGCAATCGAACCGGAATCTCGAACTTTTCGAAACACCTTTCCATCCTCGTTCCGGCAGCGCTGTTGTTCGCCGGCGGCCGGCCGGATGCCGCGGCGGTCGCCGATTTCCAGGCCCGATCCTTCCGGATCTCCGCCGCGAAATCCATTCCCTACCGTCTCTTCATCCCGAAGAACCTGCAGGCCGGGAGGAAATACCCGTTGATGCTGGCCTTGCATGGCGCGGGGGAACGGGGCAATAACAATACCTCCCAGCTGAACCACGCCTTCACCAACATGTGGGCGGACGATTCCATCCAAAAGGACAATCCCACCTTCGTCATCGCGCCGCAGTGCCCGGCCGACCAGTGGTGGGTGGTAAGCTCCACCTTCGGGAACTACAAGTTCGAGAATACCCCCATTACCGACAACCTCCAGGCCGTGTTCGGGATCCTGGACGCGATCGAAAAGGAGTTCTCCATCGACCTGGACCGGGAGTACATTTCCGGGATGTCCATGGGCGGGGCGGGAACCTGGTACGCCATCACCAAGCAGCCGGACAGGTTCGCGGCGGCCGTGCCCGTATGCGGCGGCGGCGACACGTCCAAAGCGGCCATCTTCGATAGGATCCCCATCTGGACCTTCCATGAGGTGGACGATCCCACCGTTCCGGTGCATTTCACCCAGGATCTGGCGAAGGCCATCCGCACCGTGGGCGGCAAGCGGTTCAAATACACGGAGTATCCGGCGAGCATGGGATACGGCCACGAATCCTGGAAGCCGGCGGGCAAGGATCCGGCGATGCATCGGTGGGTCTTCCAGCAAACGCGGGCCACCGTCAAGGTCCTGCGTCCTCCCGCCGGGCGTAACTTGCGGGTATCGGGAGCGCCGGCGGCTTGGGGAGCCTGGCCCGCTGCCGGATCATACGGAACCGGATACGGATACGCGACAGGTCCAGGGACGGATGGATGGATGGTGGATGCGGCCGGAAGGAAGAGCGCGGTCCCGGAAAGAAACATCCTTCTCCGGCGGTAAGTCCCGCCATGGGATTGTCGGACACCCAGGCCGGCTGCAAGTCATCATTGCGATCCCTGAAGGCCGTGCGCTGCGCGTCCCCCACCGAGACCAGGTTCCATCATCGCATGCCCATTGTCTTCGCCTTCCGTTCCGGCGCGGTTTATCCCGTGAGCCGCGCATTTTAGACGCGGAAGTCCGGGATCCGGTACCGTTTTCCCCCGGAAATATTTTTCCGGCCTTCCGTACTTTCCAGGTTACCTCGTACGCATCGGGCCATTCCCCACCCTTCGGCATTTCCTCCCCTCCCCGACCTTCCCGGATTTTGCGTGCGCCGCGATCGGGTGAAAGCTATCTTGGGCGCGGACTATCGGATAAAGGAGCGGGACATGGAAAAAAGGAAGGTCGGGACCCAGGGATTGGAAGTCTCCCTCATCGGGCTGGGATGCATGGGCATGTCCGAATTCTACGGGACGACGGAGGAAGCGGAATCCCTGGCCACCCTGGATAGGGCCCTGGAGCTGGGCGTGGACTTCCTCGACACGGCGGACGCATACGGCCCCTTCACCAACGAAATGCTGGTGGGCAAGGCCATCAAGGGACGCCGGGACAGGATCGTACTCGCCACCAAATTCGGCCTAAAGCGCTCGGAGGATCCGGCGGCCCGATCCATCGAAGGCAATCCCGCCTATGTGCGGCAGGCCTGCGAGGCGTCCCTGAAACGGCTGGGGGTGGATCATATCGACCTCTATTACCAGCATCGGGTGGATCCCAAGACCCCGATCGAGGAAACCGT
The DNA here is from genome assembly GCA_028287465.1 of Fibrobacterota bacterium. Classification (GTDB taxonomy): domain Bacteria; phylum Fibrobacterota; class Fibrobacteria; order UBA11236; family UBA11236; genus Chersky-265. The sequence goes on from JAQBPO010000076.1 coordinate 27,776, forward strand.
GGGCGAAATGGCCAAACTGGTCCGCGAGGGCAAGGTCCGCTACCTGGGACTGAGCGAGGCGGGACCGGAAACCTTGCGCCGCGCTCACGCGGTCCACCCCATCTCGGCCCTGCAGACCGAATACTCCCTGTGGAGCCGCGATCCCGAGGATGCCGTGCTTCCCGCCGTGCGCGAACTGGGAATCGGGTTCGTGGCCTATAGCCCTCTGGGGCGCGGCTTCCTGGCCGGGAAGATACGCTCCATCGGCGATTTGGAGGAAAACGACTTCCGCCGCCACTCCCCGCGCTTCCAGGGGGAGAACTTCGCCAAGAACCTGGCCTTGGTGGATCGGATCACCGAGCTGGCGAAGGCCAAGTCGGTCAAGCCGAGCCAATTGGCCCTCGCCTGGGTCCTTTCCAGGGGATCCGATATCGTGCCCATCCCGGGTACGAAACGCAGGAGTTACCTGGAGGAGAACGTGGCCGCCGCGGAAATCAGGTTCACGCGGGATGAGCTGGAAAAGATCAACGAAGCGGCCCCCAAGGGCGCGGCCTCCGGCCTGCGGTATCCCGAAGCCTCCATGAAATTCGTGAACGGCTGAATCCGGCCCGTTCCCCCCCCATGTTTCACGGGAAAAAACGGAAAATCGCGGATCCCCGGTTTATCCCGATCCGGCCCCCGGTTAAAGAGTTCAATTAGCCGGAGAACAACCCTGGAACAACAGGGGAGGGTCCATGAAGAACGCATCCTTGCTCGCCGCGGCCTTGTCGCTTTCCGCCATCGTCTCCGCCCAGACCCAGAAGGTGGGCTGGTCCCTGGGCTACTATTGCGGCTGGGATCAGGACGGGGGGTACAAGCCCGCCCAGATCGATTGGGCGGCGTTCACCCACATCGCCCACTTCACGGTATTCCCGAACAACGACGGATCCCTGGACGTCAACAGCAACGGGCTGAGCGACGCCAACTGCAAGGCCGCCGTGGCGGAAGCCCACAAGAACAACGTGAAGATCGTTTTCTCCATCGGCGGCGCCCAGGCCAAGGATCGCTTCAAGAACGCCTGCGCCCCGGAGAACATCCACAAGTTCGTCAAGAACCTGCTGGATTTCATGCGTAAGTACGGCTATGACGGGATCGATACGGATTGGGAGGAGAACTTCGACGACGCGAAATTCCTCGCCCTGCACAAAGAGCTCCGCGATTCCCTCAACGCCATCACGCCGGCGCCCTTGCTCACCATCGCCGGGGGCGGATATTTCGCCGCGCACTGCTATACGGCCCATCCCTACGTGGACATGATGAATACCATGAGCTACGACGTGAACCTGGCGGGCATGACCCAGGAGATGAAGGAGTTCACCAGCCGCGGCGTACCCAAAGCCAAGCTGGGCGTGGGAATCGGAATCGGCGGCGGGGGATCCATGGTCGACGTGGACTCGGCTACCGCCAAGGGCAAGGTCCAGTTCTCGATCAACAACGGTTTCGGCGGGATCATGCAATGGGCGGTCCAGGGTTCGGCCAGGCATGCCCAGATCTTCAGGATGCTGGAGCAGTACCGCCCCGCCACCGCCTCGGTCATTTTCTCGGAGGGGAAACTGCGGGTGGTGAACGATCCCGCCCTCATGGTGGCCCGCAACACCATTACGGGCCTGCAGGAAGTGCGCTACCGGTTGCCGGCCGCCTCGGCCGTGGACGTGAGCGTATTCGATTCGCGCGGCCTGTTCAGGGAAAGCCTGTTCCACGGGAACGGCAAGGCGGGGCTGAATTCCCTGCCCTTGAACGCGGGGCATGGCCTGGGATCGGGAGCCTTCATCGTGAAATTGTCGCAAGGCGACGCCACCCGGTCCGCGGCGGTCCGCATCCTCCCCTAGGTTTTCGGGCCCGTCACGCGCGGATCGCGATCCGGAACGTCCGGGTCCCCCCTTGGGTTTCTCTCGTTTCATGGGGAAAAACGGTTTTTCGGGCGCGCCCCATTTAATCCAATTGGACTGTTTGTTTAAATGTTCAATTAAGGATGACCTTCCGGATGCATCCATTCCGGCCATAATGGATAATGACTCACCCCTTCAGGAGCGACTCTACCGATGATTCCCAAGCCTTCCGCCTCCCGTTCCCTCAAGCGCCTTTCCATTCTCGCCTGCCTTGCCTTGCTTCCCCTCCTGACCGCGCGCTGCACCACCGAGGACAAGGCCGCCGCCGAACCCGTCATCCAGATCCTTTCGCCCAAGACCGGCGATAGCTTCAAGCTGGGCGACACCGTCAAGATCATCACCAAGAGCGACTATACCCGGTTCACCAGCGGCATCACCATCAATTACAGCATCGATTCCGCCAAATCCTGGCAGCTGATAAAATCCAAGGTCCGCAAGGAGGGGATCCAGATGGACACCCTCTCGTGGATCCAGTCGGAAGACAGCCCCGACATCACCGCGGGTCCGGGCGTGATGCTCCAGGTCTACGACTACACCAAGAAATTCCCGGCCAAGACCGGTTTCTTCACCTTCCATAATTGAATCTTCCGGGATCGGATCCGATCCCGGGAACGGGGTACCGCCAATGAATAACCGAATCACGGCCTGGTTGGTGGGAGGATGCTGCCTCCCGGTATTTTCCCAGACCCCCATCCGGGGCCTGTTCGATCCGGTCAGCGCCGCGAAATTCAATTCCATCCCCACCTTCACCCTTCCCGCCGAATACAAGGACCGCGTCAAGCACCCCTTGCCCGCCAGCGCCGATCTCACCAAGTCCAAATGGATGCCGCCCTATAGCGGCTGGAGCATCCAGGGCTGGAGCTGCGCCAACGCCACCGCCGTCTCCTTCGTCTACGGCTACGAGGCGCAGCGCATGCTCAATGTCCCCTCCAGCGGTAGCACCCCCTACTTCCCCTATGAATACACCTACCACTTCCTGAACGGAGGCAACCAGGCCGAAGGCGGGGACGGCTGGATGTTCGTGGAGGCCTTCGACATCCTCAAGGAAACGGGCGCGCCCACCACCGCGGACTTCGGCGGTTTCGAATGGGGCAACGGCGGCGCGGGCTGGATGACCGGGTACGACAAGTACTACAAGGCCATGAAGGCGCGCGCCAGCGAGTATTACAAGATCGACGCCAGCATCGCGGCGAACGACGAATCGATCAAGCAATACCTGGTCGATCATGCGGACGGTTCCGCGGAAGGCGGCCTGCTCACCTTCCAGATCAACAGCGAAAGCATGCCCACCGCCACCATCAACGGGCGGCGCACCTTCACCGACCTGGGCAGCGGCGGCGGCCACGCCCTGGTCATCTGCGGCTACGACGACGCCCATGCGGGCGGCAGCTACATGTGCGTCAACAATTGGGGCGACGGCATCTATTGGGCCCCCTATAAGCTTTTCCGGGCCGGGAGCTCCCTGGCCACCAGCCAGGGAACGCCGGTCATGTTCTGCCGCGTGCGGAAGGACTACAGCCCCAAGCTCACCTTCAAGATCGGCATCACCCACGATTCGCGGAACAAGATCGCCCTGCTGGCGGGCGTGGCCCCGACCGCCGCGGCCACGGCGCCGACCAAGACCAAGGATTTCGCCGGAGCGTTCAACTATGCCGGCGGCGCTTCCCCCATGGCGGGCAAGGGCATGAGCTCTACCATCGAGATCGGCCTGGACCTCACGGACTTCGCGCCTTTGCTCACGGGCAAGGATGCGCGCTTCTTCTTCCAGGTGGTCTCCAAGGGAGGCACCGGGAAGATCAACAGCGTCACCCTGATGGATTATACCGGGGCCGCGGTCAAGGAAATCCCGGGAACCGAACCCGACAAGGCCATAGCCGGCGGCTCCACCACCACGGTTTCCATCCCCTGGACCGGAACCGTCACCTCGCTCCGCAAGCGGGCCCAGGCCCCGGCGGCATTCGTCTCGACGCGCACCCTGGACCTGTTGGGGCGGACCCTCGCGAACGGAACCCGCGCCGGCTCCCAGCCCTCCGCCGTGGCCGCAACGCGCATCCGGGTCGCCCGGTAAGGAAGTCCCATGCCAAATAACCTCCATGCCCTCCCTCCGCGCCTTACACGCCTTAAGCGCCGTTCTAGCCAGAGGCGACCCGGCCCTGCTTTCCGTCCGACCGTTCTGGCCCACCTGGCCCTCCTGGCCGCCGCCTCCCTGGCGGTCATCCGTTGCGAGGATCCGGTCAAGGCAGGCGCTTCCGGGCGCGCCTTCACCCCCATCGCCTCCGCCTCCGTATCCGAGGTCGCCGCCTTCCTCGCCGCCGGAATGGGGGGTGGCGCAGGCGGCAACGCCAAGTTGATCTACGTGGATCTGACCTCGCCTTCCGGCGCCCTGTGCTTCATCGACTTCTCGGAAAAGACCGCCACGCCCGCCATCCACGTCATCGCGGCGGCCAAGGCTCCGGAGGTGCCGGTCATCTCCCCGGACGGCAAGTGGGCCGTATACGCCAGCGGCACGGGCACGGAAGCGGGCAGCCCCGAAAACTCCCATAGTTCCGTCTACCTGGTGAAGCTGGAGGAAACGGCTAAACCGCTCCTGATCGCCGCGGACAGCGCCTGCGAGCCGCGCTTCGTGCAGAACCCCGCGGGCAAACTCACCGTCCTCTACACCACCAAGGCCCCCAACGTGGCCTGGGAAGGCAAGGGCCGGACCATGCAGGCGGAAGTGGACGTATCCGGCGCCGTTCCCGTGGTGGATGCGCCCAAGGTCCTATGGGCCTCGGGAAGCTTTACCGGAGGCCTCTCCTGGGACGGGCGTTACCTGTGCGGGGGCGGGGGCCATGTGGCCATGCTGGACCTCAAGGGCGAAAAGGGGCGCGCGGACACCCTGTCCTACAACCTGATCCAATCCTGCAATGCGTCGATCTCCTCCAGCCGCATCGCCACCAATACCATGCTGTACCTGAATACGGAAGGCTCCTCCCCGGCCATCGATGGCGGCAAGCCATGGGGCGAATGGCAGACCATCCTCATCAGCGACGGGGCCAAGAACCTCATCAAGGGATTCTCCCGTCCCGCCGCCTTCGCCCACCCGGTAGAAACCGCGACGCCGTCGGTCTCCAACATCAAGTGGCATCATTGCGAATGGTCAAGCCATCCCTACTTCGCCACGGCCACCCTGAACGTGGATCGGTTCTTCAAGTCGGCGGTGGGGTACGACAATACCGGCCTGCAGGAGCGGATCTACCTGATCAACCTCAAGGACTCGACCTATCTCGAAGTGCTGCGCCCGGATACCGTGAAGACCACGGGCAAGGCCTTCGATGTTTCCGGCCTCTATTGGCCCTGGCTTTGGGTGGAAGTCCCGCCCGGGTTCGCGGAAGACAAGGAATGGCTCAAGCCGTGAATCCCGAAGGCCTTGCGCGCGCGCAAAACCCCGGGAAAGTTTCTAGAATGGAAAGCATGATAAAACCAGGGTTACCCTCCGCACCGTTCGCATTCGCGATCTTCGTTTCGTCCGCGCTGGCCTTGACGGCCTGCAAGGAAAAGGTTCCCGGCGCATCCGGCTCCTCGGCCTCGGAGTCCCAGGCGGCCGGGCTGACCGTGCCCTCCAAGCCCCCCGTTGAAGGCGAGCTGGTCATCACCGCCCGCCTCATGGAGATCCCGGGGGCGTTCCCGGCCAACGAGCTTTATAACTACGCCTATGTCATGAAGTACAAGGTGCTGAAGGTGATCCAGGGGACCTATGCGGATTCCGAGATCCTGGTGGGGCATTACAATCCCCGCCTGGCCCGCGAGGAAATCAAGGACGAGCAGGACGCCAAGGTGGGCGGCAACGTGAAGTCCTTCCAGGTGGGCGACGCGCATTACCTGGTCCTTTCGCCCTTGGACGGCGTCTTCACCGGCGCGGTCGAGGACGATTACTTCAAGGATAAACGCCCCCGTTACTGGGCGCTGTGGGCCGAAAAGGCCCAGTAGTCCGGCAGGGGCCGGCAAGCCCCGCGGGTAAGGCCCGCGGCACGGCGGTCATGCGCTGAACGGAGGCCCGGCCTGTCGGCGCGGGCGGGTTTCCCGCTTAGAAGAACGTGCCCTTGATGCCCACCGTCCCCACGTAGTTTTGCGGATCCACCAGCCTCCCCCGCGCGAAGATGTCGTTCAGCACGTACGGGACTCCCAGGGAGAGGAAGATGGGGAAGTTGGGATTGGTGATTTCCAGGCCGGCGCTGAGCTTCAAGGTATAATCGTTGGTCCGGATGCGCGTGCTGACGCGGTTGTCCAGCGAACCTCCCCCGTATTCCCAATAGTAGGTCGGCGCCAAGGGGACCGAGAGGGTGAGGCCCACGTTCTGGGTGGAAGACTCCTCCTTGTGCCCGATATAACCGAACATGCTGACGCCGTCCGCGCCGGTCGCTCCGGTGCCGGGCGCGCCATAGCTGTCCACCCAATCCATTTTGTCGTTGCCGCCGAAGTCCTGATGCCGCAGTTCCCATAATTTCCACGTGAGGGGCGAAGGCCCGGCCGCCTGGCAGCTCAGGACCTTGTCGTTGACCGAGCCCGCTTGCTGGTCGCGGCACCCCTGGTTGTCCCAGGCCCATGCGGAGGTATAGCTGCCTCCGAATACGAGCAGGCCCCAGTCCTTGGTCTTGGTCCACTCGTAGCTGAGCCCCAGGGAATACAGGCCGGATCCCGGTTGCACGAAGGGATTCATCCAACGCACGTCGTCCGGTTCGATGTTCTGGCCCTTGAAATGCAAGCGCTTGATATCATGCTGGCCGGTAGGAAGCGAGGCCGAAACGCCCAAGGAGTGCTCGTTCTCGTTGCCGAATATCCGGTTGAAGGAAAGCCCCAGATCGCTGAACCCTCCCGCGACGCGATCCATGCGGGAGGTGAGATCCTCGGCCACCTTATACCCTTCGTACTCGAAGCTGTTCGACTTCCAGGCCAGGCTGAGTCCCGCGGTATAGTTGGGGTGGGAAGGCTGATGGAAGGTAAACGATCCGGCCGTGGCCGAGTAGAGATAGTCGCCGCCCAGGGTATGGTTGGAAAGGATTTCCAGATCCACCAGGCCCCCGGTGACGCCCCGGCCCACCCATTTGCCCGCGCCGGCCGCCGCGCCGCCACCGCTGCTGCCGCAGCCGCCGATATTGCTCCATACCGCGGCCTGGATGCCCCGGTCCCGGCCCTTGAGGTGATCGGCGGCTTCGCGGCCGACCAGGGCGATGGCGGCCAGGATCAGCAGGCCTTGGCCGCCGCGCCTTCCCAACGAGGAAATGAAGGATGCTTTTCCCATGTTCAATGCTCCCTTTAATGACTGGAACGCCCTCGCCCCGGGCGGTCTCCGGTGAAATGCCTCGGCTACGGGGCCACCCAGAGATGCGAATACGAATCGCTGGTGAATCCGCCCGAACCGATCTTGAGATAGGCCTGGGCCTGGTGCAATTCGCCTTCCGGCGCGTCCGCGAGATCGCCGATCTTCACGACGTAGAGATCCCCGTCCCCGCCCAGTTCCTCGTACTTGAGGGCCACGGCCGTCGCGAAATCCGGATGGGTCGACCATTCCGGTTTGTCGAAGCGCAGGTAGACCTTATCGTCCGGACGCTTGGCCTGCCAGACGATCTTGTTGTCCTTGTTATAGATCCAAAGGTTCTCGTGAAGCCCTTCCAGGACCGTCCCCCCGGCGATGGTATGGTACGGGACGCCGCCGAACGCCAGGACCATCATGTAATCCATATGGGTGCTGCCGACGGGATAGGGATTCATGGACGGATTGCATTGCTGCTCATTGTCGCCGAGCAGGTGGAGCTCGTTCCCGGGCTTGTAATACAAGGCGGAAGCGGCGTAGGAGGTTCCCGCCCAGTTTCCGTCCTTGGAGATGCCGCCGCGGTAGGCCCCGGGAATGCCGGTGATCGAGATGGAGTCCACCGAGGTGTCGCCCAAGACCTGGACGCGGTAGGTGCTTCCGGCGACCTGGCTGCAATTGGGATTGTAATTGACCAGGCCGGGAAGGGTGGAGAAGTAGACGAAGGTCTTGCCGCTGTCCACGAACCAATGGGGATCCGCGGTGACGTGGGCCTTGGGGTCGAGCGGAACGCGCCAGGCGTCCGTTTCGCCCGGAACCGCGTCCAGGATGAATCCGGGTTTGCCGCGCGTGGTTCCCGCGAAAACGATTTTCTTGCCGTCCGGCGAGAACAACGGGCTGTTGATGGAGCCCACCGCGCCGTTGACGCCTTCATCCCCATGGGAGATGAGGGATACCTTGGCCTCTCCTCCCGTATAGGAAGCCAGGTACATCTCCCGTTCCCGGGTGAATACCAGCTTCACGTCCTTTCCGCCGAAAAAGGCCCGGACGGAATCCCCGTCGGCCCATGTCATGCCGGGGATGGAGGTGGTTTTGCCTCGCACCTTCACGGGATGCTTATGGGTGGTGACGGAGAAGCGCGGAAGCAGGAGCTTGCCCGCATCCTCGCAGGGAATCCTGGGAGGAGTAACCGGTCCGGTACCCTGTTCCTGGCAGGAGAAGGCCAGAAGGGCCGCCGTCAGGAGGGGAAAGCGCGTTTTCCAGGCCCGGTGAAAGGCACTATTTTCGGTCATGGGATCTTCGCCTTTGCTCCACTAAACCTAATGTATCCGATCGAACATCGCGGCGCATGCCGCGCGACGGGGTCAATATCCGTTTCCAGCCGGAAAACAGATTCATGGGACCCGGATCCCGTGGAAACGCTTCCCGCGACGGCGGCCCCCGGAAAAGATAATAGCACCGCCTGTCCCTTGGGATAGTGGTGGATCCCCGGACGCCTGCGCAAGATTCCGTTTCCAGCGGCGAAACGTATCGCCAGCCATGGAGCTTTATCCCCGTATTTTTAGGGGTTCCTTTACCAACCCAAGACCGAATCCCGGTTTTGGTTCCAAAAATCATGGGCCGGTCCATGGAAGCGGCCATAGATTGCGGACTCAAGGAATGCGATCCGGGGTAGGTACCGGGCCGAGGGATTTAAAGCCATCGGCCCGGTTCCGGCGGGGACCCGGGATAATCCAAGTCAGGGGGAGTTATGGCGTTGAAGAGGATAGGCCTGTGCCTATGTCTTTCATTTTTCATGCGCGCCGCGCCGGCCCAAGGCGTGGTGCTGGGCGGGACCAACGTGCCGAAAGATAAAATCGTGGTCTATATCCTCATCGGCCATTCCAACATGGCCGGGATCGACCTTTCCCATTCGGACGACGTCGCCAATCCGATGTGCTGGAACTACCGGGTTTCGACCAAGGCCTGGGTTCCCGCCAAGGAGCCGAAGAACAGCAAGACCGGCGGGCTCTCGGGCAACGGCGCGGCGGGTCCGGGAATGCCCTTCCTCAAGGGGATGTCCGCGGCCTATCCCGACTACTACTTCGGGGTGGTGACCAATGCCAGCCTATCGGCCACCTGCCGCGGGGAGAACACCGGCAACAACGGCTCCAACCTGGATCCCTCGGACAACCGGTATTGGGACTCCACCTATCTGTATACGCAGATCGTCGGCGCGGCCAAGGCGATACAGAAGGATGTAACCCTGGGCGGCATCCTATGCATGCTGGGGACCGTGGAAGCCACCCGCACAAGCGAGGCCGTGTGCCGGGCCTTCTCCGACGACATCACCGAACTGGTCAAGGATATCCGCCGCGACCTGGCGATGCCCAACCTGCCCTTCGTCATGGGCGAATACGAGGCCGGCGCGACCGCGGAATTCAGCCCCACCTTGCTCCTCCCCGGCATCATCCAGGCGCAAACCCGACTCATCCCGGGGAAGCTCCCCTTCTCGGCGCTCGTGGATTCGAAGGGCATCGCCATGCTGGACAACCATCATTATACCGGCGACAAGGGGCAGCAGGAATGGGCCCGGCGCGCCGTGGCCGTGATCCAGGCCAACAAGTTCTTCCCGGGTTCCGCGACGGGCATCGCCATTCCGTACGGGAAGGCCTCCGCCGGCGGAATGGCCGCGCATCGCGGCCCGTGGACCTTGACGGCTGCGGGCGCGGAGGTGATCGGGTTCGAGGACGGGGCCTACCGGATCAACGGCGCGGCCAAAGCCGGCGCGGGACTTGCGTCCCGGCCGCTGGCGATCAAGGCGTCGGCGCGGTGATGTTGATGGCGGTGGAAAGCGTCGCGGTCGTGGCGGGCTGGGGATTGACGTACGGCTTCACGCGGATCAGCGCTTGCTTGCCGATCAGGCCGACCTTGGCTCCATTGATGAGGAGCGAGTCCTTGACCGCCCATGCGTAGTTGCCCCAGATGAGCATGGTATTCGAAATGGAACCGCTATGGATATATCCCCAGGATTTCCCTCCGTCCGGGGAGAGTTCGACGTCCATGGCGTCCGGGGCATCCGCAACGTCCTTGACGGACCACTTGACCCGCAGGGAATCGCCGACCTTGAAGGTTTCGCCGCCCTTGGGCGAGGTCAGGGTCACCATGGCGCCCGAGGAGGCCGTACCCTTGTCGGAGTCGCAGGCGATGAGGGAATACGCGGACATGCCGGCCAGCAGCGCGGCAACGGAGAGAGGGATGATCCGGTTCTTGATGATGGGATTGGATTGCATGGGCCTTCCGGGTTCTGGTTTTCCATCCCAAGTTAATGCAGGCGGCCGCAGTTGGCAAGAGGAAATGATGTTACCGTAACACGCAAGTTTCTTACGCGCAAGATCGATTTTTCAGGGGGATAGATCGGGTCCGTAGGGGACCGGTTGCAGGGCGGATCCCGCTTTGCGAGCGGCCGTTTTTTGTACCTTATAAAACGTCTTCAGGAGGAATTCGAATGCCGCATAGCCCAGCCCCCCGGAAACCAAAAGCGTCTATCCCCGGCTTCCCGCGCCCGTCCGCCGGATGGGCCGCCGCGATCCTGATCGGCCTCGCCGGGCAGGCCGCGCATGCGCTGCCCCCCAAAGGCGCTCCGGTGCAACCCGAAGCCGCGGAAACCGTCGCGCTGCAGGCGTTGACCAAGGGCCTGAAGGGCAAGATCATCTGGTCCACCTCCCGCGACGCCAATCACGACATCTATATCGCCAATATCGACGGGTCGGACGCGAAGCCGCTGACCAAAGGCCCCAAGACCGACTGGTACTCGCATTTCTCCCCGGACGGCAAGGTCGTCCTGTTCACCCGCTCGAAGATCGATTGGACCATCGAGACGGACGCGAACTATCCGGAGCGTTGGGATACCTGGACCATCAATGCGGACGGCTCCGGCGAGAAGCTGCTGATCCCGAACTCCACTTGGGCCAACTGGACCCGGGACGGCAAGTCCATCGTCTATTCCCGCGGCCCCAAGGTTTATAAGTGCAACGCGGACGGCGCGGGCGAGGCCCTGGTCGCGGACATGGATCTGGTCAAGAAAGGCTCCCTGGCCCAGCACCCGTCCCTTTCCGACGACGGCAAGCTCCTGGCCGTCACCCTGCGCGGCAGCGGACGCGAAACCGGCATCTACAACCTGGAGACCAAGACGTACTTCACCTCCGGAGGAGGCTGCCAGTTCAGCTTCTTCCCGAACGCCCACCGTTGCATCCGCGTCAACGAGACCGGCATCGGCGGCACCTCCATCTTCGCCTTCGACCTGAAGCCGGACGGGACCCATGGCAAGATCGATGGGGGGAAGATCGACGGAAAGAGCATCGTGTTCATGGACATGCCGGGCCGACGCTCCCACAGTACTTCCCGCGCCTCTCCCCCAAAGGGGATTACCTCATCTGGGGCATAACCCAGAAGGGGCATGATCACGACATCGCGGATTACGAGCTGTTCCTATGGAAGATCGGCGATGCGCCCGAAAAGGCCGCCCGCCTCACCTACCATTCCGGCAACGACCGCTGGCCCGACATCCACTTCGAATAAGCGCAGCGGAAACATACAGCCATGGTATTCACCGAAGACGTCTTCCTGTTCTATTTCCTGCCGTTCGTCCTGCTCGTCTATTACCTGATCCCCTACCAGGCCGACCCTGCGCCGGGCAAGTCCCGGTATTGGATGCGCAACCTTTGGCTCACCGTGGTGGGCTACGTGTTCTACTCCTGGTTCGAACCGTGGTTCGTCCTGCCCATGATGTTCACCAATGTGGCCGATTACCTGTTCGGCCTTTACTTGGGCCGGGACGACGTGCCGAAGGCCAGGCGCAAGCTTGTCCTTATCATCTCCATGTGCATGAACCTGGGGCTGCTGGGCATCTTCAAGTACGGCGTGTTCACCCAGGAGAACCTGAACCACCTGCTGGCCGCGGTGGGCCAGGACACATTCAGCGTCCTGCAGATCGCCTTCCCCATCGGCATTTCCTTCTACACCTTCCACAGCATGAGCTATATCATCGACATCTACCGGGGGGAACGTCCCGTCAAATCCTTCGCGGATTTCTCGTGCTTCGTCTCCCTGTTCCCCCAGCTGGTGGCCGGTCCCATCCTGCGCTACAACGTGCTTTCCCAGCAGTTGCACTCCCGCATGCATTCCCTGTCCCTCTTCTCCCGCGGGGTGATGCTGTTCTTCCTGGGCTTCGCCATGAAGATCCTGCTCGCCAATCCCGTCGGCCGCATCGCGGACGCCGCCTTCGCGGCCCAGCATCCGCATGCCCTGGACGCCTGGTGGGGCGTTCTCGCGTACGCCTTCCAGATCTATTTCGATTTCAACGGCTATTCGGTGATGGCCCTGGGCCTGGGGATGATGTTCGGCTTCGAGCTGATCCGCAACTTCAACGCGCCGTACCACGCGGACAGCATCACGGATTTCTGGCGCCGCTGGCACATCTCCCTGTCCACCTGGCTGCGCGAGTACCTGTACATCTCCCTGGGCGGCAACCGCAAGGGAGAGGCCCGCACCTATATCAACCTGGCCCTGGTCATGCTCCTGGGCGGATTCTGGCACGGTTCCCAATGGCAGTTCATCTTCTGGGGCGGCATCCACGGCACCATGCTCGGCATCGAGCGCTGGAGCGGCAAGAAGCCTTTCTACGCCAACTCCCCGCGCTGGATGCGCGTTTCCGTGACCTTCCTGGTCGTGCTCATAACCTGGGTCTTCTTCCGGGCGGACGGCCTGCCGCACGCGTTCAGCTACCTGGGCAGCATGTTCGGCGCCGGCCGACCCGGGCCTTTCGCGGACCTCCTGAAGGCCGAGATCTACCATTCCCACGATCTCATCAACATGCTCATCTGCGCCATCGCCATAGCCCAACCCGTGCAGAGCTACGAATTCGGCAAACAACTTTCCTGGGGGCGGTTCGCGGTCGCGTTCTCCCTGTTCCTCGTGGCCGTGGTGATGATGTACACCCAGGCCTTCAACCCTTTCCTTTACTTCCAGTTCTGAGGCGCCCATGAGAAAACTGGAATGGACCCTGGTCTCAGCCCTGCTCGCCGTCACCGCCGGCTTCCCCCTGTACCAGGCCGCCCACGAGGCGATCGTCGACAAGGAGATGCCGCATGTCTTCAACCTGTTCCTCAGGTCCCCCACCAAGGAGAACCTCCACCGGTGGGACGACAATGCCAAGGACCGCAGCGTATTCGCGAAATGGCTGAGGCCCGTCACCCTGCAGTTCCGCTACGATGTGCTGGGGGAGATGGCCCCGAAGTCCCTGAAGGGCGAGGAGGATTGGCTCTTCTACAACCAGGACGTGGATTACCTGCTGCAGCCGCCGTATACGGACGATCGTTTCTATAAGGGCACCTTCGACACCCTGATCGCGGGCAAGCGCGTGAACGTGCGCAATCCCCTGGTGGCCATGGAGGATTTCCGGGCGCGCCTCAAGGCCCGCGGCATCGAACTGCTCCTGGTCCCCATCCCGGGCAAGCCTTCCGTCTATCCCGAAAAGCTCTATCACGGCATCCATGGCCAGCCGGCCTCCCCTACCCTGGCCCTGCTTGAGGATCTGGGCCGGCGCGGGTTCAACGTGGTGGATCTGTTCTCGCCCATGCTCAAGGCCAAGGCCGGAGGCGCGCCCCAGCTCTACCTCAAACGGGACACCCATTGGACGCCCCAGGGAATGGAAGTGGCCGCGGAGGCCCTCGCCACGCGCATCCGCTCCATGCTGCCGGACGCGGATACCGCCATGGTGCTCGGCCCCCAGGATTCCACGGTCTTCACCCCGCGTTACCTGATCAAGGACACCACGGTCGAGCGTTGGGGCGATATCGCGGAGATGACCAAGGTGCCGGACCGCAAGAAGATCTGGCCCAATGAATCCGTGAAGGCGGAACGCATCTCGGACGCGGTGACGGGTCTTCCCTACAAGGATGATCCGGCCTCCCCCATCCTCTGGCTCGGGGACAGCTTTTCGCGCATCTACCAGACGGACGCGCCCGGCGCCGCCGGCATCATCGCGCACGTGGCGTACCGCCTCAACCGGCCCCTTGCCTCCATCGTCAACGACGGCGGGGCCTCCACCGTGGTGCGCCAGCAACTGGCCAGGCGCGGGGAGATGCTGGAAGGCAAGAAACTGGTGGTCTGGACCTTCGTCGAACGGGACCTGCGCTTCGGCTCCAAGGGCTGGCAGGTGGAGGAATTGCCATGAACAATCCGAGCTTCGCCATTACCCAGGCCGCTCCGGCCGACGTCGCCCTCATCGCTCCGCTTTTCGATGCCTATCGGGTATTCTACGAAGCCGATCCGGACCTTGCCGGCGCCGTGAGGTACCTGTTGGATCGGCTTACCAAGGGAGAGTCCCGGATCTTTTTCGCCTGGCAGGATGGGCCGGACGGCCGCGAACCCATGGGCTTCACCCAGCTATACCCCTCCTTCTCTTCCGTATCCATGCAGAGGCTCTGGATCCTCAATGATCTGTACGTCGCGCCGGCCTTCCGCAAGCGCGGAGCAGGCGCCGCCTTGATGGAACGCGCCCGCGCCTTCGCCCTCGAGGACGGCGCCAAGGGCTTGTCCTTGGCCACCCAGAACCACAACCACTCCGCCCAGGCCCTGTACGAGAAGATGGGATACGGCCGGGATACGGAATTCCTGCATTTCCACCTGCTCTTCTGAACGGTCCATTCTCATTTGTGAATAAGATCTTGGCCGCGACCCGGTTTCCCTGATCCCCGCCAAAGCGCCCCGCATACATTGATCCCCGGCACCCGTTCCGCCAAGCCTATCTCGGCGCGGAACCGCCCCGACCTACCGTCGGCAATCCAGGGAGAGAACATGCGTAAACCCGGCAATTACGGCCCATCCGCCTTCACCTTTCCGGCCTATGCATCGGCCATCCTCGCCGCCGCCGTCCTGACCGCGCCTTGCGCCCCCAAGGCCCAGCAAGGCGACGTCTGGATGAAGCTCATGGACGGCAAGGACCTGACCGGATGGAAATACCGGGCCGGCAACTGGAAGGTGGACGCGGCCGCGGGGAGCGCCATCGGTTCCGGGAGCATATCCTTCAATACCTTCCTGATCACGGACAGCCTGTTCAGCGACTTCCACTTCAAGGTCGACGCGCGGATGCCCGGGACCGGGGGCAAGCGCAATAGCGGCGTCGTCTACCGGGGGAAGATCAGCAATGCCGCCAACTTCGAGGTCGGCGGCTACCAGGCGGACATTTCCGACGGCTTCTGGGGCTCCTTCTACCACGAGCAGGGGACCGAATTGCCCTGGACCCCCGTCTCCACCTGTTCGCCGGCGGCCAAGACGGATTGGGCCACCCTGGAGATCATCGCCAACAAGGACAAGGTCACGCATCTCGTGAACGGCAAGACCTGTTGGGAGCACTCGGGATTCAAGGTGCTGGACAAAGGCATCATCGCCTTGCAGTTGCACAACCCCGGGGATTTCAGCGTGGAGTTCAAGAACGTCTTCATCCAGCCGCTCAACGCCTCCTTCACAATCCCGGCCGACAAGGCCTATGACAAGGATGGGAAACCCATCACGGTCGTGGGCATCGGCCTCGCGACCGGATCCGGATGGACGGGACATGCGGCCCGTTCCGGAAGGAGCATGGGCCCTGGAGCCACGGGACTTTCCGCCCTGTCCCTGGAAGGCCTCTACGACGCGGCCGGAAGGGCCATGCCCTCCCTGATGCCGCGCGCGGGCTCAGAACTTCATTTGGCGAAAACGGGATTCGGCAAGGACCTTTCCGTCCGCTGATTCCCCAGGGCGCGGCCGAGGATATCCATCTTACGGACCGCGCTCAACCGCGACGCGGCGCCGGCCTTGGCCCGGCTTCCCGTTCCACCTTCTCCATCCGCCAAGCCCACGGTCCCGCTCCAGGCCACCGATACGCTGGTGGTGGCCCCCGAGGCGATGGCCTTGCCGGCATCGGCCGCGGGGATTTCCTTGACCGCCCCTCCCGTATAGTCCATCAGGGTCACGCTGTTGATCTTCCCGGTCCCTCCCTTGGAGACGACGTTGAAGAAGAACCGGGCCTCCTTGCCCGTGATGAGGGAAGCGAAGTCCGTCAGGTCGAGGCCGATCTCGATGGTGCCGCTTTGGCCCTTGCCCATCATGGGGACCGCGCCGCCCCCGAAGTTGAATGCGCCGGCATAGTCCTTGGTCTTCGACGGCGCGGTAGCCGCGGCGTTCGGCGCGACTCCGGTCATGAGGGCGACCTTATCGCGCTGGTCATGGGTGATGCTGATCTTGAAGGCGAACTTGGGGCTGTAATCCTTCTTGAGGCGGCAGAACATCACGGGAGTGCCGTAGGTCTTGTCCGCCAGGCTCCCGCCCGCGCGCAGGAGCTTGTACGGGCACCAGTAGAGCCCGTCGCCCCAATTGTTCAGGGTCAGGTAGGAACCGCCCTGGAAATCGTCGTCATAGCCGACGATGCTCAGGGCATGGCCGCCGCCGCCGCCCAGGTTGGTGAAGGTCCGCCGGCCGCCGATGGTCGAGGACGGCATGCTCTCGCTGTTGATCTGGAAGGTCATCAGGCCGCCGGCGGCCGAACCGTCCGCATGATCGAAGAGGTATTGCTTGATGGCCTCGTCCGCCGTCGCCACGCTGGCGTCGATGCGGTAGTATTCGTTCACGCGGTTCTTCATCGCGTTGTAGTACTTGTCGTACCCGGTCATCCAGGCGCCGTTGCCGTTGCCGGCCTCGAACCCGCCGAAGTCGGCGCTGGAGGCGCCGCCCGTCTCCTTGAGGATGTCGAAGGCCTCGATGAACATCCAACCATCCCCGCCCTCAGCCTGGTTGTTGCTGTTCAGGAAGTGGTAGGTGTACTCGTAGGTGTAGAGGGGAGTGCTCCCCGAGGTCGCGATATTGCGGTTGAACTGCACCTCGTAATCGTAGACATAGGAGGTGGCCGTGGCGTTGGCGCAGCTCCAGCCCTGGATGCTCCAGCCCCAGGGAGGCATGAACTTCTGCTTGGAATTGTCCACCGCCCGCGGCAAGGGATGAGCCGTCCTATCCTTGTAGGCGTCCGGAAGGGTGTAGACCGGGATGGAATTCATCTTGGCCGTGGTGACGGGCGCGAACTGCCTGCGCACCGGGGTCTGCCCCAACGCGGGAAGCATGGCTCCGCTTATCAATACCGACAGGATACCGCTGCGCATCATGACATCTCCTTGTTTCATCATCCCCGCCATTCCCACAATACCCGCAACCGACGGGATTCTCCCGCCGCCCCGGCTCCAATTCCGAAAATCCGTTCGGTGCCTGGAAACACCGGGCGATAAAGGCGTGATAAGGGCCCGGCAGGTAGCGGATACGGTACCATCCCTCCCGGAAAAACGGGTCCATTCCCGGCACGGGGCGCTGCCCGGGGTCGGTTGGCGAACAAGCGGACCTGTGGACATCTGATTTGCGGAAAACGAGGCTTTCCCTTCCCTGAATCCTGTTTTTAAGGCTTTTTTTACCCTATCGTGGACATTTTAAGGTGTTTTTTCGCCGATTTCCCCTGCGCCATCCCGTATCCTCCATCATATTGGACCATGCGAAGGGCCGGACGACCATGAAACCCATTTTCGAGTACCTGGATTACCGGGCCTTCCTCAAGGATTTCTACGAGGACAAGAAGAGCCGCCAATCCTTTTTCTCCTACCGGTTGTTCGGGAAAAAAGTCGGCGTGGACGCGAGTTACCTGGCGAAGGTGCTGATGAATTCCCGCCATATCGCCGAGGACTCCATCGCCCGCTTCTCGGAAACCTGCGGGCTCAAGGATCGCGAAGCGGAATATTTCGAGAACATGGTGCGGTTCGCCAAGGCGAAGACGAACCATGAAGGCAAGGTCTACTTCGAAAAGCTCCTCTCCCTCAAGAGTACGAGCGCCCAGCGCCTGGTCGCCGACCAATACGAGTACTACCGCAAATGGCATCATTCCGCGGTCCGTTCCGTGCTGGAATACCATGAGTTCCGCGGGGACTACAAGGCCTTGGCGGCCATGCTCAGCCCGGCCATCACGCCGAAGGAGGCCAAGGAATCCATAGCGCTCCTGAGCGGGTTGGGCCTCATCCGGAAGGACGAAGACGGCCGGCATCGCCTCACGGAAGCGGCCATCACCACGGGTTCCCAATGGAAGTCCCTGGCCATCGAGGCCTTCCAAGAGGAGACCATCCGGCTTTCCGCGGAATCCCTGAAGGGCCATCCCAAGGAGCACCGCGACGTCTCCACCGTGACCATGAACATCAACGCCGCGGACTACGCGGAATTGCGCGAGCGGGTCCGGGAATTCCGCGCCTCGCTCATCAACTACGTGAGCAAGGCGACGGATCCGGATCGGACCTACCAGGTGAACATCCAATTGTTCCCCTTGTCCCGCATCGGCGGGGGCGCGGAATGACCGCCGGATCCTTCCCGCGTGAACCGGACCTGAAGGCCGCCCTTCCCGCCGCCCTGCTGGCCTTGGCCATGGGCCTGGCCTCCTGCGCCAGGAACGACCGGATCGCGGGAGCCACCTCGGAAACGACCAATGGGGATCTCAAGGCCGCGGTGAGCCTTTCGGACGGGACCCCGGCGGCGCGCGTTCGAGTGCTGCTGGTGGATGACGAGGATTGGCTGGGCAAGCTGGCGGAAGGCAAATCCGTGATCCTGGACTCCGCCTACACCGATTCAGCCGGGACGATGAAGATTCGCGTGCCCCTTTCCCACCGTTGCAATCTCCAGATCGACGGCCCGGCCGAAGGCGCCTTCCTGCGCAACGTGAACGCCCTGTTCGACACCGCCGGCCTTTCGCCCAAGCGCGCGGTCACCCTGGCCGCCTATGGCGGGATTTCCGGCCGCGCCCGCTCGGATATCGGCAGCGCGCGCGAGTTGCATCTGAACGGCAGCGCCTATACCGCCCCCATCCGCGCGGACAGTTCCTACTCCTTCGACCGGGTGCCGGCGGGCTCCTTCGCCATCGTGGCCCTGATCAACCAGGGCGGGATCCTGCACCCGTTCCTGACCCAGTCCATCGACGTGGCCGCGGGAGTCAGGGTCACCGGGCAGGACGTGGGCGTTCCCGCCGATCGGATCCTGGTGGACGACTTCGCTTTGGGCTGGAAGCAGACGGCCCTGGGGCGCATCCTGGGGGACGGCCTCTGGTATACGGCCACGGATATCGGGGACGCGGGCAATTCCAGCATCAAGGTCGACTTCATCACCGATAGCCTGTCCTATGACGGCTCTTCCGTGAGGGCCCAATACGTATTGGGTTCGCGCCTGCGCAATCCCTGGGCCATAATGGGTTTCAATATCGGAACCTCCCTGAAGGGCGCCGTGTACGATTTCAGCGACCTGAAGGCCATCACCTTCATGGCCAAGGGTTCCGGGTGGGTGAACGTGAAATTCCTCTCCAAGGCCGTCTCCCGCGACTTCGCGGACTCGGTCCATTACTATTATCCGCTCCATCTTCCCGCCGAGTGGACGCGCATCACCATTCCGGTCGATTCCCTGATCCGTCCCGCCTATACGCCCGCGGCGGCCCTGGCCATCACGTGGCAGCAGGCGGCCAAGGAAATGGCAACCATCGATTTCACCGTGGAACTGCCGAAATCGGATCACGGGGATACCACCGTGTTCTGGGTGGATCAGATCCATCTGGAGGGCATTTCGCTGGAACGGATCGCCCATTGACCTGAGGCCGGCGGACCGGGCCGGCGCGATGCGCTTCAAATGGTTCGCGGCCGCGACCGGGTCCTTGATGATCTTGGATTTCAGCGCGCCGGAATCCCCACCCAGGCTCCGCGGTCGAGGCGGTGCCGGCCCCGCAGGTCCCTCAATTCCAACCCGTAATCCGGATCGGCGCGCAGGGTCCCGGATCCCGGAATGCCGGAGCCCGAGGCCCGGCGCGGCGCCGGGGCCATGGCGGTCGGAGCCGTCTCCTCCAGGATGAAAATCCCGTTCCAATTCAGCGCGTAGACTTCGCCTTCGGAATCCTCCCCGAAAGAGAAGATGGGCTCGTGATTGAAGGATCCGATCTCGGTCACGGCCGGCGCCGCCGCGTAGGGATTGTCCATGACCTTCATCTTGTAATAATAGTCGGCGAAGAAATACTGGCCCGTTCGCGAAGGCATGGCCTTGCCGCGGTAGACCACCCCGCCGATCACCGCCGCGCCTCCGGAAGGATAGGCATGCAAGGGCTTGGCATAGGCCTCGCAGCTCCCCGTTACGCAGGCGTTCCCCTCCATGTTCCCCCAGCCGTAGTTCCTGCCCGCCTGGATGATGTCCACTTCCTCCCAGGTGTCCTGCCCCACGTCACCGGCGATGAGCGCGCCTTTACCGCCATAGGCGGCCTTGTCCCAATGGATCCGGTAGGGATTGCGGAGCCCCATGGCGTAGATCTCGCTTCGGCCCTTGCCCGGCCACTCGGGGTTGTCCGCGGGAATGGCGTATTCCTTGCCGGGATCCTTGGCGTCCACCTTGATGCGGAGGATCTTCCCGTGGAACACGTCCAGGCTCTGGGCCCAGGCCCGGCTGGTTTCGCCCTTGTTCCCGTCCCCGATCCCGAAGAACAGGTTCTTCGCATTGTCGAAGGCCAGGGACCCGGAATTATGGTGCATGCCGCCGGTGGTGATCAGGAGCAGCTGTCGCCTGGAGGCGGGATCCCCCTGGGTGGACGTGGCCGGGTCTCCCAGGACCTTGTATTCGAAGAGCCCGTCATGCCCGCTGGAGTTGACCGTGTAATACAGGTAGAACCGGCCGTACCCGTAGGCGTCCTTCACCAGGAAGTCCGGATGGAAGGCCATGCCGATCAATCCCGATTCATCGTTGATGCAGAGGCACGAGGTGGAAGCCACCTTCATGAAGGGAAGGCCGGTCTTGGCGTACTTGTTCGGGAAGACGGTGATGGTCCCGTTCCGCTGGGCGATGAAGACCCGGGCGTCCCCCACATGCACCATGGCCATGGCCATGACGTTGACGGATTCGAAGACGGAACGGCCCTTCAAGGGCGCGCCGTAGGCGGGATGGAGGGACGCTGCCACGACGGCTCCCGCGAAGAAAGCCGGGATGCGGAACCGGCGGAGGGCGGACTGGAACTTCGACATCGGAATACCCCTTTTCGGTCGGGACCGCTCCACCTTGGAGCATGCCCGGGACGGATGCGTATGCGGTCCTTCTGAATGTAGGCGGCTGAGCGGGGATGGATAGGGGCTTCCCGGGAGCGCGCACGGGCTTTGGGAAAAGCGTTTTCGAAAGGGGTTCAAATCGCTTGAATCGGCCCCTCCAGGCCGTGGATGTGGACAAGGCTGTCCACGTTTTTCCGGAAACCCGGGGTCGCGCGATGAAGCCATGCCGGACCGGACTCCCGATGCGGTGGAAGTCCGTAGGCACGAGTGAAAGACCCGCCGTTACGGCCCGGGAGGCCAGGGGCGTCCAATCCCGTATGCCTGGGGAAACCATTAAATACTATACTCTGGGGGCCTTGGCGCCTCAAGTTCCGCAACCCGTCGTGGAGATCCGATGAGCATGTTCAACCTGCTGGCCAGAAAACGCTTCGGCCCCTTTTTCGGCGTCCAGTTCCTGGGGGCCCTGAACGACAATCTCTTCAAGAATACCATGGTGATCCTCTTCGCGTTCCGGGCGGCCAGCGAAGCCGAATCCGGTTTGCTGACCAATCTCGCGGCGGGCCTCTTCATCCTGCCCTTCTTCCTTTTCTCCGGCGTGGCCGGCCAGATAGCCGACAAGTACGAGAAGTCCCGCATCATGCGCATCATCAAGGCCGCCGAGATCGGCATCATGCTGATCGGGTCCGTCGGATTCTTCACCGGGCACAATGTCCTCCTCTTCCTCACCCTGTTCATGATGGGCGTGCATTCGGCCTTTTTCGGGCCGGCCAAGTACAGCATCCTGCCCCAGCACCTGAAGGAAGGCGAACTCATGACGGGAAACGCCTTGGTGGAGATGGGCACCTTCCTGGCCATCCTGATAGGGACCCTGGCGGGCGGCCTGCTCGCGGGCCGCCAGGACATCCGGGCCATTTCCGCAGCCATCGTCGGCGTCGCCATCCTCGGCTACCTGGTTTCGCTCAAGATTCCCGCGGCGCCGGCCATGGCCCCGGGCCTCAAGCTTTCCTGGAATCCGTTCACCCAGACCGCCGTC
Organism: Fibrobacterota bacterium; assembly: GCA_028287465.1. Taxonomy (GTDB): domain Bacteria; phylum Fibrobacterota; class Fibrobacteria; order UBA11236; family UBA11236; genus Chersky-265. The sequence continues at coordinate 50,114 of JAQBPO010000076.1, forward strand.
CTCACGCGCATCATCCGCAAGAAGCAGGCGCTCTTCAATTCCGTCCTGGGCATCTCCTGGTTCTGGTATTTCGGCGCCACCCTTCTGGCGCAGTTGCCCAACTTCACCAAGCATACCCTGCACGGGGACGAATCCGTGGTCACCATGCTGCTGGCCATCTTCTCCCTGTCCATCGGCGTGGGCTCCATCCTTTGCGCCAAGCTGTCCCGCGGGGAGATCGAGCTGGGCCTGGTCCCCCTCGGCGCCCTGGGCATGACGGTGTTCTCCGCCGATCTCGCCTTCATCGCCTATCCTCCCGCGGGCGTCGGCCTGATGGGCGTAGGGGCCCTCCTGCAAGGCCCCTGGCTCGCCTCGGCCATCCGGGTCATGGCGGACCTGGGCATGGTCGGCATTTCCGGAAGCCTTTTCATCGTCCCCCTGTACGCGCTCATCCAATCCCGCGCCGACGAGGAATCCCGCTCGCGCGTCATCGCCGCCAACAATATCTTCAACGCCCTGTTCATGGTCGGATCGGCCCTGATCACCATGGTGCTCTTCAAGATCGGCTTCAACACCGTCGAGGTCCTGTTCTTCACCGCCATCCTCAATCTGGCCGTCGCCGCCTACATCTTCCTCCTGATTCCCGAATTCGTGATGCGCTTCGTGGTATGGATCCTCGCCAGCACCATCTACCGCTTGAGCTATTCCGGCCGCGACAACGTACCGCGCAACGGCCCCGCCGTCATCGTGGCCAACCATGTCAGCTTCATCGACTGGTTCGTCATCACCGCGGCCTGCCGCCGGCCGGTCCATTTCGTCATGCATCACGCCATGTTCAGGAATCCCTTCCTGGGCTGGCTCTTCCGCCTTTCCAAGGCCATTCCCATCGCGCCCGCCAAGGAGGATGCGGCCCTCAAGGAGAAGGCCTTCGAAACGATCTCCAGGGAGCTCCGGGACGACAACCTGGTCTGCATCTTCCCGGAAGGCAAAATCACCTATGACGGCGCGCTGAACCCCTTCCGTCCCGGGGTCGAACGCATCCTGGCCAAGGACGCCGTGCCCGTGGTGCCCATGGCCCTCACCGGCCTGTGGGGCAGCTTCTTCAGCCGCAAGGGAGGCAAGGCCATGGCCTCCGTGCCCAAGCCCTCCCGCCGCGCCATCTCCGTGGCCATCGGAGCGCCCATGCCCGCCGCGTCCACCGCGGAAGCCATGGAGACGCAGGTGCGGGCCCTGTTGGGCGAAGCCGTCGTGGCTGCGGGTGCGGCTCCCGCTCCGAAGGCCCTGGCGGAATGAAGGAGAAGATCCTCAACGTCCCCAACCTGATCAGCTTCTACCGGCTCGCCACGTTCCCGCTCCTGGCCTGGATGGCCGCGACAGGGCGGGAAAACCTGTTCGCGGTATTCTTCTCGATCAACCTGGTCAGCGATATCCTGGACGGGCTTATCGCCCGGGCCTTCAATCTCTCCACTAAATTCGGCGCGCGCCTGGATTCCCTCGCGGACATGAGCACGTATCTCACGGCCTTCATCGGCATCTATTACTTCAAATGGCCGGATCTGCGCGGGCACGCCCCCCTGCTGTTCACGGCCATGGGCTTCTATTTTGCGACCTACGCGGTATCCTATCTCCGGTTCGGCCGCTTCCCCAGCCTGCACCTGTATTCCTGCAAGGTAGCCGCCTACCTCCAGGGGTTCTTCTTCTTCGCCCTGTTCGTATGGGGATTCAATCCGTGGATGTTCCGCATCGCCCTGATCTGGGGGATGGTTTCCTGGAGCGAGGAGATAATCGTCCTACTGCTCCAGAGGGAATTGAAATCGGATGCCCGGGGGCTGTATTGGGTGCTGAAGGCCCGGTAGGAGCCGCCCCTGGACCCGATCGCTTCCCCGGCCCCCGAGCCCGGAGAGACCATGATTCGCACCCGCATCGCCATCCTCCCCCGGATCCTCATCCCGAAGGTCCTGCGCGTCCTGAGCGCCCTGCACCCGTTACGCGCCTGGCATCCCCTCTTGACCCTGGCCGCTTGCGTTTCCATACCCGCCCTGCCCGCGCGCATCCATGCCCAACCGGCCCCGGATCCCCAGCATTGGGCCCTGGTGCCCATCCTCATCTCCAACGCGGAAACGGGCGTCCAGGCCGGCGCCCTGGTGATCCGCTTCCTCAATCCGGAGGATACCGCGAACAAACCGTCGACCGTGGGTTTCGCCGCCCGCGTTTCCCAAAAGGCCCAGGTGGAGGTGAATCTCTTCCCCGAATGGTACTTGCGGAACGACCTCTATCATGTGACGGCCGATCTCAATTATATCCGCTGGCCGGCGGATTTCTACGGCCTGGGCAATGGAAGCGACATCCCCAAGGACAGCGCCGACCCCTACCTGGCCCAGGGCATGAACGCGGACGTTACGGTCGAGCGGGAATGGTTCCGGAATTTTTCCGCCGGCCCGCAGGCCCTGGTGAACTACGAGGACATCGATCCCAGGGGAAGCCGGGGCATCCTGACGGATACGGTGGCGGGAAGGCTCGGGGGCTTCACCAGCAACCTTGGCGCGGTGATAACCTACGACGGGCGCGACGCCGTCTACTGGACGCGCCGCGGCGCCTATCTGCGGGCCAAGGCCGCCTGGGCCCGCGGGGCCTGGGGCAGCGATTTCGCCTATGACAGCTATTGCCTGCAGGCCAAGCGGTTCTTCCCGCTCTTTTCGACCGGCGCCCTGGGCCTGTCCGCCCAATTGCAAATGGAAAACGGGGACGTTCCCTTCCGGGAACTGTCCACGGCGGACGGCGACCATGGCATGCGCGGATTGGTCCGCGGCAAATACCGGGACCGGCACCTATTGCTGCTTCAGGGCGAATATAAAAGCTACCTGCCGGACTACGGATGGCTGAGCCATCCCTGGTTCCGCAATCGCCTGGGATACGCCGTATTCGCCGAAGCGGGACAGGTGGCCCATGAGACCGGGGATTTCGCATGGGACGGGTTCCGGCCGGATTTCGGATTCGGGCTGCGCTATGCGATGAATCCCGCGAACCGCATGAACATCCGGGTGGACATCGGGTTCGTCGACGGGAGCGTCGCTCCCGCCATCAACATCAAGGAAGCGTTCTAGCCTCGTAACGCGCGACCAGGATCCCCGGGCGCAGGGAGCCGCGCAGGCCGCCTCCTTCGGCGCCTCCGCTCCATTGCCAGCGGGAACCGTCCCAGGCCAGGCCGCCCGCCAGGCGGCCCTGCACGTCGGACAAGGTCATCCGGCTCCCCATCGCGCCGTTGGGCAGGACGGGGACCAGGCCGTTCCCGAGGAAGGTGACGGCCAAACGCTGGCCCGGCCGCAGGGCGGAGGGGTCCCGGCCGTTTTCCAGGGTCCCTCCATTCAGGACCGCCGGGGCCTCGAAGGGCTTGGAGAAATCCGGGAGGTCGGTCCGCACCACGAAGGCGCTGAACCTGGAGTGCGTGGTCGAGGTAGGCGACCAGTCGCTGGTGCTGCCCCCATAGAAGGTCTGCAGGCTCACCTGATCCACCATGGCGACCGTGGCGGCGACGCTTCCCCGCCATTTGATCCCCGTCATGTCCGTCACCTTGGCGCCGTTCAGCCAGGCCTGGGCCGATCCGTTTGCCTGCCCGGGCGCATTCACCACCACATGCTCCGTGATCCGGTTCCAGGCGCTCTTCTTGAAGGCGAGGCCATTGGCGAAATTGCGCACGTCGCCGCAATCGTTTACCCGGTTCTGGTGGTAATAATAGAAGTGGCCGCCGCCGCCATCGTGCCACATGAAGCGCGCGCTCCAGCCGTCCGCCACGATGTCCTTGCAACCGGAGGTATGCGAGCCGCCCACCAGGCCCGGGAGCTTGCCGCCCTTGACCCATTGCCAATCGCTTTCGAACCAGACCTGGTAATCCAGGTAGTATTCGTTCGCGGGGGGTAGCTTTACGTAATCCTGGGGCACGCCTTGCACTACGGCCTCACCGAACTTGTTGCCGGGATAGGTGACGGAGAACCCGTTGATGACGGAAACGATGTCCGCCCGGGGACCCGCGGCTAGCACGGCCATCGCGGCCAGAAGGAAGGGAAGGCCATTGGAAACCCGCTTTGCCGGTAAACGCATTTTTTTTCTCCGCGTCGGAACCCGTGTATCAACGCCCACCCTTTCCCAACCTAAGCGCCGGGACCGGACCGCACAGGGGGAAAAACGGCATCAAAGCGGCCTATTAAAGCCCGGTTTTGGAGTCTTGGGGAACCGGCGTCCCCGGAAGCGATTTAATATTGCGGCGACGATCCATTACGTATCTTGGAGGCTACGCAGGGACGCAAGCCCGGAGATCCGATGCCGATTGTCAGGAATATATCAAGCACCCTAGCCCTCCTCCTCATGGCGGCGGCGGGGCATTCAGCCACCTTGGTGGATACCGTGCTCGCGAAATACGGCATGGATGCCTTCAAGAACGCCAAAGAGATCCGCTTCACCTTCCATGCCAAGGTGGCCGGCATGGGCCCGTCCCATACCTGGTCGTGGAAACCCAAGGCGGACAGCGTGACCTCGGTGGACAAAGGCATTTCCTACTCGCGCAAGTCCATGAACGAGAAGGAGAAGAAGATCGACAAGGGGTTCGTCAATGATATGTATTGGCTGACCTTCCCCTTGCACCTGGGCATGGATAAGGGGATCGAAATCAAGATCGACAGCGCCTTGACGCCTTCGCCGAAAAAGAAGGAGCCCCTCCGCCGCATCGCGGTCGCCTATGTCCAGGAGGCGGGCTATACGCCCAATGACGCGTACGAACTGTTCGTCGCGCCGGACGGCCTGATCAAGGAATGGGTCTACCACAGGAAGGGAAGCAAGCGCGGGGCGGCGTGGACCTGGGAGGATAATGCCGTCATCGGCGGGATCCTGTTCTCGCGGGAGCACAAGGGAATCGTCCGCATCCATTTCACCGATATCCAGGTCCGCTGACCGGACGGTCCGCCTCCATTCAACTCCCATCCAGCCATGATTCCGGATCGAACCGCCATCCTCGCCCGTTGCAGGGACATCCTCGTACTCCGCAAGGCGGAATACGAGCGCGAGCTCCGGAGCCTGGACCAGGCCGCCGCCGCGGAGACGAAGAGCAGCGCCGGGGACAAGTACGAGACCGCGCGCGAGATGATCGCCCAATCCCGCAACCTGATCCAGCACAATCTCGCGGAGGCGGAAGCCGGCCTGGACGCCCTGGAAAGGATGGCCAAGGCGCCCTTGCGGCCCAAGGTCGGTTTCGGAAGCCTGGTGGAGACCGGCACCGGGTGGCATCTGGTGGGGGTGAGCCTGGGGGAACTGGAGATCCTGGGAATGCGCCTGCGCATGATCTCCCTGGCCAGTCCGCTCGGGGCGGCCCTGAAGGGGAAAGGCGCGGGCGATCGCTTTCCGTTCATGGGCGCGGACATGGAGATCCTCCAAGTCCCTATCTGATCGGGCAGGTACCGCGGCCGCCGCCCTTCCGGAGAACCATTCCCCTTCGAGACGGCGGACCTTTCACGGAATCAAGCCATTACGCTGACGATGGACCGGCAGGCCTCGGCGCAGCGCCGGCATGCCTCCGCGCACTCGCGGCAATGGGTCATCTGCCTGTGGGTTTCGCACTCCGACGCGCATGCTTCGCAGATTTCCGCGCATAGCTGGCAGGCCTGGGCGGTGAAGGGCGAATTGGCGAGCAGGAAGGCATTGGTGAGATCGCAAATCCAGGCGCAGTCCCGGTCCATCCGGATGCATTCCCTGAGCATGGCGATGTCCTTTTCCTCCAGGCAAGCGGCCGCGCATTTGCGGGCGGCGCGCGCGCATTCCGCGGTCGTTTCGATGATTTCATTCAGGTCCGGTTCCGTGCTTCTCTTGGCCATGCTTTTTTCCTTTCGTGATTTCGGTGATGTTCCGTTCGCGAATCCAAGATAATGCCGGGCCGGTCGGCGGAGCAAGGGCTTTCCCCCGCATGGACAAGGTGGCAGGGTTTGCCAAAACGGGCGTCCCCTGCATGAATCTTTCTGAATTAGATTGGTGGAAAACCCGGGGCCAAGGGGCGACCCGCGTAAAACGATCCCTGTCAATGGAGGTTCCCATCCGTTCTTTCTTCGGACTTCTTGCGGCCGCGGCGCTCCTAGCGGCCGCAGCGCTCCTAGCGTCCTGCTCGGGTACGGACGGCACCAAGCCGGTCGGATATGAAGACGCCTTTCCCGGGGCCGGTTTCGATCGGCCCGTCTTCCTAGCGGAAGTCCCCGGCGCGACGGGGGCCTTCCTGGTGCTTGAACAGGCCGGGACCATCCGAATCGTGAGCCGGCAAGGCTCGGCCTGGGTCAAGCGGGAATTCGGCAAGGTGGAAGTGACGGGCGGCGCGTCCGGCGGGGATGAACGGGGCCTGCTCGGCTTCGCCTTCCATCCGGATTTCCCATCGAACCGGAAGTATTACTGCTATTACGTCCATGACGGATCCGACGTCCTCGCCGAAGGGACCGCCGATTCGACCCTGCTCAAGGATTCGGGATCGCCACGGCGCATCCTGCTGGATATCCCCGATCCCTATCCGAACCACAATGGCGGGACCATCGGCTTCGGGCCCAAGGACGGTTTCCTCTATATCGGGATCGGGGACGGCGGCTCGGCCGGGGATCCCCACGGCAACGGTCAGAACAAGAACGCCCTGCTGGGCAAGATGCTCAGGATCGACGTCAACGGCCGGGCCGGAGGTAAGGGGTATGCGATCCCGGCGGACAATCCGTTCCTGGACGGGAGCGGGGCGCCGGAAGCGTGGGCTTATGGCCTGCGCAATCCCTGGAAATGGAGCTTCGACCCCGTAACCGGCGAGTTATGGGCCGGGGACGTGGGCCAGGATCGCTTCGAAGAGGTCGACATCATCGAAAGGGGCGGGAACTACGGATGGAACGTCACGGAGGGGAAGGAATGCTACCCCCAGGGCGGTTCCCATTGCGATCCGCCCGGCGGCAAACCGCCCGTCTGGACCTATGGCCGGGGAAGCAAGGGCGGCACCAGCGTCACTGGCGGCGTGGTCCTCCGGGGGGATCCCGCCTCGCCTTATTTCGGGTCCTACCTGGTGGGCGATTACGGGACCAATAACGTATGGTCGCTCAGGAAGAACGGCCAGGCCACGCCGTTGGCCAAGCCTCCGGCCATCGCCATCTCCTCCTTCGCCGCGGACTCCCAAGGCGCGATCTACGTCATGGGCGTCGATAGCCCGGTCATATACCGCATAACGGGACTCTGATCACATCCGCGCCTCCCTGCGGGTTCGCGGGGAGTCCGCGGTGGGCATTTCGCTCCTGGACGCAAAACAAATCCTTCGCCATCCTGTCACCCGCCCTGATCGGGCATGCAAACGCGGCCGACGCATCCGCGTCCCGCCGGGACGCGTTTATGCTTGGATCGCATTTGCCGGAAAAGGATTTTTGATCCAGCCGCCCGCAACACGGCAATCGAAACATCCCTTAACCCGGAGGCGGAGCATGTTCCGCTTGATCGTCCTGCTCGCGTTCCTGATCCTGGGCGTCCAAGCCAGGGCCGAAGAGAAGACCTGGCTGGTGACGGATGAGCCCCAGAACTCCTCCTATTTCGCCCCCAAGCTGAGGGTATCGCGCGTGAACGACAGCCTGGCCATCTGGCCCGGGGTCGGCATCGGCTGGATCGTCGGGTCCGTCGTCTCTTTCGGATTCGAGGGCTATTACCTGGCGAACGATCTCCGCACGGCCCAAGCCGATACGGCCCATTTCAGCATGGCCATCGCGGGCCTGGTGTTCGAGGCCATCCCCTCGCCGGAACGGCGCACCCACCTGGCCTTTAAGCTCATGATCGGCGGAGGCGGGGCCCAGGAGGGCGGCACGATGAACCTCGACAGCATGGCCAACAACGGGTTCCTGGCCCTGGAACCGGCCGTGGGCCTGGAGTTCAACCTCACGCGGAACATCCGCATCCGCCCGGAGGTGAGCTATCTCTGGATATCCGGAGACGTGCCCGGCATGGAATCCAAGTGGGACGTTTCGGAAACGGCCTTCGATCTGGTCCTGCGGTTCAAGGAGCCCGATGGCACGTGAAGGATCAGGATGCCATGGGACGGCAGAGGGTCCGGGCGAGGTCCGGGAGGATGCAAAAAAACCGGATCGGATGTAAAATGCATGCAAGCGCCCCTTCCTCCGGAGTCCTTGCATGCGCAGACTGTTCCTCATCGCCTTCGCATCCGCCTTGCTTTCGGCGGAATCGGCGGTTCCGCAACCGGCGCAATCGGGAGCCTCGCCTTCGGGTAAGCCTGACAAGCCCGACGCGGCGGATTCCGCGGCCACGGCCGCCTCGGATCCGGCACGGAGGCTCGCCCTGGATCTCAATGGCGGGATGCTGGAACTCCTCGCCTCGCATCCCGGGCAGACCGCGGCCGTGACCCTGGAACGCGGGGAACTCTCCCTCCTCACCCGCGCCTGGCTGGCGCAACACGCCCTCCGCTCCCTGGACATCCAATACTTCATCTGGACGGCGGACAATGTGGGCCGCCTGGCCATGGACGGAATGCTGGCGGCGGCGGAACGGGGCGTCCGGGTTCGCGTACTGGTCGACGATCTGATGCTGGACATCCCTCCGGACCTGCTGGCGGCCATGGATGGCCATCCCAACCTCGAAATCAAGGTCTACAATCCGAATACCAATACGGGGGTGGGTTTCTGGAGGAAGCTTTGGAACGTCCTGACCGGATTCCGCGCCATCAACCAGAGGATGCACAACAAGGCCCTGATCGTCGACAGCCTCCTGGCGGTGACCGGCGGACGCAATCTGGCGGACGAGTACTTCGATTTCCACCATGGATTCGACTTCCGCGATAGGGACATCCTGGTGGCCGGGCCCGCGGCGGGCCAGATGGAAACGGCCTTCGGGGACTATTGGGCCAGCGCGCTCTCCAGGCCCGTATCGGAATTGGTCCCCGCCCTGGCGCCGGACAGTCAGGCCTCCGTACGCGCAGCCATCCATGCCTACGCGGCGGACACCCTGAACTTCGCCCCGGACGTTCGCAACGCGTTGGACCGTCTACCGCGGAATTTCGGCGCGGTCCTGGCGGACGCGGCCTGGGGCGAGGCCCGGTTCATCGTGGACGCTCCGGGGAAGAACGACGGCAGCCAAGGCCTTGCGGGCGGAGGCGTGACAACGCGGTTCCTGGCTGAGCTGTTGCGATCCGCGCGGCATAGCGTGACCATCCAGTCGCCCTACCTGATCCCGGACGAGGCCACCCTGGCGCTGTTCCGCGAGCTGACGGCGAAGGGGATCGCCGTGCGCATCTCCACCAATTCCATGGCCAACAACGACAACCTGAAGGCCGTGAGCGGCTATCTCAAGCGCCGGAAGGAAATCCTGGCGGCCGGGGTGCGGGTGTTCGAGTTCAAACCGGAACCGGGCATACAACGCAAGCTGCAGGAACGCTACGCGAAGCTGGAAGCCGAAAAACCCGTCTTCGTCATCCATGCCAAGACCCTGGTGGTAGACGGGGCCCGCTTGTTCGTGGGCACCTTCAATCTCGATCCGCGCAGCATGCACCTGAACACGGAATCGGGCATCTTCCTCGAGAACGCGCGAGTGGCCAGGGAAGTGGAGATGGCCATCGAATCGGACATGGCCGCGGAGAACAGTTGGGACGCTTCCAGGGAAACCGGGGATTCCCACGCGCCGTTCTGGCGGCGCGTTCAGGTGTGGTTCTGGAAGCTGCTTCCCATGGAAGCGATCCTGTAGCCTCCGCTATTGGCGCAGGACGGAAACCGGTACGGTCTTCAAAACCTTGCCGCCGGACTTCAGGATGCAATAGTACGCTCCCACCGGAACGGATCCGAGCTTGAGCCGGTACGCCCCTGCCGGCTTCTCCGCCTCCGACAGGACTTCCGAGACCCGCATTCCCTGGGGAGTCACCAGGTTCAGGGAGACCTTCATCTTCCGCGGCAGGTAATACGAGATGAACAGGGCATCGCCGATATATCCCCCGCGCAAGGCGATCGCACCGGAGTTCCCGTCGGCAATGGGCGCGACGGAAACCGTCGGGGATTGGCCGGTCAGGACCAGCAAGGTGACGCCCGGCTGGTTCTGGGTATAGTCCTTGGTGAAGGACGTGCCGGTCAAGGTGACCGTGGACGCGCTGTCCAGAAGCTTTAAGGTGCCGTCGGCCTCCAAGGCATCCCATTGCGCGCTGCTCGGTTTCGCCGGACGGCCCTGGTTGACCCAGGTGGTGAAGGAGTTGCTGTGGGTCTTGTCAACGCCGTAACGCTCGATCTTCATCTTGCCGGGAATGAAGGGAAGGTTGTTGATCTGCAGGTGCACCATGTCCGCCACCGTCGATATGGAGGGATTGTTGCCTGACCCGTAGTTATGGTCGTAGATAAGGACCTGGACCTGGGACTTGTCCTTGCTGAAGGTGGCCAATCCGTTCAGGCCGCGATCGCTGGTGGTCCCGCCCGTTACGGAAAGGGTGGAGTCGCCCAGCATATGCAGCATCCGGAAGGCGTTGAAAGAGGGTTTCTTGGCGTCGCGCTGGCGCAGGATCATGCCCATGGCCCCGGCATACGCGGAGGTGGAGCTCAGGTTGTTCTCCTCGAAGATGTCCGAGATCACCCAGAAGCTGAAGACGTCGGGCGGCGGAGCGCCCTGGTTCTGATCGGCGAAAAGGGAATGGATCGACTTCACCACGAAGGACGCGTTCGCCTCGTCGTCGAAGTAGTTGTAGCGTGCGCTGGCGTTCCATTCCGTCTGCAGGTTCTCGAGCTTGAGGGTGGGATAGCGCTTCAGGAAGGCCACGATCCCGCGATTGCGTCCCGCGAATCCGGTGGGATTCTGGTCGCCCTCGTTCCAGGGGTACTGGTGCCAGGAGATGAAATCGACCTTGGTGGACTTCTTGGCGGGCGCGGCGTAGTTGGTGGTGAGGCAATGGTTCAGGAACCGCTTGAGCATGCCCGCGGTGTCGGATAGCGCCGTGGCCGGCCCTCCGATGCGGATATTGGGATTGGCGGCGATGGCCCCTTCCGCGGCGTAATCGTACATGCGGAAGTAGTCATCCTCGGAGCCGGTGAAGAATTGCGGCTTGATGTCCGGCTCGTTCCAGACCTCCCAGCGCCAGGCCTCGACCTCGGCCGCGGTATAGCGCTCGACGCTGTGCTTGATGATTTCCGTGACCAGGTTCTTCCACTTGACGTAATCCTTGGGCGGGGTGACGTTGGCGGGCTTGCCGTTGTACCAGCAGGTGGTGGTGGTGCCCGAGGCGAGGGCGCTGGGCATGAAGCTGAGCTCGACGATGGGCCGCCATCCGAGGGACGTGATGAAGTCCATGATGGAGTCGTAATTCTTCCAGTTATAGGAAGGATTGCCCGCGCCGTCCTCCTTGTAGATCCCCACGTCGTCGTTGAGGATCCCGTGCGCGCGCACGGACTTCATCCCCAATTCCTTTTTGGCGACGGCATAGGCGGATTGGATATTGCCGCCGTAGCCGGAATGCAGCACGGTGTAGAAATGATCCGATCCGACGCAGTTTTCCCAGAAGCGATTGAGCGGTGAGGTCCCCTTTCCCGCATCGACGGTGATGTTGTAGGCCGTGGCCGCCTTCACGGGCGAGCCAAGCATCAGGAGGGCGGCCAGGGCCGCGAAAACCGGAAAGGGGAAACGCCGCATCGGGCGGAAACGCATCATAGCCGCGGAAATCCGCGCGAACGGACGAACAGTCATCTTCAAACCCCACGCTCAAAGGAATATCATACAGGAAAATGAAAATTAACCTGCCGGGAACCGCCCTTCCGGGAATTAAAAGGGGGCGCCGACCCCAAATTTCCAAACGGCCCGCGTCCCCGACCGCACCTGGACGGGTCCCCCCAGATTCACAATTGTGAATAAAATCCCCCAAGCGGGGAAGCGGCCGGCCCGGATCGCCTTCAAATCGACTTACGGTCCGGGGAATGGTACCCTTTCGCCATGGCAATACCCTATCAGGAAACCTGGAATTTCGAGTCCCTGGAACGCATCGGCGGGCATCCCGCGAGTCCGGACGGTTCCCCGGAAATCATCCAGACCGATCGCGGTCCGGCCCTGTTCCTCGACGGCATCGGGGACCGGCTGTTGGTGCGGGGAAATCCCCTCAAGGATGCCGCCGCGTTCACGGTCGAGATCCTCTTCAAACCGGGTGCGGGCCCGAACCGGGCCAACGAGCCGCGCTTCCTCCATATCCAGGATCCGGACGATCCGCAATCCAAACGGCTCATGGTGGAAATCCGCGTCAATGAGCAGGCGCGCTGGTCCCTGGACGCCTTCCTGCTCACGGACGCAGGGGACAAGGCCCTGCTCGATCTGGGAAAGACCCATCCCACGGACGTGTGGGCGCATGCGGCGGTGACTTACGATGGAAGGGCCCTTAGGACCTACGTGAACGGCGTGGAGGAATTGAGCGGGCCCCTAGCGCACGAGGCGCGCATCCTGGATCCGGGCGCGATCGTTTCCGTCGGATCCCGGATGAACAAGGTCCATTGGCTGTTCGGGACCATCCATTCGATCCGGTTCACCCACGCCGCGCTGACGGTGTTCCAGGCCTGAGGCCCTGGACCACCTGACCTTCGGCTACCCCTACGCGGGGCAACCGCAGGGCGGTAATGGCTTTAAGGCGCGGGTTGCACGATGGCGTTCGCGTCCAGCACGACCGCCGTCTGCGCCAGCAGTCTGCCGTTGACCGTGGCCCCGGTGCGCATGGTAATGGAGGTCTGGCTGAGCTCGATGCCTTCGAAGTGCGAAGTGGTCCCGTGTTCGGCCGCGCCGGCGACCTGCCAGAAGATATTCTTGGCCAAGGCGCCGCCTTTCAGGATGACCTTGGCCGAGGAGGCCTGGGTCAGGTTGCCGGCGACCTGGAAAATCCAGACATCGTTCGGCCCGCCCGACAAGGTGACGTCCGTGGAAATCAGGACCGTCGTGCCCCATTTGTAGACCGCGGGCGCGAGCGTCCGGCCGCCGATGCTGCCGGCGCCCAGTTCGATATAGTCCGGGGCGCGTCCCGCCGCATCGGTAAAGGCCGTCATCATGTTGGAGACCGCCGTGGTCAGGTTGGCCGGGGTCGGGGAATCGAAGTCGGCGGCATAGACCTTGCCGGTAATCAAGGCCGAGGTCGAAAAGGTGGAGGGAGGGGCGAGGAGGGAGAATCCCGTGATGAAACTGGCGGCCGCGGGGCTCACGCCCACGTCCCCGGTAACGACCGTGGTACCCGTGGTCGAGACCGCGCTTTTCGCCAGGATCACGAAATCGCCGGACTTTCCGAGCAGGACGGGGGCGGGCCCCTTTCCCATACCGGCCAAACCGGTCCCGGGACCGGGCTTGGTCGGCTCGGAGACGGAATCGTTCGCGTCGCTGACGCATCCGATCATGGAGGCGCCCAACATCAGGGCCAGGGCCATCATCACCGATAGCGACGGACTTTTCGAAATCAAGTTTTTCATGTGAGTATCCTTAATTCGTGGTGAAGAATCATTTTACCTGGTACAGGAATCCGTTCACGGGAGCCAACGAAGCGGGTACCGTGGCTTTGGATTCGCCTGCGGGAACGACGAGGCGATGCTTGAGCGAGCCGCTTGTGCCGAATATCGAAACCGTCCGCGAAAACGGGGAAAGGCCCAGGTCAAGCGCAAGCCCGGATCCGGACCGGACGATGCGGATGCCGCGGGCCCCGGATGCCAGCAAAGGATCGATGGAGGTCACGGCGAAATTGAAATCGACCAGTACCGTCGCGCCGGAAGCGACGATGATGTTCTCACGCGTAGACGTTCCGTTGGCGCTTATCACCGTGATCCAGTAGTTGGGGGTTCCCGGAACGATGCTGTCGAAAACATACGCTCCGGAAGCGTTGGTCCGGGCGCTGTCGAGAATGGCTCCCGTCGCCGAGCCGCGCCTCAGCAATACCAGGGCGTTTACGATGGGTTTGTCCGCTTTGTCCTTCACGGTTCCCTTCAGTTTCCCGGGCACCTTGAGCACGAGTTGCAGGGTAACCGACTTGGGCGTTCCCGCGATGACGGCGACCGTGGCCGTGGTCGGGAAGTAGTCCGGCGCGCTCGCCGTGACCGAATAGTTGTCGGCGGCGGTCAAGTGGTCGAACATGTATTTCGCCGTGGAATCCACCTTGACGCTCTCCACCCGGAAGGAGCCTCTCCACAAGACCAAGGTCGCGCCCGGAAGAAGCGCTCCATCCTTGGATTTCTTGACCGTGACCGTAAGGGTGGCGGCCGAGGCGAAGGAGAAGTTCACCGTGGCGGTCTGGGTCGGGGAGGTGATGGAGACCTGGGACGTAAGCGTTCCGAATCCGGCCTTGGCGGCTTGGACCTGCTTGGCCCCCACGCCGACCTGGGTCAAAGCATAGGCTCCCAGGGAATCCGAGGTGGTGGAATCGATGCGGGTTTCCCCGGAGAGCAGGACTATTTTGGCGCCGGCTACGGGAGTCGAGCCACCGGAGGTCACGACTCCGGAAATGACGGCCGCGCCCTGGGCCTCGGACATGTCCGGTTGCACCACGGTATTGGCATCCAGGACCACGGCGGTCTGGGCCAATAGCCTTCCGTTCACCGTGGCGCCCGTCTTCAAGATGATAGCGGTCTGGGAAAGCAGGATGCCTTCAAAGTGCGTGGTCGTTTCATGGGTCGCGGCGCCGGCCACCTGCCAGAAGATGTTCTTGGGCAAAGCGCCGCCATGGAGGGTGATTTTGACGCCGGAATTCTGGGTAAGGTTGCCGGCGATCTGGAAGATCCAGACATCGTACGGTCCTCCCGAGAGGGTAAGGTCGGACGGGATGAGGAGGTCCGTGCTCCACTTATATACCGCGGGCGCCAGCGTCATGCCGCCGATGTCCCCCGCGCCCAGTTCCGTATAGTCCGGAGCCCGGCTGGCGGCATCGGTATAGGCCGTCATCATGTCCTCCACGGCCGTGGTCAGATTGGCCGGAGTCGGAGAATCGTAGTCGGAGGCGTATACTTTTCCGATTACCGTCGCCGAGGTCGAATAGGTGCTGGGCGGCGCGTTCAGTGAGAATCCGGTGATATAACTGGCGGCTACGGGGCTCGCGCCGATATTCCCGGTAATGGACGTGGTACCCGTCGTGGAGATTCCGGTTTTGGCGAGAATCGCGTACTCGCCCGCCTTGCCGAGCATGACGGGAGAGGGACCTTTTCCCGCGCCGGAAAGACCGGTGCCCGGACCCGGATTGGTGGTATCGGAAACCAGGTTGCCGGATCCCGGGCGTCCGTAGCTTGCGCCGGTCATAAGAACATTCAACACCAAGGCCGCGATTATGGCGCCCCTCGACGAAGTCCGAATCATACGACTTTTCATGGGAACATCCTCTTTATCCGGAGCATGGGTTTTAACCTCAGCACTGCGCCTCGTGCTGATCTGCAATAACGGGGATACGGGAGGATCGGCAAGGAAAATCTTTTAAGGCCCAAACGAGCCTGATTGGAGCACATTAATGGATCGGTGAGCGGCCCATAAACGCTTATGCCGCTATAACCACTACCAGCCGAGGCGCCTAGTTCGGGTTCAGATCCTGGACGGTCAGCTTGGAGACGACCGCGTTGTTATGGGAGGTGAGGGCGACGCCTATATACACGGACACGGCCATGGGAATGGTTTTGGATCCGACCTGGGTCCAGGTCGTCCCGTTGTCCGATACATAACCCGTGAACGAAGATCCCACCCGGGTGATCCGGACCCATTTGGGAACGGTTGCCGCGGTCGTGATTGAAGCGGAGACCGCGCCGGATCCGATCCGGGATTGGAAGGTCGCGCCGCTGGCGGGAGTGACTGCCATGAAGGCATTGCTGGAGCCGGCCGAAAGGCTTTCGCGGATCATGACGCCGGCCTTGGCCCAGGCATTGGTGTTCTGGAGCGACGTCACCTTGGCGATCAATTGGGCGTTCCCGTTCACGGGGAAATACACGAAGCGGAAGGCGTCGGCCGCGCCCCAGATGTCCGCTCCGGACGCGTTCACGGTCAGTACCCCATTGGTGATCGACGCATCGCCCGCGGGCCCTACGCTCCCGACGTTGCGGCTCACCCAAGGCGAAGGGAGCCGGGTGGAGGGAACCACGGTGGCATTGGCGAATCCGGCCGTGGTGGATAAGGCGTTGTTATGGCTGGTCACGGCGATCCCGGCGAAGACGTTCGCGGCCATGGGCAGGGAGACGGGCGCGCCGAGCACGGTCCAGAGCGATCCATCGGCGGAAGTCGAGGCGGTGATGACATCGGCGTTGCGGGAAAGCTTCACCCAGAGGGGCGCCGCGGCGGCCCGCTTGACGTTCACCGTGGCTCCGCCCGTGGCCGCGCGGGTCTGGAAGTCCGCCTGGCCCCCGGCCATCAGGCCCATGAAGGCATTCCTGGATCCCGAGAGGAGGGATTCCCGGATCATGACGCCGGCCTTGGCGGCGCTGTTGGTATTGGCCAGGGTCAGGAGTTTCGCGGTCACTTCGCCGTTCCCGTTGAGGGGCAGGTAGGTGAAGCGGAATCCATCGGATGTCCCCCAGATGTCCGCTCCCGAAGCCTGCACGGACAGATCCTGCTCGCCGAACCGGGACAGGGATCCGGGCAGGGCGGTATTCCCGATATCCTGGCTGGTCCAGCCGACCGGACCTGGAAGGGATTGGTATTGGCTCCAGGGATGGACGGGTATTCCGCCCGCCGCGAAATCCACGCGGTAGGTCGCGGCCATCGGATTGGATCCCGCGGGCGCGGTCCATTGGAAAGGCGAGGCGGAATTGGAGGCGATGGACCCGGCTTCGCCGAAGCCCGAGATCCAGAAATGCGTGGTCAGGCCGGTCCTGCCGGCCAGGGCCGCGGGAACGGCCGGGACGGGGAACAGGAAACGATTGGCCGAGGAGGCCGCGGCCGGGGCGGGCGTGAAGGTGACCGGGGCGAGATCGCCGGCCATGGGATAAGCGTACCCTTTGGCGATATCCAGTTCGTACGCGCCGGGTACCCCATAGGCATAGAGGCAGGCGATGGTCCTGCCGGCGGGAAGATCCACCTGGGCCGTGGTCAGGTCGCCGGGATAGACATGTTCCGCATGGAACTCGGCGCCGGTCACGGGATTCCGCAGTTGGAGATAGCCGTCGAAAATGCCTTTGGAAATGAGGGTGATGCGGACGGCGTCCGGTGCGGGCAGGTCGAACCGGAGGCAATCGATGTCCTGATCCGAAGTCGTGGGAACGTTACCGGTGACGCGGACGGGATAGGGCACCGTAAGGGCGTTCAGGGGATCGTGCGGGTATTCCGCCGTCTCCTTGACGAGAGGATCATCCTTGACCCCGTCGCAATCGTCATCCGTTCCGTTCAGGGTTTCGACGGCGCCGGGGCGGATGGCCGCCGAAGCGTCGTTGCAATCGTGACGGAGCCGGGTATAGCCGTCGAAATCCGCGTCCGCGCAGAATGCCGAGGCGGCGCCGTACCGGGCCAGGCGGCCGCGCAGGGCGGATCCCACCGGCCAGTTCAATTGATCGAAAAAGCAGGACAGGTCCGCTTTCAGGGTCATGGCGAGGGATTCGGCGAAGAACTCCTCCTTATCCAGATCGGAAACGGGAGGCGAGGCCCGTTGGGACAACAAGGTCCGGACATTGGCCAGCCAGGGGGTGATGGCGGCCGAACCGTATAGCTCCACGATCCGCATGACCAGACCGCCCTGGCCGCCCATGGCGACCCCGGTCTGATCGACGATTCCATCGGGGTCGCAATCGCCGGCGCTGATGCATCGGCTCCAGGACGCGCCCGCGAAGGTTTCATACGGCTCGAAGACCTTGCGCATGCGCCAGCGGAAGAAATCCGGAGCGTTCATGCCTTCGAAGGAGAGGCCCAGGTAGAGCTTGACGTAGTTGTCGAAGAACATGGTCCAGGAATGCTGGATGTCCGGGCCGGAATACAGGATGCCGCTGTAGTTGTCGTAATTATGCCCCATCTCATGGATCACGAAGAACAGGTAGTCCGGGAGGTAAAGGACGTCACGGTTCAGTTCGATCCCCTTGGATCCGATCCAGCCGCAACCCGCCCCGCAGGTCGAATCGATGATCGCCACCTGGAGCAGGCCGGCTCCGGCCGGTTCCACGCCGACCAGGGTCCTATAGGCTTCATAGACGATATCCTGCTCATCGATGATCTTGCGTACACGGGCGATGCCCACGGCGTCCAGATCGGCTTGCCGCAGGACCAGGGCCGTGTACCTTCCGTTGAACTGGCGCATGGGGAGGGCCGGTCCCTTCCACGCGGCGTACGAAAAGGCGCCGCCGTCGGGAATATCCGCCGCTGCCGCCGCGGCCATGGCCGGGGCGGTGCGGGAAGGCTTGGCGGCGGTAAGGAAATCTTCCGAGGTCCCCAGGGATTCCCAGGACGGTCCGCTCCGCGCGCCGGAATCCGGCGCCGCGATCAGCAGGGATGAAAAGGCCAAGGCCGGGAGAAGGATTCTTTTGATCATGTCGGACTCCAAACGGATTCGGGAAGTTGTGGAAACTTAAGCGTATGTCGGGGGAGCCGCGTGATCCCCGGCATAATTCCGGTGACATGCGTTTCACCACTTGTTCCCTGATTTCAATCGAGCCGATAAGTGCGAAGTTTCAGCCTGACCGGGCCATTGTCCCGTGCGCGTTTCCCGCGCCACCCTTATATTCCCCTGTATATGGCGGCTGGACCGGGCATGCGTTTTATCGGACTTATGGCCTGGGCGGCCTGTGCGGCTTGCGCGGCCTTCTCCGCGCCATCCACGGCCTCCTCCACGGCCCTGGATCCGTCCCTGCCTCCCGGCGGCAATTTCGCCTTGTCCAGCTGGAAGCTGCAGCTTCCCGTGGCATCCGGCGGTAGCGTCCAGGAAATAAAATCCACTGACCTGGTGGCAGGATATTCTTCCAACTGGTTCTCCACGGCCGCGGACGGTTCCATGTCATTCTGGTGTCCCGTTACGGGCGGCACCACGGAGAATAGCCATTACCCGCGTTCCGAACTCCGGGAAATGTGGACCGGCGGCGATTGGACCTTCACCGGCCGGCATGTCCTGACGGCCAAATGCCGGGTCACCAAGGTGCCGGACAATGGCCGGGTCATCATCGGCCAGATCCACGGGCATCTGGACGGCTCGGAGATCATCAAGCTCTATTGGGACAACGGTTCCCTCCGCGCGGCGGTGGAACCGGATCGAAGCAGCGAAATCTCCCTGGCGCTCGGGTCCAACAGGCTGGGAGATACCGTGGAGTACCGGCTGGAAATGCAGGACGGGAAACTCAAGGTCACGGCCGGAACCAAGACGGTAACATACGACTATACCGGCTCCACATGGAAGACCGACACCTACTATTTCAAGGCCGGCGCCTATGTCCAGGACAATACCGGAACCAGCGCCGTCGGGGGACAGGTGCAGTTCTACCAGTTGGGGATCGAGCACAATGGCCAGACGGTTCGGATAGCCGATCCGGGCCGGGGCATCCGCATCCTGTTTCCCGATGCGGAGTCGGACGGGGCTTCTATCGCCCGGGACCTCAAGGGTCGCGTTCGGGATTTCGCGGCTTTTCGGCGCGAAATCGGGCGATTTATGCCATGAAAGGCCGGAAAGGGCGGCTTCCCGGAAGGCCGGCGCCGAGGTTTGCTAACTTGTCCTTACCCCGGATACCAATGCGGACCGGGTCCCGGTCCCTTTTAGGAGCAGTTGAAATGGTCGACAAGAAACCCGATGGAAAAGCGCCGGATGGCGCGCAACAGGCGGCGGAGAAGAAGAAAAAGCAGAAGCCCTCGATCGATCCCGCCCAGCGGGGACCCGGCGGATTCGACCGCTCGCAATTGAGGGGCAAGGCGCCGATCTTCAGGACGTTGAAGAAGTCGGGACGCTGATCCTCACATCCGCCAATCCATCGTAACCCCGAAGGTACGGTGGACCTGGTGCGGAAAGGCGGGAACGGTGTATTTGTAGTATGACTCCACGTAGGGGTCGGCCAGCAGGTTGCGGCCCCATGCGGAAACCTCCATCCTCTCCCCGAATAGCGACTTCCGCAGGACCAGGTCCAGATGGTATTGCATGGCGGGAGGATCCACTATCAACCCGCCGTCCTCGTCCCCGGACTGGGTCAGGTAATTGAAGGGCGTTCCGCGGGCGAAGGGCGAGGTCACCATCAGGTTCGCGCTGAGCATGGTGTTCCAGGGCAGTTCCAGGTCCGCCTTCACCCGTTCGATATGCCGCGGGGTCCTGCGATCCTCATCCTTGGGCTGCACGTAGGTCGCGCCGTCCGGATCGCCAGGTATGGGCAGGCCCTTGTAATTCCAGGTATAGAACAGGGTATAGGACATTTCCAGGCTCAGGTACCGCGTCGGGAGGAGCCGTAGGACGGACTCGCCGCCGAAGTCCTCCCGATCGATGAGGTTGGCCAGGTAGAGGGGGACTATGGTATCCCCAGGATGGGATTTCGACAAGGCCACGGTCTGCAGGGAATTGTCGAAGGGCATGACGGCTACGCGATTGAGCCCCCATTTGTAAAAGGCGCTTACGTCCCATTGGATTTTCGAACCCCGGGAACCGCGATGCCCGGCTTCCAGGGTGTAATAATCCACCGGCTTGACGTCGTCACCGGTCAGGACCGTCGCCCATTTGCCGGCCGCGGGAGGAGCCTGGGTCGCGAAGCGGGGATCCTGCTTGAGGTACCAGGCGGGCGGGACCTGGGAAACGCGGAAATCCGTCTCCGACTGGATATAGGTCGCGGTGGTGATGCTGCGTGATGCCGCGCCCCAGAAGGTCATCTCCTTGGATGGGAGGTAAGCCAGCCTCAGGCTGGGGGAAACCTCGGGCAGTTTCCCCGTCAGGGTATAGGACTCGGCCTTCGCGCCCAGGGTAATCCGCCACCGGGGTCCCAAGGACATCTCATCCTGCGCGAAGGCGCCGAAAAGGAAATCCTCCCTCTCCGGGTGCCGGAGGGAAAGAGGCCCATCCTCCGGTAAATCCCTGAACGCGCAGTGGATGCGCCGTACGTTCGAACCCGCGCTGAGGTGGTTGGCCGGATTCAACCGGTACTCGTTCTGGAATTCCAGATTGGTAACGTCGAAGTTGAATCGCGCCCCCCCGGCGAAAGCCGATAGCAGGTCATAATGCCAATGGGACAGGTTCAGGAAGAGGGATTCCCTATCGTTCGCGATCCAATCCACGCGCCCGTCGGCCAGGATCTGGCCCATGTCCTCACGTTTGAAGTAGACGCTGTCGGGAGGTTTGGCGTCCGCTCCTGCGGACGGGGCGGAATCCGGGTAGGCGGAAGGCAGGATGGTATACTGGCCGCTCTCCATCCCGTAATGCGAAACCCACCCGGTCCATTTCCACGTATCGCTCGGCTGGTAGTCCCAATTGATCCCGCCGCTCAGGCCGCGTTGATCGTCGTCCGGCTCCGTGAACCCGTTCTTGATCCGGAACCGCGCGCCGTTCGCGAGGGGGGCCCATACCGAATCCCCTTTGAAGGCCGGAGCCTGATCGTAACCCGCATGGTTCTTGAACTTGCTCCAAACGGTCAGGAAAAGGTTTTCCCTGGCTTCCCATCCGTATCGGACCAGGGGCGCGAAGTATTCCTGGGTGCCCGCTTCCACGGAAGCATGCAGGCCTTCCGCGTCCAGGCCCTTTTTGGTGAAGATGCTGATGACGCCCGTGGCCGCGTTCGCCCCATAGATGCTCCCGCCCGGGCCCTTGATCACCTCGATGCGCTCGATTTCGCCCAAGGGAAGATCGAAGACTTCGAACATGATCCCGGAACTGACCGGATTCATGATATGCACGCCGTCCAGGATCCACAAAAGGGTATTCGGCCCTCCGATGGCGTTCTCCCGGATCTCGCCCGTCGGAACGGAATGGGTGATATCCCCGAACCAGACGCCGGGTACCAGGTTGAGGACATCCTGGATCCGGGTGGCGCCGGAGCGCCGGATATCCTCGCCATGGATGACATAGATGGAACTGGCCACCTCCATCATCTTCTGGGGGCGCATCGAAACCGAGGTGATGTCCAGATCGAGGAGCCTCTCCAGGGAAAGCTGCCTGGAATTGGGATCCTCGGCGCGCGGGGAAAGGGCGGCAAGGCCGGCGAGGAGGGTAAGGGAAAAGGCAAGGAACCTGGGCTGTTTCAACTATCCCAGTATAGGGTAGGAGACTTTGGGGTTCAAGCAGGGAAAGGTTGTCCGCCAAGGCGGCCAGGCGTTAGGATCCCAAGGAACGGGTACGGGCGGGTCCCGGCCAACCGCGGAGAAGCCGAGTATGGGTATGCAAAGATTGAACACATCTACCGGGGCGACCCTCGGCTTTCTGCTGGCGGGTATCCTGCTGGGTTGCGGCAAGGAGGCAACCGGACCGGAAGCCCCCGCGGCCATCACCGAGGCCGACGTGGCGGGCACCTGGCATACCGTGGTGCCGACCCCGGGCTTCATCGTCAAGGTGGACATGGAGGTCAAGGCCGATCATTCCATGAACTTTTCCCAACAATACCTCGGCCTGATCCCGGGTAAGGCCGACTCGGCCGTGGACTGGTCCTACGAAAGCGGGACCTGGTCCCTGAGCGACAACGTCTTGACGAGCAACAAGCTGGAATGCCGCTACGCCGACACGAAGACGTACGCCATGAAGGACTCGGCCTGCGCGGCCCCGGTTTCGAAGGCCTATTCCCTGGCGATCAAGGGGAATACCCTGACCGTGGTGGAAGGCAAGGCCGTCTACGTTTTCAATCGGGATTGATCAGTCCGCCTTCGGGGGCGTGACCGGCTCCGAAACCCCTTCGAGGAACTCGGGCTTGAGGTAACGCACCCGTTCCCCCAGCTGATCGACCTCGCCCTTGATCTTGTCCCATTCCAGGAGCCGCAGGACTTCCGCCAAGGGCTTCTTGGGCAGCAGGAAGGCGGGGCGATGGATTTCCGCGACCAGGCCGGCCTTGAGCGACGGCAAGGTCACGGCATATAACGGCGCCTTCAACTTGGGATGCAGGGCCACCAGATCGGCCAGGCGGCGCACGCTTTCCCAGCCGCCGAAACCGCTCTCCGCAACGAAGCATGCCACCACCTCTTCCCCGTCCATCCAGACCGCGTCCAACCCCTCGAGGGATTTCCGCACGGCTTGGTCCGCGAAGACCGGCGGGACCGCGTCCGCGTCCGCATCCGGAAAGCCTTCGTCCTTGCGGGCGAGCAGGGTCATGCCGAGGTTGGCGCCCAGGGTCCGTAAAAGCTCCCGGACGGCATTGCGATCGAGGGCTTCTTCCCGGGAAAGGGAAACCAGGTCCGTATCCGGGACGGAGACCAGTCCCAGTTTGGAGGAGAGGATCAAGGCGGTTGCCGCGGAAACGGCGGAACCCTGGGGCACGCGTGCGATCATGGCTTTTCCCTTTCAATAGGAGGATGGTCGCCAAGAATATACTGCACATAGGTGCAGGTGTCAATAGGGCTGATCCAAGGGTATCAAGACCCGCTTTTGGGAGGCTTTTAGGGTAATGCCGGGACCGGCCCCGGTTTCCCTCCAGGACCAGGGAAGTGATTTGCGGCTCGAACGAGAAGGTGCATTCGCCCAGGGTCCAGGTTCTACGGCCATCGCTCTCTTCCATCGCCCCATCCGATGTTCCGGTGCGCGATGCGCCGCGCCATTCCTTGGGAGGTACTCGCGTAGCCTGCGGGTTACGGGTACGTTATCGGCGTAAGCGGAAGATCCGTTCCACGAGCGTTTTCAGGGGACCGGGGCCGGGAGGATATCCGCGGCAGGGTTCCGCGCGGGCGCGATTTCCCTTCCGTCGACCTTGTATCCTATGGCGCTCTCGAGGGCCGGGAGGGACCGGGGTGACCGCCTGGTTACGGGACGGAGGAGCCCCGTCGGCACGCCCTGCTTGTAGACGCGCACGTAATCGATCACCCATTGGGTCGGGAAGATCGCATTGTCGATGGGTCCCCCGTAACCGCCGCCCAGGGCTTCGTTCAGGATGATGTACTGCGGATTGAAATAGGGCCATGATCCCGCCCCCTTGCCCGCATCCTTGAAGGTCATCACCTTGGAGGAATCGAAATAGAATTCCATCCGATCCTTGTACCATTCCACCCTGTACGTATGGAATACGTTCGACACGTCCTCAAGGGTCTTGCTTCCGCGGGGATTGTTGCCCAGCTTGTAGTTGATGTCCTTCATGTGCATGGTGCAATTGACCACGTTGGGGTTCTTGCCCGCGTATTCCGCGATGTCTATCTCGCCGCAATCGGGCCAGCCCCCGTGCTTGTCGCATTCGTGCCCCAGCATCCAGAAGGCCGGCCACGAGCCCTTGCCGCCCGGCAATTTGGCGCGGATCTCGAACTTGCCGTAGGTCCAGAACGCCTTGGTTTCGGTATCCATGCGGCCCGAGGTATAATTGCGTCCCCCGAAGTTCTCCTTGCGGGCGATGATGTACAGGTTGCCGTCGGCGACCTTCAGGTTCTCGATGCGGTTGGAGTAGTACTCGGCCTCATTGTTGACCGTGCTTGGCCCCACCTGGATGCGCCACTTGGCGGAATCGGGCGAACCCGGCTTGTCGAACTCATCGGACCAGACCAGGTCCCAGGCGTCCGCCTTGGCCGGAGAGGAGGAAAGGAACAGGCATGCTGCAAGGACCGAAAGGGATTTCGTCATGGCGTCTCCGTATGTTGCTCCCCCTGAATGCGGTAGTAACCTAGGTGTTTCCTCCAGAGGCACACAGGCCGGAGGTCCGGCGGGTAAGGGAAATTAATTCACAAGTGTGAATGGCGTAACGCGGGCGTCCGGAAAAAGCGCCGCGCAGGCTATGCCGGAAGTATTGGACGGCCGGCGGCCGGCGGGCAGAGGGGGAACGGAAGCGGGACGCCGGGAAAAAATGGGACGTCGGAGGAGCATGATCCAGGCGGGGGATCCCAGGACCGGAGGGACCTGGACCTCGTCGATGCTCCCATCTCGTCGCCCTCGAAGGTTCCGGACACCGGGTGCCGGGTCGGATCGAAACCGGAATCCACGGATGCCAAGGTCCAGGTACGGCCGGGCGGCCCACGAGGGCGGGGATCCGCTCGAGGAATGGATGGCAGCGGACCTGGAGTTGGCGGGAGGATCCCTAAAAATCTACGTTAGACCTCCCATGCAGGTCCTTTCCGTCCAATCCCTCGCCAAACGCTACGGCTCAACCGAGGCGGTGCGGGACATCTCCTTCCACGTGGGCCCGAACGAGATCGTAGGCCTGCTGGGCCCCAACGGCGCGGGCAAGACGACCACCATCAACATGATCCTCGGCGTACTGGAACCCACCTCGGGCGCCATCCATATCGAAGGCCTGGACCTGGCCGCCCGCCGGACCCAGGCCTTGTCGCGCACCAACTTCGCCGCCGTGTACGCGCCCCTTCCCGGCAACCTGACGGTCTACCACAACCTGCGCATCTTCGGCCTCATCTACGGCGTGGAAGGCCTGCGCGACCGCATCGAAGAGCTTTTGATCCATTTCGATCTCGTGGGCTTCCGGAACGCCAAATGCGGCGTCCTGTCATCCGGGGAGCAGACCCGGGTGGCCCTGGCGAAGGCCATGCTCAACAAGCCGCGCCTGCTGCTGCTCGACGAGCCCACCGCTTCCCTGGATCCCGCCATGGCCAGCGATATCCGCCGCCATATCCGCGCGTTCGCGGACGAGGGAAAGGGCGGTGTGCTTTGGACGTCCCATAACATGTACGAAGTGGAAGAGGTCTGCGACCGGGTCCTGTTCCTGTCGCGCGGCAGGATCCTGTTGGAGGGCGACCCCAAGGCCTTGGCCGGCAAGTACGGCAAGAGGAGCCTGGAAGAGCTATTCATCGCCGTAGCCCGGGACACGGGCCTCTCGGAAAACGGCGCGGATGGGATACTCGGCGCGGGTGGCGCGGAAGACGCGGAGCCGGCCGCATGAATTTCGACCGCACCTTCGCCATCGTCCTCCGCCAATATTACCTGATGCGCGGCAGCCTGTCGCGCTTCCTTCCCCTGTTCCTTTGGGTGGCCATCGATATGGTGCTCTGGGGATTCCTTTCCAGGTACCTGAACACCGTGACCACCGCCGGTATGGATTTCGTCCCCAAGCTCCTGGGCGCCGTGCTCCTGTGGGATTTCCTGACGCGCGTCATGCAAGGGGTGACCATCGCCTTCCTCGAGGACGTCTGGTCGCGCAACTTCCTCAACTTCTTCGCCTCGCCCCTGCGCGTCTCCGAGTACGTGGGAGGGCTGGTGATCACGAGCATCCTGACCAGCCTTGTGGGATTGGCCGTGATGCTGGTCCTCGCGACCACGGTATTCGGATTGTCCTTCTTCATCTATGGGCTGGCCATCATCCCCTTCGTGCTCATCCTATTCGTGTCGGGCATCTCCCTGGGCATCCTCGGCTCGGCCATGGTCCTGCGCCTCGGCCCATCATCGGAGTGGTTCATCTGGCCCATCCCCATCATGGTCTCGCCCTTCGCGGGCGTCTTCTATCCGGTGGCGACCCTGCCGGGCTGGATGCAGGCGGTCTCCAAGGCCATCCCGCCTTCCTACGTTTTCGAAGGCATGCGGACCTTCCTGGCGACCGGAACGGTTTCGGGTCCCTCCCTGGCGCTGGGCGGGGCCCTTTCCCTGGGTTACCTCGCCCTCGCCTGCTGGGTTTTCCAGCGGACCTACCGCCATGCCATCCGCACGGGCCTGATCGCGAGATACAGCGCGGAAAGCGTCGCCTAGGAAAGCCGGACCCCGCGATAACCAGAACGTATTTTCTGATCATGAAGATCCGGATCCCCTCCGGGCTGGTCGCGGGAACCCTTTCCGGACTGGCCGCGACCCTTCCCATGACCGCCGCCATGCGCCGCATCCGCCGTCGCGAGCCGAGGGAATGGCTGAAAGCCCTTCCCCCGCGCAAAATCACCTTGAGGCTGGCGCACCGCGCGGGGCTCGGGAAAAAACTCGATCGTGACGATAAAAGAAGATTGATCGCGCTTTCCCATTACGGATACGGCGCCGCGGCGGGAGGGTTGTACGGCCTGCTCCCCGGGCGGATGCCCGGGATCCTTTACGGTCTGGCGGTTTGGGCCATCAGCTATCTGGGATTGATGCCGGCCCTTTCCCTGTACCGCCCGGCGAATCGGGACGCGTCATCGCGGAACCGGCTCATGATCCTGAGCCATCTGGTATGGGGCGCATTCCTGGGGATGGGGATGAGGCTGCTGGCCGCTCAGGCCGGTACGGAGGATTCCGCTTCCGCCACGGCGGTGAAATAACGGTCGGCCGCCTGGGGATCCGCGAAGAAATGGCGGCCCTCCACGATCCTGCCGTCCTTGAATTTCCAGAGGATGCAGGCCTGGTGGTCGATATTGGGACCATCGGGCCGGTTGGTCCTGGTATGCACGCATTCGATCAGGTATTCGTCGTTTTCGCTGACGATGGGCTTGACCACGGTCGGCCTCGATTTGGACATGATCCTGCCCATGGTGTCGAAAAAGGAGACCACTTCCTCGATGCCTTTTTTGATTCCCGCATACGGATGCCGCCCCAGGAAATACCAGGTGACGTTTTCCGAAACGACCTGCTTAAGGGCCGGGAAGTCCCTCTTTCCGTAGGCCTCGAAAAACCGATCCACTATCTTCTGCTTTTCATTCGCCATAAATCGCACCTTCCGGGGAAGTCCGACCCCACACAGAAAATAAGCCTTGCCAAGGGTCGAGGGAAGCGCAATTAGTGGGTGGGCGGGATTGCTGCTATATTGGAGGCTTCCGATGAGCGTAGGGCGGCGGGATCGGCCGGCCCCGGGGATGCCATGACCTTGCACAATACCTCCAGCGCCGCCCAGACCGCGGCCCGCATCGATGCCTCCGGCCAGGAGCGCATCACCGTTTCCTTCTATAAATACCACCGCATCGAGGATCCTAGGGGGTTCCGGGACCGGTTGTTCACCGCATGGAAGGACCTGGACGTCCTGGGACGGATTTACGTGGCGGAAGAGGGGATCAATGCGCAATTGTCGGTTCCCTCCGATCGATTCGGCGACCTGCGGGCCCAACTGGACGGGATCCCCTTCCTGCGGGGGATGCGCCTCAACGTGGCGGTGGAGCAGAACAACAAATCCTTCCTGAAGCTGAAGATCAAGGTCAGGCGCCGGATCGTGGCGGACGGCATCGAGGACGCGACCTTCGATGCGACCCGCACCGGGGTGCATCTCGGGGCGAAGGCGTTCAATGAAATGATCGCCGCGCCCGGCACCCTCCTGGTCGATATGCGGAACCATTTCGAAAGCGAGATCGGCCATTTCCAGGGCGCCATCACCCCGGACGTGGATACCTTCCGGGCCTCCCTGGACGTCATCGAAGCGGAACTGCGGGACCATCGCGAGGATCGGAACCTGGTGATGTACTGCACGGGCGGGATCCGTTGCGAAAAGGCGAGCGCGTATTTCCTGCATAAGGGATTCAAAAGCGTATTCCAACTGGAAGGCGGCATCATCGAGTACCTCCGCCAGGTGAAGGCGGAAGGCCTGGACAACCGGTTCCGGGGCAAGAATTTCGTGTTCGACGAACGCATGGCGGAACGGATCTCGGACGAGATCGTCTCCGCCTGCCACCTCTGCGATGCGCCTTGCGATACCCACCGCAATTGCGCGAATGATGCCTGCCATATCCTCATGATCCAATGCGCGGACTGTTCCGCGAAGCTGGAAGGCTGCTGTTCGGAGGCCTGCCGCGCGGTCGCGTCCCTGCCCGACGAGGAGCGGAAACGCCGCCGCGCCGGGATCGGGGCCCCCAAGAAATATTTCAAAAGAAACCAAAATAAGGTAAGCGGTCCATAAAGGGTCAAGCCCATTCCGGACCCCGTCATTCCGCATCCAAAGCGGAACTCCACAACCAAACGTTCCAAATGTCACATCGAAGCAGCTTCCCCAGGGTAAGCGGAAAATCGGCCTTTCCGGCCCGCCGGAGGGATTTTACGTGGCTTTGACTTTTTTTACCCCTAAACTGGTTGCTGCGGCAATTTTCCGCCGGCAGGGAAAAGGGGAAGAGAATGGGAAAGCGGATATCCGAGCGGGCGCTCACCGCGTTGATCATATTGTTAATGGCGGCAGGGATGTGTTTCGCCGACGACTTTTCTGCCTGGTCGCACTCCGCCGATTTCCGCCTCAACACTACGGCGTCCGGGGCGGACATCGCGGGAGACGTGGCCGATTTCCCTTTGCTGCTCCGCCTCGACTCCTCCCTGTTCCCTTTCGGCGAGGCCAAGGCCGACGGCGGGGACATCCGTTTCTCCGGAGCGGACGGGACGGCTCTGGCCTTCCGGATGGAGAGATGGGACGCATCCCTCCGGCGCGCGGAAATCTGGATCCGGATCCCCTTGGTGAAAGGCGGCAGCGATACCGGGCTGGTCCGCATGCATTGGGGCAATGCCGCGGCGGATCCGGTAGCCGGCGGGGCGGCGGTTTTCGATCCCGCCCTGGGTTATTCCGGGGTATGGCATATGCAAGGCGACGCCTTGAAGGACGCCACAGGGAATGCCGGCGATGCGGATGGAAGCAAGACCGTGAAGGCCGCGGGTGTCATCGTCGATGGACGCGCCCTCACGGGTAACAACCAGGGGATCCTCGCGCCCAATGCGGCCGGCCTGAATCCGAAGTCCGCCATCACCCTATCCGCCTGGGTCCGCCCGGACGGTTGGTCCGGAGGGATGCAATGCATCCTCGAGAAGGGCGGCTCGCAAATCCAATATTCCCTGGCCCCGGATCCATCCTCGGATTCCCTGTCCCTGAGCCTGGGCGGCCTGACCCAGGGCTCGATCATGCGGGGTCCCTTGCCCGCGGCGGGAGCCTGGCACCTGGTCACCGCCACATATGACGGGTCGTTCAGCCGGATGTTCCTGGACGGCGTCCTCGTGAAATCCCAACCCGCGGCCGGCGAACTCGCTTCCACCGGCGACGAACTGTGCATCGGCTGCCGGGCCGTTTCCTCCAAGCCGCGCAATTCCTTCAAGGGGATCCTCGACGAAGTCACCGTTTCCGGAGTCGCGCGCTCGGCCGATTTCATCAAGCTGTCCTACGCCAACCAGAGGGCCCAGCAGGTCCTCGTCCACCTTCCCGCCCTGGTGGAATGCCCCGCCTTCTTCTCGGCTCCCAGGGATACGGTCGTGTCCGAAGGCGGGACCCTCGTCCTGAAGGCCAGGGCCGACTGCGCCTCCGGCTTCACCTGGTCGCCGGTCTCGGGCCCGGTCCCCCGGATCCTGGACCCGGAGGTCAAGAACCTGACCATCGGCATCCCCCGTATCTCCAAGGATACCGTCCTGGTGTACCGGTTCACGGCGAGGTTCGGGGAAGCCTATAAGAGCGGGGACGTTTCCGTACGCGTGAGGGAGTCCATTCCGGATCCGCTTTTCTCCCTTCCCTCCTTGGCCGCCTGGAACGGCAAGGACTCCCTGGTGCTGCGGCCCTCCATATCCAATCTCTCCGCGATCAAGGGCAGTAAGGATTCCGTCATCCATCTCGTCTGGACCCTCACCGGTCCCGAAGCCGATACGGCATGGCGAGCGGGAGCCCTGGTCCTCAAGCATGCGTCGGCCAACGGCCCCCTGACCGTCGGATTGTGCGCGGACAACGGGGGCCAGGCCCTTTGCAAATCCACCGTACTCGTGGTCAATCTGGCCGTGGGCCTGGCCGATGCGCCGGCGTCCGCCATGAAGGCCGGGCGCATCCGGGAATGGCGCGATGCGACGGGCAGACGGCGCGCCGGGGAAGCCGGCCTCGGAGCCTTTCACGAGGCCGCCACCGGGATTTCGCCCCGCTTCGCGAGGTAGCGATCCCATTAATGGACGTTCATGATCCGGCCAAGGCCCGGCCGGATCATGCTTTAGGCAAGCCGCAGCCCATACCTGGGATATTGGAAGAACGATCATGCCGGTCCTCCCTGGCCGCGCCGGCATAATTTACCCGCCATTCCAGGGAGTCCCCATGTCCGCCATCTTACGCGCTCCGTCCATCCTGCTCGCGGCGATTACCGCCTTCGCGGGCCTGGCCGCTTTCACCGCCACGACGGCCCACGGCCAGATAGGCTTCAAGGACGCCTTTCCGGGCCTGGTCTTCGATCGGGTCACCCGTATCGCGGAAGTTCCCGGCATGCCGGACAAGACCTTCCTCGTCCTCGAACAGCACGTGGCGCAGATCTCCCTGGTCACGAGGAAGAACGGAGCCTGGGTCAAATCCGTTTTCTTCGGCCCGGTGGCCGTGAACCAGCAGAATGAAATGGGATTCCTGGGCCTAGCCGTGCATCCCGATTTCAGGAACAACCGCAAGTATTACCTCAGCTGGAACCCCGTGGCCAAATACTCCGACATCATCGACGAACGCCAGGCCGACGCCACGTTCACCAAGGACGCCGGTACCGTCAGGAACATCCTCACCATCAAGGATCCGGAATGGAACCATAACGGGGGGACCCTGCATTTCGGCAAGGACGGATTCCTCTACGCGGGCTTCGGGGACGGCGGCGGCGGCGACAACCAATTCGGCAACGGCCAGAACAAGGGTTCCCTGCTGGCCAAGATCCTGCGCCTCGACGTGGACCATCCCGCCGACGGCAGGAACTACGGGATTCCGGCGGACAATCCCTTCGTGGGCCAGGCCGGATTCGCGCCCGAGATCTGGGCATGGGGTTTCCGCAATCCCTGGAAATGGAGCTTCGACCCGCTCAACCAGGACATGTGGGTCGGCGACGTGGGGCAGAACGCCACCGAGGAGGTGGATATCGTCGAGAAGGGCCAGAACTACGGCTGGCCCAACATGGAAGGACCGAACAATTACAAAGGGGCGAACGACGGCACCATGAAGCTTCCCGTATACTCCTATGGACGCGCCCTGGGATCCTGCGTGATCGGCGGGGTCGTCTACCGCGGCAACCCCGCCTCCAAATACTACGGGACCTATTTCGCCGCCGACCTGAGCGGGCACCAGCTGTTCGGCCTGAAGAAGAACGGGACCGGACCGGCCGCCAGGACCGATCTGGGAGCGATCCCGGGAGGGAACCCCATCACCTTCGATCCGGATGCGGAAGGGAACATCTACATGGGCGTCGAGAAGCTCGCCCCGATCTACATGCTGGACAGCCCGGATCTGAAACCCGCGCCCGTGTCGAACCTGTCCGGCGCTTCCGGCCACCAAGGTTATCGCCTGGTCCAGGGTGGACAGGGCGGAAAAGCCGCGCTTCCCCCGGGAGACGGTTCCGGAAAGGCGGATCGCTTGGGGATTTTCAACCTGTCGGGGAAACGGATAGGTTACCTCGCGGCGGAGGACCTCCGTTTTCCCGAAGGCATCCGTACCGGGCTCTATATCCTGAAACCGCTGGAAGCGGCGCCCGAAGACCGCCCGGAGGGAGGGCGATAGCATGGCCCGGAACCGGGCCCTCCTGCGTATCGACCATGCCCTCATGCGGAACGCGGCCCTTCCGATGCTCGCGCGCGCTCTCCCGATGCTGCTCGGCGCCCTCTCCGCATCGGCCGCGACCTATTACGTGGATGCGGCGGCCGGGAACGACGACGCCGCGGGCACCGCTCCGGCCCTGGCCTGGAAGTCCCTGCCCAAGGCGAACGGCGCCGCCCTGAAGGCCGGGGATTCCCTCCTGTTCAAATCGGGCGGCATGTGGACCGGGCAGCTGCACCCCAAGGGCTCGGGCGAGGCCGGGAACCCCATCGTCATCGCCGCCTATGGCGGCGCCCAAAAGGCCTTGATCAACGGCAACGGGCTCATCGGCCAAGGCGTCCTGTACCTGAACGCGCAATCCGATTGGGATATCGGCGGCCTGGAAATCACCGATGAGGCCGGGGAGCCGGCGGACCGGCGCGGCGTATCCGTCGTCGGTCCCGGCGCCCGCATCCGCCTCCATGACCTGTTCGTCCACCATATTTCCGGAACGCCCGCCCTGCCCCAGTTCGGGGACGGGAACCTGGCGGCGAAGGCCACGGGAGGCATCGCGTTCAGCGGAGGCGGCGCGGACATCCTGGTCGAGAACTGCGAGATCTTCCATGTGGACAATACCGGCCTGTTCACGGACAAGGGGCGATATCCCGGCCTGCGCGTACGAAACAACGTGGTCCACGACATCGCGAAGAACGCCATGATCATCCGCGGCGCGGACTCGGAATCCGTGATCGAATACAACGTATGCTACCAGACCTGCGTCCGGGGCGTTATCACGGGCAACACCATCTTCTCCTCCAACTGCAAGGGCACCACCTTCCAGTACAATGAAGGGTACCTCAACAACAGCACGGGCGGGCATGACGGCAGCCTGTACGATTGCGATATCAACGGCGGCTCGGACACCAAGTGGCAATACAGCTACAGCCACGACAACAACCACGGCCTGATGTGGTTCTGCACCAACGCGGACGACGTAGGCATCAAGGTCCGCTACAATATCAGCCAGAACGACAAGGGCCGCATCTTCACCTTCGCCTTCCCCCTGGGCCATGCCGACATCTACAACAATACCGTATTCATCGGTCCGGACGCGAATCCCGTGATCCTTTACGAGGAAGGCCAGAAGTACGGGTACTCCTTCCGTAACAACATCATCTACAACCTGAGCAAAGGCGCCGGCTACCATTACGGGAATGCCGCGCGCCTGTTCGACTACAATGTCTTCTACGGACAGCATCCCGCCGGGGAACCAGCGGATCCCCATAAGATCACGGCCGACCCCATGTTCGCCGCGCCGGGCTCCGGCAAGATCGGGATCGGATCCGTGGCAGGCTACGGCCTGCTGCCCGGTTCCCCCTGCATCAATTCCGGGATGGCCATCCCGGAAAACGGCGGCCGCGATTATGCCGGCAATCCCATCTACCAGGGACCCGACCGCGGGGCCTTCGAATGGCAGGGCGGCACCTCCCTCACGGATCCGGCCAGCGCAGGGCCTGGCCGGATTCCCGTCCCGTACTCCCGGAATCCCGGAACGGGACCGAGGTTGATCTTTCCCCTGGGGCCGGGAAGGGAATTCGATGCCCTGGGAAAACGCTGACCCGGCGCCTCCCGGGATCCCATCGTCCTCCCTGGCCATGCTGGCCCTGATGCTTTCCCTGACGGCGGGGCCCGTCCTCTCCGGTTGCCGGAAACCGGAAGCGGCGTCCGCGGCCCCTGGAGCCGGTGAGGTCCTGAGCGTGGCGGGAGAGGCGGTCGCGCCGGAGGAATTGGCCTTGTTCCTGGATCCCGAGAGGGCCGCCGTATTCGGGTACTTCCACCGGAAATACGCGGCCGAGGACTCGCCGGATTTCTGGGGACACGACTTCGGCGGGGAGCGCCCCGCGGAGATGCTGCTGGCCCTGGCGCGCGGCAACCTCGCCCGGATCAAGATCGAGCAGAAGCTGGCCCGCCGGGAAGGCCTGCTTCCGGATATCGGCTGGAAGGCCTTCCTGGATGACCTGGACAGGGAAAACCGGGGACGGGCCCGGGCCCTCCGGGCCGGGGAGGCGGTGTACGGCCCGACGGCCATGGACGCGCGCGCTTATTACCTGTACCGCCACAGCAACATGGTCATAAGGCTCAAGGAAAGCCTGGCCCGCAACGGAATGGAGCCGGGCGAAGACCGGATCAGGCACGCATACGATTCCTTGAAGCGTTCCAGGTACGCGAAGGCTCCCGTTCCCTATGCGGAAGCCAGGGCCGTGATCCGCCAGGAATTGCTGGATGCGGCTTATGAGCGCGAAATCGACTCCCTCACCCTGGACCCCTGATTGGAAGGCGTGCGCCGATAACCGCGGGGGGTGCGGAACCTATCCCGTTTCCGGGTACGGAAAAGGGCGGCACCCTTCCGGATGCCGCCCTTCGAGTTTCGAATGTCCGGAACCGGGCTATTTCAGGACGACGTTGTCCAGCCAGGCATCGTTCACGTTGTTGAGCCCGAAGTGGAAGCCCAACCGGACCGCGGCGTCCGTGGCCGATTGCGTCCACGTGATCGTGTAATGCTGATAGGTATTCGCGGCCGCGGTCACGGTGTATTGCAGCTCATGGTACTTGGTCCAGGGATCCGCATTGTGCTCGACCACCACCTTGAAATTCTTCGGGGTGACCTCGCCCTTCATGTCGAAATCCAAGGTGTAGACCTTTCCGGCCGTCAGGGAGACCTGCTGGAAAATCTGGATTTCCCAGGTATTGGCTCCCTGGTTGGTGATGCTGATCCGGGCCGCTCCCGCCTCGTTCGCGATGGTTCCGGTCGCGGGTGCGGTGACGCTGGTCTGCCAGGAGACGATCCCGTTCGAGAAATCCCCGTTCTGGATCAGGTTGGCCGTCGCGGCCTGGACGTCCACGTAGTTGATGTTGAAGCCACCCGTGGTCATGGACATGCGGAGCACGTGGGCGCCGGCGGTCAGGTTGACCCCGGACACCACGACGTCCTTGAAGGTCTGCCATCCCGTCGCGTCGGTGGTATTGAAGGTCGCGATGGCGGCCCCGCCGTCCACGGAGATGGCCATGGTCTTGGTGCCCGCATTGCCCGAGGCGATGCGCGCCGTGAAGGTATAGGACCCGGCGGTGGCGACGTTCACGTCGAACGCAAGCCATTCACCCGCATCGATCCAACCCACGTTGTAGCCCGCGCCCCCGTCGGTGGTGGCTTCGATATCCACGGCTTCGGCGGTGCGGTAGGCGCCGCCGAGATTGGTCGCGGTCAGGTCATGGTATCCCACGTTCTCTCCGCCGGTCTTGAAGGCTTCCGCCTCGATGCGGCCGGGAAGCGCGATGCCCACCGGCGCGGAACTCACGACCACCTGGATGTCATCGGTGGCGCTTGCGGCGCCGTCGCTGACGGTAAGGCGGAATACGTAGGTGCCGGTGGTGGCCGGAGTGAAGTTGGGCTGGGAGGTGTTGGCATTGTTCAGGGTCGCGGCCGGCCCCGAGAACTTGGTCCAGGAATAGGTCAACGGCGAGGGGCCGTTGTCCGGGTCGGACGAAGCGCGGCCGTCCAGGGTGACCAGGGTGTTCACGTTGACGGCCTTGTCCGCGCCGGCGTTCGCGACCGGTACCTGATTGCCCGCGGCGGTGGCGAAGTCCAGGTAATTGAGATTGAAGTCGGCCGTGTTCATGGTGATGCGCAAGGTGTGGTTTCCGGAGGTCAGGCTGATCCCGGATACGACAACGTCCTTCCAAACCTGCCAGCCGCTCGCGTCCGTGGTGCTGAAGGTTCCCTTGGCCGCGCCGTCCACGGTCACGGCCACGGTCTTGGTACCGACGGCGCCGGAGGCCATGCGGGCGGTAATGGTGTAGTTGCCGGTGGTGGCCACGTTCACGTTGTACTCCAGCCATTCGCCGGCCTGGGTCCAACCCACGTTGTATCCCGCGCCGACATCCGTCGTCGCCTGGATATCCACATCGTCCGTACGATAGACCGCGCCCGTATTCCCGGCGGTCAGGTCATGGTAGCCCACGCCCTCGCCGCCGGTCTTGTAATCCTCGACCTGGAGCCTGCCGGGCAGGTTGATGTAGACGATCCCGGAAGTGACGTTCACGAGGACGGTATCCTTGGCGGAAAGCACGCCATCCTTGACGACCAACTCGAACCCGTAGGTGCCCGTGGCGGTCGGGGTGAAGTTGGGCTGGGAGGTCGTGGGGTTGTTCAGGGTGACCGCGGGACCCGCGACCTTGGTCCAGGCATAGGTGAGCGGCGAGGGGCCGTTGTCCGGATCCGAGGAACCGCGGCCGTCCAGGGTCACCAGGGTGTTCACATTTGCATTCTTGTCCGCGCCCGCATTGGCGATCGGCGCCTTGTTGGCCACGCCCGCGACGTCCACGTAGTTGAGGTTGAAGCCCCCGGTGGTCATGGACATGCGCAGGACATGGGCGCCGGCGGTCAGGTTGACTCCCGAAACGACCACGTCCTTGAAGCTCTGCCATCCGGTCGCATCCGTGGTATTGAAGGTCGCGATGGCGGCCCCGCCGTCCACGGAGATGGCCATGGTCTTGGTGCCCGCGTTCGCCGAAGCGATGCGCGCCGTGAAGGTATAGGACCCGGCGGTGGCGACGTTCACGTTGAACGCGAGCCATTCGCCCGCGTCGATATAGCCTACGTTGTAGCCCGGGCCGCCGTCCGTGGTGGCCTCGATGTCGACGGCTTCAGCGGTGCGGTAGGCCCCGCCCTGGTTGGTCGCGGTCAGGTCATGGTAGCCCACGCCTTCCCCGCCCGTCTTGAACTCTTCGGCCTGGATCCGGCCCGGAAGCGCGATCCCGGAAACGGTGCCGACCGTGATATTGACCGCGGCCGAGGTGAAGGTACCGTTGTCATTGTCGGTGGCCTTCGCCGTGAGGGTATAGCTGCCCGCCGGGGCGTTGGCGAAGGTCGCCTGGTAGGGGCTGGTGGCGTCCTCGCTGATCTTGATCCCGTTCTGGAAGAACTCGACCTTGGTGATGGACCCGTCCGGGTCGCTGGCCGTGGCCGTGATGGCGATATTGGAACCGACCGCGAAATTGGCGCCGTTGACGGGAACCGTCACCGAAGCGGTGGGAGGCGTATTGACGGTGATGCGGAACATGCCGCGGCCGTGGGTGGCGGCGTACAGGCGGTTGCCGACCCAGAAGAGCTCGTCCACCGAAGCGTTGGCGGGGCCTTCATTGCTGGGCGACCAGGCGCCGCCGCGGTTCTCGCTGGCGAAGACGCCGAGTTCCGTGCCGATGTAGATGCGGTTGGTGTTCCATTTGTTCACCACCAGGGTGCGCACGGGGACGTCCGGCAGGTTGGAAGTGATATCCGTCCAGGTCAGGCCGGCATCTTCGGACTTATAGACATTGTTGGCTTCGAAACCGCCGAAGGTCGCGTAGACGCGGTTGGTATTGGTCGGGTCGATGGTGATGCGCGTGCACATGCGGTACTGCGGATTGGAGCCGATGGTGCGGGTGGTCCAGGTGGGCACGGCGGCAAGG
Source organism: Fibrobacterota bacterium (assembly GCA_028287465.1). GTDB lineage: Bacteria > Fibrobacterota > Fibrobacteria > UBA11236 > UBA11236 > Chersky-265. The sequence continues at coordinate 87,985 of JAQBPO010000076.1, forward strand.
CCGTTCGTCGTCATCATTACGGTGCCGCCGGCATGCCCGACCCAGATGATATTGGAATTGCCCGGGGCCACGGCGATGGCGCTGATGGTCTCGCCGGTCTCGCGGACCACGCTCCAGGGCGCTTCGGGAAGGGCCGTGCGGGCGTTGTCCAGGCGCCAGAGGCGTCCGCCGCCCTTGTACAGGCGCTGGGGATCGTTCGGGTCCAGGATCATGGGCGGGATGAAGAGCTCCTGGTTCTCATCGGAACCGTAGAAGTAGGTATTGTCGAGAACGTTGCCGGCCGCGTCCAGATGGACCCGCACGGTGCTCCAGTACTGGGTTTCGCCGTACCAGAAGGAAGAACCGTCCCCGCCCAGGTTGGGATCGGAAGCGGTCCAGCCGCCGTCCGCGCCGATGATGTCGATCCATCCGTTATAGGTCCCATTGTAACGGGGGGTGCCGTTGTCCTGGGTTCCGCCCATGACCATGCCGTTGTTGATGTTTCCCGCGCCGGCGTAGAACTGGGTCACGCCCAGGTCATGGTTCAGGCTCACCCAGTAGGAGGAGTTGGGCAGGTTGAGGAAATTGTCCGACTTGAAAATGCCGCCGTCATTGACGACGTAGACCCCGCGGTTGGTGGCGGAGTACCCGCCCACTTCCACTATCAGGTGCTGGTCCGCATGCAACTCGCCCACCCAGACGTAGTCCCAGGCGACTCCGGCATTCGTGGATTTCAACAGGCCGGTTCCACCGAGCAGGAGGTTGTTCTCATTGAGGGGATCGACCCAGATGGCATTGTCGTACCAGCCCTGGCCGCCCGTAAGGGCGTTGCCCGTGTTCTGCGCGGCCCAGGTATGGCCGCCGTCCGTGGAACGGTACAGGTCGCCGTTGTTGTTGTAGACCGAAGCGTACATGACGTTGGGATTGGACTTGGCGATGGCCAGTTCCGAGCGGCCGCTGAAGCTGGGCATGCCGGTGGAAACGTTCCAGGTCGCGCCGCCGTCCGCCGACCACATTGCCGGATTCGCCGAGGTCGACGCCACGGCCTTGTTTCCGTCGGTGGGATGGAAATGCACGTCGACGCCCACATCCGAGGTGGTCAGGGACCAGGTGGCGCCGCCGTCCGTGGTGCGCCAGATGCCGGTCTGGGTGCAGGCGAGCAGGACCTGGCTGTTGGTAGGGCTGATGGCCAGGCGGGGAACGTAGTACCAGTTGGGATTGGCGGTGAAGGACAGTTGGGTCCAGGTGACGCCGGCATTGGTGGACTTGAAGATGCCCGCGCCCCGGAGGCCGTCATAGGGGTAGATTTCGCCCGTGCCGGCGTAAAGGATGTTGGGATTCTTCGGATCGATGACCAGGCTGCCGATGGCGATGCTGGCCATGAAATCCGAGAGAACGGTCCAGTTGGCCCCGCCGTTCACGCTCTTCCACAGGCCGCCGCCCACGGCGCCCAGGTACAGGATATTGGGATTGGTCGGGTCGACCACCAGGGAGCGGGTGCGTCCGCCGATATTGCCGGGACCGATGGCGGTCCAATCGGTACGCTGGATCCCGGCGGTCAAGGGCATGACGGCCCCGGAAGGCGCCGCCTGGGTCGTGTTGGGCCATGCGGTCGAGGAGGCCTGCATGGTCTTCACATGGGACTTGGCCTTGACGAGATCGTTCGGGTTGAAATCCTTCTTCCCGGACTTGAGGCTCAGCAACCGGAACTGTGTCCGGGCCGCGGGATCTTCCTTGTCCTTGTCTTCCTCCTCATCCGGCCTCGCCGATACGCCGGTTCCGGTCGGTTCCACGCGGGCATGGAGCGGAGCTCCGAAACCCAGCCAAAGGGCGAAGGCCGAGGCCATGCCGATTTTCAGAAAAGGGGGAAGTTTTCTCATGAAAGGATTCTCCGAGTTGGTAGGATATGCGCCGATATTCGGGTAGGGCGAAAACCGGCAACGTAAAAATCCTTCCACACGGTTCCAACACTATTCGCATGGCGTGAACAACATGTTGCTTCCGGGTCCCAATACTTCAAATTGGGAAGGGAAATGGCGGTATTCGACCGACTGCGATGATGGTTTTTTCCGGATCTGGAGAAAGGAATTGCCGAACCCGATAACCCGGGGCGGGATTTGGGTTTTTGACCTTTTCCGGCCGTTTCCCTTCCTGGTAATGGGGTCATGATGATGAAAAATCACCATGGGATGATGAATTCATCCCATGCCCGACGTAAACTCCCATTGGGGCCGGGTGGGGTGGAATCCATCCAGGGTCGCGGCAGTAGATAGGCTTAGTGCCTGGAAAGACAAGTCCCGAAAGGTGGGCCGGGGAATGCAGAAAGAACATCCGATTCCGGGATACGAGGCCCGCGGCGCCTTCAGGGCCCTGGCCATCCTAGTCGCATCGGCCCTGGCGGGAATGGGCAATGGGGCCGCGTCCGCGCCTCCCGCCTGGTCCTTGAACCAACCCATCTACGAAGTCAATCTCCAGCTCTTCACCGCCGCGGGAACCTACAAGGCCTTGCAGCAGCGCCTGCCCCAACTCAAGGCCCAAGGCGTCGGCATCCTATGGCTCATGCCCATCATGACGCGCGGCCAGGTCAGGGCGTTCGGGAGCCCGTATTGCGTCAAGGACTACAAAGGCTTCCACGCCCCCTTCGGCAGCGAAAGGGATTTCAGGGACCTTGTGGCCGCCGTGCATGCGGCGGACATGCATATCATCCTGGATTGGGTCCCCAACCACACTTCATGGGACAATGCCCTCACCGTGGAGCACAAGGACTTCTACAAGCGGGACGGCACGGGCAATATCCAGCAAGCCTATGGCTGGAGCGACGTCGCCCAGCTCGATTACTCCAATCCGGACCTCCGCACCTGGATGATCGACGCCCTGAAATACTGGGTTGCCGGATTCGACGTGGACGGTTTCCGCTTCGACGTGGCCTGGGGCGTGCCCAACGATTTCTGGGATCGCGCCCGCGCGGAACTGGAAGCGGTCAAGCCGATGTTCCTCCTGGCCGAAGACAATAATCCCGACAACCAGACGGGCTTCCACAGCAATTACGATTGGGACATGATGCCGGTAACCGAGACGACACCCCTGATCGAGATCGCCAAGGGCGCGAAGCCCCTCAGCCTGCTGGACGATTTGCTGGCGAAGGAGGCGCGCGCGTACAAATCCCCGTTCATGCGCATGCGCTTCACGAGCAACCATGACGAGTTCGCCAATTTCGGCACGCCTGCGCAACGCCTGGGCGGGGCCGTGCGCCCCTTGGCGGTGCTGACCGCCACCTTGCCCGGCAAGCCGCTCATCTACAATGGCCAGGAGATAGGCTGGAACCCCGGGAACCGCGGAACCCCGATAACCTGGAACGATACGAGCTCCTTCCTGGATTTCTACGGCCGCCTGTTCCGCCTCTTCCAGGCCGATCCGGCCCTGCATGCCGGAAGCTATCTCAAGCTGAAGTCCTCCCAGGACGCGGCGGTATTCGCCTATGCGCGCTCAAAGGACAAGGATCGGGTCGTGGTCCTGCTCAACCTGACCGCCCAGGCGCGCGACTTCACCTTGACCGGCCTGGATCTGACCGGGGCGTACAAGGATTTGTTCTCGGACCAGGCCGTGGATCTGAACGCTTCGCCGTCCTTCAACCTGGGTCCGTGGGGCTACCGGGTCCTCGTGATGGGCGCGGCGCACGTGGGATTGACATCCGGCCCGCCCGAAAGATCCTTGCGCTCCGCATCCCGTTCCTCCATCGCGAGGAACGGATCGGGTTCCGCCTTGCGCGCCCGCTTCCGCCGCGCCGGCCAGAGCGACGCCGGGGCCAAGGATGCCTTCGATGCCTTGGGCGCGTCCCGCCCTCCCGATGCGCCAAGCGCGCCAGGGGTTTCCGGCCCCGGGAAAAGCGTGTCGCGTCCCTAGGGAATCTTTTTGTTTATAGGGATAACCTTCCCGATCGATCATGGACTCCCTCCGATATCCCAGCGATTTCCGCGATCCTGGCGGCCGCGACGGCAAAAGCCGCGGCGGCCGGAAATGGGCCGGCGCGTTCCTCATCATCGCCTTGCTGCTGGGACTGAGGGCCCTGCTGCCCTGGTTCGCCGAAGCCTGGATCAACCATAATCTCAAGGACATCGCCGGCTACCGCGCCCATGTCGAAGATGTCGATCTGCACGTCCTCCATGCGGCCTATGACATCGAGGGATTCCGGTTGGTAAAGGCTTCGGGCTCCATTCCTGTGCCTTTTTTCCAGGCGGATCGGATCACCGCTTCCGCGAAGTGGCGGAAAAACCTGGGCAAGCCGCTCACCGCGGACATGGAGGTCATCGGGCCCACCCTCACCTTGGTCCATGCCGAGGATGAGCGGCATTCCCAATTGGGCCTGGATCTGGATTGGCCCGAGGTGTTCCGCAAGTTGTCCTTCCTGAGGGTGGGGCGTTTCCACGTGATGGACGCGGAGATCCGTTTCCGGGACTCCAAGGCGAATCCGCACGTGGATATCTACGCCAAGGACGTGGACGCCTCCCTGGACAATCTGGTGCGTACGGGCGGCTCCCATGCCGCGGATTTCCGGGCGGACGGCAGGGTCATGGGCCAAAGCGCCATCACCATGCGCCTGCGCATCGACCCGGAAGCGGAACGTCCCAGGTTCAAAATGGACATGGCCCTGGATTCCATGGCCCTCAAGCCGATGAACCGGGCGCTGAAAGCCTATTCCGGCATGGACGTGGAAAGCGGCACGCTCGACATGACCACCCATGCAACGGCCTCGGGAGGGCGGTTCCATGGTAAGGTGCGGGCGCAACTCCACGACTTCGATATGGGGAACCAGGTCAAAGAGGCCTTCGACGAGGACAAGGGTCCCGTCCAGGCCCTGAAGGAAGGCGTGGTGGAAGGGGTCGGGAACCTTTTGGAAGGCCGGACCGAGGCGAAGGAGGAGGCCGGGCGCAATCCGCCGGAAATGTCCTTCTCCGGGCGGTTCCCCGATCAGGTGCAGGAGGTCTGGACCATGTCCGGATACATGCTGAAGGAATCCTTCGACAAGGCGGTGAAGACCAAGGGCGGTTGACGGCCCGGGTGACCCGCGTTTCGGGCTCGGGAGCCCTGGGGACCCGATAGTGGGCGGGCTGCGGGGCGATTCGTAATTTAAAAGCGGGCGTGCCGGTTCTCACAAGCCATTTACAAGCCATTTACCGGACCGGCCGCCCCGATTTATGATCCAAGCCGTACATGCCGACCGCGACGCCATCTGGGACGGATTCCTCCGGACCTGGCCGATCGATCGCGTCGCCTCCATGTCCCTGGCGGACTATGCCGGTTCCGGAAGCGAGGAATCCGGCGGCGAGGAGGATCACGGGACCGGGGACGGATTCGCCTATTGGCTGGAGACCCGGACCCGGGAACTGGGCCGCTTGGGGGGCGGGACCGGATTCACCTTCGGCATTTTCCGGATGGACCGGGCGAACCGGCGCGCCTACCGTCCCGGCGACCGGCACCGATCCGACGGCGAATACGCCTGGTACGCCAGATACGGCGGGACGAAGGGGGAAGCCTTCTCCCGGATCCGGCGTTCCATCCTCCAGGTGATCGAGGCCGCGCGCTCCGGGCGCATCGAAGACATAGAGCCAATCGGCCTGGGTCGCGCCCTGAAATGGAAGATCGCCTCCCTTTACCAGATCCGGCTGGACCCCATGATCACGCCCATTTTCAGCAAGCAGGCCCTCCGATTCATCCTGGACGCGCCCGAAAGGCGGATATCCCTCGCCGAGCTGCAACGGCGCGCGGGTCGGCTGCGCGGCAACCAGGATTTCTGGTCTTTTTACGAGAGTGTCGCGGGGAAGTGGTCGGGCTATGAAGCGGCGCGCCGGGACCTTCTGGCTTGGGACGGCGGGGACGGGCAAGGCGGCCTTCTTCAGGAAGCGGAGGAACCGCGTCAGGAAGCGGAGGAACCGCCTCAGGAATCGGAAGAACCGCGGGAACCGGAGGATTCTGACTGGAGCGCGGGGCCGCCCGGGAACCTCATCCTATACGGACCTCCGGGCACGGGGAAGACCCATCACCTGCAGGCCCATCTCATGCCCCGCTACCGGGACGGGGAGGGGGATTGCTTCGAATTCGTGGCCTTCCACCCGGGCTATTCCTACGAGGATTTCGTGGAAGGCATCCGCCCGGGACCCGATCCGGAAACCGGCGCCTTGCGGTACGACGTTAAGCCCGGGGTTTTCCTGCGGCTCTGCGCGCGCGCCAAGGCGGATCCCTCCAGGCGCTACGCCCTGTTCATCGATGAGATCAACCGCGGGAACACGGCGGGGATTTTCGGGGAACTCATCGCCCTGATCGAGGACGATAAGCGCTGCGCATGGGATTCCAGGGGCCGCCTCCTGCCCGGGAAGGGATTGGAGGCCACCCTCCCCTATTCCGGCAAGCGCTTCGGCGTCCCCGCGAACGTGGACATCTACGGCACCATGAACACGGCCGATCGCTCCCTCGCCTCCCTGGACATCGCTTTCCGGCGGCGGTTCCGCTTCCGCGAAATGCCGCCGGACCCCGGAACCATTAAGGGAACCCTTGGCGATGGCGGGATTCCCGACGGGGAAGGCGGCTGGCTGGACCTGCGCGCCATGCTGGAAGCCCTCAACCGGCGCCTGGTGGCGCTCCGCAGCCGGGACCGCCTGATCGGCCAGTCCTATCTGATGCGATGCCGGAACCTCGAGGAGGTCCGGCTCGCCTTGCGGGACGGGATCCTGCCTTTGCTCGGCGAATACTTCAACGGGGATTACGGCCGCATCCAGAGGGTTCTGGGCGATATCGGTCCGGACGGTTCGGAATATCCGGATGCCATGGTGCGGAGCGGAATCCTGCCGGATCGGGAACTCCAGGGCGGAACCGGGATCGGCGCTTTCGGCTTCGATGAAGGCGATGGGAACGGTGAAGCCGGCCCGGCGCAAGGAATCAAAACCTGGCATGTCAGCGAATCCGGCGCCTGGACCGCCGCCATCCTCAAACGCATCTACCGGGGTTGAACCATTGCCGACCCGGACCCTGTTCGAGAATGACGTCCTGGAAGCCGGGGACATGGGCGGTCCCGCCACCTTGTCCCTGCACCAGAAGCGCGTGCTCGCCGCCTTGGAACCCTCCTTGCCCAAGGGCATGCTCAACTGGACGGCCCAGGGCGTGCGGCTGGGGCCCTTCTGCGGCGTACTGCAGGTGGGATCGGAAACCTGGGAGATACTCCCCAAGATATGGCGGGACGGAAAGCTCCCGGAACGGAACCGGGGCGCCCTGCTCCGCCTGCTCCGGTATTCCCGCAGGCTTCCCTGGCTGGAATCCTGGCCCGGGGCCCTGAGCCTGCAGCGCCACCACCTCTTGGACGTTTTCATCGCCCGCTTCTGCCGGGACCTGGAAGCGGCCCTTGCGGCCGGTCCCCTGCGCGCCTATCATCCCGTGGAAAAGGAAACCGCCTTTCTGCGCGGCCGGCTCAATGTCGCCGCCCATTCCCGCCGCCTTCCCGGCCGGCAGCATCGGCTGGATTCCCGCTTCGATGAATTCGACCTGGACATCCCCCTGAACCGGGTCCTGAGCCACTGCCTGGAAAGGCTCTCGATGCTGGCGGTCTCTCCCCTGCTCCGCTCCGTCCTGGAAACCCTGCGTTCCAGGTTCGGCGGGGTCTCGCCGTGGCGTTTCGATCCTCTGGAACTGGAGCGCCTGCGGCCGGACCGCGCCCAGGCCGCGTTCGCGGCGGTTTGGGAACAATGCAAATGGCTTTTGCGCGGTCTGTATCCCGATGCGTCATCAGGGTCCCATCCCCGCGCCTCGCTCCTGTTCGATCTGGAGGAACTGTTCGAAGAAGCGGTAAGCCGCGCCGTAAGGCGGGAGCTATCGCCCCTGGAATACCAATGCCGTTTCCAGGGCCCGCGCCGTCCCCTGCTCGCCGATGCCGGTGGCATCCGCAAATCGAGGCCCATGAGGCCGGATATCCACGTGGTCTCCCGGCTCGGGCGCCGCATCGTCATCGATTGCAAATGGAAAAGCCTGGATGCCGCGCGCGGCATGTTCGGCGTGTCCCAGGCCGATTTGTACCAGTTGCATACCTATGCCGCCGAATACGGCGCCCAGGCCGCCGGGCTCATCTACCCCTGGGCCAAGGGCCTGCCGACGGAACCCGTGCCGTACCGGTTCCGCGAGATCGATGTCCCGGTCTGGCTCGTATTCGTCCCCCTGGAGGATTTCGCGCCCGGCCGCATCCTGGCCCGCATCCTGGAGGACCCGGAAAAATAAGGGCGGATCCCCCCGCAATCCTTATTTTCAAAATAGGGGGGCCACCCATGCGGCAATCGGAACGGCAACAGCGCGGCTCGGCCGAAGTTCTGGAGCAAGGGGACATCTTTTTCTTCTACCGTCCCAAGGCCGACGAGGACGTTCCCGGAAGCGGGGAGGATCTGGAACGGTTCTTCCTGATCCTGCATCCCCATCATGAACCGCTTTTCAGGTTGCTGACCTTGGGCAAGAAGCGCCTGCCCCCGGTCGGGAAAAAAGGCGTGATGGGCAAAGGCGGGGAACGCTTCTGGGGCCTGGTCGACCGGGTTTTCGGAGACCCGGACGAGGTGCGCAGGGCCCTGGCGGAAGAGCGCTACGCCACCCGTACGCGCGGCATCCGCACCCGGCCCGCTGCCCGGCCCGCCGGTGAAGGCGTGTACGCCATCGCCCGCCATGGCGATCATGTCCACCTGGCCTATGCCCTTGAGCTGCCGAACCGATCGGGACCGGTGCAAAAGGACTTGGGCATCGGGGAAGAGGCCAGTTACATCCTCAACGTCAAGAACCCCGACGCCATCGACCGGCCCGAAAAGCCCCGCCTTCCCAAGCGCTTGCAGGACCGGTTCCGGGGCCGAAAATTCCTTCCCGCGGATCCCGTCGCCTTCCTGGACCATGAGCGGTCGGAGTTGCTTTTCATCGCCGTGCGGCGGACCGTGGAGAAGGAGTTGGGGATCGAATTCCAACGCCAGGAAGAGACCCGGCGGAGCGCCGAAATGTTCCGCGACCTGAAGGTCCAGCGCCTGGACACGCCGGTGCAGCCGCTGTTCGAAGGCGAGTGGGCTTGACCGCCCGCATCGCGCCGCCTTATCCCCTTATCGGCCCATCAGTATAAAAAAGGGATGAGCTTCTTCACGCGGGCCTTATACTCCGCGTATCCCGGGAACCGGGCCGACAGCCATTTCTCCTCCGCCTTCGATTTGCGATCGAGGAAAACGAAAACGCCAACCGCCAGGATGATGCGCGCGACATCGCCCTCCCATAGGGCGTACCCCATGGCCAAGGCGCTCAAGCCGGAATAGGTGGGATTGCGCACCCAGGCTCTTCCCCGACCTCTTTCCGAATCGGTCTTTTCCCGCCTCATTCCCGCTGCGACGGCTCCGGTTCGCCTGTCCGGGCGGGGAAATAGGTAATTCCCCTGTTTTCTAGTTTTACCAGGGTAAGGGGTCCGCGGAAAGTCTCCCGCCCTTGTCCAAATCCCCCATTCCCCGTTCGTCATTGGGCAGGCGGAAAGCCTACCGGGCCGGTCCCGGTTCCAAACCCTATAAGGAGACCTTATGAAAGAGTATATGTTCCTGTTCCACGGCCCCCGCGAACCCATGTCCATCCTGAAGTCCCCGGAGAAGATGCAAGCGCATATGCAGAAATGGGCGGCCTGGATGGGCGACCTGGGCCAGAAAGGCAAGCTCGTCTCGGCCCAGCCCTTGGAAGCGGCCTCGGGAAAGCAGATCCACTCCGGCAAGCAGGCCATCACCGATGGGCCCTTCATGGAGGGCAAGGACCTGATCGTGGGCGGCTATCTCATCTGCAAGGCGGAAAGCTATGACGAGGCCGTCTCCCTCGCCAAGGGCTGTCCCATCCTCAGCGAGTTCGACAATGCCGTGGTCGAAGTGCGCGTCGTCCAAGAAATGAAGCCGTGATCGACGGGCCGGGAGAACGCGATGCCGGTAAGGGTCCCCCTCCCGGGGGCGCCCCCCTGGCCGCGCATTTCTTCCGCCATGAGTCGGGAAGGCTGGTCGCCCTGTTGACCCGCATCCTCGGCACCGAGAACCTGGAAATCGCGGAAGACGCCGTCCAGGAAACCCTCATCCAGGCGATGGAGACATGGAAGCTGGCGGGTCCTCCCGAGAACCCGCCGGCCTGGCTTTTCCGCGTGGCCAAGAACAAGGCCATCGACGTGATCCGCCGGCAGCGGCATTCCGTCCGTTTCGACTTCAGCGACGGGGACCGCATCCTCCTCAACTCCGAATACACCCTGGCCACGACCATGGAAACCCTCTGGAACAAGAGCTCGATCGAAGACGATATGCTGGGGATGATGTTCGCCTGCTGCCATCCCGGCCTCAACGGAGAGAGCCAGATTTCCCTGGTGCTCAAGACCCTGTGCGGATTCAGCACGGCCGAAATCGCCCAGGCCTTCCTCGCTTCCGAAGACACCGTGAGCAAGCGCTTGTTCCGCGCCAAGGAGTTCTTCCGCAAGGAACGGATCCGACCGGGCATCCCTCCCGATGCCGAACTGAAAGAGCGGCTGGGGGTGGTGCTCAACTCCGTCTACCTGCTTTTCAACGAAGGCTACCGCTCCACCCACGATGAGAACCCCATCCGCACCGACCTCATGGGAGAGGCGCTCCTGCTCGGGAGGTTGCTGGCCGAAAATCCCCACACCGCGGAGCCGCGGGTATTCGCGCTCATGGCCCTCATGTGCTTCCACGCCTCGCGCAGCGACAGCCGCGTGACCTCCGAAGGCGGGCTGGTGCTCCTCCCCCAACAGGACCGCGGATTGTGGGATGAACGGCTCATCACGGAAGGTTGCGCCTACCTGGATCGGGCGTCCACCGGCGAGGCGATGACGTCCTATCACCTTGAAGCGGCGATCGCCTACGAGCATTGCAGGGCCGAATCCTTCGCCGCCACCGACTGGGCGCGCATCCTGCACTACTACCAGTGGCTATGCCGCATCGCCCCGGGCCCCATGGCCGAACTGAACCGCATCATAGTGGTCATGCAGGTATCGGGCCCGGCCGAGGCCCTGCGGGAACTCGAAGGCCTATCGGACATGAAGGGCGACCCGAAAGGCATGCAAGGCCGATGCCTGTACCACTCCCTGCTCGGGGAGATCCATGCGCGGCTGGGCGATTCGGAACGGGCCCGGGCTGGATTCGAAACCGCAGCGGGCCTTACGCAAAACGAGGCCGAGCGGAAGGTGCTGCGGGACAAGGCGGAGCGGCTGGGAAGATAGCCGCGGTCGGGCTTCCTGATGGGCAATGGCGGGAAATGGCGGCGATGGGGAAACGGTGGAGCGCGTCCGTGTCGTAGCGCCGGGTTTCCCTGCGGCTCCCTATCGAACCAGCGGAATCAACAGCACCACGCCTTCGCCGGATCCCGGAACGCTTCCGGCCCCCGGAGGCAGAGTAACGCCATAGTTACCATCCGGAGAAACCACCCCGAGCCGCCTCCCCTGCGGGCTCACGGCCTCGAAACGGCCCTTGCTGCCCGGAGGCAAGGCTACGCGTCCGTCCCGGGCATAAGCGATTAGCGCCTTACCGCGGGAGGAGGCCGCCGAGGCGCCGATGGGCGCGCCGCCGATACCGGTGGTGGCTTGCGGCATCAACTGCGCGTGCGTGAGCTTGTAGATGGTTCCCGCATCGTAGGTCACCATGTAGATGTTGTTCATCGCGTCCAGGGTGAAATAGATGGGGTTGGAGGGCGCGGCGCCCATGTCCTTGAATGAGGCGGCCGGACCCGCGCCGGCGGATTTCTTGAAGGCCATCAGGCGACCGAGCGTATAGTCCCCGAAAAGGTAGACGCCGTAGAAGGGCGAGGCGGAATCGCCCCGGTAGACCTGTCCGCCGATGAGGCATTTCACGATGGCCGGGTTCGCGCCGTAGCCGATCGGGTCAAGGATGCCGGCGTTGTCGCAATTGGCCCCGGGCAGGCAAAAGGACCCTTCCTTCAGGCTCCAACCGAAGTTGCCGCCCTTCTGCGCGATGTCGATCTCGTCGAACTTGGTCCAGCCGATGTCGCCGATGTACATCTCCTTGGTCGCGCGATCGAGGGCCAGCCGGTACGGATTGCGAAGGCCGTAGGAATAGATCTCGCGCTTGACGCCAGGGTCCGCATCCGTCACGAACGGATTGTCCGCGGGGATCGCGTAGGGCAGGCCGGCGTCCCTTTTGTCCACGTCGATGCGCAGCAGCTTGCCCAGGAATACGGAGCGGTTCTGCCCGTTCTTATGCGCGTCCGGGGTGATTTGATCCCAGCCGCCGTCGCCGAAGCCGATGTAGAGGTATCCGTCCGGGCCGAAGATGGGCGGGCCGCCGTTATGATCGCTGAACTCCTCGGGCTCGTTGACGGTGAGCAGGCGGCGCCCCGGGGTACCCGAATCGCGCAGGTTGTCGGCCGCGGCGATGCGCTCGTCGAGGAAGTTCTGGCGCGGAGGCCGCTGCGCGCCCCCGTACCTCACGTAATACTTGTGGTTGTTCGCGTAGTCGGGATGGAAGGCCAATCCCGTAAGGCCCATGTCGGCCTCGGCGGCGTTTCCCTTCACCGTGCCGAAGAGGCTCTTGGCATAACCGTTGGGCCCCGGCGACAGCACGTAGATATTGCCGGATCCCATTTCGGTGACGATGAAAAAACCGGGCTTGCCGGGGATCTCTTCCATCAGCCCCGGATGGACGAAGCGGTTGGCTCCATCGGTGCCGAAGACGGGCGCGTAGGTAATGCCGCCGGGGATTTGCGCCAGGACGGCGGGCGCGAAAATCAGGGCGGATAGGATGAAACCCCTCATCGGCCGCGAGCCTGGGCCGGCGACGGCGCCTGCACGGCCCTTCCCCTTCCCGCGAGGATTTTCCGGACGCTCGTTCCCGCCTTGCTCTCGACTTTCATGAAATACGTGCCTCGCGGAAGCCCAATGGCCCGGCTGCCGAGCCGGGAGACCGCGTCCTTCCCGAGGTTTGCCGGGTTCGAGGGGTTAGCGGAAGCGCTTTGGTAATCGAGCACGATTTTCCCGAAGCCGTCATAAACGGTGATGTGCGCCGGAAGGCCATCGTCGTTCAGGGTTGGCTTTCCGGGAATGCCCGATGCCACCTGATCGCTCACCAGACGGTAATACCCGCCGGGGCCTCCATTGAGGTTTTCCGCGGCCGTGAACGTTACGGTCTGGCCATTCTTGGTGAACGGGACATCGCCGATCGGCGCATCGCCCAGGGAATAGGATTTCATCGTGTACGTCTTCCACTCCGGCGGAAGCGTCAAAGTGATCGGCGTTGCCGCGCCTTTCGGATGGAAAAGCTTGATGGAGGTCGAGTCCCGGACCATGGCGATATAGTGATCGCCCGCGGAAAGCGGGGATCCGTTGAAAGCGGTGAAAACGCCCGCCACGGCCGAACCATTATTCGATATCGTAGCGACGCCGTTGGCGGAAATCGTATGGCCGTTGACGGCATAGGGCTGATTGTTCCAACTCGAATAGGTCGTGAACGTCCTGAATGAGGTTTTGAAGATGCCGTTCCCGAGCGCTTGGTAATCCGTGATCAGTTCATCGGCATACCGCGAAAGGACGTGCTTTTGGAACACACCCGCGACCTTTATCCAGGGATTGTCTTCGATGTGCAGGCCGTCCTTCGGGAAATCCTCCGGCGCCGGCGAGGTCGGCGAGGCCTCAGAGATGAAAAGCGTACTGCTCAATTGGAAGCCAAGGGCGAGATTCCAACGCACCATCGCCTTGCTGTGGGTCCATCCGATCTGCGAAAGGCCGTGCTGGTAGGTCAGCACCTTATCGCGCAGCATTACGCCCCACATGGGGAAAAAGGTCGCGTAGGGAGTCACGACCGACGGCCAACGGACATCCCAATCGTACATGGAACCGAAGAACGTCGCCAGGTATTGCGCCTGCACGTCGATGCCGCATTCGGTGCCCAGGTTATAGGCTTTGCCCGCGGCCAGGTTCTTCTGCACGCCGTTGAAATGCGCGGTCGAGGCCATCGAGTGGACGCCCCATTGGTCTTCCAGCAGCCCATCCAGGCCGACGTTCCCGCACAACAGGTCCCGCTCCTTCATCGTCCGCTCCAGGACGAAAGGATGGTCCGGAACAACGGTGATCCCGGCGGTTCCGTTGTAGGTTTCGGGCCTGCTCGTGAGACTGGCCAAGGTCGTTCCCGCGGGAAGGTTCTTGAGCGTCGGGGAATTCACGTCCCACCACGAGAAATTCACGTAAGGGTAGACGAGGCTCCCTTTCTGGTGGGCATAGGCGACCATGTCCTTCATCTGCTCCGTCGTCCCGAAGAGCGGGTTGGGAGGAAGGAAGTCGGGATACAGTTCATCGTGCTTGGCGTTCTGGAAGGTCACCGGAATCAGGATTCCCGGGAGCGGCAACTTGTCGATGACGCCGGCCTTGGATACGGCGAAGGACATGTTCACCGCGGGCATGTTCCACTTGTAGGCGACCCCGCCGAAGAATCGGTCCTTTTTGACGCCCAGCTTTTCCGAGAGGCTGGGGAATTTGTCGAAGCCGTTGTCGGTGCGGTAGGCCATTCCGGACTTGATGTAGGTTTCCCCGATGCGGATGGCCATCGGCGGGAAAATCCGGGTCTGCCCGGGAGCCACGGAGCAGGCGAACCGATGCTGCATGGTGGCGACCGTTCCGGTTCCGGGGTCCACGTATCCGATCATGGCCATTTCGAGATTCTTGTCCTTACCCTTGGAGTAGAGGGCCAGGGAGCCATTGGTGGTCTGGACCGCGAGGAAATCGGAGGAGATGTGCCCGGGGTAGATTTCCGCGAAGGACTTGCGCGTGGTGAAAAAGGGCTTCGAAATGGTGATGCCGGGGTCGCGCGGGAAAAAAGCGTCCTTGACCTCGTTGACGTCGATGAGCAGGTCGGAGGGGAAGCTGAAGGTATCGATGACCGCGGCGCGCGTATTCGTCACCTGGGCGGCGAGCTCGATCCACTCCGCGTCCGATGCCGTCACGTTGACGTCGACCGTCATGGCGCCCGTATACTTGAAGGTCAAGGAGTTGGTGGCCGCCTGCCAGGCATAGGTCATGGCGCAACTCTTCGATTGGATGAATTCGGTAGGCGAACCTCCGGCCCTGGAAAACCAGAGCAGGCTGCCCCGGTCGCCATAGGTCACCTTCCCGTTGGTCGACTTGTCGATGATCCAGGCGATGCCGCCGTTGGTTTTGTCGAACGCGATCTGGTATTTGGCGGCGTCGATGGTGAGTTGCGCGGCGCCGTCGGTGAATTGCAATGCCGAAACCTTGCCGCCGCTCGCGAATATCGCAAGCAGGCCGATCCGCAGAATCTTGTTCAAGGTGCGTGCCATTTTGGTGGGTCTCCGGATGCCGGTATCAAATTGATACGGGCCCTATCCGGGAAACATATCTCCAATGGGGGCCAACCACGCGGCGGAGGCCCAAGAACCGTTCTCTAAGCAGTGAACGAAAGGCCATGCACGCGGCGTCGGAGCGATTTCCTTCCCCGCCTTTTGGCGGCTGCGGGGCCGGATTCCACCGGAATCCGGCGCAAATCGCCGCGACTTGGCCTTACCTGCGGATTAGATTACCTGCATGTCCAATCGTTTTCCGGCCCATCGCCCGGGCCACCGCCTTTCCGTGCCCTGCTTGGCCGCCCTTCTATTCCTCGCGGCCGCCCGGGTAGAGGCCGCAACGGCGGACTCCTCCCGCATCTACTGGCTCGATCTGCGCTCCAACGGCGCGGTGATGACCGCGGCCGCCGATGGCTCCAATCCCAAGGCCTTAATCACCGGGCAGGGACTCAAAGGCCCGGACGGCGTGGCCGTCGACGCCCCTCACGGCAAGATCTACTGGACCAACATGAACGAAGGCACCGATCAGGGCAGCCTGCAGCGGGCCGATCTCGACGGATCGCATGTCGAGTACGTCATCAAGCCCGGGGGCGCGCATACGCCCAAGCAGCTTCAGATCGATCCGGTCCATGGCCGCCTGTACTGGTGCAACCGCGACGGTTTCACCCTGGCCCGGTCCCGGCTCGACGGAACGGAACCGGAGATCCTCGTCACCGGGCTGCAGAATCCGGTGGGCATGGCGCTGGACGTGGGCAAGGGGCTGTTCTATTTCAGCGACAAGAACGCGCAGACCATCCAGCGCGCATCGATGGACGGGGCCCCGGGGAGCCTCACCGGCCGCAAGGATATCGAGATCCTGTTCTCCGGGCTGACGCGCCCCATCGACCTGGCGCTGGACTTGGGGCAAGGGAAGATCTATTGGACCGATCGCGACGAGGGCACCGTGCATCGCGCGCCCATCGGGATTCCCGCGGGCAAGACAGCGGCGGACCGCGGCGATATCGAGACTTTGGCGCGCGGGCTGAATACCCCGATCGGAATGGCATTGGACCTGAAGGCCGGGAAGATGTATTGGACCGAAGGCGGCAACGGCGCGGTGGGCCGGGCGAACCTGGACGGATCCGGGAAGGAAATCCTGGTGCCGGGCAGGACGGGATCATTCGGGACCGGCATTACCTTGGTGGCGGTGGGGGAAAACGTGACGGCGATGGCGCCACCGAGAAACGCTCGGGATTACCTCACCGGCGGCGGGCCTGGACGGATAACGGCGCGGCCGTCATGGGATGCCTTGGGCCTTCCCTTGCGCGCGGCGGCCCCCAGAATCCTATTCTCAAAATAGATAGGCCTCGGCGTCGGATCTCGGGCGCGGGCGGACCGACCGGACCTAGTTCATCTTTTTGATTTCCGTAAGCTTGTATGCCAGCCTCGGAGCATCGTGGCCATCGGCGCTGGCGCCATAACCCCAGGGGACCGAACCTTCTTCGCCCACCGTGGTTTTGCGTACGAACCCGTCGAAGATCGGCCTGCTCTTGTAATCCTGCAGGCTGAGGGAACCGTCCCCCTTGGCCCCGACGTAATAGATAATGGGAGGCTCCGAAGGCGGCAGATCGCCATCGGTAGGATA
Organism: Fibrobacterota bacterium; assembly: GCA_028287465.1. Taxonomy (GTDB): domain Bacteria; phylum Fibrobacterota; class Fibrobacteria; order UBA11236; family UBA11236; genus Chersky-265. The sequence continues at coordinate 104,927 of JAQBPO010000076.1, forward strand.
GGACTGGGCCATGCTCGCCACCACGTTATCGCCGATGAGGTATAGTTCCAGCCGCATGCCATAGGTTCCCTCGACTCCGACGCTTACCGCCTGCATCGTGAACTCGTACGTTTCGCGCATCACATCCTCCCCTTCGCGGTAGGGCACGGCCGTCGCCCTCAGGAAAGGGACATTGACGGAAGCGGACGAATCCGGAGACCGGATGGAAGGATTGAAGCTCCGATTGCCGTCCACCTGGGCCCAGAGGAGATCCTTGGGGTCGAAGACGAGCATGACATTCCATTTTCCGGAAGGAACCTGCTTGACGATGGGGTGGTTGTCTGAATCCATTCCCACGGTGTCGGCGATGGTCGTGCCGCTGTCCAGGTCGGCCTCCGTCAACCGGAGCGGCTTGAGAAAGCGGAACCAGGTTATCGTACTGTTCTTGCGGACCAAAGCGTCCTGCGAAGGGCCTTGCCGCAGATCCTGAGCCGACTCGGTGACATAATAGTCCACCTTGCTGCCGGGAAAGAAGTGCTGGCCGATGGGCCCATCATGGGTGAATATCGTATCGCCTCCCGGTAACGGGATGGTGGCGCGGATTTTGAAAAAAGGCGACCAATCCAGTACGGCCCAGTAGTAGTCGCCGGTATCGCGGAGGGTGAAAGGTTTGCTGGAGGCGAGACGGGAGACGCTGTTCGGATCGCAGAAATCGATATAGTGCGGGCTCCAGGCCGGGTCGCGCACCGCCGCCTCATCCAGGGTGCTGATATCGCCGAGATCCTGGGAAAAAAGCGTGAGCGATTTGCCCATGCCCGACAAGGCGGTCTGATCGGTCGTGATACCCTTGGCCAGCCGGATATCTCCCACGGCGACCTGAAAGCTTTCCAGGCCCGTGCTCCCGCTGGTACCCACCTTCCCCAAGCCCGTTCCTCCGCCGCTGATGGCGGGAACCAGGTGGATGCGGCCGCTCCGGGACCCGGAGACGCCCGATGTGCCAATATCGAAGCATCCGGTTGCGAGCAAGGCGGTCAAGCATCCCACAAAGGTCAATCTTCTATCCATGCGCATGAAAACCTCGTAGGGGCGGGTATATGGATTCCATAGGATGGATATCGGCAAGTCCCGGGTCGCGGCCAAGCCTCTTTTTCCAATCGGCATTTGCGTAACTCGGGGATTCAACGGATCTTCAATGGAATTCCGCCATCACATATAGATTCGCAAGTATGGAAAGAAGGAAAGAGTGGGGAGAGGAGAATCACGGATCGGTTTTTATTTTGCCGGGGAGGACAGCAAAAAGCCCCCGGTCCTGCGACCGGGGGCTTTTTGGTGGAGTCTGGGAGAGTCGAACTCCCGACATCCTGCTTGCAAAGCAGGCGCTCTACCAACTGAGCTAAGACCCCGAAGCCCTAAAGATGCTTTTTTTTCCGCGGATTCCAACCGAAATTACGCGGCCGGAAGGTCAAAGATCCGGAAACAAGCGGTGATTGAGGGCCTCAGGCAGGCATTGCCCCGCGGCCAGCTGCGCCGCGCCCCATATCCGTTCCAGGGGATCCGGCCCCGTCCCGACCACGGAAATCCGTTTCACCCGGTCCGGCAAGGTCAGTTCCAGCACCCTCAGGGACCTGCCCTTCGGCTCCCCCCCTATCTGATCCTCCATGTCCAGGATGCCGGCGCCTTCCATGAAATCCAACAGGCGGGTGGTCGTCTCCGCATCGCAATCCCTCTCAAGGATCCTGGGGCTTTTGTCCTGCATGGATCGCGAGAAGGACAGGCGGACATGGCCCACACCGGAAAGGGTGATTTCCTGGGTGCCCGCTCCCGACTTCGCGCTCAGAAAAGCGAGCTTGATCCGGACTTGTTCCAAATCCGGAATCTTGCCCAAATTGAACGGAAGCTTCGGGGGAATCTCGTCTTCCACTTTAACCTCCGGTGCGATTTCCCCTTCGATTTGCCGGTGGTCCGCCAAGGCAATGCCCAACACCCCCGGAATCAAAGCGATTAATATCGCCGCAAACCGCCCATAAATACCCTTGGGGCCCTTATTATCCGGGACAGGACCGAGGTTTGGATTCATGTACCCGGAAATATAGCTCGCCCGCCTCCCGGCAGGATATAATCGGAGGGCTTATCCGGTTTTCCATCGGCGGAGGATTTCGTGGTCAATACATGGCGCTTTGGTCCCAATGATCTGATCATCAGGGAGAACGACCCGGGGGAATCCGCCTACATCATCGAGTCCGGAAAGGTGGCGGTCACCAAGGAGAGCAACGGCAAGAACGTGCCCATCGCGTACCTGGGCAAGGGAGCCACCTTCGGCGAAATGAGCATGGTGGACGATCTGCCGCGCAGCGCCAGCGTCTGGGCGGTGGAGGAGACCGTCGTGCGGGAATTCCACCGCGACGATCTCTACGGGGCGATGAAGGAGAATCCGGAAGTATTCGGCAAATTCCTGAAGAGCATCTTCGAGCGGCTGCGCGAGTCCAACCGCATCATCGCCAACATGGATCCGGACCTGAAGAATCCCGCCCGGCTCGCCAACCTCAAGGATCCGGGCGGCAAGGTCGAAGCCTTTTCCATAGAAGGCATCACCCCGCAAGCGATCGCCGCCATCCCGGCCAATCCCTTCGCCATCAAATCCTTCCCCTTCAAGATCGGACGCAAGAGCAGCGATCCGTTCCTGTACAACCATTTCGAGATCGAGGATCAGGACCCGGCCCAGATCGCCAGGCACCATGTGAGCATCGTATTCGACAACGGCCGGATCGGCGTGATCGACCGCGGCAGCGAACACGGCGCGAACGTGGGCGGGACCCGCATCGGCGGGAGGAACGGGCCCGGCCCCGTCTACTTCGAAGGCAAGGAAGGCGTGCTCATCCTCGGCAAGGACGACTCGCCCTTCCAATTCCGGATCAAGGTGACCTGGGCGGCCTGATCCTGCTTTCGCCTCCTTGAGGCGGCTTTCCTTCCGGAGCCTTAAAGCCCTTCGCCAAGCTCCACCCTGTCCGCCCGCGTGATGCTGTCGCCGCGCACGATGGCGCAAACCGATACATCGTCGAAATTCCCCGTACCGTATTGGGTGAGCACCTTGATGCGGCCGACCTCGTCCCCGGGCAGCTCCAGGAATACCCCGCTGGACGGCTCCCGGAACCGCCTTCCCGGCCGGATGAGCCGCAACTCCTGGCCCGGTCTGAGGCCCGCCCGGGCTCCCGCCGAGATGACCACATTGCCCGGTGCCACATCGAGGATGCCCGCGCGCCAGGGATGGGAGCGCAGGGAAGCGGCCATGTCCGACGCGAGGGAGGCGATGGCCGCGTTGAGGGCGCGATCCTTCAGGGAGGCGCCGTCGATCGCGTTGGCGGATCGGGAGGAACGCCGGAATATCCGGGTCGTGCCGGCGTCGGATCCGGGGCCTTGCGCCTGGGCCGCGTCCGCTTCGACGGTATCCGAATAGAAGGCCATGCCCGTCAGGGGATCCATCATGCGGACGGCCACCTTGGCATGCGCCGCGAGCTTCCCGGCCGGTTCTCCCGGAATAAGGGCGCCGGCATCGATGCCGTACTCGAGGACGGTTCCGTAGACGAGGGCGTTGGCCCCCGTGAATCCGCTTTCCGAATCGCCCGGAGCCGTTCCGGCACCCGCGGGATCCCGCCCTCCGCGGCCGAGCACCATGAATTCGCCGCTCCTCGCGAGATGGAAGAAAAGCATGTCCCCCGCGAGGATGCCCGGATCCTCCGGCATGCGGATTTGGCCCGATCCGTATCCGGAAACGTCTTCCACCCGCACGATGGCGACGCGGCGCTTGGGACCCTTGGCCGCGGGCGATGCGGCCGTTGCGTCTCCGCCCGGGACCGCGCGCGTTCCGGGACCGGCGGCGCTTCGCATTGGGGTTGCGCAACCCGAGAGGATGAGGCCGGCGCAAAAGCAGATGGCGGGGAATAAGATCCCCGTTCGGGAAGGAAGGGTTCGCATGACGGTTTCCATCAATGCCTCGAGTCCGGCCGGAAGCGACCGGCTAAAAGAGGTAGTAGCCTATGGACATTCCCACGGTGAAACCGGATTCCGCGCTCGTGGCGCTCACTCCCGGCTCCGCGTCGATCCTCGGGCTCACCGTGACCCCGCCCCCGCCCAGTACGTAGAAGTAGCCGGCCGAGGTCGCGAAATAGAATCCGCGGCGATGCCCGAACTCATAGCCGACATGCACGGGGATGGCCTGTTCGGTCCGGGACGCCAGCCTGACCTTCTCGGACTGGATTTGCTCCGCCTTGGTCGTCTTGCGGGCGTATCCGGTCTCCAGGTAGAGATGATCGAAGTAATACTTCCCCATGAGGAAGTAGCTGTCGGTGCGGCTGCGATCGAGTATGGCCAGCAATTCGCTGGTGCCTCCGCCGCCCGCGCAGAGTTGCAGATGGCGCGACGGGTTCCACGCCAGCTGGATGCCCATGGGTCCCGCGGCCGCGCCGGTCTTGAGCCCCAGGCCGAACCGTCCGAAGTCCTGATCCTGCGCCGGTACCGGCCGGCCGGAAAGGAGCGCCGCGGCGAGCAATACCCATGCGGGAAACGCGCGGCATCGGCCCCTGACGGCATAAGTCGCCCGCAACGGGCCTTGGCTGATTTCGATCTTGCTCATAACGGCCATGCCCAAAGGGCTAGAAGAGGTACATCCCCAGGGCGATGCCGAAGCTGAGCCCGGATTCCGCGGTATGCCCATGGGTAAAGGCCCCCGAAGGGGTCCGCGCGGTGACGAATTCCCCGCCTTCGGTCAGCATCAATAGATAACCGACGGAAATCGTCCCGAAAATGGATTTGCGCGGCCCTACTTCCATGCCGAAATGGACCGGGACTCCCACCTCCCAACCGGAGTTGGAGGCGGTCTTCCCCGAATCGGAAATCGAAACCGTGGTCACCTTGAGGTTCAGGCCGGTGTCGAAGAAATAGGCGCCTTCATATTTCCGGATCAGGGCGAAGAGGGAGTTCTCGGTGACGCTTTCCTCGAGGAGGTTCGAGACCTGCAGGGCCGGGGGCGGTCCGGGAAATCCGAATCCGCCCTGGAATTGGAGTTCCGGATGGAGGTTGTACATGAAGGCCAGGCCCAGGATGCCCGTTCCCTCCCCTACCTTGGCGCTGAGCCCCCATTTGCGATCCGGCCCGGTCGGAAGGATATAGGAGGGCGGCCCGGGTATCACCTGGTAATTGTCCTGCAGGCTTCCCTTGATCTGATTCACCACCTGGGCCTGCTTCTTGAGGGAGGCCGGGCTGAAGTCCGAAACCCTTCCCGCGGAAACGGAAACGTCCGCCACGCGCCACTGGTCCTTCTCCACCTTGAGCACGTTGTATTCGCCTTCCGGCAGGGAGATCAGCAGCTCGCGATCGGGGCCCTTGTAGAAGTCCGCGAGGATGGATCCGCGTCGCTTGTCCACCACCAGGTATTTGCCGTCCTGCCGGAATCCGAAGACCAGGCCTCCGCTTCCCTGGGTGAGATCAGCAAGCACCAGATCCCCTTCGCCATAGATGCGGAACTGGTAGGCCGGATGCTGGATGCCCGCGCGCGTGCGCGAAGTGGTTTCGATGGTCATCTGGTAGGCGTATTGGTACGCCTCGTTGAGGGTGACCTTGCGGTCGCCGGAAAGATCGGCGCTGCCGCGGAGGCCGTTCAGCCAATGGTGGGTGAAGACGGAACCTTCCAACTGGTCGGATTCCTGGGAGCGCTCGTCCATCGCGCTGGAGGCGATGATGACCTGGCCATAGACGTTCTTGAGGCTCTCGAGGGAGATGGGCCGGGTTGCGGATCCGCCCTTGAAGCGGGTGAGCATGCCGCTCTGGCAGGCATCGAAAATGCCGATCTTGACCTGGCTGGGCACGGCCTGGAACGATTCCCGCAATTTTTCCAGGGGAAACCGCGTTGCCCCCAGGCGCAGGGCGTCCCGGTCGGAATGGCCGGAATAATAGAAGAGGAAAAGATCGTCGCCATCGGGGGCCGGGGCGGGCGCGCCCGCAGCCCGGGTGGCGGCTGCCGATGGCGCCATGGGCGATCCGGAAATGCCCGCGCCCTTGCCCGGCACGGGCCCGCGGGTCAGCTTCTTCTTCATGGCCTGCAGGGCGCGATCCAGGCCAGCGCTGTCGCAGTCCATCAGCACCTGGACGTCGGCGGCGTCGAATCCGGCCAAGCGGGTGAGCACATCCTGGAAGCGGCGGGCGTCGGTCTGGGCGAAACGGAGGGAATCCACGTCCGCGCCCCCGTAGTTGTTGCCGACCAACAGGGCATGACGGCGCGCGGCCGCGTCCCCGGCGAGCACCGCCAGGGCCAATGCCCATACGGCCGCCTTGTTCATGCCTGGGTTTTCCGGAGCAGCAGGCTTTTGAATTCGGGCTTTGCGGCGCGGTCCGTCCCGGCCGGCGCGGAGGCCGTGGAGCCGGGAGGCGGCGGCAGCACGGAGGTCAAGCCCTCCAGGTTACCGGAAGCCCGGGTAAAGGCCTCCATCAACCAGCTTTCCACCGCCCCTCCGGCCAAGGGCTCCGGCCCGTAGATCATGACGAACAGTTCCGAACCCGGCGAGTCGTCGAGCGTGACCGCGAAAGGCATGGACTGCTTTTCACCGGCCTTGGCCGCGAGGCTCAGGGGCGCGTCCGCGCCTTCGGCCTTGTACAGGCTCACGTGGCCGCGGGAATCGACGCTGGCCAGGGTAACGTAGGCATGGCTTCCCGCCGCGTAGACGAACTGCAGCTCGTCCCCGGACCGGTAGGGCTCCTTGGAGGATCCGGGCGTAACGGTTTCGCCGCGCTTGACATAGTATTCCATCACCGTCCCGCCCTTGGCGCGGATCCCGTCCTCCGAGACCGCCGAGGCCGTCTGATTGTAATGGATCACCACCGGCACCAGGGCCAGGCAGGCGGCCAGGCCGGCGAGGGCGGGCATCCAGCGCGTGGACATGGAAGGCCTGCGGGCGTCCCTGCCCTCGGGCAGATGCTTGGCCGCGAATTCCCGGAAGGGATGGGCGATCAGGTATTCCCGTTTCCGGTTCTCCAGCGTCGCCATATGGCCGCGGCAGCCGGGGCATCCGTCCAGGTGAAGGCGCACCGAGCGTTTCTCTTCGGTTCCGCTTTCGCCCAGAAAGTACCGCTCCACCAGGACGCGATTGCATTGTTCAGTAGGCATGCTGCCCCTCCAATTTCTCGAGTTTCCACTGAGCCGTCTGGCGGCGGAAGCGCGTGAGGTGTTTCCGGATGGTGGAAGGCGCTAGTCCGGTCATGGTCGATATCTCATCCTGGGTGTAGCCGTCCCAATAGGTGTACATCACGATGTCCCGGACCATCTTGCTCCAGGGCATCATCAGCTTCCTCAGGATGTCCCGGAGGATGATGCGTTTCTCCTCCGAATCGTCCGCGTGCAGGGGGCTGTCCTCCCACCCGTCCTCGTTGTCCGGCCCCACGAACTTCCTACGACGCCAAAGTGAAATACAATGGTTGGTCGTGGTCCGGTGGATCCAGAACAACGCCGATTCCCGGTTCTGCACCGAATCCCAGTGTTCCAACAGTTTCAGGAACACTTCGCTGGTCGCATCCTGGGCTTCTTCCTTGGAACGGAGGAATCGCAGGCAGCGGCGATAGATCATGGGAGCGTACTTTTCGTACAACTCCTGTTGTGTGGCCCTATCGCTTGCTGTCATGCCTTCCATTCCGCTCCGGAAACCCAAGACCCGCCTTTTCAGGGGCGGTCGCGCGCCAGGGCGCAGGTTTCTTTCGCTTCCAACCGGTTTTACGCTTTAGACGCTTCGATCCGCTACGCCGTCCCGGAAAGATCCGGGTAAAATCGCTCAAGCCCGGCGCGGGGATCCGTTATCGGAAAGTTAGCTAACCCACGGAAAGGAATGGAGTAATAGCGATAAAGACCGGCCCGGAATTGCCCGGTAATTTGAGGATTCCCTGCCTGATCGTAAACATCCAAACCCTTGGTCGAAGGGTTTAGGGGATTTTCGGTGTTGTACGATAAAGGGGTAGGGATACGGATTTTGTACAAATTTACGCCGCAAGCGTACTCGATTGAAAAATCGTTCGGGCCTAGGTTAGGACATCGCCGGGCCCATTTCGGAGCCGAGGCGCGGAGCACCCGATAAAGCCTTCCGCCGATTCGGGCGACCGCTTCCCGCGCCAACGACGATTCAAACAGAGGGAGTGGGGAAAATGGTCGACATCAGCAGGTTTCTTTCGGTTTCGGTAGGTTCGGCTTTGGCGCTCTCCGTCGCCGCATCCGCGGCGCCCATTCGCGTCCTGATGTTCAACCCCTGCGGCCCTGGCGGTTACATCCACCCCATCAGCCAACAGACGCCCCTCATCAAGAAGATGCTGCTCAATCCCGCGGCCGCCAATCTGCAGAATCCGGTCATCCCGCCGGACGGATTCACCGTGGACTCCCTCGGATCCGCCACCCAGAACGGGACGACGACCGACGGCCATAACCTCATCGTCGCCTTGGCCACCCATGACGTGGTCGTCTGCGTGAACAATACCGCCTTCACGGGCCTGTTCACCCCCACCGATCAGAAGGCCTTCCTGGCCTGGGCGGCCGAAAAGGGCCACGGAGTGGTGGCCTTCCACGGCGCCACGGACGACAACGGCAACTGGCCCGAGAAGATCACCTATTTCGGCGGCAAGTTCACCACCCATACCACCGCGCCCGTCATGGTTCTCGCCGACAGCACCCCCGCGAACGTAGCCGACAAGAACTTCCAGGCCCTCAGCCTGGGCATCCCGAAGAGCCTGACCGTCACGGACGAGTGGTATAGCTACCAGAGCGCCCCGCGCGCCATTCCCGGCATCAAGGTCCTGAGCACCCTCAACGAGGCCACCTACAATCCGGACAGCAAGATGGGCGACCATCCCATCAGCTGGTTCCGCGCCCCTGAAAACGGAGGCCGCCTCTACTATACGGGAGCGGGCCATGACTGGCAGTATTTCCGGGACACCTACTGGCTCCGCCGCCAGATGTACAACGGAATCCTGTGGGCATCGGGCTGGTCCCCTTCCTCCACGGCCAAGTTCATCGACCCGAAGCCCGGCGCCCTGAACAGCTCCTCCCAGGTTTCCGGTTCCTCGCTGCTGGTCAACGTGGATCGCGCCGGAGCCCATGCGGTTGAAATCCGCGGCCTGGACGGCAAGCGCGTCGCCATGGAAAAGGGCGCCGGAAAGCGGTCCTATACCTTCACCAACCTGAAACCGAATTCGGTCTACGCCCTGCTCGTCTCGACTCCCCGCGAGAAGACCCGCCAGCTCATCAAGACCCGCTAAGCGAAAACCTTCCATCCCTTTCATTCGCGCCCGCAGGATCCATTCCCGCGGGTGCCTCAGGAGCAAGAATGAGCAAAAGGCCTTCCTTTTCCCTTTCCCCGGCTTTACCGGCAACGCTGACCACCCTCCTCCTCGCTGGCTTTTTCGCGACCGCGCATGCGGCCGATGAAGCGGACGGCGGAGTCCGTTACAGCCCGATCTCCATCGCCGGGCAGATCGACGTCGGCCAGGTCATCAACGGGGAGACCGGTTGGCATGAATCGGGAAGCCTCAACGGCGTGAAGTTCGACGGCGACTTCTTCCAGCGCACGGGCGTGTGGATCACCCAGGAAGCGACGGTAAGGGATCGCCTGAGCCTCACCATGGGCGTCGGCGGCCTCTTCTGGTACGCGCTGCCGACCGGCGGCGATCCGAGCAGCAAGCTCACCCAGTTCGGCCCGGGCATCTCCCAGGCCCAGGCGATGTACAAGTTCGGGGATCTTGCCGCCCCCAAGGCCAGCCTCCAGATGGGCCTCTTCCCTTACAAGTACAATCCGGACGCCAAGGATCTCGGGGAGTACCTCCTGCGTTCCGGCGCGTATCCCAACTACGTCATCTCCGGCGGCTGGAACATGATTTCCAGCGCCGCCTACATGGTGGAAGGCTTCCGCTTCAACCTTTCCCTCATGGACGGCAGATTCCAATCGGATTTCATCCTGCCCATGGAACATGACATCCCCCCCATGTTCGACCTCTCCCCCACCTACGTGGCCACCCTGAGGGCCGTTCCCGGAGTGGAGTTCGGCGCCGGCATCGATTGCAACCATTGCATCGCCATCAAGCCCAGCAAGCTGAGCCCGCATATCCCCGAGAACCAGGTGATCGTCAAGGACTCCGCCGACGTGGACGGCAACCATACCTACTTGAGGGATTCCACCAAATTCTACACCTTCATGGGCCTGAAGCTGATGGGCCGCCTCTCCCTGGACCCTAAGGCGTTCTTTACCGCCTCCATCCTGGGCGAAGAGGATCTGAAACTCTACGGTGAAGTGGCCGTGCTCGGCCTCAAGAACTACGGCTTCCTATACGAAAAGGTTTCCGAGCGCATGCCCCTCATGGTCGGCTTCAACGTCCCGGCCTTCAAGCTCCTGGACGTACTCTCGGTGGAGTTCGAATATTACCCGACCAGGTTCCCCACCAGCCTCTACCAGCCCATCGCCAACCAGCTGCCCACCCTGGATCTGATGCAGGGCCCGGCGGATAAGGCTTCGTACGATCGGGCCAACAAGGACGACGTGAAATGGGCCATCTACGCCAAGAAGGAAGTCATCAAGGGCATCCAGCTCTACGCCCAGGTGGCCAGCGATCATCTCCGCTCCATCGCGTACAATGCGGGACCGCAACCGACCTTCGTTCCCATCACCAACCGGAACGGCAAGGATTGGTACTACATCCTCCGCCTCCAATTCGGAATCTGAGAAAGAAGGAGGGAGGGAATACCATGGGTAAACGATATCCTGCCGGCGCGAGCCTGGCCGCCATTCTCGGGATCCTGATGTCCGCAGCCTCCGCCGAGGCGACGGAAGGGACCGGCAACGATGCGGACGTCCGCGCGCTCCCCTTGTCCATGTCCACCCAGGTGGACGCGGGCCAGGTGGTGCACGGGCACGTGAACGATCAGCCTTTGAAAGAGCAGTTCCTGCAGCGCACCGCGGTCTGGCTCACCCAGGAAGTGGTGATCAAGGACCGCCTGAGCGTCAAGGCCGGCATAGGCGGCGTATTCTGGTACGCCATCCCGGGCGGCGAACTCAACGGGGACGCGGCCCATAAGAACCTCACCCGTTTCGGCCCGGGCATCTCCCAGGTCCAGGCGATCTATTCCTTCGGCGCCCTGGAATCCCCGAGCGCCAAGATCCAGATGGGACTGTTCCCGTACAAATACAATCCCGACGCCATGAACCTGGGCGAGTACCTTCTGCGTTCCGGGACCTACCCGGGCATCCTCCAGACCGGCGGATGGAACATCGTTTCCAAGGCCGCCTATATGATGCAGGGCGTCCGCTTGAACGTCCCCCTGTGGGACGGCAGATTCCAATCGGATTTCCTCCTTCCCATGGAACGGGATATCGCTCCCATGGGCGATCTTTCCCCGACCTATGTCGCTTCGCTCCGGCCCGTCGCCGGGCTCGAGATCGGAGCGGGAGCGGACTGCAACCATTGCATCGCGTTCAAGCCCAGCCGGACCTCGCCGAAAAAGCTGGCCGATCCAAACGATCCGAGCGGCAATCCCGGCAACGCCTATATCATCGCCAATCCGGACGTGGCGGGACGCGATACCCTGCCCTATATCCGGGACACGACGCGCTTCTACACCTTCCAGGGCGTGAAGCTGATGGGCCGCGTCTCCCTGGATCCCAAAGCCTATTTCGCGTCCGACCTCCTGGGCGCCGAGGACCTTAAGGTATTCGCCGAACTCGCGGTGCTGGGCGTCAAGAACTACCCCTTCCTCTACGAGAAGGTCGGGGAGCGCATGCCCATCATGTTCGGGGTCAACCTGCCCACCTTCAAGCTACTGGACGTCCTCTCCTTCCAGATGGAGCATTACAAATCGAAATTCCCCAACAGCTCCTACGACCTGTACTATTTCAACCTGCCCATCGTGAACGGCGTGACCAAGAACGGCATCCGGACCCAGAATCCCAATACCTACGATATGGAGAATTCCGCGGTCCGCAGGGACGATTGGAAGTGGTCCGTCTACGCCAAGCGGGAAATCGCCAAGGGCATTTCCATCTACGCGCAAGTGGCCAATGATCATCTGCGCGTGCCCGCCTTCGATCTGAAGCCTTCCTGGACCCAGATCACGGATCGCAACGGCAAGGATTACTACTACATGGTCCGCTTCGAGATGGGCATCTGATGGCTGGAGGCCGGAGCTCCGGCCGTCCGCCCACTTCCGTTTACTTATGTAAACGGTCCCCCATTTCACCGCGGGTCCGCATCATCGGTTCGGGTTAGGTTGAGCAAGGGATGCGCGGGAAGGCGAGTCGGCGTATCGCGGCATCGGAAATAAAGGGGGGCGTCATGGGGGAATCAAAAGGCATCTTTTCGGGCATCCGCTCCGGGTTGGCGGCGGGCTTACTCGCTTTCGCCGCAATCGCCGGCGCGGCGCCCGCGGGCGCAACGCCCATCCGGGTCGTCATCTTCAATTTCTGCGGGGACGTCGGATACCTCCATGCGGCCGTCTCATCGGGAACGGCGCGGCTCAAGACCATGCTGGAGAATCCGGCCGGCGCGGTCAACCTGACGGGGGCGGTCATCCCGAAGGACGGGTTCACCGTGGACATCGTCGGCCCGGCGGCGGGCGGGAACGGCACCACTACGGACGGCCACGCCCTCATCACCGCCCTGGCCACCCATGACGTATTGATCCTCAACAGCAACACCGCCCTAGGGAACCTCTTCAGCACCGGCGACAAGCAGACCCTGCTGACCTGGATCTCCAAACACGGCGTGGTCGCCCTGCACGGGGCCGCCGACAGCCACAAGGTCTGGCCGTCCTGGGATTCCCTGACCGGCGGGTTGTTCACCACCCATGACGTGGCCATAGCCACCGTCGTCGCGGACAGCGTGCCGGGCAACGTGAACGATGCCGGATTCCAGGCCATCAACAAAGGCGTGGAGAAGACCGCCTCCTTCAACGAGGAATGGTACAGCTACCAGAGCACCCCCCGGATCCAGACCGGCGTTCACATCCTGACCACCTTGGATGAGAAGACCTTCACGCCGAGCTCCAGGATGGGCGATCACCCCTTCAGCTGGTACCGGGAGAGCCCCTCCGGCGGACGATTCTACTATACGGGCGCCGGGCACATGCAGGAGCTTTTCGTGAACAACCCCTGGTTCCGCCGCCAGGTCTACAACGCCATCGTATGGGCCGCGGGAACGCCGAGCGTATCCATCCGGGAGGAAAGCCGGCCCGCAGCCGGGCCGGCGAACGCGCGCGCGAACGGATCCGCCATCACCGTCTCCTTTTCCGATCCCGGCCCGCATGGGGTGGAGATCCTGTCCCTGGATGGAAGCCGCGTCGCCGCGGCCAAGGGTTCCGGCGCGCAGACGCATTCCTTCTCCGGTTTGGGTTCGAACGCCGTTTACCTGGTGGTAACCACGGCGGGCAAGCACCGCTCCGGCAACCTTATCAAGACCCGCTGAAAGTCCGGCCCCCTCCCGGCCGCCATCCTAGGTACCCGCGAGGTTACGCGAACGATCCCGGAAAGGGACGTTTGCGGAATTTTTACACAAAAGCGCGTCCCCCGTCCGTGAAATCACGCCGGTTTTCCGCTATTCTCTGGATCATTACCCGCAGGGCTTCGAATCACGAAGCCGGTTCTGAAAGGATCCAATGATTCCATCCCATGACTTTTCCGCGCGCGCCCTCCTTACCGCCGTCCTGCTCGCAGGGCCCCTGTCGACCCAGGCGCAAACCTACCGGGTCAACTGCGGGGGCGAGACTTTCGCCGACAAAAGCGGCCATCTGTGGGAAGGGGACGGGCATTTCGAAGGAGGCATGACCTTTTCCGCCTCGAGCGACATCCTGAATACGGATATCCCCAATCTCTATCAGACCGAGCGATGGAACGATCCGGGGCAGGGCGGCCTCAAGTACACCTTCAATGTGTTGCCCGGGGACTACCGGGTCAACCTCCACTTCGCGGAAATCTACGACAGCTCCTTCGCCACGGGGAAACGGGTCTTCGACGTATTGCTGAACGGAATGGCCGTGGCCGCGGATCTGGACATCTTCGCCCAGGCCGGCGCGAATACGCCCTTGATCCTCGACTACCTCGCCACGGCCGTGGACGGCAAGATCACGGTGGAGTTCGGGAACAAGATCGGCAACGCCAAGGTGGCGGGCATCGAAGTCATCCCCCAGGCCCCGTTCCACGCCACCGCAGCGCCCTACCGCATCCATTGCGGCGGGGATGATTACATCGACCCTCAAGGGAACTATTGGGAAGCGGACGGCCATGCCACCAACGGATACACCTACCTGACCTCCAATCCGGTGACCAATACGGACAAATCCTGGCTCTACCAGAGCGAGCGTTGGAACAGCGCCGATATCGGGGACATGACCTATGCCTTCGACGTGGCGGAAGGCTCCTATACCGTAAAGCTCCACTTCGCCGAGATCTTCTTCCAGGCCGCCGGCGCGCGTACCTTCAGCGTGGACCTCAACGGATTGAGCGTGATCCAGGATCTGGACATCGCGGCGGAAGCCGGTCCCAATGCGGCCCTGGTGAAAGAGTTCACGGCCCAGGCCCAGGAAGGCAAGATCACCTTGGCGTTCCACAACGGGTTGCAGAACGCGAAAATCGCCGGCATCGAGATCCTGCCTGCGGATCCGGTGGGCAACCGCCCTCTCAAGGCCCTGGCCGCCGCCTCCGGCGCGCAAGTCCGGTCACCCGGCGCGGGCTCCCTGTCGGTGCGCTGGCCCGGCCCGGAACGGTATACCGTTTCCGTGAAGGATTCCCGAGGCCGGGAAATCGGGCGCCTGTCAGGAACCGGTAACGGAGAGCAATCCGTAACCGGCTTGCGTCCCGGGCTGTATATGGAGGAAGTGCGCGCCGGAGCCCGGTCCTTGGGTTACCGCGTTCCCGTTCTCTGAAGCTTCCGTTTCCGTCCCGACGCGTCCACTCCCCGCCAGGGCAGTCCATGGGCCGGCGCCCGCCCCGTCAGGAGCGGCGCATCGGCCAAGGCCGAGCCCGGCGCCGGGAGGCGCAGGGTGGCCTGCAAGGGATAATGATCCGATGGATACTGGGTCCCGATATGATCGCGCAGGATGCGCGCGTCCAGGGCGGTAACGCTGTCGAAGGACATGATATGGTCGATCGGCCGCCCCAGGGTATCCCCCTTGAAACCGTTGAAGGTGGCCGAAGCCGCCACTCCCGGATGGAGCTTATCGTAGGCGGAGTACATCGCGACCGGTGATCCGCCGGCGCCGAGCAGGTATTTCACCGGGGCCTCGGTCGCCTCCGAGTTGCAATCGCAGACGAAGATGACGGGATCCTGTTTGTACTTCCTGCCGACGATGCGTTCCGCGATCAGTTTGGCGCTCAGTTGGCGCGCCTCCTCCGAAACGTGATCCCAATGGCTGGAATGGAAGTACAGGTAACCGCCGGCCTGGATCCGCCGCAGGCGCGCCCAGGTATCGATACGGGTGTTGGCGGCGCCCGGGCCCATGGAACCCGGCTTTTCGGGGGTCGCGGAAAGCCAGAAGGTCGCGGTCGTATCCACTTGGAACACCGAGGTGCGATAGAGGATGGGGGAATATTCCCCCGCCGTCTTCCCGTCATCGCGGCCCACGCCCACGGCCGCGTAACCAGGCAGCGCCGCGAGCAGCTCATCCAGCTGGTACTTGAAGACCTCCTGCAGTCCCGCGGCGTCCGGCGCATAGGTCTTGAACAGGCCGAACACCTGGGCTTTGCGCTTGTCCCAGTCCGCCCGGTCCCCGCCATTGCGGATATTGAAGGTCATGATCTTCAGATCCTCGGCATGGAGCGCTCCGCATGCCATCAGGGCCGCAACCCCCATCCACCGTTTCAACGTCGTGTTACGATCCATCACCCCCCCTGGTCGCGGACTTAAGGTATTCCCCGGAACCGGGGCCCGCCCGGCATTTATATTAACGGAATGGACTCGAAACGACCCTATTACCGCAAACTATCCCTTATGTCCTTCAATATCCGGTACGGAACCGCCGATGACGGCGCCAACTCCTGGCCCATGAGGCGCGACCAGGTCTTCGCCTTGATCGAGGACCCGGCTTTGGACGCCATCGGCCTTCAGGAATGCCTGGCCTTCCAACTCGAGGAGATCCTGGATCGCGTCCCCGGATACGCCTGCATCGGGGTGGGCCGGGATGATGGACGGGATGGGGGGGAATTCAGCCCGATACTGTATCGGACCTCGCGTTTCCGCGAAAGGGCCGGCGGGGCCTTCTGGTTTTCGGACACCCCGGAGGTACCCGGCTCCGCTTCCTGGGGCAACCGGATCCCTCGCATCTGCACCTGGGCAACCCTGACCGAAAGGGCGGGCGAAGGCGCCTTCCACCTGTTCAATGTCCATCTCGACCACGGTTCCCAGCCCTCACGGGAACGGAGCGCGGTCTACCTGATCCAAAGGATCCAGGCCATGAAACCCGGGACCGAGCCGGTTTTCATCCTGGGGGATTTCAATGCCGATGACGAGAATCCCGCCCTCCGGTACCTGAAGGGCGAACGCCCATTGTACGGGAAGGACAACCCCATGCCTTTCCGCGATTCCTTCGACATGCTGCATTCCGGGGAGAAGAACGCGGCGACCTTCCATGCCTTCACGGGCATCCCGCTCTGGGGAAGGATCGACAATATCTTCATCACACCCGGCGCGGTCCCGGTGAAAGCGGATATCGTGCGGACCCAGGTGAACGGCCGTTTCCCTTCGGACCATTTCCCCGTGACCGCCACCCTTGACCTGACCGGTTCCTCGGGATCGTCCCCTCCGGCTTAGGCGTTTGCTCCCAGATGCGTTCCCAGGCGGTCGAGGCGGCGTCCGATTTACGGCGTTTTCAGGACTTCCCCCATATTTATTGACAAGCCCCCTTTCGGCTACTTTCTTTGCGGATGTGATACCCTTGCCCAACCCCATCCGCTTCTTTACCCGCGATATCTGGAAGATCGACGCAGACGCACTCCCCCGGCCGAAACGCTGGTCCCTGAGGATCCTAAAGACCTTCCTCCTGGCCTTCCGTTCCTTCGCCGGGGATCGCGCAAGCGTTCGCGCCGCGGCCCTGACCCTGTACACCCTGCTTTCCATCGTACCGGTCATGGCCCTGCTCTTCGGCATCGCCAAGGGGTTCGGCCTCGAAACCAAGCTCGAGGATTGGCTGCTCACCCAATTCCCGGAACAGGAAGCCCTGATGGAACAGGCCGTGGTGTTCGCGCGCCGCATGTTGAACAGCACCCAGGGAGGCGTGGTGGCCGGCGCCGGCGTGGCCTTCCTCATCTATTCCGTGGTCATGGTGATCGGCAACATCGAAAAGACCTTCAACCATATCTGGTCCATTTCAAAGCCGCGCAGCCTCGGCCGGAAGCTCAGCGACTATCTCTCCCTGATCCTGGTGGGCCCGTTCATGGTGGTGGGAGCGAGCAGCCTGAACGTCTACCTGGCCACCGTCCTGGGCAAGGTTTCCGAGGCCTCCCCCCTGACCGTCCTGGTCGGCCCCATCATGCAGATCGTCCTGCGCGCCCTGCCCCTGCTGCTCCTCTGGTTCCTGTTCACCTTCATCTACGTCTTCCTGCCCAATACCAAGGTCCGTCTCGTCTCGGGGATGTTCGGCGGGGCCGTGGCGGCCCTATCCTACCAGGTGGTGCAAAGCTTCTACATCAACCTGCAGTTCGGCGTCTCCAAGGCCAATGCCGTCTACGGCAGCTTCGCGGCCCTGCCCCTGTTCCTGCTCTGGGTGCAGACCAGCTGGCACATCGTCCTGTTCGGCGCGGAACTGACCCATCAGCACCAGGACTTCGAGAAGAGCGACAAGATGCAGGCCCCGCCGGAACTGTCCTTCCGGGCCATCAAGCGGCTGAGCCTGATCGTCTGCGCCCGCATCGTGAAGCTGTTCCTGAACGGCGAACCCCCGCCCAATGCGGAGCGCTTGGGTAAGGATTTAAGCATCCCCTCCCGCACCCTCGCCGAAATCCTCCGGCGCCTGAACCTGGCCGGCGTGGTTTCGGAAATCGCGACCCCGGAACCGGACGTCTACGCCTACCAGCCCGCGCGCGATCCGTACCAATTGAAACCGGTGGAAATCCTGGCGGCCCTGGAACGCCAGGGCGAGGATCTCAAGGAGCAGGAAGGCGAGGAACGCGAACGGATCGAAGCCCTGCTGGCCGAGTTCGAGCGCGCCTTGGAAGCGCATCCTGAGAACCGGCCCTTGAGCGCCTGGTCGGGGATGGCCCAGATCCGGGAATCAGCGCGCCGGAATTAGGATAACCGGAACTTCCATGCGCCGCGAGGCCGGAAGCCGGATCCCCAGAGCCGAGAACCAGTCCCCTGATGCGGCTTTGACGGTGGGCGCGGATGCGCTACGCATTACCGATACCGCGGGGATATCCGGGAAACCGGCGGCCTTTTTCGCGATGGCGGAAAGCAGGGACGTCTCGTCGCGGGTATCCTGGGCCACTTCCCAAATCATGATGCCGCCGCCGAAATCCGCCGCCAATTGCGCCTTCTTCTGCAGGGTCGCGGCCCCGTTGTACCAGATGTTCCCGGAATTGTCCCGCGTCGCCACCGCCCGGTCCTGATAGGCTATATCCTTATAGGCCGTTGCCGGTTCCTTGCCGTCCGGCTTGAGCTCCTTGCCGTAGAAAGGCACCCCCAGCATCACCTTGGCGCGCGGGCAGCCCCGGGTCTTGACCCAATAGTCCAGCTCGGCCGCGGCCTTATCGTAAGGCGAGTGGTTGGTCCCCCCGTAATCGTAGGCCATGACGTTGATGAAGTCCGCGGCCGCGAAGATCCCGGACCGGAAGTTCGGGCCGATATCGGGATCCTTCATGTAGATGTCCTGGTTCTTCACCGCGATGGACAGGTACCGGTTGCCCTTGTGCAAGGCCGCCCCCAGGGCCTTCATCAGGCTTTCGAAAACCTCCGCCTGGGCGGGCAAGGGATATTCCCAATCGATGTCGATGCCGTCCAGGGAAAAGCGGTCGCAATAGGCCACGGCATTGGCGACGAACTTGTCCCGGCCGGATTGGGTGGAGGACATGGCGATGAAGGTCTGTTCCGCACCGTAACCTCCGATGGCGACGCCCACCTTGGTCCCGGCCTGGTGGCCGCGCGCGACCAGATCCCGGAGCTTGTCCTCGTCGACCGATCCGATCCCGCCGTCCGCGCCCGTGCCCGCGAAGGAATAGTTGAGGTGGGTCAGCTTGGAATACTGGATGTCGGCGGTCCCATCGTTCCAGCTGGCGAAGTATCCGATGACGGGAAAGCGGGCATGGGCCGAGGCGGCGAGGCCGATGCAGAAGGCGGCGAGGAGGATTTTTCTATTCACCACGCAATGATATCGCCTGCGCCCGGATCCCGCAGGCGACTTCGCCGTTGCCGGAGGAGCGACTGCTTACCGGACGCGTTTTTGACGCGTGGGCGCAGGCGGGACCGTGGTTACCGGAGATTCTGGGAAGATCCCGAATTCCCCTAGGGCCCGATCGCCCCCGCCTCCGCCACCTCGCCGCTGCCGACGGGGATGGGCCTCATCTTGAGCGAGACCGGGGAAGCGCCTGGGCCGTGGATCAAGGTCAGGAGGTATTCGCCGGGATAAAGGCCGTCCAACCGGAACGTCCCCTTCCCCGTTCCGGCCGCGCTGGGGACAGGGCGTTCCACCTTCATGAAATTGCCGGTCCCTTCTATCCCGACCCAGACCACGCTATCACTCCCCAACAAGGGCCACGAGGAGTCCCGGATCGATCCCCGCAAGGCGCCCGGCGCGGCCAGCCGCAAGGTACCCAGGGTGGCGGCACCGCCCGTCCCTGCCGGAAATTCTTTAAGGAAAACCCCGGATATGGAATCGCCCATGCACGCCGACCTTCCGCCGCAGCGGACTTCCACGGAAAAACCGCCGGGATGGGACGAGAGCCGGAACCGGCCTCGGGCATCGGCCACGGTGGAATCGACCAAGGCGGTCTGGGGTTTCCCGTCCCGGAAAACGATTCCGCCGGATCGCATCAGGACCGAGGCGCCTGCTGCCGGGCTCCCGTCCGCGAGCAGGGCCGTGCCTCCGATGGACGTGCCCACGGAGGTGGAAGTCCCCGCCACGCGATCGTTTCCTTCGCATCCCAACAGCAGGAGCAAGGCCGCCAGGGCGGGCATGAATCCGCCCAGGGCGGGAAGGTCGGGGCCCGGCGTGACCGGATCCGGGGCGGGCGGATTACAGGGCATCGGCGTTCCCGATCCGGGTGAGCGGGAATACCTGGAGGTTGATCTGCATCACCCGATCCTCGCCGCTATCCGCCTGGACGGTTTCCAGGACGCGGCGGTGGAAATCCTCCAGGTAGGCCATGACCCGTTCCATCCCCGCGGGGGAAACGCTCATGGTGATGCAGGAACTGTTCTGCCTGTGCGCGGGGAAGCGGTCCAGGGCCTCCAGGGCCTTGAGGATCATTTCCTTGCGATAAGCGCGATACAGCAGGGTCTCGGCCTCGTCGCCTTGGGAAACCAGGGAGACATGGCTGGCCTTCCAGAATCCTTCCGCATCCCTTTCGATCAAACCCAACCCCGCAAGAAGCTTGAGGGCCGCCTTCGCCTGGGGGACGGTGATGGCCGGAGCCAGGCGCGCGGCCAGGGATTCGCAATCCTCCCCCTTCAACTTGTGGATGGAAAGGGTTTCCCGGATGGCCACATGGTACCACTTGGAGAAATAATCCAGATGCGATCGCCGCAAGCGCTGGGTCCGCAAAGGCAGGGCTTTCACCATGAGCTCGTAAAGGGCCTGCTTGTCCTTATCCGTCACGGCCTGATTGAATGCGACCATCGATCCGAAGAAGGCGGCCTCTTTTTCATCGAGACCCAGGGCCTTGGTGAACTTCGGCAGATAGGCCTTGGACAGGTTGCGGGAACCGCCGATGACCTGGGAAACGAGCCCGGGCGAATTGATCCCGGCCTTGCGGCAGAACAGCCGGTAGGAGAATCCCTTGTTCACGCTTTTCTTATACCCGAAGAAATCCCCGAGGAATTTCCGGTAGTCCAGATACTCGAAGAGATTGATGGTCTTATCCGCGTTCATGGCTCCAAAGAAAATACATCCATTACACTACAATTTCGCCCCATATCGGCTTTAAAATGTGAACACTATATGAACAATTTATCCATATTACACCATTTACTCCCGAAAAGACTGCCACCAGCATGGTAGTTTTGAAAAGGATGGAAACGTTATATTCCATTCCATACACTACAATTCAGGAGTCAATATGATGCATTCGATTAAAAACCGCCTCTTCGGCCGGTCGCGCATGGGATGGGCGGCGCCCGTTTCCTTTACGGCGATCCTGCTTTTCGCCACCATGATGACAGCCTGCGAGAACCGCAACCCCGCGGATTCATCCGGGAACCAGTCCGCGTCCATCAGCGGATCCGGCGGGGGAAAAGGATCCCCCGCACCCGAATCCCCGATCTGCGCCAAGCCGCCCCAGGTTCACGAGGATACCTCCGCCGCGCCGGTTTTCGGCGGCACCTGCTCGGATCCGAGCCCTGCCTCCCTGGGCATCGCCATCAAATGCACGAGCGAACCGGCCCCCGTTTGCGGATGCGACGGCAAGGACTACATCAATGCCTGCTGGGCCGCCGGCGTCGGCGGAGTGAACGTGGCGCATGCGGGAGCCTGCGCGAAGTAACCCTCGCGTTACCCATACCGGAGATTAGGGATTCCCGGGAGCCCTGCGAGGGGCCCCCTTCATCGGCCGGACACGGCCTCCGATTCCTCCGGGGCCCCGATGGCGACCTCATAACCCTGATCCGCATAGAGCCTCAGGCCCCCCGCCACGTCCCGTACATCGGTGAAACCCGATTGCCGCAATACGCCCACCGCCATGGCGGACCGGTATCCGCTGGCGCAGTGGATGAGGATGGATTTGCCCTTCGGCAGCTCCCTGGCGCGCTCGCGCAGGTGATCGAGGGGAATATGCAAGGACCCCGGCAGGAATTCGGTTTGCCTTTCCGCGGGCCGCCTCACGTCCAGGACCACGGCATCCGCATCTTCCTGCAGGGCGCGCTCCAGTTCCGCCGCGCCGGCCCGCTCGTAGGCCGCCACCGGCAATCCCGCGGCCTTCCATGCATCCATACCGCCTTCCAGATACCCCGCGAGCCGGTCAAACCCCACGCGGGCGCAACGGAGGGCGGCCTCCTCTTCCCGTCCCTCCTCCGCGATCAGGATGATGGATGCATCCTTCGGGATCAGGGCTCCCACCCACCCCGCGAACTGCCCGTCCAGACCGATATCCAAGGCCCCGTGGATGGACCCGCGGGCGAAATCCTCCGGGCCCCGGGTATCCAATACGGCATGGCCCTCGTCCATCGCCTCCGCGAACTCCCGCGGCTTCAAGGGGCGCAGGCCCGCCATCACGGCGTCCAGCACCGCCGGGCCCTGCCGGTTGATGCGCGCATCCTCCTTGAAATAGGCCGGGGCCTCCGGCTGATCCTCGGTGATGAGGGTGATGAAAGACTCGCGGTCCATGGGCTGCAGGGCGTAGTTGGAGTGTTTCTGCTCCGCCAGGGTCGTGTACTCCGCGTCCCCGAGGCTGCGCCCGCATGCCGAACCGGCGCCATGGGCCGGGTAGATTTCGGTCTCATCCGGAAGGGTGAGGATCTTGCCGTTCAGGGTATCGTACATCAACGAAGCCAGGGCCCGGGCGGGCATGTCGGCCCCGAGTAGATCGGGGCGGCCCACGTCCCCGACGAATACCGTGTCGCCGGAGAAGAGCTTCATCGGCCGCGAAGGTTCGGCGAGGTCGCGCGCCAGGTAACATACGCTTTCCGGCGTATGCCCGGGGGTTGCCAGCACGCGGATCTCGACGTTACGCCCGAGCCTCAGGATATCGCCGTCCACGACGGGAGAATGGCGCATTTCGGCATGGGCCTCTTCGCCGAAGACGATTTCCGCCCCGGTCTTGGACGCCAGTTCCGAATGGCCCGATACGAAATCGGCGTGAAGATGGGTTTCCAGGACGTACTTGAGGCGATAGCCGCCGGTCCGGATCATGTCTTCATAGAGTCCGGTATCCCTTTGCGGATCGATGACGGCGGCTTCCCGGCTATCCTCGTCGGCCAGGAAATAGGATCCATGGGACAGGCACTTGAGATAGAACTTCTTCAGGATCATGGCCGGCTCCTTTGAGTCCGTTCTCTCCCGGGCTTGCCCGGGACGGGATCCTAAGGAAACTTTTTCAGGCGGCCACGTCCATCACTCCATGGCATTTCTTGAACTTCTTGCCGCTGCCGCAGGGGCACGGATCGTTCCGGCCGACCTTCGGGCCCTCGGATTTCACCGGTTTGGCCGGCGGGGTGCGGCCGTCATCGAAATACCAGGCGCCTTTGATCTTCACGAAGGTCGCCAACTCGTGATGCTTCTGCTCTTCGTCCTTCTCGCGGAACTTGGCGATGAACTCGACCGATCCCTTGTCGTCCTCGGGTCCGCCCTTTTCGGTGGACAGGATCTCGAGCCCGGCCCAATCGGTATCCCGCGACCAGTCCTCGATGCCCTTGCGATCGAATTCCTTGCGCCGGACCGGGGAGACCGAATCCATCAGGAAATCGATTTCATGCCGGACGAAAGCGGAATAGCGCGCGCGCATCAGGGCGGCGGGGGATTCGGCCTGCCTGGTCCGTTTCAATACCGGTTCGCAGCATTCGGAGAAGGGTTTTTTCGTATCGCAGGAACAGGTTTCGTTTTCCATTTGCACTCGCTAAGGTTGGACTGGGGAGCAAAATTAATAAACCCGCCCTGCTTTTGCCCGCCGGCGGCCCCGTGGCCCAGGGCCCGGGCCGGATGCGGCTGAAGACCGGGTTGCCGGGGCCGGATTCCGGGCTTAAGCGCCTTCCAAGGCCGTTCCGAAATCGGCGATCAGGTCCCCGATATCCTCGATTCCCGCGGAAACGCGGATCAACCCTTCGCTGATTCCCGCGGCCTTGCGCTCGTCCGGGGAAAGGCTACGGTGGGAGGTGGCGCTGGGCACGCAAACCAGGGTTTCCACGCCGCCCAGGCTCAAGGCGGGCGTGACGATCCGGAAGCGTCCGAGCATGGCCCCCGCCTGGCCCGGATCCTTCAATTCGAAGGAAAGCATGCCTCCGAATCCGCGCATTTGCCGGGACGCCACGGTATGGTCGGGATGGTCCTCCAGGCCCGGGTAATTCACCCGGGATACGGACGGATGCCCGCGCAGAAAGCGCGCGATGCTCCCGGCATTCCCGTTGTGCCGCTCGATGCGGAGGGCCAGGGTCTTCAAGCCGCGCTCCAATTGATAGCAGGCCGAAGCATCCAGCATGCCTCCGTAATTGACCGCGCTCCGGGTCAACCGTTGGATGACCTCTTCCGTCGACACCACCACGCCGGCATTCAGATCGCTGTGCCCGTTCAGGTACTTGGTCGCGCTGTGCAGCACGGCGTCGATCCCGGATTCGATCGGGTTCTGGTTGATGGGCGTAGCGAAGGTATTGTCCACCATGGTCATCACTCCGCGGGGCTTGCAGAGCGCGGCCAGTGCCTTCAAATCCAGGCAGCGCAAAAGCGGATTGGAAGGGGACTCTACGTAGACGGCCTTGGTATTGGATCGGATGGCCGCGGCGATATCCCCCACCGTCGCGGCGAAGGACACCTCGACCCCGAGCCGCGCCAGTTCCGTGGTCACGAAATGATGGGTGCCGCCGTACAGATCGTTCTGGAAGACGGCATGATCCCCCGGCTTGAGCGCGGATAGGAGCAAGGTGGAGATAGCCGCCATGCCCGAGCCGAAAACCAATCCGGCCTCGCCCTTCTCCAAAAGGGCCACCTTCTTCGCGACCGCGCGCTGGTTGGTCGTATTGAAATAGCGGGGGTAGATCGGTTCAAGACCCGGGTTCGGAAAGGCATGGGCCGTGGACGCGAAAATCGGGGTGTTCACGCCGCCCGTGGCCGGATCCGGATGGGTTCCCCCATGGACGCAGAGGGTTGAGGGTCCGGGTCCCTGTCCGGAATCGGATGCTTGTGTTCTGGAATCATTCATCATGGATTTATCCTCCCATTCCGGCGCATGGGCATGGACCGGAAAACGATCGCCCGACGGACTTTAAGTTAATTTCCGTCCCGCTCCTTGGCTCCGTTCCCGGCGTCCCCGCGGGAGGATCCGATCGATTCGCATTGCGGAACCTCGCTTCGATTCTAATTTCCCCTCAACCCTGAACCCGGAGGAACCATGTTCAAGGTGAAAAGGGTTTATCTGCCGGCGGATCCGGAAGACGGATTCCGCGTGCTGGTCGACCGGCTGTGGCCGCGTGGCCTATCGAAATCCAAGGCCCATGTGGATTTGTGGATGAAGGAAATCGCCCCGAGCGATGGCTTACGGAAATGGTTCGGACATGACCCGGAGCGATGGATCGGATTCGAGAAGCGGTACCGGGAGGAGTTGCGGGGCAAAGGAGGCGAAAAGAAATCCCTTCGCGGATTGGAGCGCGACCATGGAACGGTAACCCTGCTGTTCGGCGCCAAGGATGAGAAGCGGAACAATGCCGTGGTGCTTGGTAAGGCGATGGGCCGGTAACCTGCCGATGTTGCGTTACCGGACCACCCCGATGACGCGGACGTCGGAGAGGGTCGTTTCCACTTCCGAAATGCCCGGGACCTTGAGCATGGTCAAGGTCGACTTGATCACGTAGGCGCCGGTGCCGACGGGGCCGCCGTTCAGGGCGCGGTTCCTCCATAGGATTCTGAGCCGCTTCCAGCCTTCCTTGCTTCCGGGCTCCAGGTTCTGGAATCCGCTTTGGGGCATGGTGAGCGTAAGCTTGTCCACGAATTGCCCCAAGGTGGAGAACACCCGCAGTTCCAGCCGGAAGGCGCGCGACGCCTCCACCTTCATTCCCACGTACTTGACGGAGTCCTCTCTCGACAACGCCCCATCCAATACGGAGCAACACCGCGCGGGGTCGTTGGATGCCGCGGACGTCGCGCCGGCACCGGTCAGGAGCCAGTGCTTGCCATCGCCGGAAGAACCGGGGTCCTGGCCTTGGGAATAGCTGTTATGGTATTCCAGGGACATGCCTGTTTGGACATCCACATAGGGAAAGCTCCGGCGCACCGAGTCGAGAGGGTTCTCCGGGTTACGATAGACGAGCACGATGCTGTCCGCGGCGGTATGCTCCAGCCTGCCGTTTCCAGGGGAGGGCGTCTGGGATACCCCGCGCGTGAATCCTGCCGCGTAATAGCCGGAAGCGGCCTCCAGCGGCAGGGTCTCCCGGTCCGCGCTTTGCGATGGCATCACCTGCAGAGGGCAGGCCGCGCACGTCTCCCCCGGTGGCAGGGTCAGTCGCGCCTCCAGTTCGGTTTGGTCCGCCGTGATCCTTTCCACGGGGCGGCCGGCATGGAGGAGGCTTAAGGCGGCCGGTTCCCGGCAATTCGATCCGATGCTGTCCGGAAGGGAGGGGTCCGTTTGGGAACGCTTTACCGTGAGCGTGTAAGGGAGCGATTTCTCCTTGATCCGTCCGGAATCCTGATAGGTATAGGTATAGGTGAAGGAAAGGACGGTCTGATCCGGCGCCAGGGGGATGCGTTGGGGAAAGGTGAACGTTCCCGCCGCGAGGGAGGAGTTGGACCGTACCTTGCCTCCGGCCTCCAGGGTGGCGCTCTTGGGCTTGGACGGCGCGCTGGTAAGGATGGTATTGATGACATTGGACTGCAACAGGGCCAGCAATTGGGAGCCCGGCAGGTTGAGGGCCCAGTAGTTGCTTTTGGGGTTGCCGGCGGAATACCCGTTGGCGCGGATGTTCTCCGTCATTTTGACCACGTTGGCCGGGGCCTTGGGTTCGCTTCCTCCGGCCTTGAAGAAAACCGTGAAAGTGGTGGGCGTGTTCGCGCCTTGGATGAAATCGTCCTGCATGTCCTCCCGCCCTACGTCCACGGAACCGGGCGCCCCGTCCGAGAGGAAGATGAAGTACTGATCGTTCTTGGCCGCGCGGGAATCCTGCATGGCCACCTTGGCGGCTTGGAAGCCCAAGGTGATGTCGGTGCCGTCCCGCGTGGAGAGCGGCCCGTAGGTCGAGTTGGGACGGGATCCGGGCAGGGCGGTATTGTAGTCCAGATTGCCTTTGCCATGGTACTTGAGCAAGGCCTTCAAGGTGTCCGCGCCGGTGGTCCCGTCGGGGAAGACCCTGTTGAGCGGGGTCAGGGGGACAAAGGAGTCATGCTGGGAGGTGTCGCCGGGGAATGCGGTCTTGAAGAAAGGATTTTCCCGATGGTCGAAGGCCAGCCTGCGGGTGAAGATGACCAGCCCCACTTCCGCCTGGGGCGAGGCGGCCCGGAGGCTGTCCAGCAAGGTCCTGACGACGTTGAAGCGCGCTTGTCCCGGATCGTTCCCTTCCCCTTCCTTGTCCTTGTCTTCGCTCATGCTTCCGGAATTGTCGATGATGAACACGATGGACGGAGGGGAGGCCGGTCCGCCCACGCTCACCTGGATCCGCTCCTGGCAGGCCGGGAAAACGGGATTCACCCAGATGACGTCCTTGGGGACCGTAAGCACCGTGTTGCCGAAGCTGCCGGGGCAGGCCTGGAAAACCATTTCGCAATTCCCGGCCGCGTTGACCAGGTTTACGCCCAAGCCGATCGCCAGTAAGATTGCGTGCCGTCCCATCGATTCCTCCCGGATTACAGCCGCCAAAGTTCCCATGCCGTGACAGTAGGGTTGCGGTGCCAAGGGAAAGCTAAGGCGGGGGCGGCGGGAAAAGAACCGCTTTTATTACGGGTGTGGACACATTTGTATCCATCGAAGGGATGTATTCATTTGCCACGGTTTCGACGGTAATGGCATTGGTGTCCGTGACGTCAACCTATTTTTGGGTCTCGTAGACCCTGGAGGGCTGGTGCGGGTCAAGGTAAAAAGGGACCGCCATCACCGTGCCGTCGGCATGCCGGCCCGAAACGTCGACAATATCGGGATCCATGCCTGTTCCATGGGAAGCGGACCGCCTTTTCCCATCCAATTGCACCAATGGTGAACTCCCCCAAGCCAAGGTCGCTCCCGCGCCTATGCGAGCGTCGTTGACCTCGGCCTCAAGCTTGTCCGGGTTTGTCAAGCTCAGCGCGCCGTAGGGAGGCATAAAGGAAGATCCGCGGCCCACGGTATTGCCTTTGCAACCTCCGAACAAATTATCCTTTGCCGTTATGGCGGTGAAGGAGGAATCAAAGGAGATGTCGATGGGTTCGGTTTGGCCCATGAAGACATTGCTTTCCGCGAGGATATCCGATTTATGGCAGGCGCGGATGCAATAATTCTGGCCGGGATCCTTGCTGGTGAAAAGGCAATTCGCGACATGTACCTTCCCGAAGCGTACGCGCGGCATGCGCTCGGCTACGCCGTCGGCCCACCAGGTTTTGTAGAAGGTCACCAGCAGATGGTCCGTGTCCTCGGCCGCGTTATTGTCCGAGTGCCCGATGAGATTGCAGAATCGGTGCGACTTTCCGCTGGTACCCGAGGACGCCGATTTCGCGGTGTAGGAAAAGCGGGTCCAGCTCACGGTGATATAATCGCAGGCATGGGTGATATCCAGGTTCCCGTCCTCGCCATCCGCGATATCCAAATGGTCGAACCATACGTTCTTGACGCTGCCTTGCACGGTAATGGCATCCAGGCCGTTTACATCCGTGGCGCCCGGCCCCCGGATCTTCAGGTTGCGCAGTACGATGTTGGCCACTCCCTTCTTGAGATCGAAACCGCCATCCACTTCGGCGCCGGGCAAGCCCAGGATTGATTTATCCGAAGACAAGACCACCCGATCCCCGTCCGATTTTCCGCTGGTCCCGGAGGTTCCCATGGTTCCCCTTACCCAGATGACGTACTTGCCGCTCATCGAGGCGTATTTCTGCAGCTCCGCCATGGTGGTAACCGTTACCTCCGCGCCCCCGAATCCGCCTGTAGTGCCGCCGTTCATGGACGCCCATCCGGGCGGCTTGTCCGCGGGCGACGCCGCGAATGAGAATTTGATCGCGATCAAGAATACGAACCGATTTTTACGAAATGATCCCATGGCTTTCCCTTTCAATCCTTCCCGGCCTGCATGCGCCTACCGGGGCGAGGTATGGAGGAAAGGTATCCGCAACTTCCGGGACCCAAGGTGCGAAAGGCGCGGAAGCCGGGCACATCTGTTCCCAGCAAGGTGCTCTTGACGAATCCCATGAGGGATCAAGGAGCCGGGTTTTCCTTCCACACCTTGGAAGAATTGAAGGATTTGAAGAACGATGATCTGAGCGCCGAGTAAAGGTCCGGATTGTGTTCCTGATCGATCAGGACGAAGGGGCCATCCTCTCCCGAGGCCGGAGAGATAGCGGTCAGGTCGGCGCCGGACAACCAACGGGATGCGTAGAAGACGAAATCGAACTTATAAGAGTCGCCTTGCCGCCACGTTTCAAGGATCTCCTTGGTATAGACCAGGTTTATTTTATAGTCATCCGGGAATTGACAGAGAAAGCGAATCGGATTGCCCGCGTAGTAGACGATGCCTTTGATATATCCGCGTCCGGAAAACCGCCCGAAGGCGACGGTATCAGGGTCCAGGGCAGCATGCGCGGGAATGCGGCCTTCCAGCTTTAGGATGGAATAGTCCGCCGGAGGAACCGCTACGGGAGGCAACACGGCATCCGTATCGACCCCCGTGAAATCCACGGTTTTGCCAAGGGAATCCGGCAGCTTCCAGATGCGGCCTTGGTTACCGTCCAAGGTCGTGTAATTGACTTCCACCACATTGAGGTAAAACTGCTGGATGCGCAAAGAGTCCGGCGCCGGGTTCGCGTTTCCAGGCGTTGCGGTTTCGCCCGGCTGCGCCGAGGCCTTAGGAACCGCAATCCGGTTATCGGCATAGTCGATGCGGAACATGGCGCTGACGGACTGTTCTTTCCCGGGATTTCCGATCTCCGTAAAGCAGCCCGACCCTGTGAATGCCCCCAATGCCAGGGTGCCCAGGCGCGCCCACCTCATGGAGATATGGATAAGTGATCCGTTCCCTTTCCCCATGCTAAGCCCCTTGGCTCAACGGAAAGAGCTGTATATTGACTTGCACCACGCGCTCGGCTTGCTTGCCTTCGACGGCGAATACGCGCAGCTCTTTTCGCATGAGTTGTATCTGCTTTTTGAGTTTCCCGAAATCCGCCTCGCGGATGGTCATGCACACGGAAGAGATGTCCCTCTGTTCAGGCGCCACCGTATCAAGGGAGCGCTTGGCGAGCTCCAGCATTTCCAAATGGTAATTCCGGACGAAAAGAGCCGTGGTTTCATCGTCGGTGGTGATGGCATCGTTCACCGCGCGGTATCCATTCGCCGTGCGACGGATGAGTCCGGACTCGAGCAGGAGCTTCAGGGAATCCCGTGCCTCCTTCGGCGCGATTGGAGGCAGCAGGGTCCGGGCGATCCATTCCGGATTCGGCTTGAAAGTCCCCAAGTTGAGCAATTCCCGGATGGCCGTGTGGTACCAAGTCTTCAGGACCTCGAATTGGCTGTACTCCATTTTTTTCATGCCCCGGGTCTTGTCGGCCGCCAGCAGCTTTTGGTAGAAATGATCCTTTTCCTGAAGGGTGCCGGCCTGATTGAAGAACACGAGGTTCTCGAAGAATTCGGCACGCGGACCGGATAAACCCAAGGCCAATGTCAACTTGATAAGGGTACGCTTGGTCAGGTTCCGTTGGCCTGCGAGCACGTAACGGAGGTGGGTATGGCTTGAGAAACCGATTTCTTTCGCAAAACGACGCAAGGAAAATCGCGGATCGCCCTGCTTACGCCAACTATGGTAATTGGCGAGGTACAGCCTGTAATCAGAGTAGTGGAGCAGGTCCGGATTGGAGAGGGTTCCCATCAAGGCTTCCCGGCAGACCCGAAACGTTCGCGAGCCCTGCCTTCGGGCTAAGGTAACTTTTGCAGGAATTCCATCCCTGGAGCCTTTTGGGATGGCCGGAAACATTTGTGCCCACCTTCTTAACGGGCCCTAACCAAATTTGAGCGTGTTATGGAATCGCCCGGATGGCGGGAAGCAAAAACCTTTGAAATGGATTTGCCACCTCGGTATCCACTTTTACGGGATAGAAGAGGGGAATTGAGAGGATGAACCGAAATAGGGGACCATTAAGACCCCTTCGCAATTACCTGTTTCCCGTGAAACTCGGCAATCCGAGGGGTCTTAATGGTAGGCCTGGGCAGACTTGAACTGCCGACCCCCGCCTTATCAGAGCGATGCTCTAACCAACTGAGCTACAGACCTGTGAGGTGGGGAAAGTTAATTTCCGCCCTTGCTCCCTGTCAAGGGGCCGCGCCCCTTAAAACCCTGATCCTTCGCTGTTTCCGGGGATTTTACCCAGGGTGCGGAACGCGTCCCAGCTCCATTCGCATCGCCGCAGGGCCTCTTCGAGCGCCTCCCGCTCCCATCGCTCGATCCCGGGCAATTGATGCCGGAAGAAGGTCGCTTGGCGCTTGGCGTAATTGCGGGTTTTTTTGCGGATGTCCGCGATGGCTCGATCAAGGGTCATGCGCCCTTCGGCCACGTCGGTCATTTCCGCATAGCCCAGGGAGGTGAAGGCGGGGAGGGTCCGCCAAGCGGGATCCTCCATAAGCCGCCGCGCCTCCTCCAGCCAGCCTCCGCGCGCCATGGCCTCCACCCGCGCATCGATACGACGATACAGATCCGCGCGATCCGGGTCCAGCCAAAGGATGGGCGCGCCCTCGAAGCGCGGATCCAGGACCGGAGGCCCGGTGAAGCGGGCATAGCTCCGCCCCGTGAGCAGCAGGTTTTCCCATCGCTTGGCGATGCGATAGGCATCGTTGGGATGGATGCCCTCCGCGCCTTCCGGATCCTGCCTGATCAGTTCGGCATGCATGCCGGCGAGCCCCTGGGCGCGAATGCGCTCCTGGACCTCGAGCTTGATGGGCTCCGGAGTGGGACCCCGATCGAACGGGGAAGGGAACAAGAGTTCTTTGAGGTAGAGGCCCGTGCCCCCCACCACCAGGAAGCGCCCGTCCGGGCGGGCCTCGAGGAGGCGATGGACATGGGAAGGGAATTCGCGGGGAGAGAAGGCATAGGCGGGATCGACGAATCCCGTAAGATGGTGGGGAACCTGGGCCTTTTCGGCCGGGGTCGGGGCTCCGGTGCCCACTTCCAGGCCCCGGTAGATCTGGCGGGAGTCGGCGGAGACGATCTCGAAGCCATTGGCCTCGGCGAGCTTGAGGGCCAGGGCGGATTTACCCGCGGCGGTGGCGCCGCACAGGACGGCTGCGAGCATGCCATAATGATAGCACAAGAGGGCGAATTTGCTATCTTGCCCGGACCTGCAATGGGCGTCGTGCGGAAAATCCTGATCTTCGTGGTCCTCACCGCCGGCATCATCCTGCTCGGCAAGGTCGCGCCCAAGGTTTTCGGCTTCCTCCCCAAGCGGGCCCACGCCCCCGCCGCCACCAATACCGATATCACCCCGGACAGCCTCCGCGATTCCACCAATGCCCTGCCGGAGGTGGAAGCGGATACCACGGGCGGGCGCTGGCACGAGAAGCTCTTCGAGCCCTTGGAGCGCGCCTACGGCCTTACTGCCAAGAACATCAAGCAGAAGAAGGGCTTCTGGGAAGTCGTATTCCCCAAAGGCAAGCCCATCCACGAATACGCTCTCCAGATCGAGAACATCTGCCGCGCCAACGCCATCGCCGTGGAGCAGGGCGTGGAGCTCCGCCCCGCCAACCGCAGCGTGGAATATCTGCTGCAATCCAACGGCCAGCGCATCAAGCTGCGCGCCAGCCTGGGCAACGCCTTCATGGCGGGCTCCGCGCGGCTCGCCATCGTCTTCACGGATCTGGATTCCCTCCGCGAAACCCAGCTGGCCGCCCTGGAATCGGCCCAATGGGACAAGACCCTGGTCGTGGACGCGTACTGCGCCAACCCGGTCATCAAGAAACTCCGTTATACCCGGCCCCGCAATGAATTGCTGCTGGAACTGCCCATGGAACCGGCCGCGTATCCCTTCGTGGACCCGGGCAAGCATGCGCTCTTCATCCACCATTCCAAGGAGGACGTGGAAAAGATCCTTACGGAAGGCCTGGACAGCGTACCGCATGCTGCGGGGTACGCGAGCCGCCTGGGGGATCGCGCCATCGAGAACCAGCCCCTGTTGGAGAAACTCTTCCAGTTCACCGCGCGAAAGGGAATGGTATTCCTGGATCTGACCGGGTCGCCCCGCAGCCTGGCGCGCCAGACCGCGGCCGCGCAGGGAGCGCGCAGCCGCACCGTCGCGTCCTTCAAGGACAGCCTGCGCGTGGAAGAGGAGCTCGCGCGCAAATGCGCCCTGGCCCAGAAGACCGGCGACGCCATCCTGGTGCTTCCCTACACGGCTTCGGCGTTCCGTATCCTGGAGAAATCCCTGGATGCCAACGCCATCCGCTTCAACGAGATGGGCCTGGAGCTGGTGACCCTGTCCTCCCTGGTCGCCGCGCCCGATTCGGTATCCACCGCGCCCGTGGTGAAATCCATCCCGGAGCCTTCGGCCAAGCCCGTTGCCGCCACCAAGGGGAAACCGGCAGGGGCCAATCCGGCGGCCCAGAACGCCCCGAAGGCGCCCGCCGCGCGATCCGCTCCGGCGAAACCGCCCGCCAAGCCCGTGGCGAAGCCCGTGCCGGCGAAGCCCGCGGTCAAGCCGGCCGCGCCCATGGCCAAGTCCGCTTCGCCGAAACCCGCCGCCAAGCCCAAGGCGAAAGCGCCCGCCGCCGGATCCAAGGTGAAGTCCGATTCGGCGCGCGCCAAATCGGGGACCCGGTGAAAATGGCGGCGTTTAAAGCTATTTATTGACCTCCATCCGTTCCGGCGCGTCGCGCCGGCCGGTGGTGGATACTGTGGAAAGAGCGAGGTCCCAATGCCCAAGCTGTGCGTGAACATCGATCATATCGCCACCATCCGCGAAGCCCGCAAGATCCGCGAGCCCGACCCCGTGGCCGCCGCCGTCCTGTGCGAGTTGGCCGGAGCGCATGGGATCACCGCCCACCTGCGCGAGGATCGCCGCCATATGCAGGAGCGCGATCTGCGCCTGTTGCGCCAGACCGTCACCACCCAGCTGAACCTGGAAATGGCGCCTACGCCGGAGATGCTTCAGTTCGCCATCGACCTGCTCCCGGACATGGTCACCCTGGTCCCGGAAAAGCGCGAAGAGCTGACCACGGAGGGCGGCCTGGACGTGGCCGCCAAGATCGACGACATCACCAAGATGGTGAACTCGCTCCACAAGCATGACGTTTCGGTCTCCCTGTTCGTGGACGCGGAGCTCCACCAGATCAAGGCCGCGGTGCGCACCGGCGCCCGCCTCATCGAACTCCACACCGGCCAATACGCCAGCGCCTACGATTTCGGCGAGGGGAACGACTGGGAAGAGGAGCTGGTCAAGCTGGACAATATGGCCCAGGTGGCCCAGAAGAGCGGGCTGCTCGTCAACGCCGGGCACGGCCTCAACTACCGCAACGTGGGCCCCATCTCCGAGATCAAGGGCATCTGGGAGCTCAACATCGGCCATGCCATCGTCGGCCGTGCCGCCATGGTCGGGATGGAACGCGCGGTACGCGACATGGTCGCCTTGTTGGGCCGGTAAAAAAAGAGGGCGCCGCCCGGCGCCCCTTCAGTTGAAAATCGTCCAGTCCACCCCGAAGCGGAAATTGATACCCGGAGGATCGAGCAGCCCGCAAGGGGCTGCGAGACGGGAGCGAGCGCTCGCGAGCGGTTATTCCGACCAGGATTGAGACCGGTTTAGTTGAAAATCGTCCAGTCTACACCGAAGCGGAAATTGATACCCGGAGGGTGCACCCCCGGCTCGGTCGCGTAGCGGTCGTGGTTGAAATTGCGGACCTTGAAAAACAGGGTGAAGGTCTTGATCTTCATGGCCGCGTTGAAATCCAGGGCCAGGT
Organism: Fibrobacterota bacterium; assembly: GCA_028287465.1. Classification (GTDB taxonomy): domain Bacteria; phylum Fibrobacterota; class Fibrobacteria; order UBA11236; family UBA11236; genus Chersky-265. The sequence goes on from JAQBPO010000076.1 coordinate 139,861, forward strand.
ATTCATCGAGCTTGCCCACCCTGGATCCGCCCGCGAGATCCGGGACCCAGGCGTAACGCGTAGAATACCATTCCCAATCCCAGGCCAGGTCGAGCTTGAGGCGATCGTCGAGCAGGGCGCGCTTCCATCCCAGGCGGCCCTTGAACACGCGCTCCGGCACCGACCAGTCCTCGAGCGTGGCCTTCAGATCCGGGTCGTCCACCGTCCGGTTCAATACGAAGCGGTTGTCCAGGCTCAGGGACCAATTCCCCAGGCCCAACCCCAGGCCGAGATGCCAGGCATCGATGACCTCGCTCTCATAATTGCGCATCCCCAAGGCCAGGGTATCCGGCAAGGAGCCCGAAGTGTCGCCGCAGGCGCGGCCGGCCAGGGGCGCATAGATGGAGTCCGCCAGCGCGCCGCAAGCGCCGGGATTGGGGAGCACGCGCGGAAGCCATGCGTCTTCGCCGCGCATCCGATCGATTCCGGCCTGGAAGGCCAGGCGCGACCAGGCCCATGAAACGGAGCCGCGCAAGGTCTGGTCGGTGCGCGGCAGGAGCTCCGGGCTGGCGAACCGGAAGCGCGCGGGATTGGTGCGATAGAGCATCTCCCACTCGGGATCCTCGCGCCGCGTGGACGCGGAAGCCTCGGCCCCGAAGCCGTAAGGCAGGTCCAGGCCCGCCACCGCTCCGAAGCGCGGCAGCCAATAGACCTTATCATCCATGCGGCTGCTGCGGCCGATGCCGGCGTTGCCTTTGAGGCGGAGGAAGGAAAAGACCGGCCGCACCTCCAGGTCCGCTCCTTCGGCATCGCTCCAACCTTCGGTGGGATTCGTCCCGGCCATGGCCAGGAGCGGGTCCCCTTCCCATTGGTCGCTGCGCGCTTCCGCGGAAAGCATAGGCTGGAACGGCAGGCCCGTGGCCAGCAGGGAGCCGCGCGCCCGGAAGACGTCCGCATGGATCTCGTCGGTATTGGAGGATTTCGCCGATCCCGATTTACGGAATTCGGAAAGGTCCATGGCACCATGGCTGAGTTCCATCTGCGAAGTCCAACCTGCGTGGGATTCCCCGTAAATGGCGCCTTCCGTGAGTGTCTTCAGATCGGAGGGCATCAGGGCCTGGGTGGAATCCGGCCCCGCGGGAATGAGCGAACCGGAAGGCCGGGTACGCCCGTAGGGATAGGTCAGCGAGGTGGAGTTGCTCACGCGATCGAGGAAAAACTCCACCACCCGGTTGGTGTCCAGCCATACCCCCACGCGCGGCCGCATATGCAGGGCATGGATATCGAAGGAGGTATCCTCCAGAACGAGGGAGGCGCTATCGCGATCGATGGGAGGATAGAGACGGCCCAGGAAACCCCAGCCGCCCAGGTAGGGCTGGTGGACGTTGAACTGGTAGTTGTACTGCTGGGCCAGGGCCGTGGACGAGTAGTAATCCATCCCCAGATAGACCCGGTCCGAAAGCATGCGATTCAGCTTCAGGTCGAATATGTTGAGGCTCAGCGCTCCTCGCATCCAATCCATGCGCGTGACGGGGGTGTCCAAAGGGACAACCGGGGTCCAGGCCTCTTCCAGAGAGGTCAAATCCCCGCCGATGCGTCCCAGGGCGAACCGGTCGGGCGGAAGGAGTCCGCCGGAAAGGTAGGGTGAGTGGCTCCAGAAGGGGAAATACGGGGACTCTTGCGGCAAGGGGCGCCAGTGGGTAAGCGACAAAGTCCAGGCGCGGGTTCCCGCCCAGCCGACCTCCTGGTTCGCCAGATCCGGCGAGCGGCGCCAGCATTCCGGGGCGCTCTCCATGCCGCCGGGGCACTCCTGGATGTCCCGCAAAGGGCTTTGCCAGGTGAATACGGGCGCGGCCCGGCGCTTTTTGGCCTCCGCGGTTTCCCTGGATCCGGAATCCGCCTTGATCGCGGAATCGCCGGGGGCGCTCCCTTCGAGACGCGCATGGGCGAGCGAATCCGGCCGTGTATTCGGGGGCGCGACGGCCTTGGCGGTATCGACCCGGGGCATGGGCGCGGTGGCCCCAGGTTTGGGCAATACCGGGGAAGGCTGGGCTCCGGTATGGGTCAGCAAGGCGGCCAGGATGACCGCGAAAGGGATCATCGAATGGACCAGGATGGAAACGGATCGGACTTCGGTCCGCGACCCTAGTGGCATAGGCCCTTGAAATTAGTTAATTGTTCGGGCCGCGCCTTGCGATGCCGGCGCCCATAGGGGGTGGATGGGAAGCTATTTCCCGGTGATGACGCGCTTGAGTTCGTCCCAATTCTCGTCGAACTGGATGCCCTTGTCGTCGATATAGAGATCGGCGTACACCTTGCGGGTGCCCAGATCCGCGCCCATGATGGGATTGTTGACCGTATCGAAGGGGATCTCGTTGGCCTGGAGGAAGGCGCGTACGTCCCGCTCTTCCTGGCCCGCGCGGCAGGTCCAGATGATGATCTTGTGCCCGGCATCGTGGAAGGCCTTCAAGGCCTCTTTGGCGCCCGGCTTGAGCGATCCGATTTTCGGATACTTGTGGTCCACCACGGTCCCGTCGAAATCAACGGCGATAATCACGGCTCATCCTTGTCCGGGCCCGGCAGGCGCTGTCGGCCGGCCACGATACCCGGTTAAAGTTCCAGAATCCAGGTATTGAGGGCATGCTGGAATTCTACCACCGATTTGGGCCTTTGCTCAATGTCCCGGTGCATGCATTGGAACAGGGTCTGACGGAGGACCTCCCCCTTGCGGAAGGGGATTTCCGGCACTTCCGGCTCCACTTTCGAAAGCGAGGAGATGCCCTCCTCGCGATAATTGATTTCCTCGCGTTTGGCGAAGGGGTAGACCCCGGTAAAGGCGTAGGCGGCCATGGCCCCCAGGGAGAAGATGTCCGTGCGGTGGTCCACCTTGTAGAAATCCCCGTCCAATTGCTCGTAGGACATGTGGGAGGGCGTTCCCAGCACGGTCTGCTGTTCGTCGCCCACGTCGTCCTTTACGTGCATCCAGCGCGCGGCGCCCAAATCGCTCAGGAACGGCTCCCAGCCCTTGACGATGATATTGCTGGGCTTCAGGTCCCGGTGGATGATGCCGCGGAAATGCAGCTCCCCCACCACGCCGGCCACCGCATTGATGAAGATGATGCGCCGCATCAGCTCTTTCACGTCCTTGGGACCGCGCTTGATGAGGTCCGAGAAGTTCGGACCGTCCACGTAGTCCATCATGGTGAAGTAATGCTTGTTGTGCAGGTTGCCGTAGTCGAAGATCTTCACCACGTTGCGCACGTTCTGGGAGGTCAGGTAGGTATTGTAGAAGATCTCCGCGAGGAAGGTCTTGACCACGCGGTTGTTGCCCATGCTGTCAGGGGTCCGGTAGAGGGACGGGCGCAATACGCGCAGCACCACCGTCTGCGGACCCTTGCCGTGCACGTTCACGAGGGGCACCAGGAACACGTCGCAGAAGCCGCCCGAGCCCAGCCATTTCCCCAGGGTGAAGCCCGGATCATAGGCCTTGAAGTCCGCTTCCACGGCCTGGCGGTAGACTTCCAGGTACTCGCTCCCGCGCTCCGGGACCTGGTTCTTGCCGGCGGTGAGCCAGTTGGTGATGGTGTTGAGGGAGAATTCCATGACTCAAATGTCCTTACATTTCACAAATGCCGCAACCGAAGATCCAATGATATATGTATTCCCGGCCCGGGTAAAGGGAACATCAATTAATCGCATGCCCCGCGGGTTGCTCCGGCCGGCCTTTTGGGCTATTTTGAGTGGCGCGAAGAGGTTACAGCCCTCGGACCCGACCCTCTATTGATAAGGCCTATGGGAATGGACGCCGTCGACAACGGAAACGGGAGCAAGCTTGTCGCCGTGGCGATGAGCGGCGGCGTGGACTCGTCCGTGGCCGCGCTCCTCATCAAGCAGGCCGGCTACCGGGCCGTGGGCATCACCATGAAGTTGTGGAGCCCGCCGGCGCAAGGCGCCGGTTCGCCGGCGCAAGGCGCCGGTTCGCCGGCGCAGGGCGCCGGTTCTATGGCCGCCGAAGCGGAATCCTGCGACACCGTAGGCGGGGAAAAGACCTGCTGCACCGCGGACAGCGCCATGGACGCCAAGCGGGTCTGCGATCAGATCGGCATCCCCCATTTCACCCTGGACATGCAGGAGGATTTCGAAGAACGGGTCATCCAGCCCTTCTACGAATCCTATCTGGCGGGCGAGACCCCCAACCCGTGCGTCAACTGCAACAGCTTCGTCAAATGGGACGCGCTCTGGAAACGCGCCAAGGCCGTGGGCGCCGACTATATCGCCACCGGCCACTTCGCCATGACCGAGGCCGGGAACGGCCGCACCTACATCCTGCGCGGCACGGACGCTGCCAAGGACCAAAGCTATTTCCTCTGGGGCATCCCCCCGGAGACCCTGGGCAGGACCCTATTCCCCTTGGCGCATCTGACCAAGCCCGAGGTCCGCAAGCTCGCGGCAGCAGCGGGCCTTCGCACCGCGCAGAAGCGGGAGAGCATGGACATCTGCTTCATCCCGAACGGCGACTACCGCGAGTTCATCGGCGATCGGGCCAGGGAAAAGGGCGCGTCCATCCCGGAAGGACGCATGCAAGGGCCGGAAGGCAAGGATCTGGGACCCCACCAAGGCCTTCCCTATTACACCATCGGACAGCGCAAGGGCCTGGGCGACAAGGCGGCCTCGGCGGGCGCCGCCACGGGCGAGGCCTTGTACGTGAAGAAGCTGGATCGATCGACCAACACCCTGCTGTTGGCCAAGAAGGAAGAACTATACAGCGCGGGTTTCCGCGCGGACCGGGCGAATTTCTTCGAGCCCCTGGATGGGGAGAAGGAATGTTCCGTGCAGTACCGCTACCGTTCGCCCGTCAAAGGCGCCGTGGTCCGGGACGAAGGTAACGGGCAGATTACCGTGACCTTCAAGGAACCGGGGTATTGCGTGAGTCCGGGCCAGTCCGCCGTTTTCTACGATGGGGACAGGCTGCTGGGCGGGGCGAGGATCCGAGAGACCTTCTGATCGGGACCGGAACGCTCTTTCCCGCCGAGCGGAATCCCGGAAATCCCCCATAAACGAAAGGGGCGGACCCTATGGATCCGCCCCCGAGCAGCCCCGACTATCAGACCCCGTCGACCGGTCTTGCGACCCGTCTCCTTGGCCCCGGCAGGCTATGTGAACACTTAGACTGTTGCGCGTCCCGGAATGTAACCGGCTCTGTGATCAAGTTACCGCCTTCCCCTCGATTGCGCAAGCACCATTCGCTCTGGTGCCGCGCCGTCTTTGCGGATTTCGGGAAGGATCCAAAACCTCCCCACCGCCACGAGCCTAAACCGCCGCTTTGGCCGCCCCCTGCACGGACTTGAGCGTTTCCTTCTGCTCCTTCTTGAACTTGCGCACCGCCTCGCCCGCCTCGCTATTGCGGTAGTATTCGTCCAGGGGGAAGCAACCGGATTTGATCCCGTTGCGGGGAGCGGTGGTGCAGTCCGAGAACGTCCGGCAGATGAACTTGGCCTCCAGCTTTCCCTTTTCCAGGGAATCCGCGATGATGCGCGGGTAGGAAAGCACCATCCGGCCCACGCCGGCGAAGTCCGTCCAGCCCTCGCGGACCAGGGCCTGGGCCACGTTCGGCATGTATTCCTGGAGATAGGTCAGCCCTGAGCTTACCAGGGGCATTTCGGGAACGGCCTGCTTGAGTTTCCGCACCACCTGGATCTGGCGCTCCACGTTGATGATGGGATCTTCCGCCGGCTGGTAACCGTCCGAAGGCGGGAACAGGGCCGGGCGCTGGATATGGGGATTGTAGTAGGGGGAACCGGCGGAGATGTTCACCACGGATACGCCCCATGATTTCATCATTTTGAGGTATTGGGCGGTCTCGGCCAGATCGTACTGGACCGGGTTCTCCTTGTCGATGCCGAAGCCGTACTTATAGGGCAGGAAATCCGCGTATTCCTCGGGCATGCCCGGGCCGAGGTTGCCGCCGGTGGCCAGCACGGGATTGGGCTTGAAGGGCACGAAGTCGAAGGCCGAGAGGCGCACGCCGATGATGAGCCTGGGCGCGACCTGGCGGATGGCGGTGATGATCTCGCGGGCGAAGGTCGCGCGCTGTTCCAGGGTCTCGCCGCCGTAAGGGCCTTTGCGGGTGAACGCGGACAGGAACTCGTGGCCCAGGTAGCCGTGGCATTGCTTGATGTCGACGAAGGGAACGCCCGCCTTGTCGGCGAGCAGGGCCGCCTTCACGTAATGCTCGACGAGGTCCTTGATGTCGTCATCGGTCATGACCGGATAATCCATCGGCAGGTTGAATTTGCGGTTCAGGATGGGATGGGCGTAGACGAGCTTGGGTTCAAGTTTTTTCTTGTCGGTGGGACGGCAGAATCGGCCGGAGTGCGTGAGCTGGAAACCCCAGAGCAGATCGGAGGTCGAGCCGAAGGACTTGGCATGCGCCTCCAGGCATTCCTCCGCGGCCTTGCAGAGTTCATCGATCGTGTCCGGCTTGGCCATCAACTGATTGGGATTGGCGCGGCCGTCGGGACGGACGGCGACGGCTTCCATGCCCCACATGAACTTGGCCCCGGATTCGCCGAACCGGCGCCAGCGGCGGATCAGGTCCGGAGTCGGATGGCCGTCCGTGGTGGCGTCCCACCCTTCCATGGGATGGATGCAATAGCGGTTGCCCACCTTGAATCCCCCGAGATCGATCGGCTGTGCCATGGAGGATTCAGGGGCCAATTGGATGGAATCATCGATGGGAAGGTCCAGGGACAGATCCTTCATACGGTCCCGGAATGCGGCCGGGGTCTTGATAGAAGTGAGTCTTTTGATGTCGAGCTCCATATACTCTCCAGGATACATTTATGGCATTAATATACACCCGGCGTAAAAAATAGGCATAATTTATTTTGACAAAAGTACTTTTCGGGGGTAGATTAATTTTCGCAAAGATTGAGCCCAATAAACCTGTCAACGTAAGTTCCCGTACGATAAAGGATAATTTGGTAGCGTCATGGTAAATATGCCCCAGTTCCGCCTTCGAGAAGCTTCGGTCTTCTCCCGACAGATCAAGACCCGGATGCCCTTCCGGTTCGGGCGGTCCACCATGACCCAGATGCCCATCCTGCACCTCCGCCTGAAAGTGGAGGCGAACGACGGCACCGTCCTGACCGGCGTCAGCGCCAGCGGCATCCCGCCCCTTTGGTTCGACAAGGCGGCCGGCAAGACCCATGCGGACAATATCCAGGACTTGTCCATCTCCCTGCGCTTGGCCCTCGAGAATTACATGCAATTGGACCAGGCCCCGGTCTGGTTCCTGCACAAGATCGCCGAGCCCATCACCCGTAAATCCGCCGCCGCCAAAGGCCTCAATGACCTGACCGCCGGGTTCGGCGTGGCCCTTGTCGACGCCGCCCTGATCGACGCGGCCTGCCGGCATACGGGGGTCACCTTCCATGCCGGCCTCAAGGCCAACCTGTTCGGGTACGGCGCGGACTTCGCGGCCATGATCCCGGAAAAACCCCTGGAACGCATCGCCCTCCGCCATACCGTGGGGCTGGTGGATCCCATTACGGATGCGGACATCACCGAACCGGTGAACGATGGGCTGCCGGAATCGCTCGAGCAGGTGATCCGCCACTACCAGGCGAAATTCTTCAAGCTCAAGATTTCCGGGGACGCCGCCGCCTCGCGCGAGCGCCTGCGCCGCATCGCCTCCGTGCTGGATTCCCAGGCCGGCGATTACCGCGCCACCCTGGACGGCAACGAACAGTTCCACGATATGGGCGAGTTCGCCAACTTCATCCTGGACGCGGCCAAGGACCCGGCCCTGCAGAACCTGTGGCACCGGACCCTGCTCATCGAGCAGCCCGTGGGCCGCGGCCATTCCCTGGTGGATGCCGTGGCCGGACCGCTGAAGGAAGTCGACGCGTTCAAGCCGGTGATCATCGACGAGTCCGACGGCAGCGACGATGCGGTCGTGCGCGCCCTGTCCCTGGGTTACCGCGGCATCTCCGCCAAGAATTGCAAAGGCGTATTCCGCACCCTGCACAGCTTCCGCCTTATCAAGGAGCTGGAGGCCCAGGGGCAGCAGAGCCCGATCCTCTCCAGCGAAGATCTGACCAATGCGCCCATCTTCCCGTTGCACCAGGATCTCACCGTAGCCGGCGCCCTGGGCATCCGCCACAGCGAACGCAACGGGCACCATTATATCATCGGGTTCGACTTCCTCTCGCCCCGCGAGCGGGAAGACGCCCTCCGGGAGTTCCCCACCCTCTACCGCGAACGGGAACGGGGTTCGCCCGTCCTGCGCATCGAGGACGGGTTCATCTCCCTGAAAGATCTCAACCGTAACGGATTCGGCACCGTCTCCGAACCGGATTGGGAAAACCTGGAGCCCGTGCGGCTCCCGGAAATACCCGAAGATGTCATCGAGGAGCGCGGACCCCAAGAAGGGGCGAACGCCCGGTACACCAAGGAATAGGAGCGATCCATGATCGATCAGACCGAAGAAGCCGCCGCCGTCGGGCATGAGGAACCCGTCGAAGGGACCAACGGCCACCAGCGCCCGGCCAAGACGCATCCGTATGATTTCTCCATCCTGCGCAACCTGCGCAAGGCCCAGGGCTTCACCATCGCCGACATCGCCCAGGCCTCCGGCATCTCGACCGCGGTGATCTCGCGCATCGAGCGCAACCAGGCCGTCCCCGAATTGGACACCCTGTCCCGCTTGGGCAAGGCCTTCGGGATCTCGGCCACGGATCTGCTCGGCCTCGCCGAGTTCCGCACCGCCCAGATCACCTCCTCGCAGCATTACGTATCGGGCGGGTTCCAGTTCCAGCACATCAACTTCATGAACATCCAATGCTTCCTGGGCTCCGCCCTGGCCGGCGGTACCGTCAACCGCCCGGAAGTGCATCACAACGATCACGAGATCTGCTGGGTGCTCCAGGGCAGCATCGAAATGGTCCTGAACGAGGAACGCCACGTCCTCAAGGAAGGCGATGCCATCCAGTTCGACGCCGTACTCACGCATACCTATCGCGCCCTGTCCGATTGCCGCATCCTGACCTTGCACATCCGCAAGGGGAAGCAGATCTAAGCCTTTTCCGTACCCGAATCCGAACCCAACTCCCAACCAAAGGCCGTCGGGCAAGCGACGGCGGAAACCGGTGAACCATGCAAATTCCACTCGCTGATTTCGCGGCCCCGGCGGCCCAGACCGCAACTCTTACGGACGGGCCCACCCGGACCATCACCTTGGGCCGGAACCGCCTGAACACCATCGAAAACTGGTCCAAGCCCATCGGCAAGTCCGCCAGGCTCCGGGAACGCCTCGACGGCCGATCCCTGCCCCTTCCGGTCTCCTCCTTCATCCGCACCGTCACCCTCGCCGCCTCCCGCAAGGATGGCCGCGACCTTCCCCGCCATCCGGATCCCCGCGCATGATCGAGATCAAGAATTCCCTGAAGGCCCAGGACCTCTCCGCCAAGCTGGACCGCCTCTGGGCCGTCTCCGGAGAAAAGATCAAATCCATCGAAAAGGGCTGGGATCCGGCCCAGGGATCCCCCGTCTTCACCATCAAGGGCCGGTACACCTCCAAGGGCTGGACGGAGTGGACCCAGGGATTCGTATACGGATCGGCCTTGCTCCAGTACGATGCGACGGACGACGGCGCCTTCCTGCGGATCGGCCGCGACCATACCTTCAAGGACATGGCCGGGCACATCACCCATATGGGCGTGCACGATCACGGATTCAACAACGTCAGCACCTACGGCAACCTGTGGCGCCTCATCGGCGAGGGCCGCATCCAGTCCGAAGGGCGCGAAAAGGATTTCTACGAACTGGCCCTCAAGTGCTCCGGCGCCGTCCAGGCCATGCGGTGGACCCCGATCAACAACGGCAAGGGGTACATCCATTCCTTCAACGGCCCCCATTCCCTCTTCGCGGACACCATCCGCTCCCTGCGCGCCCTGGCCGTCTCCCATAAGCTGGGGCATACCCTGCTCGGGGAGAAGGACGCCAAGATCAACCTGCTCCAGCGCCTTGTCGACCACGCGGCCGTAACCGCCGAGTTCACCCTGTTCTACGGGGAAGGCCGGGACAGCTACGATGTGCCCGCCCTGCGCGGCCGCGCCGCCCACGAGATCATCTTCAACACCACGGACGGCAGCTACCGCTGCCCCAATTCCCAGCAGGGCTACGCCCCGTTCACGACCTGGACGCGGGGGCTCGCCTGGATCATGCTCGGCTACGCCGAGGAGCTGGAATTCCTCGCCACCCTGTCCGACAAGGAACTGGACGCAGTAGGCGGACGCAAGCCCGTGGAAGCCATGATGCTCAAGGCGGCCAAGGCCTCCTGCGACTTCTACATCTCCCAGACCCCCAAGGACGGCATCCCCTATTGGGATACCGGCGCGCCCAACCTGCACAAGCTCGGCGACTACCTGGACAAGCCCGCGGATCCGTTCAACGAGCACGAGCCCGTGGACAGTTCCGCCGCCGCCATCGCGTCCCAGGGCCTCCTGCGCCTGGGCCGCCTCCTGCGCGCCAGGGGGGAAAACGCCGAGGGCGATCGCTACTGGCAGGCCGGCCTCACCGTGGTCGATCGCCTCTTCGAGGAACCTTACCTGAGCACCGATCCGGCGCACCAGGGCCTGCTCCTGCATTCGGTCTACCATCGTCCCAACGGCTGGGATCATATCCCGCCGGGAGCCAAGGTCCCCCTGGGCGAGTCCAGCCAGTGGGGGGATTACCATGCGCGGGAAGTGGCGCTTTACCTGCAGCGGATCATCAGGAACGGGAAGTATTACGCGTTCTACGGGACGTAACGGCAAAAAGGAATCGCAATGTCCATTTCTTCCAAACGCGTCGCCGCCATCACCGGAGGCGGCCGCGGAATCGGCCTCGGCATCTCCACCGTCCTCGCCAGGGAAGGCTTCGATCTCGCGATCTGCGGCCAGAAGGAGGAGAAGGACGTCGAATCCCTAGAAGGCCTGCGCAAGCTGGGCGCGAGGGTCCTGTACGCCAAGGCGAACGTGGCCGAGGCCCGCGATCGGGAAGCCTTTCTGGCCATGATCAAGGAAACCTTCGGCCGCCTGGACGTCCTGGTCAACAACGCCGGCATCGCCCCCAAGGTGCGGGCCGACATCCTTGAGGCCGGCGAGGAAAGCTTCGACGACCTCATCAAGGTGAACCTGCGGGGCCCCTACTTCCTCACGCAGAAGGCGGCCCAGTGGATGATCGCCCAGCGCAAGGACGACCCCTCCCGAGTCCAATCCGTCATCAACATCACTTCCGTCTCAGCCACCGTCGCTTCCGTGAACCGCGGGGACTATTGCCTCGCGAAAGCGGCCCTGGGCATGTCCAACCAGCTCTGGTCGGTGCGCCTGGCGGAGTTCGGCATCCCCGTATACGAAGTCCGTCCCGGCATCATCAAGACCGACATGACCTCGGGCGTTACGGGCAAGTACGACGCCCTCATCGCCGGCGGCCTCATCCCCCAGAACCGCTGGGGTTTTCCCGAAGACGTGGGCAAGGCCGTGGCCATGCTGGCCCGGGGGGATCTCCCCTATTCGACGGGGCAGGTGATCATGGTGGATGGCGGGATGACCCTGGCCCGGTTGTAAACCATGAAACCATTTTCCGCTTTCCATCCAGCATTCCATCCAGCATTCCATCCAGCCGGGAGAATGAATTGAGCAACCTGATAGACCGACTCCAAACCATCCGGCTCATGCCCGTCGTCATCATCGACCGGGCCGAAGACGCTTGGCCCCTGGCCCAGGCCCTGAAGGCCGGCGGGCTTCCCTGCGCCGAGGTCACCTTCCGCACCGCCGCTGCCGAAGCGGCCATCCGGGAGATCGCCAAGGACAAGGACATCTGCCTGGGCGCAGGAACCATCCTGCAGCCCGATCAGGTCGACCGTGCCCTTGCGGCCGGCGCCACCTACATCGTTTCCCCGGGCTTCAACGCCAAGGTCGTCCGCCGCTGCCAGGAGCTTAAGGTGCCCGTGTTCCCGGGCGTGGCCACTCCCACCGAGATCCAGATGGCCATGGACGAAGGCGTGGACGTCGTGAAATTCTTCCCGGCGGAAGCCATCGGCGGCATCAAGGCACTGAAGGCCATCGCCGCGCCCTTTTCCATGATGCGCTTCATCCCCACGGGCGGCATCGATCTCGCCAGGCTCCCGGAATACCTGGCCTTCAAGGCCGTGGTGGCCGTGGGCGGCAGCTTCATGGTCGCGCCCGACCTGCTCAAGGCCGGCAACTGGGCCGAAGTGACGCGCCTTTCCGCCCAGGCGGTCGCGCTCACCGTGCCCAAGAAGTAACATTCACGATACCGAGCCGCCACGGAAGGCGGCCCCCGGCCCGGCCGGGATTAACGGAGGAACCATGAGCCTTTTGACCGTCAAAGCCAAGGACCAATGCCGCTTCGACCAGGTGTCCCTGGGCGAAATCATGCTCCGTCTCGATCCGGGCGACGTGCGCATCAAGACGGCGCGCAGCTTCAACGCCTGGGAGGGCGGAGGCGAATACAACGTGGCCCGCGGCCTGCGCCGCTGCTTCGGCATGCGCACGGCGGTGGTGACAGCCTTCGCGGACAACGAGGTGGGCCGTCTCATCGAGGATTTCATCCTCCAGGGCGGGGTCGACACCTCCTTCCTCAAATGGGTCCCCTATGACGGCCTGGGCCGGAAGACCCGCAACGGGCTGAACTTCACCGAGCGGGGCTTCGGGGTGCGCGGCGCCGTGGGAGTCTCCGATCGCGGCCATACCGCCGCCAGCCAGCTCAAGAAGGGCGATATCGACTGGGAGGACGTATTCGGCAGGCAGGGCGCCCGCTGGTTCCATACCGGCGGCATCTACGCCGGGCTTTCCGAAACCACGCCGGACGTGATCGAAGAGGCCATGGTGGCCGCCAAGAAGCACGGAACCCTCATCTCCTTCGACCTGAACTACCGGCCCAGCCTCTGGAAGAACTTCGGCGGGCAGAAGCGTGCCCAGGAGGTCAACCGGAAACTCGCGCGTTACGTGGACGTGATGATCGGCAACGAGGAGGACTTCACCGCTTCCCTCGGCTTCCACGTGGAAGGCACGGACGAGAACCTCACCTCGGTCGAGGCGGAGAATTTCAAGAAGATGATCGGCGAGGTCACCAAGGAGTTCCCGAACTTCAAGGTCATCGCCACCACCCTGCGCACCGTACGGTCCGCGTCCCTGAACGATTGGGGCGCCGTGGCCTGGGGCGGAGGCAGGTTCCACGAATCCGCCATGCGCCGCAACCTCGAGATCTTCGACCGCGTGGGCGGCGGGGACAGCTTCGCCTCCGGCCTCATTTACGGGCTCCTGGAAAAGAACGACCTGGCCCAGGCCGTGGAATACGGCGCGGCCCATGGCGCCCTGGCCATGACCACGCCCGGCGATACCTCAATGGCGAGCCTGGCCGAGGTGGAAAGCCTGGTCAAGGGCGGCGGCGCCCGCGTCCAACGCTGACGGCCGCCCCGGGCCGTAACCGGGGTCCGGCCGGCGCAACGCCCGCAACGGCTGAACCGCGCCTTCGCGGGCAGCGATCGTAACCTCCCTTCCTCATGGCCGGTTTCCCGAGCCCTTCTTCCTCCCTCATCGGATAGATTCATCCTCCGAGGGCGAATGCCCTCCACGGGGCGGACGGCCCGAAGGGATCGCCATGAACATCGGAAAAAGGGCCGCATCCCCCATGGAAAACCAGCCCGTTGGAAAGCGGGCCCGGAAGGAAGGAACCACGGCGGCCCCTCCGACTGCAACGGAATCCCAAGCCCCTGTCCGCGATATCCTTCCAAGAAGGCCCGATCGACCGGTTCTTTCACCGCTCATCATACCCGAACTTTCCGTCCCCGCTCGCCCCGCGGAAGCTTCTTCCAAGCGCGCCCTCTCCCCCGGAACCGGAAGCCCATCCCAGGCGCCCGTGGATAGCGCCCATCCGAAGACGCCTTCCGCTTCCAGCCCGACCCTTACCCCCAACGGCCGCCAGCTCAAGGAACTGACCCGGGAAGACGACCAGATGTTCGCCGTGCCCTCAAGGCCCGCCGGCAAGCGGCCCATGTCCCCGGGCGAGCACTCCGCTGCGGAATCCTTCCGCGCCAATATCGAAGCCGCCGATCCCAACCGGAACCTCAGGCGCGATGGCGAGTTCTTCCAGACCTTCCGGATGGAAGATGGGCGCGCGGTTCCGAACATCCCCGTCCATTACGAACGCGGCGGGGGGATCGGAAATCCTCCCCCAGGATCGCTGCCTCCCGGCACCAGCCATGTCATTCATAGCCATCCCAAGGACGGCTTAAGCGACCGGCCCAGCTCGGACGATTATTACGAGGCGTGGAAGACGAAGAAAACGGCGGGCGCGCCCAAGGAGATGATGTTCGACATCGGGCGGGACAGATTCTACGGGTACGAGGGAAGTTACCCCCCCTCCTTCGAGCGCCTCAAGCCGCCCGGTTCCCCGGACACTCCCCCGCGTACGCCGGGATCGGCCTCGTCCTCATCCTCGTCCGGTTCGGAAGGCTTCCCGGATTCCCCGGGGTCCCTATAGACCGTAACCCCCCGGGACGGACGCCGCGCGGGTCACGCCGTCCATCCCATCCCTCGAAAAAAGGCGGCCCGCAACGATAAGGGGTACCGATGCGGACCTGTCGCGTACATCCGAGGGCGAACCCGGATCCCGCGCATGTCGTTTCGCCCGTTCCACCGGCAATCGGCCGCCGGAGAAAGGCGATGAGTCCACAAATTAATGGGTCAATGGGCGGTATCGAAGGGCGACCGGGCCTGAAAGCGTTCCCATTTGAGAACGGCGAACGGTGAAGGATCAAAGGTCACCGACCAGCGGGAAAGGATCAGCGCTTCGGGAGCCCGGCGAGCCAGGCCCGGCAAACCGACTCCACCTCGGCAAGGACTTCCCCGCGGGTGCGGCCGGACCGCTTGGGAACCATGAGGCCATGATCCGCCCCCTCGATCCAATGATGCGTCCAGCGGGACGCCTTCGCGACGGCCTTGTCCATCAGCCTGGGCGTGCAAAAGGCATCCTTCGTGCCCGACAGGCTCAAGACCGGAACGTTCAACCCTTCCATGTGGTCGAGCCGTAGCTTTTCGGGATGCCCGGGCGGATGCAAGGGATAGGAGAACAGGATCAGCCCGCGGCAGGGATGGCCTCCGGAGGCCAGGGCGAGCGCGGCACGGGTGCCCATGGAATGGCCGGCAAGGATGAGGAAGCCGGGCTTTTCCCCGGTAGTAAGGCATTCGGCCTCCTCGCGGAAGCGTTCAACCAGGACCGGCATGCGGTCGGGGAATTTCCGGCCTTCGGCGCGGTAGGGGAAATCGAAGCGTAGGGGCGTAAGGCCGGTCGCGGCCAGGGCACCGGCCAAGGCGAGGATATGCGGATGATCCATGTGGCCGCCCGCTCCGTGCGCCAGAAGGACATGCCCTTCCTTGCCGGGCAAAAGAAAACCCGTCTTGGCCGGAGCCGAGGCGGGTGTTTCGGAAGCGGAAGGTTTTCGCGTCCTGGGCTTGGACGGCTTGGCGCTTTTGGCGCCCTTCATGAGCCCGGCGCTTCCTGCGCCTTTCACGGGCTTGGCGGCATTCCCTGCCTTCCCACCCATGGAAAAGGGCTCAGCCCAGCCAATGTTCGCGGCTCCAGAAGAGCATCAGGCCGAAGGCGGTGCAGAAGCCGAAAAAGGAATTCCAGAGGACCAGGCCGATGACCAGGGTCGCGCCCGTCGACAAGGCGTAGGTGACCGAAGCGGCGGCGCCCGCGGCCCAGATGATGAAGAGGATGGCTGCTGAAAGAAGGTTCATTTTGCGCTCCACAAACCCGGGCCGACAACCGGCCAGGCCCGCAAAGTATAGCAAAAGGCCGGGGCGGAAGGGGAGGGTCTCCATATCCCTCCCCCCGGAAAAAATACCGGATTTCAGGAGGAGGCGGAGCTCAACGCCTTGGAAACGCCAGGGTCCGCGAGACGGGTCGGCCGTCGATCGAACCCTGGAGCCGGTAGATGCCGGGAGCGGGCCGGGCGGACCCGGCGATTTCGGTACCGTCCCCGCGGAGGGTCTCAACATTGCGGCCAAAGATGTCATGGATATCCAGATCCCACGCTGCGTGACGATCCAGGCCGAGGCGGATCCGGCCGTCGCGGGAGGGGAGCAGCCGGAGGCCGATCGGGAATCCGTTCCGGGATGCGCGTATCGCGACCCGCTGATCCGGCCACTGGAAGGTCCCGGACGCCCAGGGATCTTCGGCAAGCGGACGGATCTTTATATTGCGGTACCAGACGCGGCTGGCATGGTCCTGCAGGAAAAGCTTGCCCGCATGGATGTCCCCGTAGAGGGGAAAGGGGTTGTATTTGCTGGTGTCGAAGCGCGCCTTCCAGACCGGATCCCCGATGACGTACTCCAACAGCTTCGTTCCGTTCCCGAAGTGGGCTACCTTATCCTCGTACATGATCACGTCGAGGGTGTTGAATTCCTGCGCGGATCGTATCCAGGGATGCGAAGGCTCGAACATCGCGTAACAGGCACCGGGGCTTGTGCGCTCGATGCCCCCGCGGTAATCGGGATGCAACCTTCCGCAGATCTGGGTCTCCGGGCCGGTGCGGATGTTTTCCTTCTCCTGGGTCTCGAGGTACCGCAGGAAGACGCCGCTATTCCCGGAATCCGGCAGCTTCCAATCGAGGGAGATTTCGAAGTTCTTGTAGGTGAACTGCTCCGGCGCCAGCAAGGCGCCGGCCCCTTGGGCGCGCAGGTAGATCGAGCTGTCCTTGATGGTCCAACCATAATCCTTGATCGAATCGGAACGGAAGGAATGCCACCCGGCCAAGGACTTGCCGTTGAACATCAACTCCCAGCCCGCGGCCTTTTCCGCTTCGGTCAGGACGTTAGGCTGCCCCCAGCCCGCGGTGAAGAGTACGCCCAGCAAAAATGCCCGATTTTTCATCTTTTACAAATATATCCCATGGTGGAGCCCCTGCCCCGGCATTCTTGGATTCTCCCGTAAAATTACGCGAATCCGGCATTTGTGGCTTTTCCAGCCTGATTTGGCCTATTTTTCCACCCCGAAGGTAATATCAATCCATCACGATAAGTCGATGCATATCCGCAGGGAATATTGTACACTTAGAGTAAGGCCTTGCCGGCCACCACCCGACCAGGTCGGGGGATGACCCATATCGGCTTCGAAACTTTATCAGGAGTTCTTAATGTCCAGACACCTCTTTACCTCCGAATCCGTCTCCATGGGCCATCCCGATAAGATGGCCGATCAAATCTCCGACTCCATCCTCGACGCCATGCTCGAGCAGGATCCCAAGAGCCGCGTCGCCTGCGAAACCCTGATCGCCACCGGTATGGTGGTCATCGCCGGTGAGATCACGACCAAGGCCAATATCGATTTCCAGAAAGTCGTGCGCGACGCCATCGCCCGCACCGGCTACACCAACGCCGAATGGGGCTTCGACTCCAAGACCTGCAGCGTGCAGGTTGCGCTGAACAAGCAGTCCCCCGACATTTCCCAGGGCGTGACCGAAGGCGAAGGCCTTTACAAAGAACAGGGCGCCGGCGATCAGGGCATGATGTTCGGTTTCGCCTGCGACGAAACCCCTGAGCTCATGCCCATGCCCATCCACTACAGCCATCGCCTGGTCGAGAAGCTGGCCGAGCTGCGCGAGAAGGGCGTGCTCACCTGGCTGCGCCCGGACTCCAAGTCCCAGGTCACGGTCGAGTACGTGGACGGAAAGCCCAAGCGCATCGACGCCGTCGTGGTCTCCACCCAGCATGGCGAAGAAGTCTCCCACGAGACCATCGTCAAGGAAATCACCGAGAAGTGCATCAAGGCCGTCATCCCGGCCAACCTGCTCGATGCCCACACCAAGTACTATATCAATCCCACCGGCCGCTTCGTGGTCGGGGGCCCCATGGGCGATTGCGGCCTCACCGGCCGTAAAATCATCGTCGACACCTACGGCGGCATGGGCCGGCACGGCGGCGGCGCCTTCTCGGGCAAGGATCCCTCCAAGGTCGATCGTTCCGCCGCGTACGCCGCGCGTTACGTCGCCAAGAACATCGTGGCGGCCGGCCTGGCCACCAAGTGCGAAGTCCAGGTGGCCTACGCCATCGGCGTCGCCAAGCCCGTTTCCGTTTTCGTGGAGACCTTCGGCACCGGCAAGCTCCCCTATGAGACCCTCGAGGCCCTGGTCCACGAGCATTTCGACCTGACCCCGGGCGGCATCATCCGCACCCTGGATCTGCTGAAGCCCCGCTATAAGGCCACCGCCACCCATGGCCACTTCGGCCGTACGGGGGATGCCTTCACCTGGGAAAAGACCGACAAGGCCGAAGCCCTCAAGGCCGCCGCCGCCAAATTCCTCGCCAAGCCCCAGTTGGCCACCGCTTAAACCCCATCCGGCCCGCCCGCAATGCGCGCGGCGGGCCTTTCCCTTCACGCCGGACCATCGCCGATGGAAACCGCAAACAATTACGAACGAGGAAGTACCCATATGTCGACCCTGACCCAAGAAGCCCCCAAGGGCGTAAAGCAGTCCCAGTACAACGCCCCCGCCTGGGGCAATTTCCAGGTCGCGGACATGAGCCTGGCCGAATTCGGCCGTAAGGAACTCGAGATCGCCGAGCATGAAATGCCCGGCCTGATGGCCACCCGCGAGAAGTACGGCAAGACCAAGCCCCTGAAGGGCGTCCGCATCATGGGCTCCCTGCACATGACCATCCAGACCGGCGTGCTCATCGAGACCCTCAAGGAGCTCGGAGCCGACGTGCGCTGGGCCTCCTGCAACATCTTCTCCACCCAGGACCATGCCGCAGCCGCCATCGCCAAGGCCGGCACTCCCGTCTACGCCTGGAAGGGCGAGACTCTGGAAGAGTACTGGGAATGCACCCTGGCCGCCTTGTCCTTCCCGGGCAAGAACGGCGAACTGATCGGCCCTGAGCTGATCGTCGACGACGGCGGCGACGCCACCCTGCTCCTGCACTGGGGCGTCAAAGCCGAGAAGGATCCCTCCTTCCTCGACCGCAAGGCCGGCTCCGAAGAGGAAGCCGTCATCCTAAAGCTCCTGAAGCGCACCTTGAAGGAGGCCCCCGGCATGTGGGCCCGCTACGTCAAGGACTGGAAGGGCGTGTCGGAAGAGACCACCACCGGCGTGCACCGCCTGTACCAGATGTTCGAAAAGGGCGAGCTCCTCGTCCCCGCCATCAACGTGAACGATTCGGTGACCAAGTCCAAGTTCGACAACCTCTACGGTTGCCGCGAATCCCTGGCCGACGGCATCAAGCGCGCTACCGACACCATGGTCGCCGGCAAGATCGCCGTCATTTGCGGCTATGGCGACGTGGGCAAGGGCTGCGCGCAGTCCATGCGCAATTTCGGCGCCCGCACCATCGTCACCGAAATCGACCCCATCTGCGCCCTGCAGGCCGCGATGGAAGGCTACAAGGTCACCACGGTCGAGGATGCGCTGGCCGAGGGTAACATCTACGTCACCACCACCGGCAACGTGGACATCATCACCGCCGAGCACATGAGCAAGATGAAGGATCAGTCCATCGTTTGCAATATCGGCCACTTCGATTCCGAAGTGGACATCACCGGCCTGCGCGCCTGGCCCGGCATCAAGCACACCAACATCAAGCCCCAGGTGGACAAGTACACCTTCCCCGACGGTCACAGCATCTACCTGCTGGCCGAAGGCCGCCTGGTGAACCTCGGCTGCGCCACCGGCCACCCGAGCTTCGTGATGTCGACCTCGTTCACGAACCAGACCCTGGCCCAGATCGAACTCTGGACCAAGAAGCTGGAAGTGGGCGTGTATACCCTGCCGAAGCATTTGGACGAAGAAGTGGCCCGCCTGCATCTGGAGAAGCTGGGCGTTAAGCTGACCAAGCTGAACAAGAAGCAGTCCGATTACATCAACATCCCGGTTGAAGGCCCCTACAAGGCCAACCACTACCGGTACTAAGGCTGCGAACGGCCCACAGTTGTAGTAGACGACTGGGTGGCTCAAAACCCTTGATGGGTTTTTCGCGGGCCGTGAGCCGGGAGCGAGCGCTCGCGAGCGGTTACTTCCGCACAGAAGTCGCGCCTCCTCGCTTTTATAAGGGGAGCACTGGGTGGAGAATCGTAACATGAAGCCCTCGGAGGAAACTCCGGGGGCTTTTTTATTGGAAGGTCCACGGTCTTCCTTAAAAGCCAAAGCGCGACCCTCCCCCCATAGACCCGGACACCCATCGGGCACCGCCACTTGCTTCGTAGAAATGCATTGTTGACGCTCCTAAGGTTTGCTATAAAGTCACTTAATGTCCATTTTCATGCATTTTAAAGCCTTATTGGACTTTTTTTTGCTTCGTAAATTAAGGTGTATTTTCGATGTCGATTCCCGATCTTCGCGCTATATTGACACCGGGGTGGGGTTCCACTGCAAACGGGGGTAACAGGTTCCATGATTAATCGAATGCTAACCATGCTGATCACGGTCGGACTCGGGAGCCTGGCCACTCTTTCCAACGCGCAGGATTACACCAATAAGTTGACGCCGGTCGAAACCGCCTCCGGATACGACCTGTTGTTCAACGGCACGGATTTCAAGGGCTGGCACGGCTACAAGATGACCACCATTCCGGACGCCTGGCTCGTCAAGACCAATACCCCCCTTGGGACCCGCATCGAGAACGGGAACGGCAACAAGCAATACCTGATGACCGACAAGAAGTACAAGAACTTCGATCTGAAGCTGGAAGTCCAGGTTCCCGCCAGCGCCAATAGCGGCATCTTCATCCGGTACGAGGAAAACGCATCCTCCCCCGGCGATCACCGTTCCGGACCGGAAACCCAGGTTTGCGGCTCCAGCGACGTGGACTGCGCCTCCCCTGTCCACTTTTTCGGGGCCTGCTACGATATGTTCCCGCCCAAGATCCAGAATTGGTACAACCCCTCCGGCCAGTGGAACCAATTGCGGATCATCGCCTACGACAGCAATATCGTCCATTACGGCAACGGCAAGAAACTGGTCGACTACAAGATCGGCTCCGCTGAATTCCTGGCTGCCTATGCCAAGAGCAAGTACGCTTCCGACGGGAACAACGGCCGTTATTACGACATCCATCCCGGCAGCGTCATGCTCCAGCACCATGGCGAAATAGGCGTCACCTTCCGCAACATGAGGGCCAAGGAGCTGACAGCCAACCCGCTCAAGGAGGAGTTCAAGGACGGGAAGTGGCCGGATACCCTGTCCATGAATTCCGTCTTCGGGGCGACGACCGCCCTGCGGACCTCCGGCCCTTCCGCGCTCCCGGGAATCACCGCGGCCTATGCAGGCCCCGGGGCGGCCCTGGTCACGGTGTCCGGCGACCACGGTTCCTTCGAGGCCATGGGCATCGATGGCCGGGCCATTCCCTTCAGGAAAACCCCCGACGGTTCCTATCTCGTCGAGCGGGGAACGGCTTCCTCCGGGATCGCCATCGTCCGCATCCGCGCGGCAGGCGGCTCCGCTTCGAAGATCATCGATCTTCCTTGATCATCCGAGGGTTCCCGAGATCCGATTCCGATATCATTCCGGTCACACTTCCCTCCTTAAGGATATGACATGCGCAATTTCTTGAATCCGGTCTGCTTCGCGGCCGTCCTTTCGGCCTTGCCGGCGGCCGCCGAGCAAGAAGGCGGGATCCACTTCAAAGGTGCCCAGGCATTCTACGAATTCGGCAGCATCATGAAGGGCGTGGAACTGTCCACGGACACCCTCACAAACCAATGGGTGCAGCGCTTCGGAGGCACCTTCGACCTGGAGGCCAAGCGGGGGGATCATCTCAGCCTGTATTTCGGGACCGGGAGCATCTTCTGGCATGCCGTGCCGCTCGTGGTCGGCAATAGCGCCGCCAAGGTCTTCTACGGCGACGCCGTCCTCACCAAAGCCTTCGCCCAGTTCTCGTTCGGCGAAGGGGAAAATCCCGCCCTGGTGGGCAAGCTGGGATTCATCCCGGTCAAGTACGGCAATTCGCGCAACCTGGGCGAGTACCTGTTCCGCACGGGAACCTATCCGGACTATATCGTCACCGGGAACGGGTATACGGCGGTCAACACCACCACGACCGCGGTGCTCGGGACCCAATGGACCCAGCGCTTCTCCGGCGGTTTCTCGCACGATCTCTTCGTCACCAGCGAGCGCCAATCCTATCCCTTGCACGACCTTTCCCTGACCTACCTGGCCAAATACAAGGGCGGCTTCCTCAACGCCGGCCTCGGCGTCCAGTTCGATCGCCTGATTCCGGTCAAGCCCAGCATCACCACCCCTACGGAAGAGAAGAATACCTGGTTCGAATACCAGGGGCGGAAGATCGCCAACAATCCGGAATACTACCAGTTGCTGGCCGCCGGAGCCACCCATGACGGGCGCACGGAAGATGCCGCGCGCTGGACCGCCGAAAAGAACGTGGTGGACAGCCTCCGGAAGGCATGGGAGGCCGATCCCGCCGTCCGGCCCGCCCTCAACAAGTTCAGCTTCAAGGGGATCAAGCCCCTGGCCATGGTCGCCCTCGATTTCAAGTCCCTGTTCGGGGAAGGCCTTTTCCGCAACGACGAGATGACGCTCTACACCGAAGCCGCCCTGATGGGATGGGAAAACCGCCCGATCTATTACGAGAAGCGCATGGATCGGGTCGTGGCGATGGTCGGGTTCAACTTCCCCACCTTCGGCCTTCTGGACAACCTGAACATGGAAGTCGAGCGATGCACCAGCCCTTTCGTGAACGGCTACCGCAATGCCCGCGAGGGGAACATCCCCCTGCCCGATTACAATTACGATCAGATCACCGGATACGATCCGGAGGATTGGCACGGCGACGACCTGAAATGGTCCGTCTACCTGGGCCGGAATATCATGGACGGCTTCCAGGTCCAGGCCCAGGCGGCCAGCGATCATCTGCGCGGCCGGCGGTACACCCGCGTGGTTTCGGAGAACTCCCTGCTGGTGGACCGTCCCGATTGGTATTACGCCATCAAGCTGGTGGTTTCCCTCTAGAGCGAGCGCTTTTTTTCCCGCCTACCCGTGGGGGGTGAACGGACCGGTCCCTGGCCGGCCCGGGGGCGGCGGAGAGGCCGTGGGGGCCTCTTGCCGCCCGATCCCTCCCGCTTCCAATCCCGTCCCTAGAGCTGTTTCAAGGATACATTGTCGAGCCAGGCATCCGAAACGTTGCCGGCCCCGAAATGGAAGCCTACCCGGACCGCATTGTCGGTCGCCGAGGCCGTGACGTTCACGATGAAGTGCTGCCATGCGCCCGCGGCCTGGGTCACCGTGTATTGCTGCTCAAGGTACTTGGTCCAGGGATCGCCATTATGCTCCACCACCACCTTGAAGCCCTTGGGCACGGCTTCGCCGCGCATATCGAACTCCAGGCGGTAGGTCTTTCCCGCGGTGAGGCCGACCTGCTGGTAGATCTGGAATTCCCAGGGCTGGGCTCCGGCGGCGTTGATCACGGCCTTGGCCGCTCCGAGATCGCTGATGAAAGAACCCGAAGCCGCTCCCTGCACGGCCGGGGTCCACGAGGCCAGGCCATTGGCGAAGGAGCCGTTCGCGATCATCTCCGCGCCGGGCGCCGAGGCTTGCACGTCGATGTAATTCACGTTGAAGTCCCCGGTGTTGAAGGTGAGCCGTACGGTATGGGCGCCCGCCGTCAGGGTGATATTGGCCGTGGCCGCATCCTTCCAACTCTGCCAGCCCGAGGCGTCGGTAAAGGAGAACGCGCCTGCCGGGGCCCCGTCCACGGAGACCGCCAGGGTCTTGGTCCCCGCGACGCCTGAGGCCAATCGCGCGGTCAACAGGTAGGTCCCGGCGGTCCCCACGTTCACGTCATAGGCCAGCCATTCGCCCGCCTGGGTCCAGCCCACGTTGTAGCCGGGCCCCCCGTCGGTGGTGGCTTCGATGTCCACATTGTCGGTACGGAACTGACCGCCCGAATTGCCCGCGGAGAGGTCATGGTACCCTGCGCCTTCGCCGCCATTGTTATAGGCCTCGGCCTGGATCCGGCCGGGCAGCTGGATGCGGTTCTGGGCCGGGAGCGTAACCTGCAGGTAATTCAGATTGATGTCCGCCGTGGCCATGGACACCGTGATCGTATGGAAACCGGCGGACAGCGGCACGCCCGCGAGCGCGGCGTCCTTCCAGGTTTGCCAGCCGGTGGCTTCCGTGAAGGAGATGGCGCCTGCCTGAACGCCGTCGACGAGGATGTTCAGGCTCTTGGCGCCCGCCGCGCCGGAGGCCACGCGGGCCGAGAAGGTGTAGAGACCCGTGGTCGCGGCGTTGATTTCATAGCGGAGCCATTCGCCGGGCTGGGTCCAGCCGACGTTATAGCCTCCGCCCGCGTCCGTGGCGATCTGCAAATCCACGTCTTCGGAGGCGCGGTAGGCGCCGCCGGTATTGCCGGGGGTCAAATCGGAATACCCGACCTTCTGGCCGCCCGCGCGGAAGGCTTCCGCTTCGATGCGCCCGGGAACGGCGATGGCGCCTTCGGTCGGCGGCACCACGGTGAAGCTCATGGCGGGGCCGGGGGCGGAGATGTCCACGATGCGCAGGTTCATCGGGCTGCCGTCCTTCCAGCCGAAGAGGGGATAGCCGGCCTCATCGAAGGAATTGGAAACGTTGTCGAACAAATCGGTCATGTCCCCGCGCAGGGCGGTATGGTCGTCCGATTCGGGATGGCTCTGGTCGTCCCGGCGATCGGCTTGCACCAGTTTCACGCGCAGGAAGGGCCAGTTGGTCGAATAGGCTTCATGGACGTACCAGATGGCCAGGCCTTCATCGGTCGGCAGCCCGTCCCCGTCGATGGCCACGTAATAGTCGCCGTGGCGCAAGGCCTCGATCAGGTAGTACTCGCGGGGGTCCTTGGGGTTGGTGTATTTGTATACGGCGCCGGGGTTGTTGGCCGTGACCGTATAAGTGGCGCGGGCGGTCTTGGAGACCTCCACCACGTTGTCGATCCAGCCCTGCTGGTATCGCAGCCCCGCATCGATGGGCATGGGACCGAACTCGTTCCCGCCCGACCCCATCAGGCAATAGTGGCCCAGGTTCATGGTGGTGCTGTCCGTCCGGTAGTAGTAGTAATCCGTCCATTCGAACAGGTTGTGCCCCAGCTCGTGGACGAGGGTATTGTTCCGGATGGGTTCGGATACCGGGTAGTTGGTGAGGCTGACCGCGCCCACCGGGGCGATGACGCCGTTGTTCCGCACGCCGACGTTTTGCGCGGCGTCGGTCCCGTAGTTCACTCCCCCGCCGCCGGGCCAAGCGGCCATCAGGTCCAAGCTCCACAGGCGGTTTTCCGACGGGTGCATGGAAAGGCCGGTGAAGCCGGACGGGTACTTGGCCTTGACGGCGGCAAGCGCGTCGTGAACCAGTTCCTGGCCGCCGTCCCAGGGAGGATTCCGCTGGAAGTCGTTGATGTAGTAGTCATGGGGATGCGGCAGATCCACGCTGGCCACTTCGAAGGTGAGGTTGACGCGGCCGTTGGATTGCCGGCTGAAGTATTGGTTCACGGAACCGTTGTTGCCGTCGGTATTGTATCCCGTCGGCTGGTTCAGCATGGCGGAGAATTGGGCCTCGGTGCGGCTCATCCGGTAGTCCGTGAAACCCACCATCACGGCCAGGGCGCGGATGCTCCTGGGCTTATCGACGCGGACCAGGGCGCCCGCCGCGGTCGCGGAGTTGTCCATGCCCGTCTGCGCCCGCGCGTCGCAGGAAGGCTGGGTCTGCATACAGCCCGCGAAAGCCATGGCGGCCGCCAGGATTCCCGTATTCACGAAGTTCGATTTACTCACGCTGGTTCCCTTGGATTGATGTTTCACCCGGCCATGTCCAAGGCCGGCGCGGAACAAGGTATCCAGAACCCAGGGACCCGTAATTGACTTATGTTACGATGGAATCCGTTTTGCCGGCGCATGCCCCGCGGGGAGGGCGGGCTTCGCTTGGATTTTCCTCCGCAACCGGCTCAAGGTTTCCCGCTCCAGGCCCAGGTAGGAGGCGATCAGGTAGAGGGGCACCCGGGCATGGATGTGCGGGCTCGCTTCCATGAGGTTGAGGTAGCGCTGCTCCCCCGTCAGGAACAGGAAGTGTTCCACGCGGCGGGTCACGGAAACGTAATAGCGTTCCGCCGTGATACGGCCGAGCCGCTCCCAGCTTTTGGATTTGTCGAAGGCGAATTGCCAGGCCTCCTTGCTGAAGGAAACGATTTCGGAATCCTCCATGGCCTGGATGATGTATCGGCTAGGAGCCTGGCTCAGGAAGCTGTCGAACTCCACCAACATGTCCTTCTCGAAATTGAAGAAGGTCGTTATCTCCTTTTTCTCGGTGAGGTAGTACTTGCGGAAATAGCCCCGCGTGACGAACCCCATGCGCCCGCAGATTTCCCCTTCATCCAGGAAAAGCGATTTTGCCCGGTAGCGCCGCAGTTCCAGGTGGGGCTCGAACAAGGCCCAATCCTCCCTGGACATGAAGGGGAACTGCAAAACCCAACGCTTGAATTGATCTCGGCCATCCACCGCCATGCCTCCGGGAAAGGAATGGGAGAAGTACTATTTTACCGGGATTCCGCGGGTTTTTTTCATGGCATTTCGCGGTCGCAGCACCTAATTTGGGATTCCGGCGATCCGTTCCGGACTTTTTCCGGGCGGTCCACCACGCGAATGCAAAGGAGCGAATCATGAACGTATTTCTGACGGGCGCTACGGGATACATCGGAACCGTGGTCGCGGAAGCGTTGCAAAAGGCGGGGCATGCGGTGACGGGCCTTGCGCGGAGCGAGGAAGCGGAACGCAAATTGTCGGCGCGGGGCGTCAAGGTCCAGCGCGGGGACCTGACCGACAAAGAGGCCGTCATGGCCGCGGCCAAGGCATCGGATGCGGTCATCCATACGGCCACGACCAACGATGCGAACGGCCCCAAGGCGGACAAGGCGGCGGTGGAGGCGATCATCGCGGCCCTTTCCGGATCTAACAAACCGTTCATCTACACCAGCGGCGTCTGGGTGGTAGGGCAGACCGGGAACCAGCCCGTGGATGAGGATGCATCCACCTCTTCCCCCCTGGCCATCGTGGCTTGGCGCCCCGCCATCGAGGCGATGGCCCTGGCCGCGGCCAAGCAGGGCGTCAGGAGCTCGGTGCTCCGGCCCGGCATCGTATACGGGCGCGGCGGCGGCATTCCCGCCATGCTGGTCGGCGCCGCGAAGCAGGGCAAGGTCACCTATATCGGGTCGGGGGATCAACAATGGCCGTCGGTGCATGTGGATGACCTGGCGGACCTCTATGTGAAGGTATTGACCCAGGCGCCTGCCGGGAGGATTTGGCACGGAATCACGGCTCCCATCCGGGTCAGGACCCTGGCCGAAGCCGCGGCCGGATCCGGTGGAGCGGGCGCGGCCGTCGAATCCTTCCCTTTGGAAGAAGCGCGCAAGGCCATGGGGCCCTTCGCGGACGCCTTGGCCGCCAATCAGATGGTATCGGCGGAAAAGACGAAAGCGTCCCTGGACTGGAAGCCCTCGCGGCCTTCGATTGTGGATGAGGTTTTGCGCGGGTCCTACGCCAAGGTCTGAAGACCGGACCGGCGGCGGCCGTGGGCCGATGCCGGTCCATGGCCTGCGGCCAATGGGCCAGGGTCTATCGTTGCGAGAAGAGGTCGAACTCGATTCGCAGCGAGTCCTTCACCGGGACGAACATCAGGCTGGGCCGCTTCACCTTGAAATCGGACAGCTTGATGTCGAACCCGCCGGTGATCTCCACCTTGTCCCCCTTGAACCTCGGGGTGACATGGAACAGGACGGGCCTGGAAACCCCGTGGAAGGTGAGGGTCCCGGCGACGGCGTATCCGTCCCCTTCCGGCTTAACGGATCCGCTCGCGAATTCCACCCTCGGGTACTTGATCGCGTTGACCACTTCCAGCATATGGGAATCGCGGCTGGAATTGCGGCTGTCGAAGGCGGCGACCGGAGCGCTCACCGTTATCTTCGAGCTCACGGTGTCCGGGGATAGATCGACTTCGCAGGCGAAATCGTTGGCGACCCCGGTAACCTTGTGCATGGGGTGGATCAGGACGTACTTGAGGGTGGACTCCCCCTTGATGGCGTGGTAGGGCTTGCTCCAGGCGGTGGCCGTTCCCGCGAGGAACAGGCCCAAGGCCAACCCGATGGATGTCGCCGATGCGCGCATGCGATTCCCGCCTTTCAAAAGGTCACGACCATCATGGCCGCCGCGAAGGCCGCCGTGGTGATGTAACCGGATACCTGATGCACATGGGCCTTGTCGCGATCGATGGCGTCCTTGCCCGCGCCGCGCTCCTCCCTGGCTATCCCTTCGGCCAGGAGGGGCGTCAGGATCATCCCGGAGAAATGCACCATGGCCAGGCCCTTATGGATGGAGATGGTGCTCCACTCCTTCCTGCGGATCATGGGCGGCGGGCTCAGCAAGGACATGGCCGCGGTGAAGAAGTAGGACCCGATGGTGATCGCCGCCAGGGTCTGATGCGTTTCGCCCAGGCTGGTATGGCCGTTCAGGGTCAATTGCCCGTAGGTCACCGTGGCGATCATGGACGCCAGGGTGGCGAAGCCGGCCACCTGATGGACGGTCAGCATGGTGCGCCGCAGGCCCAGCTCGCGTTCGCGCGATTCCTCGGTCAGGGGAAAGGCCCCGGTGATCCGCATGAGCCCGCGCTTTCCCCACATGATCTTTTCCCCGGGGCTCATGACTTCCGGCAGGAGCGGGATGGACGCGAGCACCCGGGCGGCCGAATCTTCGGCGGAGGCCGTACCCGATACGCTGTCCCGGGACGTGGAATCCGCCCGTCCGAATGGTGCGTTCGCGGTTCCGGATTCCTGGGCGGAGAGGCGAGGCGCGGCCATGAGGATGGATGCGGCGAAAAGGAGGGCGCCGATTCGGGAGAAGGGACGGGAATGGGTCATTTTCAAGGGGAAATCCATGGGTTAAAGTTACATGGTGGCCATGGCGAAGCCAAATCATGGCCCGTCAAATAGTAGTGCCAATTTGGCCCTTGGCCGGGATCGAGTCCCTCCGGGATGGATGCCTCCCCCATTGCGGCCCGGTCGCTCAATGCCCCGACTCCGCATGTCCGGAAGACGGGTCGGTGGAATGGCCGTCCGATGCGGAAAGGCTGTCCCAGGATGCGATGGAGGCGGACGGGCCCGGGTCGGGAATGGGCGGAAGGGGTTTCGAGGTGTCTCCGGGCCTTGGGATCAATTCATGGAATTCCGGGCGCATGCCGGGGCCGACCCTTTCCCCGGTATAGCCGAAGAAGGTCCGGGTGGGAGGGTAGTACATGATGCCGCCCGTCATCTCGGTTCCTTCCCGGTGGAGCGCATTGGTCCGGACCTGTTGGGCGTGGAGGTAATCCGCATCGCTCGGGACGGCGTTGAGAGGCCGATCCACGTCAGGGTGGCTATGGATATCGATGCGGCTGCCGGGCGGATACAGGCCGGGCACGTTGTCCACATGGACATGCCCCCCGCGGATC
Organism: Fibrobacterota bacterium; assembly: GCA_028287465.1. Taxonomy (GTDB): domain Bacteria; phylum Fibrobacterota; class Fibrobacteria; order UBA11236; family UBA11236; genus Chersky-265. The sequence continues at coordinate 169,358 of JAQBPO010000076.1, forward strand.
AGCTGATCCTGGTTCGCGACGATCTCCCCGCCTTCCCGGCGATAGGTCTGCAGGTATTCCACCTGAGGATCATCGACGCGGTCATGATGGTCCCTGAAGATAAGGGTGGCCGCCGCCTCATCGGGAGTCATCAACCTCCGACCCGCCGGTTGCATGGGGATATCCGGATGGATGAAGCCGGTTTGATCCCGGAATGCGCGGATGGAACGATAGTACGCGGCATCCCGCTTATCGACCTTGGTCTGGGGCTTATATTCGAGGGACGGCGTTCTCTGGGCGGGACGGAAAATCTTGGGCAACAGGCGCATTCTCGGCTCCATTCAGTGCTTTTCATGTTCCCCCTGCGCAGAAGGTAATCCGGGCCCATGCCCCATCGGAGGCGATGGGCCCCCTTTTTCAGGAAATGGTTACACCAAATCCCGGTTTCCCCCGGTAAGGTTTCGCCCGTTTCGATACCAGCACAAATTGACATCCGGCGTCCGATTTCCGGTCCAGTCCGCCCATCGGATAACAATTCATAACAATTACCTTTATCCGGTCCAAAAAGTTGGCAAAACGGCAGCGTAACCAGGCGGCCCTGCCAAATCCAAAATAGGGGAAGCATAGCGTGAAGAAAATCGAAGCCATCATCAGGCCGCACAAACTGGACGATGTCAGGAGCGCCTTGGGCGACAAGATCAACGGGATGTCCGTCATGGAAATGCGGGGGTTCGGCCGTCAGCGCGGCCACTCGGAAGTCTACCGGGGCGCCGAATACAAGATCGACTTCGTCCCCAAGATCCGCATCGAGATCATTTGCAAGGACGAGGATGCGGAGAACCTTATCGCCATCATCTGCGACAGCGCGCGCACGGGCAAGATCGGGGACGGCAAGATTTTCATTTCGGAAATGAGCGACATCGTCCGCATCCGCACGGGAGAGCGGGGAGAGGGAGTCATCTGATGGATGCGACGACCGCGACCCTGGATACCGGCGATACCGCCTGGATGCTTGTTTCCACCGCCATGGTGCTGTTCATGATTCCGGGCCTGGCCCTGTTCTACGGCGGCCTGGCGCGTTCGAAGAACATGCTCGGCACCATGATGCATTCCTTCATCACCATGGGCGTCATCACCCTGCAATGGATGGTTTTCGGCTATTCCCTCGCCTTCTCGGACGCGGGCAACAGCCTGGTGGGCGCCCTTGATCTCGCCTTCCTCCGCGGCATCCGCCCGGAAACCCTGCACGGCACCATTCCGGCCTTCCTCTGGATCGCCTTCCAGGGCGCCTTCGCCTGCATCACCCCGGCGCTCATCTCCGGCGCCATCGCCGAGCGCATCAAGTTCGGTTCCTATATCGTATTCATCCTGCTCTGGTCCACCTTGGTCTACGATCCGGTCTGCCATTGGGTCTGGCACGCGGACGGTTTCCTGGCCCAGGCCGGAACCATCGATTTCGCGGGCGGCCTGGTCGTCCACCTTACCTCCGGCATCGCGGGCCTGGCGGCCTGCATCATCCTGGGCAAGCGCCACGGCCTCGAGCGGGGCATCCTGCCCCATAACATGGTGCACGTGGTCCTGGGGGCCGGCATCCTATGGTTCGGCTGGTTCGGCTTCAACGCGGGCTCCGCGGTGGGCTCCAACGGCACGGCGGCCCTGGCCTTCCTGAACACCTTCGTGGGACCGGCCGCCGGCATCTGCACCTGGCTGATCATCGAGAAACTGCATTTGAAGAAGTGCAGCGCCCTGGGCGGGGCCACGGGCGCCATCGCCGGCTTGGCCGCGGTCACCCCGGCGGCGGGTTCGGTATTGCCGTTCCCGGCCATGGCCCTGGCGGCCGTCACCTCCTGCGTCTGCTACCTGTTCGTGGCCAAGAAGCAGAGCATGGGTTACGATGACGCCCTGGATGCGTTCGGCGTGCACGGCATCGCCGGCATCGTGGGACCGCTGGCCATAGGCGTCATCGCCTCGCAGGGCGCCAACTCCCTCCTGTTCCACAGCGCCGACATCGCCCGCAGCGGAACCGATCAGCTGATGGCCCAGGTGAAGGCCCTGGCCGCGGTGGGCGGCTATTCCCTGGTGGTCACCGGCGTCCTCGTGGTCCTCATCGAGAAGACCTTGGGATTCCGCGTGGGCAAGGATGTGGAGGAACAGGGGCTCGACCTGTCCTTGCATGGCGAAAAGGCCTATAACCACTGATATCGCCCGCGGTATGCGGGAATCGGGGAATCAAGCGAGGGTTCGATCCAAGAAAAGGGACGCGCCCGGGGCTCAGCCTTCGACCTGGTGGGGGTCCTTGCCGAAGGTGAATTCGGACTGGATGGATCCGTCCAGCTTCCGGATGCGCAACTCGCTGACGTCCTCGCGCATCGCCAGAAACCGGCCGAAATCCACCGCGTCGGGCTTGCTCTTGAAGCGGCCCTCGCAAGCTTTGTCGGGCCACCTTACGACATGCCATTCGTCGTTCCGGTGGACCACATTGTAGATGATGCGACTGGTCATACCCTTAAAATACCATTCTTAATTTTCAATCGGCGCGAATGAAAAACGCATGGATTCCGCCACCCGGGCCGGAACCCCGAGGCTGCGGTCCGCGGGGGCGGTTCCGCGTATTTTAAGGGTTCAATGGATCCAGGACCAGCCGGCTTCCAGGGAAAGATGGGACCTGAGGCTCGCTTCGATATGCGCCCCATGCCATAGGATACCCAAGGATCCCCGCGCGCCCGGGAAACCGAGGTCGGATTTCACTTCGTGATTCTTGTCGTCCCTTGGATCCAGATAAAGGTACGCGAACCGTCCCGAGGTCCATTCGAACCAACCTTGCGCGTAAGGAGTCCAATCCCCCAGGCGCGCGGACAGCATCAGGCCCCCGCCGGAGACCTGCTCCGTGAGCGTATAGTCCCCGGGAACATCCTGGTCGAAGAGCCCCAAGGCGGATCCCCGGTACCGGTAGGTATAGGTGCTGGTGAAATCCAGCCGATCCCAGCCACCCATGACCGCCGCCGCTACCGGAACCTTGCCCTTGAAGACATCCCTTCCGTAAGCCGCCCCGCCGCCATAGGTGGCCAAGCGGCCCACCCGGGGGTCCTTCCAGATAAGTCCCCGCGCCATCAGGTCCGCGCCGCCGAACCGGGCCCCGGACCGGAGGCGGAACAAGGGCAGGGCGGACAGGTTGGTCGATTGGAAAGGTTGGCGATCGGGCAGAGGAACCATCCCGGCCTGGAATCCCAGGTCCCAGCCGGTACCCTGGTCGCGGGGCGTGAATCGGCCGCCGCCCAGGCCCGTGGCGATGACATGATAGAACGGATCCATGTAGTCGTCGATTTCGGATTGGGGGACGTCCTGGCTGCCGAGATCCAATTGGGCCCGGACGGAGGTGGCGGCCAAAGCGATGAGGAGGAATGCCCAGCGGAGCATCAGGAAGGGCGAAAAACGCAAGGAGGGGAAACGCCGGAAGCGGCGGTCCATGGCGGGATCAGAATCCGTCGAGGGGTTTGAACTTGACGGCCTCGCCGTCCACGACCTTGACGATCTTCTCATTCTTCTCCTTCGTCAAATCCACCTGAAGGATCTGCTTCATGGGAAGCGGCTGACCCTTCTCATTCCGCAATATACTTATCACGGGACGGGTATGGTCCTCGGGGTGGGCGGCCACCACGCGGCCCATGCGCCCGCTGGCCAGCTCCACGAAGGTGCCGATGGGATAGAGGGAGAGGTAGCGCAGCAGGTTCTTGACGAGGCCGGGATCCAGGAAATTCATCTGCCCCATCTTGATCACCTTGTCCAGCGCCATCTGCGGGGTCAGGGCGTCGCGATGCGAGCGCTTGTGCACCATGGCGCACAGGGTGTCGGCGATCGCGACGATCCGCGCCACCTGGGAAATCTGCACGTTGGATCGGCGTTTGGGGTATCCCGCGCCTGTCATGCGTTCGTGGTGCTGGTACGCCGCGGCGAGCACGTAATCGGAAGCGTCCGGGACCTTCTCCAGCAAGGCGAAGCTGTTGGCGGGGTGGATATGGATTTCCCCGAGCTCCTGCTCGGTGAGCTTGCCCGCCTTGAGGAGGATGGCTTCCGGAACCATGGTCATCCCCACGTCCGCGAGCAGGGCCGCCTGGCCTATCTCCAGGACCTGGCCCTTGGAGAATCCGGAGGCGGAGGCGGCGGCCAGCGAGACCAGGCACATGTTGACGGCATGGCGATAGAGGTATTCCGCCAGGTTCGGGGACTGGTAGAGGCATAGGGCCAGCAGGACGTTGCGATCCTTCTCCATCACGTCCAGGAAGGATCCCACCAGGGCCCGCACGGAGGACATGGAGGTTATCTCCCCCAGGCAGATCAGGTCGTAGGTCTCCTTGGTCTGGGCCACGGACGAGTCCCAGGTCTTGGCCACGGTGGCCTTGTAGGTCAAGGTGCGCTCGGTGACGTTGATCTGATCCATTCCCCGGTTCATGGGCAGGCCGGAGGGATTGTCGCCCGGGGCTCCCTTGTCCCATTGGGACTGGAGCCTTTGCAGGCGGGGGTTCAAGGCCATCCGTTGTTCGAGCGTCAAAGGAGGGGCGGTCGTCTTTTCCCGGAAGGACGCGTCTTCGATGCCCAGGTGCTCCAACCCGTCCAGGTTCATCTCCAGGATGGATTTCATCTCCTTATCTTCGTCCGAAAACTGATCCATTACGGATTCCCCTATCACAAAACCTTGATGCGTCCCAGCTGATACAGGAACAGCTTCGGCCCGGACATTTCCTCCTGGACGCGGAAGACCTCGGGCCCCACCTTAATCACGACTCCCGGATTCACCTTCTTCTCCACCTTCACGCTCAGGCCTTCCCGCAGGTAGCCTTGGCGGATCTGCTCGATGATGTCCACCCTGCGCTTTTCCAGCCCGGGAAGATGCGCCTGGATCTTGTCCTGCATGTCCCGCAGCTCGAGCATGAGCTTGGCCTCGGTGGAGGTGAAGCGCTTCCGCGTACGGTAGACCTCCCGGAATCGCGTGAGCTTCACGTTGATCTTGGCCAGGTTCTGGGTCAGTTCCTTGATCTTCTCTTCCAGCAGGATCTTGTTCTCGTGCAGGATGTAGTCCATCCCCGCTTCCAGTTCGGTCTTGGTGCCCAATTCATTGCCGGCCACGCGGCAATTGATTTCCTTGAAGGCCATGGTCAGGCCTCCGACCAGGGGCCCGAACACGGAGATTGCGCTGCGCGAGTAGATCTGGCAGTTGAAGGATTCCTTCTCCAGCACGACGTCCCCGTGGGCGCGAATGGTCTGGTTGGAGGAGAAGCCCAGGTTGATGCCGCCCTTGGCCGTTATCAGGCCGTGGCCCGAGCCTACGAAGCCCTTCTTGATCAATACGTCCCCGCCGACGATGAGCTTGGCTTCGCCCACGCCGCCGCCCACCTCCAGCGCTCCGCCCACGTTCACGGTGAAGCCGTCCGCGATGTCCCCGCGGATCATGGCGGACTGATCATAGGCGATATTGCCCGTGGAATAATCGACGCTCCCGTCCACCACGAAGCATTCGTTCACGCTGAGCTTGCCGTCCTTCTGCTGCAGGAAACCGGAGACGGAAGCGACCACGATATTGGGATCGGTCGGGGAAGCCTCGGTATTCACGCCCAGGGGCAGCTCGATGTCTTCCCCGTCAGGCGCGGGAGCCGGTTGCCCGAACAGATCGATGCCGTGCATCCCCAGGGCGGCCGGGATCTTCTTCGCGAGCGGTTGGCCTTTCTTCACCGGCTTGATCAGGTTGAGGTTGCGGAAGTCCACGTTCCCGCCCTGATCCGTCGGCTTGAATTTCATGCTGGGATCGATGATGTACTCGATGCGCGCATCCGCTCCGGCCACGGGATGCGTGGCCGAATCCGCGGCAAGGCGTTCGGCGACCACGGCCCGGGTGGAGTTCCATTCGTCCGCGAAGGACTTCGCCACCGCTTGGGGCAGGCCTTCCGGATCCAGGCCCATCTCGCGCCAACGGCGCAATACGAAATCCGCGTCCAGGGCGCCGGCGATCGGCTGGAGCGGAGGGTGGACCGAAATCCAGGCCTTGAGCTTGTCGTCCGATACCCGGATCGCGATGCGGGCGGGCCCCAGATCCTCGTTTTCCCCGCCCGTTCCCTGAACGGCTTCGGTGCGTTCATCCGGAGGGGAGGCGATGGGATTGTCTGGGTTACCGGAAAGCATATTTTTTTCCATAGGCCGTCACGGTCTGGCGGATCCTGGGATGTCCTATATTATAGGTGATGGTGGGAAACTAAGTCCATTTGGAAAATCCACTAAAAGTCAAAGTATTGGTCGCCGGCGGCATGTCGGAGCCCTTTTGGTACGATTTGGGCCTTGCCCTCATCCCATCCGGGTCTTCCGCCGGCCCGGACGCCCCGGTTCCGGACGGATCCGGTTCCGGACCGGTTACCGAGGTCCCTGCCCCGCTTCCCGCGGATCTCATCGGCCGCATCGTGCAGGTCCCGCTCATGTCGAAGACCGTTCCGGGCGTGGTTCTCGATGCCGGCCGCCCCGAACTCGGATTCCGCACCAAACCCATCAAGGGATTCGCACCCGGAGGGGCCCGGGTCCCCGCCGGCTGGATCGAATTGCTGCGCTGGCTGAGCGCCTATTATTTCACGCCCCTGCCCCAGGTTTTCGCCGCCAGCCTTTCCAAACCCGCCTTGGACTTCCTGTTCGCGCCGGTCAAGGCGAAGGCGGGGAAGAAGGTCTCATTTGTTCCCGTCAAACCGGACGCCGCCGCGAAGACCGCCGCCGCCAGCGCCAGCGCCGCCGCCGCGACCGCCGCCATCCGCGCCTTGATCGTTACGGACGAACAACGCGCCGCCATCGACGCGGTGGAGGCCTCCTTCACGCCCTTCGCCTTCCGGACCTTCCTGCTCCACGGCATCACCGGAAGCGGCAAGACCCTGGTCTACCTGCATCTGGCCCGCCGCGCCCTCGAACTCGGCCGCCGGGTGCTGGTGCTGCTCCCGGAAATCGCCCTCACCCCGCAGACCCTGGCGCGCTTCCGGACCTTCCTGGACCGGCCCGTCCTCGCCCTGCACAGTAACCTGTCGGCTACCCAAAGGCGCGAATTGTGGCGCGCCATCTACGCCGGCGAGGCCGACGTGATCGTGGGCGCCCGCTCCGCCGCCCTCTGCCCCATCGACAACATCGGCCTCATCGTGGTGGACGAGGAGCATGACGGCAGCTATAAGCAGAGCGATGCTTCGCCGCGCTACAATGCCCGCGATCTGGCCCTCTGGCGCGGTCGCAGCGAAGGCTGCCCGGTCGTGCTCGGGAGCGCCACCCCGTCCGTGGAGACCTATTATTCCGCCACGACCGGCAAGTACGCCTTGCTGGAGATGAACAAGCGCGCGACGGGATCCTCGCAACCGCGCATCCATATCGTGGACATGCGCGAACAGCACGCCCTGCAGGGGAACCTGCTCCTCTCCATCCCCTTGCGGGAGGCCGTGCAGAAGGCCCTGGACGGCGGCGAACAGGCCATCCTCTTCCTCAACCGGCGCGGCTACGCCCATCGGCGCGTCTGCAAGGCCTGCGGCGCCCATCGCGAATGCCCGCATTGCATCGGCCCTCTGGTCTACCACAAATCCAAGCGCGCGCTCATCTGCCATTACTGCGGATTCAACATACCCGCGGACGCCCCATGCCAGCCCTGCGGGGGCGTGGAATGGCTGGACGTGGGCCGCGGCATCGAGAAGGTCGAAGAGTACCTGGAAACCATCTATCCCGGCGTCGGCATCGCCCGGCTGGATCGCGACAGCACCTCCGCCATCGGCGGCGCGGAGAAGATCCTCGCGCGCTTCAAGAGCGGGGAACTGCGCATCCTGCTCGGCACCCAGATGGTGGCCAAGGGCCACGACTTCCCCAAGGTGAACGTGGTGGGCGTGGTGGATGCGGATTCGGGACTGGGCCTCTCGGATTTCCGGGCCCAGGAAAGGGCCTTCCAGCTCATCACCCAGGTATCCGGGCGCGCGGGCCGCCACCAGGGCGAAGGAGCGGTCTATCTGCAGACCTACAAGCCGGACAATCCCCTCCTCGGTTTCGCGCTCACCCATGACTATGCCAGTTTCTACCTGGCGGAGATCGAGCGCCGCAAGGAGCTGGAATACCCGCCCTTCAGGCGCCTGCTCCTCATCGAGATCACCGGAGACGAGGAAGCGACCGTGGACGCCCACATGCAGGAGTTCGCCGCCGCCTTCCGCCACTTCGCCGATCAGGCGGACGTGATCGTCCTGGGCCCGGCCTTCGCGGCCCTGAAGAAGATCAAGGATCAATACCGCGCCCAGATCCTGGGGAAGGGCAAGGCCCCCAACCAATTGCAGTGGGTGCTGAACCAGGCGCTGGAACGCTATAAGCCCAAACAACCCCAGAAGACCAAGCTACGGGCGGATATGGATCCGTTGTCGATGCTATAAGGGTCCGCTTCGCCCCGAACTCCCGCAATCCCTCCCCTATTTCCCTTTCCTCCCCCCCATCCACCCCCTAGAATAAAGGAAGGTCAAACAGGATCGGATGGACCATGGTGCGACTGGGCACATGGCTTTTGGTGGCGTTCATCGCCGTAGGCTGCGCTCCGCCCGCCAAGGTGAAGGTCGTGATGCATCTCCGGGCCGATCAGGAGCGGCTCTACCGCGACCGCATCCTCAAGCCCTTCGAAAAGAAATTCAAATGCGTCGTCGATCTCCAGGCCTACGATGACCCCGCCAAGCTACCGGAACTGCTCTCCTCGGGCGATACGGTAGACCTGGTCGATCCGCCCCTCGCCATGACCCGCACCCTGGTGGGGCGCAACCTGATCGCTCCCCTCGACGGGATCGTCGCCCCCAAGGAACTGGCCGAGCTCCGCAAGGAATATTTCCTGATGGATCTGGGCTTCGTGCGCGGCCAGACGTTCTTCCTGCCCCGCTTCGTGGAAACGCCGGTGCTCATCTACCTCAAGTCCCAGGTGAACGAGGCGGTGCAATACTGGGACCTCCGCAAGGACGAAATCAACCGCGCGCTCATCCGTCACAACGGCAAGGGCCTCCCGCGCACCTACGTGCTGGAACGGGATCCTTCGCAATGGGATTATTTCGATCTGTTCGTGGTGGGCTATTACTGGTCCAACAAGGAAGTGCAGGGCCAGCGCCGCGGTCGCATGGCCTTGGGCCCCTTGGGAGGCCCCACCGCGCCCCAGGTCATCATGGACAAATGCTACCAGAACGGGGCGGGAGCGGAAGCCCTCCTCCGCATGAACGACGAACCCGTGGTCGACATGTTCCAATGGCAATCCGTGCTGATCCGCGAAGGCGCGCTCAACCCCAACCTGGTGAAATCCCGCTGGTCGGATGCGGAGATCCGCGAAGGATTCCGGAGCGGCGAACTCTTCCTCTCCGAAGCCACCCAGATGGAGGCCTTCCTCATCCACGGCAACGGCACTCCGGAGAATCCGGGCTTCCTGGCCAATCCCGAGGACATGGGCGTGGCCATGATGCCCAAGGGCGCATCAGTCCAGCTGAACGATCGGGGCGCGGCCCTGCGCGAAGGCCGCCGCAGCGTAGGCACCCGCGGCAATTGGTGGGGCGTGACCCGCAGGGCGCGGGACCCGAAGCTCGCCTTCCAACTCGCCCACTACCTGTCCAATACCCAGAACCAGATATTGGAGAGCACCGCCTTCGGGATGATCCCGGTGCGCCAGGATTTGTTGGGCGAGATGGGACTCATGTTCGGAGGGGGCTGGACCTCGGATGTCTTCCAGATGGCTTCCCAGCAATTGGTGGAGAACCGCTTCACCGTGGTCCCGCTGATCGAGGAGTTCACGGACCTGGGCCAGAATTACCTGAACGCCTACCAGGAGATCTGCCTCCCCGGAAGCGGCCAGAAGACGCGCTTCGAGGACATCCAGAAGGCCCTGGAAGAACGCTATATCCCCAGGCAGCGGCAAATCCTGGGCCCCAAGTATCCGGCCCGGGTCATTTCGGCGCGATAGCCCTCCCCCGCCCCGGCCTCGGCGCCAGCCCCCGCGGCCTCCAGCCTCCCGGCAAATCTGCTATCTTTCCCCCAACCTCTTTTCCGATGGATCCAACCATGCCAAACGACAAACTCGAACAGCTCTTCGCCATGCAATCCGAACTCAACGATCGCATTTTCGCCAAGAAGGACATCCGCGATCGCGAGGGGAAGACCCTCACCATGGCCACCCTCATCGCCGAAGCCCAGCAGCCGGAAATAGGACCCAATACCAAGGTGAACGAATGGCTGGGGAAATACCTGCAGGCCCTGGACGACGAGGGCCGCGAGCTGAAGGAGGAGCTGTTGTGGAAATGGTGGTCCAAGGATCGCCTGGACATGCAGAACATACGCGTGGAGATCATCGACCAGCTCCACTTCTGGATGTCCCTGGCCCTGACCGCGGGGATGGATGCGGAAACGGTGTTCAAGATCTACATGCAGAAGAACGCCGTGAACCACGCCCGCCAGGACAACGACTATTCCAAGGCCAACAAGAGCGAAGCCGACAACAAGACCGTGGTGATGTAGTAGGGGGAATCGCGGGATCGTTCCGGGGACGGGCGGCCCCGTCGGGCGACCTCCGTTATTTGAGCAGGCAGCTCTGGGAGACATCCTTCACCAGGATGTCGCTGCCGGTCCCGGTCGGGAGCAATTGCACCTGGAAGGACGTGGACTCCATCCCCGCATAGGGGACGCAAGCGTAAGGCACCACATAGGCCGCGATGGTCCTGGTCCCCGACACCGTCGAGACGGGCATGGAGCTCTGAAGCACGATCACGGGAACGCTGTCCTTGGCGCCGGTCATCGAAGACGGACCCGGTCCCCCGCCGACCACATTGATCACGCTGCCCTTGGACAGGGTGTCGCAGGCCATCAGCGCGGTGTTCACCTTCGAGGTGTCCAGCTTGGTAACGGGCATGGCCGTGTCGGATACGGCCTTGTCGAAGCCGGCTATCGTGGCGAGGCGCGCCGTGGAGTCCTTGGGCACGTCCTTGCAGGTATAGACGCTCTTGTTCGAAGCGGAATCGACATGGGTCAGGATCGCCTCCTGGACCGAGGTCGGGCTCGACGAGAAGCGCATGCCCACCGCCATCCGGCCCACGTCCGCGGGCAGGGTCCCCAGGTTATAACCGCCGGCCGAATCGACCTTGACCGCGCGCGACGTGCCGCGGATGAAAACGAATCCGGTATCGATGCGCATGCCGGAGGCCAAACGCACCCGGCCCTTGAACGAGGCCTGGGCGCGGGCGCGGAAGGTGAAGGGGGCGGCTGTTTTGATGTCGATCACGGCAAGGGTATCGAAGAAAAGGGTCTGACCGCCGGAGACGCCTTCGATCACGAACTTGCCCGGGACCATGAGGGGCACGGTGACGTATCCCAGGGAATCGCTGACCATGGATTTGGCGGTATCCACCAGGCCGGTCGCCTGGGCGTTTCCGGAGTCCGGCCGGAAGCCGGGTTGGAACAGGTTCAAGGTCACGCCCTTGATCGGCCGCCCTTCCCCGTCCACCACCCGGGCGGAGACGCCTTTGATCTGGATGCCGATCGGGGTCTTGTCCTTGGACGTATCCGTGATCCCGTTCTCGGTATCCGTGCCGGTCCCGCCGAACATGCAGGCTCCCAGGCAGAGGGAGGCGAGCGCCAGCGCGGGGCGGCGGATCATGCGCTTCATGATTTCCTCTTCTTCTTGGGCGCGGCGGCGGTGAGCGGGAACAATTGCATGTTGAGATGGTAGACGCGCTCGGGTTCCTGATCCTCCCCGACCTTGCGGAGGACTTCCTTGCGCGTGGCCCGGATCACCTCGATGATCTCCTTATAGGTCCGCTCGGAAAGGCTTACGGTCGAGGAACTGAAGTACCGCTCGTCCTTGGGGAAGCGGGTGATTGCATCGGCGGCGAGGCGCGTCATGGACTGGTGGATCTTGGGGATGAACAGGGATTGCACGTCCGGATCCGTGAGGATGAACTTGGACGCGGCCCGATAGGAGCCGTCCTCGGCCTTTTCGATCAACCCCAGGCCTTCCAGGAGCTCGATGGCCTTCTTCACCTTCTTGGGCGGGACCGCCGGGGCCAGGCGTTTGGCCATGTCCTTGGCATTGTCCTTATACGGGAAGAACGACAACATCTCCCGGATGGCGATGTTGTACCAGTCCTTGTAGTAATCGTACTGCGCCTTCTCCAGGACGTAATGGGCATGGGGCGTCTTCAGATCCATCAGGATGCCGAAGAAGCGATCCTTCTCCTCCAAGGTACCGGCCTGGTTGAAATAGACCAGGTACTTGAAGTAATTGCCTTCCGACTCGGTGAGGTCCAGGGCGGCGGCGAATTTCGGGATGCTGTTGTCCGTGAGATTATGCACGCCATCCATGACGCGCTTGAAATAGTTGGGCCCGGACATGCCGGTCTTGGCCATGAAGGCGCGATGGGAGAATCCGCGCTGGTTGGATTTCGCCCAGGCGTAATATTCCCGGAGGTAGCGCCGGTAATCCGTATAGTCGAAGATGGATTTCAGAGGGGCATCCATGGGAGGCTGTGCGGGTGCAAAGGTAGGAAAGGCCGCGCTTGTTTCAGTGGAAAGCCCCCGGTTATGTAGTGTACTATAGTTCTTTTTTCAACATTAAGCCAGGCTTTTTCCATCTTATTTCGCCGTTTTTTAGACTTTTGAGTAGTGTATCAACAGGTATTTAAGGAAAGAGAAAGGCGACCCATTTTGGGAGTGGGAATCCAGGACGGTGGGAAGTGGAGGAGTATGCCCGTAGAACAGGCGCAAATGAGAAATGCGGGCCCCGGAGAGGAGCCCGCATTCCAGCGCCGGACCTTGACAGATCCGAGGGTCCGGGTGGACAAAACCCGTGGATGGACCCCGCGCGGGTATGCCTGATGGAAAAGCGAAGAATATGCCAGACCTATAGGCCGATTCCGACGCGATGGCAAAGGCGCAATCCCGCCGCAATGGCCGATGGAGTCCGGTTTCAGGAAGGAAACCAGTGATACTGGTCAATCCTGGAGCGGGCAGGTTTTGACCGACCCTCAAAAAACCTACCTTTGCGGACGATGTTACCTTTGCGGGCCCTGCGTCCCTTCCGACTTCTCTTGGCCCTTGCCGCTTTCGCGACGATGGCGATGGGCGCGGCCTCCGATTCGGCCCGGGCGGAAAAACCGGTCCGCAAAAAGGCCATCGTCATTCCCGTCGAGGAACAGGTCGACTTCGGCCTGCATGCCTTCCTGAAGCGCGCCATCGCCGAGGCCCTGGCCCAGAAGCCGGACGTGATCGTCTTCAAGGTCAACACCTACGGGGGCGAACTCCAATCCGCCTTCGAGATCGTGGACCTGCTCATGGGCGTCTCCCAATGCAGCACCTACGCCTACGTGGAACAGAAGGCCATCTCCGCCGGCGCCCTCATCTCCCTTTCCGCCAACCGGATCGCCATGGGCAACGGCACCACCATCGGGGACTGCGCCCCCATCACCCAGGGTTCGGACGGCATCGTCATGCTGGGAGAGAAGATCCAATCGCCCCTGCGCGCCAAGTTCCGCACCCTGGCGGAGAAGAACGGGTATCCCAGCCTCCTGGCCCAGGCCATGGTCACCGCCGATATCGGCGTGGTCGCGGCCGAGCGGCCGAGCGCTTGGAGCGGCGCAGCGGGGACCACGGCCGGGGCCGCGTCCAGGGAGTACTTCACCGCCAAACAATGGGAAGCGCTTTCCGATAAGGACAAGTCCGCATTCAAGAGCCATAAGATCCTGGTGCCGGAAGGCCAGCTCCTGACCCTCACGGACAAGGAGGCGGCCGAGTACGGGTTCTCGACGGGATCCTTCGCGAGCCTGGGGGAGTTCCTGGATGCGCGGGGTTGGACGCAAACCGCCGAGGTTCCCACCACTTGGTCCGAGGATTTGGTGCGCGCCATCGGCAAGATCGCCCCCTTGTTGATGATGCTCGGGTTCGGCGCCCTCTACCTGGAGTTCAAGACCCCGGGCATGAGCGTGTTCGGCTTCATCGGAGCGCTTTGCCTGGCCATCGTCTTCGGCAGCAAATACGCCGTGGGCCTGGCGGACCATACCGAACTCCTCCTGCTCCTGGCGGGCTTCGCCTTCGTGATGGCCGAGATGTACCTGTTCCCCGGAACCCTTATCGCCGGCGTCATCGGCCTTGCGTTGATCCTGGTGGCCTTGACCCTGTCCCTGCAGACCTTCACCGTGCCCGATCCGAACATGCCCTGGGAGCTGAAGAGCCTCATAGACAACCTGTTCTCCACCCTGGGCTCGGCCGTGGTCGCCATCCTCATCCCCCTGGCCGTGATCCGCTTCGTCCTGCCGCGCCTTCCCCGGGGAGCCCGGGTCATTTCCGAAACCACCTTGGCGGATGCGCGCTCGGTGGCCCCCGGGACCACCCATATCTCCGTGGGCGCCACGGGCCGCACCAAAACGCCCCTGCGCCCCATGGGCAAGGCGGTATTCAACGGCGAGACCCTCGAAGTCAGTTCCCGCGGGGAATTCATCGAGCGGGATCTGCCGGTGGAAATCGCCCGCATCGAGGGCAACAAGATCGTGGTGCGCCTGAAAGGGGAACGCGCATGAAGCTGCTCTGGCCCATCGCCCTCCAGGCCATGGCCTTCGGCGTGGCGTTCGCCGAGGTGGTCGTCCCCTCCTTCGGGATCCTGCTGGTCCTGTGCCTCGGCCTCGCGGGATATTCCTGGTACATCATCCTGACCCGGCTGCCCTTTCCGGCCGCCATCTGGTTCGGCATCGCCGATATGATCCTGGTCCCGCTCTTCATCAAATACGCCTTCAAGTACCTGGGGACCTCCAAGATCTCCCACCGCACCGATCTGGGGCAGGGCTCCGGCCTGGAAGCCATGGACAAGGACCTGGGCCGCTTCGTGGGCTCCACCGCCGAGGTGGACGCCGTCCTGCGCCCCACCGGCCGCATCCGCATCGGGGACGATGTCTTCGAGGCCCAGACCGGCGGGGATTACATCGAAAAGGGCGCGCCCGTCAAAATCGTTTCCGTAAACGGCAGCCGCTTCCAGGTCGAAAAGCTTTAGCACCAACAGGAGAAGATTCATGGATTTGAAACTGATAGCACTCGGCGTACTGGTACTCGGCGTCATCATCGTCGGGTTCATCCTGCTGAACTTCTTCGGCCTCTGGTTCCAGGCGCTCATGTCGAAGGCGGACGTGTCCCTGCTCGCCCTGTTGGGCATGCGCTTCCGCAAGGTCCCTGCCAAGGTGATCGTGGAATCCAAGATCATGGGCATCAAGGCCGGCTTGCAGCTGTCCACCGAGGAACTGGAAGCCCATTACATGGCGGGCGGCAATGTGGGCCGCGTGGTCCAGGCCCTCATCGCGGCCGACAAGGCCAATATCCCCCTCAACTTCAAGCGTGCCGCCGCCATCTCCCTGGCGGGCCGCAATGTGCTCGAGGCGGTGCAGATGTCCGTCAACCCGAAGGTGATCGAAACGCCCCTGGTGGCAGCCATGGCCATGGACGGCATCCAGCTGAAGGCCATCGCCCGGGTCACCGTGCGCGCCAACCTGGACAAGCTGGTGGGCGGCGCCGGCGAAGAGACCATCCTGGCCCGCGTGGGCGAAGGCATCGTCTCCACCATCGGCTCGGCCCGGAACCACAAGTCCGTGCTGGAGAACCCCGATCAGATTTCCAAGACCGTGCTCTCCAAGGGGCTGGATTCCGGCACCGCCTACGACATCCTCTCCATCGACATCATGGACGTGGACATCGGCAAGAACATCGGGGCGGAACTGGAAACCGACCGCGCGGAAGCCGACAAGAAAATCGCCCAGGCCAAGGCCGAGGAACGCCGCGCCATGGCCATCGCCCATGAGCAGGAGATGATCGCCCGCGTGGCCGAGATGCGCGCCAAGGTGGTCGAGGCCGAGGCCCAGATCCCCCTGGCCATGGCGGAAGCCTTCCGCTCCGGCAACCTGGGCGTGATGGATTTCTATCACATGAAGAACATCAACGCGGACACGGCCATGCGCGAGAAGATCGGCGGCGCCGGGGAACATAGCGCGCCCAAGACCTAGGCCGGATCCGGTCCAAGGCGGTTCTGGTTTTCAAGGCGGCATGGATGCTCAAGGCGTAGATGTTCAAGGCGGTATAAAACATGTCGAAAATCATCATGCTCGTCATCGCCTTCCAGGTCATAATGGGCCTGTACGCCAAATGGAAGGCCCGTCAAAAGGCGGAAGAGGCCGCCCGGGGCCCTTCCGATCGGAATGCGGCCAATCCGCCCATCGCCGGCGAAACCCCGGCCGGAGGGGTATTCCGGCAACCGTCCAGGGCGCCCACGGCCTGGGGCGGCGGGCATTCGGACGATGAAGAAGACGAGGAATGGGATGAGCATCATATGCGCGGGGAGGGCGGCCATGCCGACTCCCGCACCCAGCCCCGGCGCCTGCCCGAAGAAGGTTCGCTAAGGCCTCAGCCAGGCAGCTCCAACAAGGGCAAGGCCGCGGAAGTGGGCAAGGATCTGCTTTCCCAGCTGGCCAAGGAACTGGGCCTGGAAATCCCGACCGGATCCACCCCGAAGCCGAGGCCCGTCCCAAGGCCGCAACCCGCGCCTTCCGCGCCCCCTGCGAATAAGACCTCCAAGCCCTACGTTGACCAGACCAAGGCCGATCGGGAAGCCGCCCTCCGCGCCAGGACCGCCATGCGGGAAACCGAACGGCATACGGAGATCTCCCGGCGCGCGGCCAAGGACGCCCAATCCAGGGCGGCCCGCCAGGACGCCGGCGAAACCACCCCCCGGCGCGATCCCCGTAGCATCGGCGCTACCCAAGACCCCAAGGCCGCTTCCGCCTCGGTTCCCGGCACCGCCCGGGCGAGCCTCATGGACGTGAAGTCCCTGCGCAATGCCCTTATCCTGAAGACCATCCTGGACAAGCCCTTGTCCCTTCAGCCCCGCCGTCCCGGCCAGGACTGACGCGATACCCCGGATACCTCGCCGGGCCCTGAAAACCCCGTTTCCGGGGATCCCTGGCCGTTTTCCGGTTTCCAACCTTATTATCCCCACCTTGGGCACAAACCTATTTTGTTTCCTAAGGACCCTTCCCGGCTTGAAGGCCTGAAAGGGGAAGTCGAACCAAGGAGCAGGGGTATGGCACAGGAAATGAATTCCGACGTCCCGCATGCGGACGATTTCGTCGACGAGAGCGGATGGACCTCCATGGAACCCGAAGGCGCCGGGCACCATGAGCATCGCGGGTTTCAGGAGCAGAACGAGCATCGCGGTGAGGACGCGCCGGAGCCTTGGCGCGGGGAATCCGGAATGCAGGATCAAGCCGATCGCTGGGAAGGCCGGATGCATCCCCACGATATCATCCAACGCGGCCTGATACCGGCGGAAGGCGACGGGTACGGTGCGCCGGAATAGACCCGGCCGGAGGTGACCCGGTCCGGGGGATCGGAGGGTCCGAGAGACCGGACGCGGACAGCGCAACCTATGTATAATTAGACTCGCAATGACCGGACCCGCCGCCGCCACTCCGCGCCGGGATCCGGATACGGGAGGTCATGCTTGTCCAAGAATGCCGATGCCGATTCCCTGATAGCGTTCCTGAACGCCAGCCCCACCCCCTTCCATGCCGTCGAGACCGCGGCCGATCGCCTGCTCGCCATGGGCGCGATCCGGCTCGATGAGAAGGACGCCTGGACCCTGAAACCCGGGCAGACCTTTTTCGTCACCCGCAACGGCAGCAGCATCGTGGCCATCCGCATTCCCCAGGACCTCTCGCGGCCCCGGTTCCGCATCGCCGCGGCGCATACCGACAGCCCCTGCCTCAAGCTCAAGCCCCGCTCCCCGGATCCGTCCGCGAACTACCGTCAGTGGGGCGTTGAGGTCTACGGCGGGGTCCTTTACAATTCCTGGCTCGACCGGGATCTGGGCGTGGCCGGGCGCGTGACCCGCCTGGACGACGGCGAAATCAAATCCGTGCTGGTGCGCACCGAAGGCAAACCGTTCCGGATCCCGCAGCTGGCCATCCACCTGGACCGGGGCGTGAACGAGAACGGTCTCGTGCTGAATCCCCAGCGCCACCTGCAGCCGGTGCTGGGCCTGACGGATCCCGTCGGCCTCGGCTCGGGAGGGCTGGGGTTGGGCTTCCCGGGAGCGGGCGGCCGCACCCTGGAAGGCTGGCTGGAAGAGACCATCGGCGTGCCGTTCGCCTCGCTCGCCTTCGAGCTCCACCTCTACGATACGTCCCCTGCCGGCTACGGGGGCTTCGATGACGAGTTCATCTACTCCGGCCGGCTGGACAACCTGGCCATGTCCCATGCGTCCCTGGAAGCCTTCTGCCGGGAAGGCCTGCAGCCCCCCGCGACCGGCGCCATCCAGGTGGCGGCCCTGTTCGACAACGAGGAGGTGGGCAGCACTTCGGCCCAAGGCGCCAACTCGAACCTGCTCGACGCCGCGCTGGAACGCACCCTGCTGGCCCTGGGCCTGGGGCGGGACGAAGCCCTCCCTGCGCTCGCGCGCTCCCACCTGGTCTCGGCGGACATGGCGCATGCCATCCATCCCAATTATCCGGAAAAGCACGAGCCCTACCATTATCCCCTGATCAACCGCGGCCCGGTCATCAAGGGGAACGCGAGCATGCGCTACGCCACCAACGCCGAGACCGCCACCCTGTTCCGCGGCCTGTGCGACAAGGCGGGCGTGCCCTGCCAGGACTTCATCAACCGCGCGGACCTCGCCTGCGGCACCACCATCGGGCCCCACGTGGCCGCGGCCCTGGGCATCCCCACCGTGGACGTGGGCAATCCCATGCTTTCCATGCATTCGGCGCGGGAAATGTGCGGTTCCGAGGACCATGGCATGATGATCCGGACCTTGCGGGAATTCTTCCGCGGATAGGCCCGAAAATAAATCGAGGCCACCTTCGCCCCGGCCCGCCTCCGTTGTCCGCCGGCCAACGCTTCCGCGCAAGCCCGTGATATGCTTGGCGCTAGGTGCCCTGCCTGCGCGCGGCGCTTTCCGGTGATAAGCGCCGCTCAACGCCCGGGTCCTCCCAAATGCCCTGCAAGGCCCGCCGCATCTGGGATAGCGGCTTTCGATAGGTTAGATTTCCCGGAAACGACAGAAAGGCATTCCATGCAGAACGATATCCGCGCCAAGCTGATCCAAGTGATCGAGGTCGAGCATCTGCGCACCGGCGAGGAAACCTCCGGGGTACCCTCGCGCTGGGTCAAGACCTACTGGGATCTGAAGGGGAACTTCCTCAGCGAGAACGACCCCCTGGTCGAAGAGATCAACCGCAAGAGCCATCCCGTTCACAGCCACGCGACCTCGACCGACGTTTTCCGTCCCTGAGGCCCAGGCCGGCGCTCCGCGCGTCCCTCGCGGGGCCGGATTGCCTCGGCCGGTTTTCCGCGTCCGTCCCCTTTTCCCCCCGTCAGCGCAAAAGGCCGGCTGAATCATCCCTTTCCGGAAGCGGAAAACCGGGTTCGCCCGAGGTTTTCAGCGTGAAATCCGGACCCCGGCGGTATCCTCTTTATCGGGGGTACCGATGCGATCATTCCTTTTCGCCTTCTCCATCCTGCTGGCCTCGGTCACGGCCCGGGCCGACGATATCGATACCCTGCACGCGCGTTACCTCGCCGGCTTCCTCGAGGGCACGCGCACGCCCCCGGAAACCGAAGCCCGCGCCGCCCTGGCCGGTCTCAAAGCGGACGGCACCTGGCCGGATATCGATCTCGCCGGGACCGACCAGGTCAATTGGGCGCCCCGCACCCATCTGGACCGCATCGCCCGTCTCGCCAAGGCCTACCTCACCGCGGGGCATGCCCTGGCCGGCGATGCCGAAACCGCCGCCAAGACCGCCCTGGCCCTCGACGCCTATCTCAAGGCGGATCCCAAGTCCACCAACTGGTGGTTCAACGAGATAGGCGCGCAACTGAGCCTGGGCCCCGTGGCCTACATGATGCGCGACCGGCTGACCCCGGCGCAGAAGGCCGGCGTGGATTCGATCCTGGCGCGCTCCTGGCGGACCAAGAACCGTACGGGGCAGAATCTGGTCTGGGTCTCCCGCATCACCATTTGGCGCGCCGTCCTCAATCGCGACCAAGCCTTGCTCGCCGAAGCCGCCGCGGCCGTGGCAAGCACCATAGCCGTCACAGCCGCCGAAGGCATCCAGCCGGACTTCAGCTTCCACCAGCACGGGGCCCAATTGTACAACGGGGGGTATGGCAGCGGTTACGCTTCCGACGGCGCCTCCCTGGCCAAGGACCTGCGGGGCACGCGCTTCGCGTTCACCCCGGGGCAATTGGACATCCTGGCGGGTTACCTGCTGGACGGCGAACGCTGGATGGTGCGAGGCGCGGCCTTCGATCATTCCGCGCGCGGACGGGAAATCACCCGCTCCGGCGCCGGCTCCGCCAACGGGATAGCGCAAGCCGCCCTGGACTTGGCGCCCCTGCTCCCCCCGGGGGGTAACGCATCCGCTTCCTTGAAGGCCATGGCCGCCTCCATCCAGGCCCAATCCGGATCCTCGGCGGAAGGCGACAAATGGTTCTGGCGATCGGAATACCTGGCCCATCATCGCAAGGGGCATTCCATCTCCCTGCGCATGGCCTCCAAGCGCCTCATGGCGTCCGAGCTCGTCAATAACGAAGGCCTGCTCAGCCAATACCTGGCCGATGGGACCACCTTCCTCTACCGCACCGGCAAGGAGTACGATGGGGCGTTCCCGGTCTGGGACTGGTGCCATGTGCCCGGCACCACGGCCTCCCATGCCGCCGCCCCGCCCGCCATGAAGACCCCGGCCCCGGGGGTCGGGGATTTCGCGGGAGGCGTTTCCGACGGGACCTTCGGAGGCGCGGCCTTCGAGTACGCCAAGCTCGGGGTCACCGCGGACAAGGCCTGGTTCTTTTTCGATCGCGAGATGATCGCCTTGGGCGCGGGCCTCGCCTCCACCGCCGCCGATTCCCTGCATACCACGGTCAATCAATGCCTATTGAACGGCCCGGTCCTGGTCGCCACCGGTTCCCCATCCGCTCCGGTCGCCAAGGAGTTCGCCCCGGGCGCCGCGCTCTCCTCCCCCGCCTTGTGGATCCTTCACGATCGAATCGGCTATGTCATTCCGGAAAAATATACGCAGGGGATATCCGTACCCGCCCTTTCGGTCGGGAAGGCTTCGGGGAACTGGCGGCGCATCAACGCCGGGCAATCCGCGGAGAATGTCGACAAGGACGTCTTCAGCCTTTGGATCAACCACGGCGCGCATCCCGGCCTGGGCCGTTACGAATACACGACCCTGATGGACGTGGGCGCGGCGGAGCTGAACGCCTATGTCAAGGATCCGGCCATCGCCGTCCTCGCCAATACCCCGGCCCTCCAGGCGGTCCGGCACAAGGGCGCCTCGGTGATCCTGGCGGCCTTCCATGCCCCGGGACCTTTGACCGTGGATTCGCGTTTCACCTTGACCCCGGAAAGGGCCTGCATGCTGCTGGTGCGCGAAGAGAAGGACCGGATGGTGCTGGGCGTGTCCGATCCGCGGCGCGGGACCGCCGATCTGATCCTCACCGCCGACGTGAAGCTGACGGGACCCGGGGCGGTCTGGTCCGAGGCCGCCCATGCGACCACGGTAACATTCGCGCTACCCAAGGGGGACAGCGCCGGGGCCACGGCTTTGCGGACCTTCACGACCTCCGGAGTCGGTCTCCGTCCCGCGAAGGGATCGGCCGGCCTGGAGCTTTCGGTCCGACGGAACGGCGGGTATGCGAACGGTTCCCTCATCGTCCGTTATCGGGTGCCCGCCGCGGGCGAGGTACGGCTCGGAATCCTCGATGCCCAAGGCCGGATCCTGGCCGCTTCGCGCCCGGGCAAGGTGGAAAGCGGATCCCATGAGTGGATCCCGTCCCCCGCCGTTGGCCTGGCGGAAGGCCCGGTCTCGGCCAAGGTGTTCGTGCGTCTGGAATGGGAAGGCCGGCGCCTGGTCGCGCCTCTGCGGCCGGGAATCGAGTAGGCCGGCTATCCCCTGTATTCGGACCGGGCCGGACGGACCGGAAGCTATCCTCTGTATTCGGACCGGGCCGGACGGACCGGAAGCTATCCCCTGTATTCGGACCGGGCCGTGCACGTTTCGTGCAGGATGACCGCGGTCAGCAGCGGGAGCGACGGCTTCAATTGATCCCAGATCCACTTGCAGATCATCTCCGAAGTGGGATTCGCCAGGCCCGGCACATCCTCGTTCAGGAAGCGGTGATCCAGGGCGTCCTCCAGGGGCCGGAAGGCCTTTTTGATATCGGCGAAGTCCATGACCCAGCCGGTTACGGGGTCGACCGGGCCGGTCACCTCGATTTCGCAGCGGAAGCTGTGGCCATGGGTACGGCCGCACTTGTGCCCGGCCGGCACATTGGGCAGGAAGTGCGCGGACTCGAACCCGAAGGACTTATAGAGTTTCATGGAAACTGGGAGGCTCACGGGCGGGGAATTTAGCTAATCTTTCCCGCGCGAACCAACATCGATCCGGGGCCTTACCGATGAAGAACCTAAAGTTCCTCCATTCCAACGCAATCGTTCCCATCGTCCTTGCCTGCCTTCTCTCCCTCGGTTTCCTGTCCGGCTGCGCGGGAAGCGCCATGCTCCGGTCCCCCGGCGCGGCGGAGAAATACGCCGTCCGCCTGGCCAATGAGAAATGCGCCCAGGAGTCCGGTAAGAAACCGTTCCGGACCGGCCGCTTCCCCGCCACCCATGAAGGGGATCGCTGGCTGTGGGGCTGGCTGGACGCCGCGGGCGCGGAAGGCTACACGGCCCAGGTCTCGTTCCGGTCCGATCGCTCGCAACCGGAAGTGCGGGTCTTCTCCATAGCCCAGGATCAAATCGATATGGAATCGCCGGATGCGCCCCGCCTGGACGCCCCGGGCTTCGAGGGGGATAGCTTTACGAAACGCCCAGAGCCCTGAGGCCCTGCACCAGGATCACCGTCAGCACGTACGCCACCCCGGTGTAGACCACCAGCTGGATGGCCGCGAACTTCCAGTTCCCGGATTCCGCCTTGGCCACGGCTACGGTGGAGAAGCACTGCAACGCGATCATGAAGAACAGGATGACGCCGAGCACGGAGGAGACGGTGAACACCTTCTCGCCGGTATCCTCGAAGGTCACCTCGCCCATGCGGGCCAATAGCCTATCTGCCAGCCCGTCCCCTTCCGTATCGTCGATGCGGTACATGAGGGCCATGGCGCTCACGAACACCTCCCGCGCGGCGAAGCCGCAGATCATGGCCACGCCCCCGCGCCAGTCCAGGCCCATGGGGCGCGTGATCGGCTCGATGAAGCGTCCCACCTGGGCCGCATAGGAATGGGTCACGGCCACGTATTCCCGGCCGGTGGGTTCCGGCTGTGCGGAAGGAACGCCTACGCCCGTTCCCGGTGCGGGCTGTCCCGCGAGGGCGGTCACGGCCGGGACGGAGGCCGTCGAAGGCGTCTCCACCGGAGGCGTATGGGTCAGGATCCAGAGGCCCAGGGAAATCATCACTATGGTCAGGCCGGCCTTGCGCAGGTATTGCTCGGCCTTATGGTAGGTGGAAGCCACCACCACCCGCAGCACCGGCGCCCGCAGGGCGGGCAGTTCCAGGATGAACCCGGAGATATCCTTGTTCCGCTTCAGCTTGCTGATAATGGTGGATACCGCCGCACCCATCACCATGCCCGCCAGATAGAGACCGGTCAGGGCCAGGCCGCCTATCCAGGGCTTATTGTGCGGGGTGATGAAGGCCAGCAGCAAGGTATATACGGGCAGGCGCGCGCTGCAGCTCATCAAGGGGATGATGAAGATGGTCAGGTTGCGCTCGTAGCGATTGGGAATGGTGCGCGCCGCCATCATGGCGGGGATGGCGCAGGCATAGCCCGAAAGCAGGGGCACGAAGGATTTCCCGTTCAGGCCGATCTTGGAAAGGGGCTTGTCCACCAAGGCCGCGCCGCGAGCCAGGTATCCGGAATCCTCCAGATAGCCCATGGCGAAGAACAGGATGAGGATCTGCGGCAGGAACACCACCACGGTCCCCACGCCGCCCACCGCGCCGTCCGCCACCAGATCCACCAGCCAGGATTGGGGCAGCACATGCTTGAGGCCCGAGATGGCCCAGCCGAACCCGCCGTCGATGATATCCATGAAGGGCGTGGCCATCCAGAAGATGGACGTGAAGATGACGAACATGGCCGCCAGGAAGATGGCCAGGCCATATACGGGATGGAGCAGGATGCGATCGGCCGATGAGCCGGTCGGGCTGCGGGACTTGCCGGCGGCGCCCTTGCCTTCCACCGTAACCATGCGCTCCACTTCGTCCAAGGCCGTATAGAAGCCGCTCACGCGCTCTTCCGTCATCCCCGCGGCGAACTCACGGTACGCTTCCAGATCCGCGGTGCGGCGTCCGGAAACGGCCCGGCCCGCCATCCAGCGTTCCTCCACCAGGCGCCCCAGATCCGCGGCCCGGTCCTTCTTGCGGGGATCCAACGGGAACACCGGGCACTCCAGCATTTCGGAAAGCTTGCGGATATCGATGGAGCGGCCGCGCTCGCTCAACAGATCCGACATGGTCAGGGCGATCACCATATTGAAGCCCAGCTCCTGCAACTGCTTCACCAGATACAGATGGCGGGACAACTGGTTCGCGTCCACCACGGTCACCACCACGTCCGGCCGGTGCTTGGCGAACAAGGCGTCCACCGTCACCTTCTCATCGAGGGAGGCCGGAATGAGGCTGGTGAGGCCCGGGGTATCCATCACCCTGCAGTTGAACCCCAGGGAGGCCTTGCCCGTGCCGATGGCGAACTCCACCGTGGCGCCGGGATAATTGATGGTGTTGTAATGGGAGCCGGTCAGCAGGTTGAACAAGGTGGTCTTGCCGGAATTGGCCGAACCGACCAGGGCGATCAACGGTTCCGATCCGGAGCCCGCGCCGTTATTGGGCGAAGACCCGGAAGCCTTGTTCACGGAAGCATCGGTGGTCTGCTGGGCGGGCCCGGTCGCCGCGGCAGCGGCGTTGGGATTCAGATCCGGACGCGGATGCATTTGGCCTCGCTCTTCCGCAACGCGATCGACGTCCCACGCAAGGCGTAGATATTGGGATCGCCGAAGGGCGTGGACATGAGGAAGGCGATGGGGCTGCCCGCGATGAAACCCAGTTCCATGAGATGCAGTTTCAGGGCGGATTCCGCGTCGATGCGGAGAATGGTCCCGGCCTGGCCGGGCGTCAAGGAATCCAGGGCCACGCCGGCCTCGAGACCGGCGGCTTCTTGCCCCGTCACCGGGGATTCGCGATTGATGATCTTTACCATTGGAGGCGCACTTCCCGTAAAATCAAAACCTTACATAAGAGTACTCAGGCCGCTCCGATAAATCAAGACTTAGTCTCAATCTTAGTCGTCAAATGAGGCGCAAATCCCATGAAAACGCGCTTTCCCTCAATATCGGTAGGATGCGACCGAGAATCAATATCAAATCTACCAGGTGGATCCCCCCCGAATCACGGAAATTCGTGGGGCAAATTGACAATCGGGGAAATCCGGCCGGAATCGAAAGGCGGGGCTACTTGAAATTCTGCAAGGCCCAGACCTTGCCGCCCGCGGTCTCGAAGAAGCCGCAGGCCACCTGGGTATACTTGGTATTGGACATGTTCTTGTAATGCCCCTGCTGCCCCCCGGGGGTCAGGCGCTCGTCCCACATGGATTGCAGGCAGCCTTGCACCGTACTCTGCACGGAACCCCATCCCGGACATTCGTCCTGGGCCCATTCCCCGCAGGTGCCGAAGGCGCCATGCGCCTGGCCGGATCCGGCATCGGACATGGCCTCTCCGTCCGCGCATTCCTCGGATCCGCTCCAGCGGGCCAGGGGCTTCAGGTTCTCGGAGGCGCGGAAGGCGTTGATCCGGTCGACGCAGGCGGTGCGGGCGGCTTCGTACTTGGAGCCATCCGGCAGAACGGCCACCGGGGTCGAGTCCTTGCAGGAGAGGCAAAGCAGGGCGGCAAGCATGAGGGCGGATACGGGCATAAGGGGGCGCATGGAGAGGAAGGTAGGAGGAACGGGGCGGGACGGCTTAAGGTTATTGAAAGGAAAACCGGGATTGGGACCCAGAGGGGCGGCGCAGTCCCGCCCTCGCGGAGTTACCTTATCATCGTCACCCTAAACACACCCGAAATCCTTGCGTGGAATAGCCGGCTCCCCCATCCCAACCGAGATCGGACCTATGAAAAACCCTTTCTGGACCCTCCTCCTGCTTGCCATCCCGGCGCTTCCCGTCCACCCGGCCTGCCCCGCGAAAATCACCGTCAAGGAATGCCCGGAATACGCATCCGCCACGGATAATACCTACCTGAAGGTCCGCATCGTGCTGGACGGCGCCAGCGAGGTCCTGGTCCCCAAGGGCCAAAAGAGTTCCCTGCGCATCTGGACCGAGGACATGCTGGCCAAGTATGACCTCCGGGCCTGGTCCAACCCGGACTCCGCGTATAAAACCAGATAC
>JAQBPO010000085.1 GCA_028287465.1 Fibrobacterota bacterium
GACCGCGGTGCTTACCGTGGACGGGGCGGCGGCGGCCACCTTCCCCTTTACCGATGCTTCGGGATACCAGAGCTGGAAGGATGTGAAGGCGGCCAGCGTCAACCTGTCGGCCGGATCCCATGTATTCCGGATAACCATGGGCAGCGCCTCGTTCAACCTAAACCATATCGATGTGGCGGCGGCGACGAACAAGGGCCCCGTGGCGAAGGCCGGGCCGGACAGGATCGTCGCGGCGAATACCCTCGTGACCCTGGACGGAAGCGGTTCCTTCGACCCGGATAACGGACCCAAGCCCCTGTCCTACCAATGGGGCGCCGAACCGAAAACCCTCGTGGGTTCGCCCCAATCCGCCAAGGCGACCTTCACGCCTTATGCCGCGGGGACGTTCCGTTTCAACCTGGTCGTTTCCGATGGCCTATTGACCCATGGGGATTCCCTCGTGATCACGGCCGTTACCGCCCCGGAACCCCTCAAGATCCCTGGAAGGGTCCAGGCCGAGGATTACCGCATCGGCGGGGAAGGGTACGGTTACCATGATTTGTCCGCGGGCAATGCCGGCGGGGCCTACCGCAAGGATGATGTCGATATCCAAGGGACCGCGGATGCGGGCGGCGGTTATAATGTCGGCTGGACCCAGACCGGCGAGTGGTTGGACTATGACGTCAACGTCGCCATCGGGGGTACCTTCAACGTTACCGCCCGCCTGGCCTCCGGGTCCACAGGGGCCAAATCCGCGATCCTGAGCCTGGATGGGAATGGCCTCGGCGCTTTCGAATTGACCGCGCCCTCCGGCACCCAGTCCTGGAAGGATGTGGCCAAATCCGGCGTGAGCCTGACGCAGGGCCGGCATAACCTGCGCATCGCCATCGGGACCGGCGGTCTCAATCTCAATTACGTCGACTTCGCGCGCATACCGGACGGCAATGCCGATTTGTCCGCATTGTCCCTTTCGGCCGGACCCGTCAACCCGGCGTTCGATGCGGCGACCCAATCCTATACCGTGAACGTCGCCAATGGCGTGGTGTCCACGACGGTGACTCCCACGGCCGCCGCCGGGACCGCGACCGTCCAGGTGAACGGGATCCCGGTCGCTTCCGGAAGCGCTTCCTCCCCAATCCCCCTCGCGGTCGGGACCACTCCGCTCTCCATACTCGTGCAGGCGGAGAACGGGATCCGGAAAGCCTACGACGTCCAGGTGATCCGAAGCGCGGGCGTGCATGTTTCCAAGGTGAGCGGCGGAGCCTTCCATACCCTCATCCTGAGGAGCGATGGTACGCTTTGGGCCGCGGGCCGGAACGACTATGGCCAATTGGGCGATGGCACCACCCTCCAGCGGAATTCGCCGGTGCAGGTCCTGACCGGTGTGGCCGATGTTTCCGCCGGGGGATTCCATAGCCTCATCCTGAAGACCGATGGCACGCTTTGGGCCGCCGGGCAGAACGGCTTCGGCCAATTGGGGGACGGCACCTCCATCCAGCGCGAGGCGCCCGTGCAAATCGCGAGCGGTGTCGTATCCTTGTCCGCCGGGGTGCAGCATGGGTTTTTCCTCAAGGCCGACGGGACCTTGTGGGGCATGGGCCTCAATACGAGCGGGCAATTGGGGGACGGCACCACCCTCAACCGGGCGTCCCCGGTTCTGATTCCGGTAGGCCCGGCCGGGGTCCGGTCGGTCGCGGCCGGCCAGACGCATAGCCTTCTCCTGAAGGGCGATGGCACCCTCTGGTCCACGGGAGCCAATACCCATGGCGAATTGGGGAACGGAACCACCTCGAACCGGCCGACCTTCGGTCAGATCCTGTCCGGCGTCAGCGGCATGGCCGCGGGCGTGGATCATACCCTGATCGTGAAGAGCGACGGTTCGCTCTGGTCCAACGGGTTCAATATCAATGGCCAGCTGGGGGACGGCACGACCACCCAGCGCTTGACGCCCGTCCCGATCCTGATGGGCGTTTCGGCCGTATCGGCGGGCTTCACCTTCAGCCAGATCCTGAAAACGGACGGAACGGTCCTGGCCTGCGGCTACAATGTCTATGGCCAGTTGGGGGACGGCACGACCGTCCGGCGATTGTCCCCCGTGCCCGTCATGAGCGGGGTGACCGCGATCTCGGCCGGGCATTGGCATTCCCTTTTCCTGAAGGTGGACAGTTCGGTCTGGTCGACCGGAGAGAACCAGTTCGGGGAATTGGGCGATGGCACCACCACCGACAGGTACGCCCCGGTCCGGATCCCATAGCGGACCCGCCTGGTCGCTTGGTTTCCGCGGACCGCGGAGTTATTTTCCTTCCCAACCCGAACCGGAGGAAACATGCCGTCCATCAATCCCTATCTCGGCTTCAACGGTGACTGCGAAAAGGCCTTCCAGTTCTATAAATCCGTCTTCGGCGGCGAGTTCGCCGTCATCCAGAGGTTCAAGGATGTCCCTTCCGAGATGGCCTTGCCGGCCTCGGAAGGCGAAAAGATCATGCACGTCTCCCTTCCCATCGGGAAGAACATCCTGATGGGAAGCGATCGCCCCGCCCAGATGGGACCGGGAACGCGGGGGGACGGCTATTCGATTTCCTTCAGCGCGGACAGCCAGAAGGAGGCGGACCGGGCCTTCACCGGGATCTCGGCCGGAGGCAAGGTGACCATGCCCATCGCCAAGACCTTTTGGGGCGCGTATTTCGGGATGTGCACCGACAAGTTCGGCATCGACTGGATGGTGAGCTTCGACGAAAACATGCCCAAACCTTGAGTCCCTGCTTGAACCATTCCATCCGGGCCTTTGCCGTTCTATGCGTTTCATGGTTGATGGGTTGCGCCCCGAATTACTTCATGGACAAGCGGTACAAGTCCGAGAAGGAGATCCACCTTTATATCAGGCCCATTGGGTCCACGGATATTTCGATGGACGAAGGGAAGCTCCGCGACAAGTTCATGCGCAGTTACAAGCTGTCGGAAGATTCCGCGATCCTGCCCGCCGCCGCGGCGGCTTTCAACAAGGAATTCAAGACCCATTTCAGGTCCTGGAAAACCAAGTTCACCCGGATTGATACCGCCGCCTTCGCCGCCGATTCGCAGTTCAAGGTGGTGAAATATTTCGACCTGGGGAATGATCAGAAGAAAAAGATGGAAATGTCCGTGCCCACCAGGGAATCGCTCGTTAAGAACGGCGTCACCGCCCGGTTCATCCTGGTGACGGAGGATGTGCGCGTCTATCGGGAACAACAGGT
Source organism: Fibrobacterota bacterium (assembly GCA_028287465.1). Classification (GTDB taxonomy): domain Bacteria; phylum Fibrobacterota; class Fibrobacteria; order UBA11236; family UBA11236; genus Chersky-265. Next base: position 3,213 of record JAQBPO010000085.1, read on the forward strand.
TTGCGGCAGCTTAGGCACGACCTGCACCTATCTGGTGGCGGAGGGCGCTTACGCGATCTGGGATTACGAAAAGGAGAACATCGTCGGTATGGGAGGGATGGCGGGCTCGGTTTCGGCCTCTCTGTTCATCGCCGATTCCGACTGGGGCGATATTTTCAAAGCCATGGGTATGAATGCCCTGCGGCGCTCGCCCTTCTACGAACCCGGCGCCGAGAACATCGATGAAGAAGGCCGGATCCTCCATACGACCACGGGATACGGCGGCGGGGGGTGAAAACCCCGGGTCGACCCTTGCATAGTCCGGGTCGTATTCATAGAATGAGCCACTCATCCCATTAAAGGCGGTTCCCATGGAAGACGTGCAAATGAAGCTTCTCGCGTTCCTTTCCGATGAAGCTCCCCATTTCAACGAGGAGTTCGTCGAACACGTCGGGGAGGAGGGCGAAGTGGAATCCGCGCTGGAACACCTGTTGGTCAACGGCTATATCGTCGCGGCGGAGCGGGGCAGCTGGTGCATCACGGAAGAAGGCCTGGAAGCCTACAATGAACAGGTGGAAAAGGACGATTGACCGGATTTCGATGATGTCCGGATCCGGCCAGTCCAGACCCCGGATCCTGCTATCTTGATCCTGTGGAAAACGAAGATGCCCTCTACGCGGCCATGCTGGCCCGGGATTACCGCTTCGACGGGAAGTTCTTCGTCGGGGTCCGGACCACGGGCATCTACTGCCGGCCGATCTGCCCGGCCAGGCCCAAACGGAACAACGTCGAATTCTTCCCCAGTGGGCATGCCGCGGAAAAGGCCGGGTATCGGCCCTGCCTGCGCTGCCGGCCCGAGGCCGCCCCCAATTCGGCCGCCTGGATCGGGACTTCGGCCCTGGTGCAAAGGGCCCTCAAGCTGATCCGGGACAAGGAGGCCCTGGCCTCCGACGAGAACGCCTTCGCGGAACGCTTCGGGGTTTCCGCGCGGCATCTGCGCAGGGTGTTCCGGGAGGAGATCGGGAAGACCCCGAAGCGGATCGCCTATGAGAACCGCCTGAACCTGTCCCGCAAATTGATCGTGGAAACCGCCCTGCCCATGGCCGAGGTCGGTTTCGCGGCGGGGTTCGCCTCCGTGCGTCGCTTCAACCACGCCTTCCGCGAACGCTTCAAGAAGCCCCCCTCGGAAATCCGGCGCGCGAAACGGCCGGCCGACCTTCCCATGGTCCTATCGCTTCCGTACCGGCCTCCCTTCGATTTCGGGGGCCTGCTGGCTTTCTATGCCCGGCATGCCATCGCGGGCCTGGAGTCGTTTCCCCCGGGCCGCTATGAGCGCGTGGTGTCCCAGGACGGCAAGTTGGGCCGGCTGGGCGTGAGCGATGATCCGGCGGGCCACCGTCTGCTCCTCGAGTATGATTTCCCGGACACCGCCGCCATCGGGTCCATCCTCAACCGGGTCCGGCGCATGTTCGATCTGGATTCGGATCCGCTACTGGTGGCCAATGCCATGAGGGGAGACAAGGTATTTTCCGGCTTGCTGGCCAAGCGCCCCGGAGCGCGCCTGCCTACGGGCTGGGACCCCTTCGAGACGGCCATAGCCACCATCCTGGGCCAATTGGTGAGCGTTGGGCGTGGGCGCGTTCTGGTGGATGACTTGGTGCGCCTGCAGGGAAGCGACGCCGGCATCGGCCTGGACGGAAAACCCATCCGGCTCTTTCCCGCTCCCTCCGTACTCGCCCGCGCCGACCTCAAGGGGTTGGGAACCACGGGCATGCGCAAGCGGACCCTGGCCGCCTTTTCCGAGGAGGTGGCTTCCGGCCGGCTCTCCCTCGATCCCGCCCAGAGCGTGGAAGGATTCCATGAAAAACTCCTCGCCATTCCGGGCATAGGCCGTTGGACCGCGGACTATATGGCCCTGCGGGTACTGGGCCATGCGGACGCGTTTCCCGCCACGGATTTGATCCTGGCGCGGGCCATAAAGGCCCACTCCCCGGAGGCCATCGCCAAGCTCAGCCCATGGCGCGGGTATGCCGCCATCCTGCTCTGGGGCGGGCAATCCCATACTCTGACCAAGGAAAAAGGGGCCAAACCATGACGACCCATCAAATCGAATGCGATACTGCCCTGGGCAAGGTCTACCTCATCGCCAATGAACGCGGCCTCTGCGGCGTGTATTTCGGGAAGCGCCCGCTGCCCCTGCTAACGACCCTGAGGGAGGACATCCCTTCCCATGCCTGCCTGCGCGAGGCTTCCCTGCAGCTCAAGGCCTATTCCGAGGGCCGGTTGCGCGAGTTCGATCTGACCCTGGACTTCTCCGGGACCCCCTTCCAGGAATCCGTCTGGAACGCCCTGCGCGCCATCCCCTTCGGCGCCACCATCTCCTATAAGCAGTTGGCGGAACGGATCCGGAATCCCAAGGCGGTGCGCGCCGTGGGCTCGGCCAATGGCCGGAACCCCCTTTGCATCATCATCCCCTGCCACCGGGTCATCGCCGCGGACGGGAGCATCGGCGGCTATTCCGGCGGATTGCCCATCAAGGAGAAGTTGTTGGCCTTGGAAAGGACCCGGAAGTGAAGGTCTACTTTTTCCCCGGCCTGGGCGCGGATTCGTCCCTGGCGCCATTCCATTACCTCCCCGGGCTGGAGGTCCACTGGATCGAATGGCCCAAATATTTCGGTGAGACATGGGATGAATTCATCGCGGAAATCAGGAAGAAGAACGCCTTCGAACCGGGTTCGATCTACGCCGGGATTTCCTTCGGGGGATTGGTGGCGCAACGCATGGCTTCGGAAACGGGGGCGAAAGGCATCATCCTTATCGGCTCCTTTTCCGATATCGGATCCATAGCCTGGATCCTCCGGTCGATGATGCCCTTGGCCTTCATCCTGCCTCCGGCATTTTTCCGGATCCGGTTCGTGCCGCGGATCCTGATCCGGTATTATTTCGGGATCCGCAGCAAGGCCGCCCTTGATCTCTTCCGGGACATGGCCGAAAAGCTGGACGGGCGTAAAACCAGGGACCTGATCCGCTTTATAGCCGCGGGCGCGGAAGGGAATCCGCCCCAGGCGCCCATCCTGAGGATCCATGGTTCCCGGGATCGGATCCTGCCCATCCGGAAACAACGGGTGGATCTCGCCATCGAAGGCGCGGGCCACTTCATTTCCATGACGGACTCCCCGCAGGTCAATGCCAGGATCCTGGAGTGGATCGAAAAGGAACTGGGTTAGGCGCCTTCCGCGCTATCGGGCCAAAGGGCTTGCCGTTCGGTCCTGACCCCAAGTTCGTACACGCGATTGCCCGCGACCGGATTGGACATCACGGCGGTCTTCCCGATGGAGCCCGTATGCTTCCTTTCGAAAAGCGATCGCGCCCCCAGGGCCTCCTTGTAGGCCTTTCCATTTGCCGGTGACGGTTGGTTGATAAAAGCGGTGGCTGACTTTTTGATCCTTTCCTCCAATCGGGCCTGGTTCTTTTTCGCGGTGAGCGGGTTACGGGTTGACGCGAACCAGGTGAGGCTGACGCTCTCGGTCCTCCTGCCTGGCCCAAAATGGGAAATCATGCGCCGGGCCCGGCCCACATGGATGTCGCGGGTTTGGGGACCGGCGGCAAGGGTGCACTGCGGGATGGTTTCCTGGGTGGATAGGGACTTCGGGGCGCGGTGGATCTGCATAAGAGGCTCCTGCGGGAAATCGGGATGGCCAGGAACGGCGGCTTTTATTTCCCACAGGCTAAGGTAGCGGAGAGTGCGGGGCCGGGACCGGCCGGGTAGCCCCTTGAAAGGCCTTGATTACAGGGGAGGGCGAAAAAGCCCGGATCCGAGGTGGACGAGCCGGGAATACGAAGCCCCGGGATGAGGTTTGATTACATTTCCGCCATCGAAAAAGGCCGAAAACGACGCCTTGAGCGGGGAATAGGGGCGATTTGAAGGGTTGGCCCCTTAAAGTTCTTACTCCGCCATCTCCACCTTGTAGACCTGGTACTTGGTATCCCCGCGCCAGGGCACGGTCACGAACTTTTCGCGGTAATGGAGCTTGGCGCGTTTGCCGGACATCATGGCATTGCCGAGGATGCGCAGGGATGCGGTATCCGAGGCCTTCACGGAAAAGGGCCAGATATTCGACACGGAAACCTGGGAGTTCTGGTCCTGGATTCCCATGCCCAGGTTCAGATCGCCTTCATAGGTTTTGAAGAGGAATCCCTTGCGGCTGAGTTTGATCACCGTACCCGCCCTGTAACCGTCGCTGTAGTTCCCGAACATGTAGAATGCGAGTCCCGCCACGATGAGAAGGACGATGAGCGCTGAGATCATTTTGGCCATTTTCATGATGGTAAAGATAGTTTCGAAGGTGCCGGGGATGTACTATTTTCCCCGTTACGGCCGCAACCACTTTCCTAGCTTTTCGCGGCAAGTGAAAAGGAGGGTAACCATGCAGTTCCCATACTCCCCGGGACTCGCTTCCGGCAAGGCCCTCGGCAGGCTTGCCATGCACGCGATGCTCGCGACCCTGGTCCTGGGTTGCGCCGGACGCAAGACCACCCTCGGTGACGGGAAGCCCGCGCCGGAAGCGGCGCAAAACCCCATTCCGGATTCCTCCAAGGCAAACGCCGTTTCGGTCCCGCGCGCGGAGGCCGATGCCTATTGGGAGCATCGGGGCGATCCCGATACGGCCCGCCTGGCCTTGGGGGCCTACCTGCGCGCGGTCGAGGCGGTCCCGCCGGACGCGGCCCTGTTGGGACGGGTGGCGAGGGCCTATTACCTGGTGGCGAATTACGTGGAGACCGACGGCGCGAAAAAGGATTCCCTGTTCCTCAAGGGAGTGGAGGCCGCCGAACGGGGCATGGCCCTTCATCCCGGATTCGCGAAGGTCTTCCAGGCGACCAAGGACGAGAAGAAGGCGGTCCGGGAACTGGGCCTGGAATCCATCGACGTCATCTATTGGTATTCCGCGAACCTGGGCAAATGGGCCTCCGATAAAAGCCTCATGGTGCGCCTTGGGAACAAGTCCAAGCTGGAAGCTTACAGCAAGCGGGTCCTGGAGCTGGACGAGAACTATTTCCACGGGGCCGCTCATCGTTTCTTCGGGGCCTTGCCGACCAAGGTTCCGGGAGGGGACCTGAACGAGTCCAAGAGGCATTTCGAAAAGGCCATCGCCATCGAGCCCAACTACTTCGGCACCCGCACCCTGTACGCCGAACTGTATGCAACCAAGGCCAGGGACAAGGACACCTTCACCAAGCAACTCGATTACGTGATCGCCACCCCTGCCGGTTCCCTGCCGGACGCGGAGCCGGAAAACCGGTACGAGCAGGCGATAGCCAGGCAACTCAAGGAGAAGACCCATGAATGGTTCGATTAGGCCGTTCGCGGCCTTGCTCATAGCCGCGGCCCTGGCCTGTTCCGTTTCGACGGCTGCCGCGCCCATCGAGATCCGTTTCGTCTCCATCGCTCCCGAAGGCACGCCCTGGAGCGAACAGATGACGGCCATGAAGAACCGGGTCGAGAAGGAAAGCGGAGGACGCCTGGTCTTCAAGCTCTACCTGGGCGGCCAATTGGGCGGCGAGGTGGAGACCCTGCGCAGCCTTGAGCGGGGGCGCATCCAGGCCTGGGGCGGAAGCGCCGGGGCCTTGGCCGGGCTGATCCCGGAAATGCAGATGCTCGAATTGCCTTACCTGTTCCACACCCTGGACGAGGCGGATTACCTGCTCGACGAGGTGCTGTTCCGCCCGTATTCGGATCTGCTTTCAAAAAAGGGCCTGACCCTGCAAAGCTGGAACGAGAACGGTTGGCGCAGCATCGGATCCAAGCAGAAGCCCATCCTCACCCCGGCCGATGCCAAGGGCCTCAAGGCGCGTTCCCAACCTTCGCCCATCCACCTCCGCATGTGGAAGGCCCTGGGGGCCAATCCCGTGGCCATCTCGGTGCCGGAGGTGTTGACCTCCCTGCAGACCGGCGTGGTGGATGCCTTCGACAATTCCCCCCTTTTCACCACGGCCACCTCCTGGCATACCGCCATCAAGCACTATTCCCTGACCCAGCACATCTACCAGCCCGGCGCCGTGATCTTCAACAAGGCCTTCCTGGACAAGCTGCCGGAGGATCTGCGGAAAATCCTCATGGGCGACGCCAAGGCGGAGGCGGCAACCGGCCGGGCCGGCGTCCGCGCCCTGGAACCGGAAGTGCTCAAGCTTATGGAAACGGAAGGCGTGACGGTCCATCGGCTCACCGATGCGCAGCGCAATGCCTTCGCGGCCGTCCTGGAGCCCTTGCATGAGGAATTCGCGAAGACCGTGGGCTCGGACCTGCTCGCCCGCACCCGTAAGGCTTTGGGAGAGTACCGTGACCGGCACAAGGCCGGTCCCACGGCCGCCCCGATGACAGCCCCGGCCCCCAAGCAACCGACCCGGTAGCAGGGACCCCAGAACCGTGACCGGCTTCCTCCGCAGGATGGACAATGGGCTCGCCAAGGCCGAGGAGGTTTTCCTCGCCCTGGCCCTGGGGACCATGATCCTCGTCGTATTCGCGGACTTCGTCCTGCGGGAGACCTTGAACCAGGGCCTCATCTGGGCCAAGGAGCTGGCGGTCTACCTTCTCGTCTGGGTCGGATTCCTGGGAGCGTCCCTGGCCGTGCATCGCCGCCGCCACCTGGTCGTGCAGGCGGGGGAGAAGTGGTTCCCGGAGCGGGTGCGGAAATGGACATCCCTTGCGGCCTGCCTGACCACGGCGGTATTGTGCCTGATCCTGGCCTGGCTGGGGGCCCGCTTCGTATTGGAGACCCGTACCATAGGGGAGACCTCCCTGGGAATGGGGGTTCCCATGTGGATCGTGCAGATCGTGATTCCCCTCGCCTTCCTCATCATCGGCCTGCGCTTCCTGGGCTTGTGCGGGGCCATCCTGAGGCATGGCCCCATCTCCCTGGGTTCCGACGAGATTCCCATTCCCGATTCCGTCCTGGACCGGACTTAGGCCATGGTGATCGGCTGGCTGATCGTCCTGGCGGCCTGCCTGTGCCTGATCCTCGGAGCCCCCTTGTTCACGGCCCTGGGCGTGGTGACCCTGGCCTGCGTGCAATTCCTGGGGGACGGCTACCTGGTGGAAATCATCGCGGACATGTTCAATACCGTGAACAAGGACATGCTGCTGGCCATCCCTTTCTTCGTGGCCGCCGGCCAGATCATGACCGAAGGCGCCATCGCCCGGCGCCTGGTCTCGACCGCGCAGGCCTGGGTGGGATGGCTTCCCGCGGGCCTGGCCGTAACGGGGGTAGCCGCTTGCGTCTTCTTCGCGGCCATTTCCGGTTCCTCCGCGGTTACCCTCATCGCCGTGGGGTCGGTGCTGTACCCGGCCTTGCGCAAAGCCTCCTACCCGGAGAAATTCTCCTTGGGCCTGCTCACCACCGGCGGCTCCCTGGGGGTCCTGGTGCCGCCCAGCATCCCTATGATCCTGTATGGCGTGGTGGTTTCCACCCCCTCCATGCCCGTTCCCGTGGGCGATCTGTACCTGGCGGGCATCCTTCCGGCGCTCCTGATCGCGGCCGCCCTGGCCGGGTATTCCATGTGGACGCATCGGAAGATGGCTCGCGAACGCTTCAAGCTGCGCGAGGCCTTGAACGCCACCCGGCAGGGATTCTGGTCCCTGCTCCTGCCCTTCATCGTGCTCGGTTCCATCTATACGGGCAAGTGCACGGCCACGGAGGCCTCGGCGGTGGCGGTGGTCTATGCGCTGGTGGTGGAGCTGTTCATCCACAAGTCCATTTCGATACGGAAGGTCCCGGACATGCTCATGCAGGGCGGCCTGACCATGGGCACCCTGTTCCTGGTCATCGTCCTGTCGCAATCCCTGAACCAATACCTGGCATTGGAGCAGATCCCGCAAAGGCTGGCCGCAGGCATCCAGGGCGTGATCACCAGCAAGTGGATGTTCGCGATCGCGGTGAACCTCTTCCTGCTCATCGCCGGATGCCCCATGGACATGATGTCCGCCATCCTGTTGCTGGGCCCCATCCTGTCGCCCATGGCGGCCGCGTACGGGTTCGATCCCGTCCACTTCGCCATCATCTTCATCGTGAACATGGAAATCGGGTACCTATCGCCGCCCATCGGCCTGAACCTGTTCATCGCCTCGTCGGTGTTCAAGGCGCCGATGGACAAGGTGGTTTCGGCCTGCGTGCCCTATATGGGGATCCTGATAGTCTGCCTGGGAGCCATTACCTGGCTCCCGGGGCTATCGCTCTGGCTCGTCCACCTGATGAAATGAACCGGGCCGCCCGAAGGGGATTCAGAACGCCCGGTATTCGATCGCCACGGCGGTCACCAGGACATCCTTTTGGAGCCCGGCGGTGGTGCCCAGGGAGGTGACGGGCATATCGTCGTCGAAGGTGATGTTGGCCGCGAATCCGGCCGAAAGGCCGATCCGATCGGTCGCCTTGAACCGGCCGCCTATGCCCAGGGTATAGCTGTCGAGAGCGGGATTCTCGATCTGGTAGGTATCCGGTCCCGCTCCCGAGATGGTGTACTGGACGCCGGTGCTGGTGAGGATCCGCGGGGTCCAGGCGTACTCGACTCCCAGGGCCGCTTCCCAACCGTCCTCATGCCTGTCCTCGATGCCGCCCCAATCGGCCAAGGTGTTCATGTAATAGTTGAAGGAGGCGTCCGCGCGGAGGCCGGGTATGAAGGTGTAGGCCGCGCCCAGTCCGATAGTGGCGGGCAGGTCGCGTTGGAACTTGGAACCCGGGGTCCGCAGCACCTGGCGGAGGTTGGCGGTATAGCCCGCCCGCAGGTTCGGGTCCTTGATGACGGATTCAAGGTTCAGGGTGGAGCGTTGCACTTCCCACTCCAGGGAGGTGGGGCCTTCGAGCCTTAGGGCGAGGATGAGTCCCGGCATGGGGAAGGCGTCGAAGCCGAGGACGGCGCCCACGCCGCGGGCCTCTTCCATATGGTCGACGACCTTGGAGGAATTGCGGGGCGGGAGATCCACCCCCGCATCGACCGTGATGTCCGTACGGGCATAGATGACGCGCGCCGCCAATGACACGGAGTACTTTTCGCTGATGGCGTAGGCGCCGCCCACGGTTCCACCGTAATAGAGGGAACGAAGGTAGGCGTCCGCGTCTTGGGGCGGATTGCGGGACTGGAGGTTGGTCTGGATGGGGAATACCGTGGCGGAGCCTTCGGCATAATCCAATTCGCCGCCGCCGCCCGGGAAGCTGAAGCCGCCGAAGGCGGCCCAGTTGTCGCGCTTGTAGACCGCGAAGCCGGTGGGATAGAGCGGGCTCACGATATTGCTTTCGTAGCCCACGTCCGGCTTGATCAGCTTGTGGCGATTGTATTTCGCGACCGTCTGGTTATTCAGGCTGACCAGCAATCCGTCCTGGAGCCGAACCGTTCCCGCGGGATTGTAGATGGCGACGTCCCCGCCATCGGTGGCGGCGTTCCGGCTCACGCTGCGGATATAATCGGCGCTGTTATTGTTGCGATTGTCCACGCTTCCGGCCCGGATGCCGGGAGCAAAGGCGAGGGTCAGGGCGGGAATCAGGACCATCCGTATTTGCATCAAGGAATCCTCCGGGGTAATCGGTAACGTGAGCGTGAACCGTCCATCTCCGCGGCGGCGCAGGCGATGATGGGGGAAAATTAACTCTTGAGTCCAAGGCGTCAAAGAAGAAGATTAATCTATTATTCCCAAACTCTTCGCCCGGAGGATCCATGTCGAGAATCACCGTTACGCTTTCCACGCTCTGCATTTTTGCCGCGGCCTCCCTCATCACCGGTTGCTTCGAAAGCGCATCGGATAATCATCCAGACCGGGGCCCGGTCACCTACGTGGCGGTCGGGAACAGCCTCACCGCGGGATTCCAGAGCGGAGGTCTCCGCGCCGATTGGCAGCAGGCCAGCTATCCGGCCCTGCTGGCAAGGCAGATTGGGGTTCCTGACTTCCAGCTCCCGCTCCTGGACTCGCCCGGAGTGGGGCGCAAGAAGATCGCCGGCATGACGACCATTCCCCTCTTCCTCGATTCCACCGGCATCACCACCAAACTACTGGACAAGCCCGTTGCGCAAATCGCTTCCAATGGCCGGCTCGATCGGCCCTACAACAATCTGGCGGTGCCCGGGGCCACCACCCGGGATTTCATCTACGCTTATGACAGTACTTCTTCCGAGAGCGGCAATAACGGATATTTCAATATCGTCCTCCGGGGTGGGCTGTTCAATAATACGTCCATGCTTAGGCAGGCCATCAAACTCCAACCCACCTTGATGACCATGTGGATCGGCAACAACGACATCCTGGGGGGCATCATCGACGGCGATGTCCGGGAGGGAGTCACCGTTACCCCGATCGCGGTCTATACGGACCTGATGGATCGGGCCCTGGACACCCTGCTCAGGGAGACGAGCGCCCATATCTTCCTGGCCAATATCCCGTCCATCATCACCATCCCCTACGTGACCGCGGTTCCCAAATACATTTTCGACCCCAAGACCTTCCTGCCCGCCATCGATACCAATGTCCGATTCCTGACCGAAGAGGCGAACGTCAAATACGTCCTCCTGCCGGCCTTGGGGGAAATCGCGAAGAAGAATGGGATCCCGAAGGCTTTGGGCGGCACCGATTCCGTATTGGCGGCCAACCTCACCCTCACGGAAGCGGAGGCGGCCACGGCCGACAAGTTGACGGTAGGGTATAACGCCTATCTGGCGGCCAAGGTCAATGCCAACCCCGATAGGCTCACCCTGCTGGACGTGAACGCCTTGCTGACCGGCCTGAACAACGGGGCCGTTCCCGGCCTCTCTTCCAAGTTCGCGCTTTTCGATCCGCTCCATTCGGCCTTCAGCCTGGATGGCATCCATCCCAATTCCAAAGGGTACAAGGAAGTCGCCAACTACTTCCTCAGCGTGATCAATAAGACCTTGGGCACGTCCTATCCCAAGGCGCCTTGAGGAAAGTCCTGGTCCGATGGGGACATCGGGACCGATGAGGACATCGAACCGATAAGGACATCGAACCGATAAGGACTTCGAACCGATAAGGACTTCGACGGCCGGTTGCATGGGGGGATCGGGGGCTCCGGGGATTTCCGGTTTTCCATGGTGCCATTCCATGTATTTTGGTTATTATTCCCCATAGCCACCGCGGTGGCGGAATTGAAGCCCTCATTTCCAATAACAGGAGTGAATATGTCCAAGGAAAAAAGCGCCCAGAAGGAAACCAAGAAGGCTCCCGCCAAGAGCATGAAGGAAAAGAAGCTCGAGAAGCGGGAGAAGAAGGCCGGAAAGAAATAGCCATCCGGATTCCCGGATAGGTGCAGGACATTGGACCGGTCCAAAACCGTTGGGACCGGTTTTTTTACGCCTATCCATTATTTGACGGGCAGGACGATATCCGCGCCACCCCGGCCGGTCACCACCGTGGTTGGGCTTACGCCGTTCCACTTCTTGACGATTTCCAGGGAAATGACATCGGGCGCGTTCTTCAACGCCTCGCCCTTGATTTTGACCGACCGGGCCTCGGCCTCCGCGTTCACGACGGTGATTTCCGCGTCCTTGCGTGCCTTATCCAATTCGAAGGATTTGGCCAGGGCTTCCTGTTCCCGGATGGTCTTCTGTTCGATGGCCCGTTCCAATTCAGCGGTGAAGTCGAAATTGGTGATGGCCATATCGGTCACCATGATCAGGTCGCCCACGGCCCGCTTGACCTTCTCCAGGACCTCGGTCTTGATCTTTTCCCGGCTTTTCACCAACTCCTCCGCGCGGTACAGGGACGTGGTCTGTTTCAATTCCTCCTGGATGCGGGGTTCGACCAGGGTGGTATAGGGATCGCCGGAATACAATTGGAAGATGTTGATGACCTGGTTCTCGGGAATGCGGTACAGGGTCTTGAAGGTCACCTGCACGGTCTGGAGGTCGCTCGAGTAGGCGGCCGCATTGCCTTCCACGGTCTTCTGGCGCACCGGGAAATCGTAGATGGCCTCGATGAAAGGCTTCTTGAAGGTCAAGCCTTCGCCCTTGGCCATGGGGTTCACCTTGCCCAGGGTGACGGAAATGCCCCGGTGCCCGGGAGGGACGACATGGAAGCAGGAGGTAACGAATACGATACCCACGACTACCACGACGGCCGCGGGAATCCATTTCAAACCGTTCAGGTTGATTCTATCCATCTCCGGGTGCGCCATGTCGATCCTTTGGGGGGTGTCGGTCAATATTAGGATGACCCGGAGGGGATTGCAAATAGGTGCCCGGAGCGGATGGCAGTAATGCCATATCGGCCCGCCTAAGGACCCTGGAGCCCGCTGAATGCTATATTTCAAGGCATGGACGAATCGAACGATAAACCGGGAGCGATAGCCGGTTTCCTGGCGCGGACCCGGAAACCCGTCACCTGGATTTATTGCAGCGCCATCCTGTTCCCCCTGGCCTTCGCCTTCGTGGCCGCCATCATCATGACCCTTCGCAACCAGGCGCATGGCGGCGGCAACCTCGCGAACGGCCTCTTCGCTTCATTCTACCTGGTCCTCATGTCCCTGTTGGCGGCAATGCCCCGATCGGTGCTGCCCGCCATGCTGGTATGGCTCCTGATCTCCGGCATCCGGCCCGTATACGACGAGAACAAGGCGACCCGCTACCTGGGCCTCCTGGTCCTGATCGGCATCGCGGTCTTCTCGCATTCCAAGGTTTACGATCGGCCCTTCAACTACCTGTGGTTGAGCGTCGCATACCTTGCCGTCATCCTTCCCCGGCTGGCCTTGCCCTCCTTGCGGGACGGGTTGAAACGGGCTTAGCGAGCGGATCCAGGAATCGCCCCATGCTTTCCTCCCAGGAAATGAACCGCTTCAACGGCAGGATCCGCGAGGTGGAGGAGCATTACCACTCCGAAAAAAGGCTGCACGTCGAATACGTGGATGTGCTGAACGCCCTGATGCAGGTGATGGGGGAGCCGAATCCCGAGGTCATCTGCAGGATGGACCTGTCCACGGAGGAACTGATTCGGAAGCTGGAAGGCCATGCCTTCGATTCCCCGGCCATCCTGGGCCAGGTCAGCGATCCGGCCATCGAGGTCCCCGGCAGCATCCGCAGGGTGTATACGGCGCTCAACAGGATCTCCGGCACGGACTGGGAGATCCTCGGCAACGATAAGAACCCGTTTCCCTCGAATCCCTGCGCCCATAACGAGGTCGAGGACATCACCATGGATCTGGCCGCGGGCGGCCTGTACCATGACGGGGAGTTCGTCCACCGCCTGCGCAAAAAGGAGCTCGTGAACTTCCGGGCCAAGATCGCGGAAAAGTACCCGGATATCCTCCTGCCTCCCATGGCGGAATGATGGGGATCGCTTTCAAGGCCGTCCGCATCCTCTTCATCGTCTGCATCATCGTGTTCGCCGTGGGTTGCGCCTTCCAGACCAGAATGATTTTCCCGGCCGAGAAGCTCCCTCCGGGGGCAACCTTCGCTTTGGGCGAGGGGGGAGAGGAAGTCAATCTCCGGACCGGGGACGGTGTGACCCTCAGCGCCATCCGGTACCGGAAATTCAATAGCCCCAGGGTCATCCTGTATTTCCACGGCAATGCCGGTTCCCTGGCCTCGTGGCGCTTCGTCATGGATGATCTGGAATACCTGCGCACGGACATGATCCTGGTGGATTACCGCGGGTACGGGAAGAGCGGCGGGAAGATCTCGGAGAAGGGGTTGTATCTCGATGCCGAGGCGGTTTACGCCTATGCCCGGAGCCTGGGATACGCGGACGGCGATATCATCGTCTACGGCCGTTCCATCGGGACCGGGATCGCCGTCGACGTGGCGCGGGGCAAGCCATTGGCCGGTTTGATCCTGGAATCGCCCTATGCGAGCCTGTGCGGCATGATCTACAGGGAATACTGGTTCATGCTGCCCTTCCTTTACCTGGACTATTCCCTCAACAGCTGCGCGAAGATGCCGGAAATAAAGGCGCCCGTGCTGATCCTCCACGGCACCCAGGACGGCACCATCCCCTTCAAGTACGGGAAGGCCCTTTACGAATGCCATGACGGCCCCAAGACCCTGGTCGCGATCGAGGGAGGCGGGCATAACGATCTGGATCGGTTCCCGGAAAAGCGGCGGGCCCTCGAAGCCTTCCTCGGCGCGGGCGGCAAGGGTCCCTGAGCCTTTCCTCTCGCTTCCTGGCAAATGCCGGCGCCTGAACTAGATTTGGTGTGCCGGCGTAGAGCCGGCCGCCGCCTGGGTTCCAGGGGCTTCCGACGAGGTCGTCAATGTCCCTTTCCAACCGGGTGGTCTGCGAGACCCGCAGCTTCAAACTGGCCTTCCAGAACGACGCGTCCGTGAACATCAAGGAAATCAACGACGAAATCCTGGATTCGGTTTCCAAGTACGCCATCAAGGCCGTTCTCGGCTATACCAAAAAGGGCCGCGCGGTGACGTTCGAGGAACTCGCCCGGAACGGCATCACCGAGGACCTGGCGGACGCGGAATCCGAGGTCGTCAAGGTCCTGACCTTCGACTTCAAGGACGAAAAGCTTTTCGTCATGGACAAGCAATCCGTAATCCCTTTGTCCCGCCTGAAGATGACCGTGGGTTACCGGCTCGGGGAAGACCGGGCGCCCGAGACCGTACCCGGGGAGAAGCCCCTGGATCCCGAGGATGACGATTATACCGCGGACGTTTTCGTGAAGACAAAGGAAGCCTGACCCCTTGAGCGCGACCGTCCTTCGGGGCCCATTCTTGCGCCTGTCCGGAATGCTCTGCCTTGCCGCGCTGGCCGCCGTGGTTCCCGGATGCCGTAAAACCGAGGAGGCGGTGAAGGTGAAAGAGGCGCGGCTGAGCCCTGATGCTTCGCATTCCGCAAGCGATGCGGATGAGGCTGCCGCCCAGGACGATCCCTCCCTGCACCGGTTCGACGGATTCTACCTGGACCGGACCTATTACCAAGGGTTGAAGCGGAGCCTTTCCATCTTCGCGACGAAGTTCCCCTCCGGGAGCGTCTACCTGCAGATCCATGGGAGCGCCATCGTAACGGATTACAATAATCACGAAGGAGGGGCCGCCATCCTCAAGGCCGCTCCGGATTCCGCGGCCTTGAAGGATCCCGGGAGCGATACTTCGGTTTCCGCGCCCTTCATCGCCGTCCGCGCCGTGAACGATTCCGTACTAGAGGCTTGGGAAGCCGGTAAGGATGCGGGGGCGGAATTCCTGAAGATGGGGGAGGGCATCGGGACCATCTACGATGTCTACGGCGGCTTGATCCTGGACGGCGTCTACGCTTGCACGGAAAAGGGCGCCTGCCGGGACACCGTCGTCATCAAGGGGGATTCCATCGAGGGATTGCCTGCCGGGAAGCGGAAGCTGGACCTGGCGATCGATTGGCTCGACAATATGCCGCAAATGGATTTTTTCGATTTGGCGGCGCCGGGCGATTCCTTGCGTTTCGCCTTCAAGGCATCCAAGGACCGGTTGGACCTTTTCGACATAATTCTCCCTAAGGACTGCAAGTCGTTCCAGGATTACGATTGCCCGCTGGTGGATGCGAAGCGGGGCCGCAAGGTCCTGGCCTTGAAACGGATCCAGGGCGGGAAATGAGGCGATCGGCCCGGCGTCCCATCCTGATCTGCGCCTTGGTTCCCGCCATCCTGGCGTCCTGTTGCGGTCCCAATGCCTGCCCCCAGGCGAAGTCAGGGGCCTCCGTGCTCGATCGCGCCGTGGCCGGGGTCGAGAGCTACAAGGAGCGAAACGGCCGCTATCCCGTGCAGTTGGACGATATCGAGCCCGGTTTCCAGACCCGCATGGAGCTCGACCTGCACAAGGCCTGCCCGGACTGCTCCAGGTTCGCCTATAAGACCGATTCCTTCGGGTACGAGATCGAGTACCAGTATCCGCACCTGGGGAAGAACCGGTGCGTGCGGAACAATGAGATGGAGACCTGGAGCTGCAAAGGGATTTACTGAATCCCTCCCGCCAACGCTATTGTTTGCAGGCCTGCGGCAAGCTCACATAGGTCTGCCCCAGTTCCGTCAACTGTCCCGGGGCTCCCAGGAGATTGATGGAAGGCACGTCCGCGAAGCGGCCCGTGAACCAGGAGTAGCGGAACACGGCCGGTTCCTTCTCCAGGATGTCCAGGGCCGTGGTCATGTAGGCTTTCTGGGCGGCCACCGATTTGTCCGCCCCGTCCAGGCAGGAGAATTCCGTCAGCCAGATGGGACGGTTGAACTGCTTCAGGTTGCCGATATGCCATTTGAGCGCGTCCCCGGTGCAGGCGTACCAGTGCGCGCCGATATAATCCACCTTGCAGTTGGGACAGGCCGCGAAGAATTTCTGCAGCCAGACGTAAGGGTCGGTTTCATTGCACCCGCCACCGCAGAAGTTGGTGGCCGGGGAGACGATCTTGAGGTTGTGGTTCCTGGCGATGGTCTCGATCTGGGGCCACATCGCCGCGGCTTCCAGGGGGGTGATATTCGATTGGGAGAAGAAGTTGGGCTCATTGAAGGCCAGCAGGTATTTGGCCCCGTCCTGCTTGATGACCGCATCCGCATTGCCGATGAAATTCTTGCCCCAGACCATGGGAACGAATTCGACGCCTGAAGCCAGGTAGGTGCCCGCCACTCCCTGGTCCGCCGTGGTGCCCCAGTTGTACCACCAGGAAACGCCCTTGGACATGGCCTGCATGTCCGCGGTCGAATTCCCGCCGTACGCATAGCCGCGCTTGCAGGCCGTGGTGCCGGTCGGGGGCGGGATGATGACGGGAGAGACGGTGAACTTCTGGTTTCCCGAGGAGGCGCAATCCCATTGCTGGATCTGCGCGCCGTCGGCCACGCTGACTCCCGTCACGTCCATGCACTTCCTGCTCGAAACGACCTTGAATTCATACTGCCCGGATCCCTTGTCCGTCATGATGAACTTCTGGTTGTCCCCCGTATGGCAGCCCCATTGGTGGATCTTGGCGCCGTTCGAATAGGAATTCCCGGACACGTCGGCGCATTTGCCGCTGACCGCCGATACCAGTTTCCAAATCCCGGCCGAAGGACTCTGGAGCTTCCATTGTTGCTTCAGGGATCCATTGCAGGGCATCTGGGCCAGGACGGCGCCGTCGGAGAGGCTGGCATTGGGGACTTCCACGCATTTGCCGGAGTGGACCGCGGACAGGGTATAGGTTCCCGGCTGGACGGACAAGGCGGAAACGGCCATTCCGGAATCATCCTGGGCCCCCATCGGAGACATGGATTCCCGGCAACCGGAAAAGGCCAAAAGGGCGGTCAACCCGGCGCCCAGCGCCATCAGGGATTTGCGGGCCGAAAGGGTCGAAAGAGCCGAAAGAGGCCCGGCCAAAAGCCTGGCCTGTGATTTTCTGGAAGCTTGCATGGGAATCTCCTGATGATGGCCTTGCGCGAGCATGGAGTCCGGGAGAGGACCGCTTGCGATGGGAATTCATGGAAAGATATTCCAGTTCCCGCCGATCGAGTGGGCGAGCCGACCGGCGGAATCGGAACGCAGGCCCCCGACCCGCGGTCCTCCCGGAGGCCCGCCATGGGCGGGGTAGGGAGGTTCAGGTTAATCGCATCGATTGCGGGGCCGATTTGGCCCCGGCGCTTGGGGAGGCGGAGATAGCAGGCGGGGATGGATGGGAAAGCGGGGCGGGAAGGAAGCGATGGGTAACCTGCGAGGTACCCTGGATCAGGCCGGAAGGCCCTTCTTGCGATCCTGATGGACGGCCGCATTGCGAAGCTGGCCTTCCATCACGCCGTATTTCTCGACCACGCCCATGCGCGTGAAGACGTCCTGGGGCGTCGCGGTTCCGGCGACCAGGCCCGCATAAGCCAGTACCTTGGCCCGCAAGGTCGCGCCGTCCTCGTAAAGGGCTTCCAGGCGGAAGCGGCGGATGCCCTTGGCCAAGAGGGAGGGGACCAGCATGGCGGCGCTTTGCGGCTTCCCGTTGAACATGGTATTGCGGCATTCCTGATCCGCTTTCAAGGGATGGAGGGCGCCCGTATGATCGCGCAGTTCCACGCGATGCCGCTCGCAGGGCTTGCCGCAATCGCGGAAGCTGGACCCATTGCTCATGAAGGCGGCGAATACGCAATGCTCCATGTGGAAGCTGGGCAGGTATTGGTGGACCGTTATTTCCAGGCGGCGGACGGCGTCGGGATGGGCCGAGGCCATGGCATCGATCAGGTCGAACAGCTGCCATTGGTTCAGGTCGTAGGAGGGGCAGAGCGAGGCCAGGCCCTTTCCCGTGAGATAGGCCGCCGTAA
>JAQBPO010000007.1 GCA_028287465.1 Fibrobacterota bacterium
CGCCGCCGCTGCTCCGGCCGCCGCTCCTGAAGCCGCCCCGGCCACAGCCACCGCGGACACCAAGGCCGCCAAGAAGAAGGCGAAGAAGGCCAAGAAGGCTGACGCAGCCGTCGCCGCCGCTCCCGCCGAAGGCGAAGCCGCTCCCGCCGCGGCCCCCGCCGCCGCTCCCGCCGCCGGTGCCGTTAAATGAATAAGTCCAACCTGCTGGCCCAATTGGCCTTCGCCGGCATCGCCGCCGGCATGATCTCGGTGTCTTCGGTTTCCGCCGCCGACGCAACGGCTCCGGCCGCCGCTCCCGCCGCCGCTGCCGCTCCCGGCATGACGACGACCTCGACGACCACGACCGTGACCACCACGACCGCGGATACCACCGTCAAGCATCATGGGAAAAAGGCCAAGAAGGCCAAGGCGCATAAGGACTCGACCTCGGTCGCCGTCGTTCCCGCCACCCCTGCGACTCCCGCCACCCCTGGCGTGACCCCCGCAACTCCCGCAACTCCCGCCACCCCGGCCGCTCATGGCACGACGACGACCTCGTCGACCACGACCACGACCGTGTCCACGGCCCCTGCGACTGACAAGCACTCGTGCAAAGGTCAGAACAGCTGCAAGGGCAAGGGCGGATGCAAGATGGATCAGGCCGGTATCGACGCCGCCGCCAAGAAAATGGGCATGGCCGCCGACAAGGCCGGCAAAGCCCATGACTGCCACGGCAAGAACGAATGCAAGGGTCTGGGCGGCTGCAAAGCCTAATCCGCACCTGAACATCCGGCGCCTCGCCGACATGTCTGAAGAACCCGCCTCCAAAAGGGGCGGGTTCTTTTTTTCCCCCGCCACCACGCACTCCCACAACCCCCAGCCCCACGCCGCCTCTCCCAGGGCGTCCCCCCTGCGCCAAACGCCGCCACTCCTAGGGCGTCCCCCTGCGCCAAACGCCGCCTCTCCCAGGGCGGCACCCCATCCGACCCACCCCTCGACCCCGCAGTCCTGCCCCACAACGGATCGGCCGAAACCTTTAAGCCACCTTACGACCGCGATGACCGCCCGGGAACAAAGCCCTGGTGGACCCAAACCATCAGACCCACCCACCCCGCGAGCCATGGGTCTGCCTGCCAGGGGGATGGACTCGGGGGCGGGGGCGATCGGCGGGGCCGGCCGAATTCGGGCGACATGCGAACGGCCGGTCCAAACGCGCAAAAGCGCTGCCATCGCGGCCGCGCGTGCGAGGGAAACCGATCAGCGCTTTTAAGCTAAGGAACCGGAGTCCAGGTTTGGACCGGCCAAAAGACCCACCACCTGGGAGCTACGCGACAGCCGAGCCCGTTCTGAGGCCGGCCCCGCCGATCGCCCCCGCCCCCGAGACCAACGATTGAGCGCGCAGCACCTCAGCATGCGTCTCCGGGAAAGGCAGGAAGTTATCATCCCACTCCACCATGGTCGCCACCCCCCCCGTGCCCGCGTAAACGACCTTGAAGAGGTCCCACACTTCCTCGCGCACGGGCCCGTCATGGGTGTCCAATACGTAGGTCCCCTTGTCGGTGTGCCCCGCCAGGTGGATCTGGCACACCCGGGACAGATCGAGCCCGCGCACGTAATCCATCGGATCGAAATGATGGTTGCGCGAAGACACGTAGATGTTGTTCACGTCCAGCATCATACGGCAATCCGCCCTTTCCACCACGGCGCGGTAGAACTCCCACTCCGGCATGGTGCCCGCGGAGAATTCCGCCACCGCCGAGAGGTTCTCGATGCCGAAAGGGATCTCCAGGAAATCCTGGGCGATGCGGGCCTTCTCGGCCACGTGCCGGACGGCCTCGTCCGTATAGGGAAGGGGAAGCAGATCGTGGTAATGATGCGCGCCCGCTTTGGTCCAGCACAGGTGATCGCTGAACCAGGGCGTCCCGGTCTTGCGCGCCAGGGCCTTCAGCTTCTTAAGGTATCCCATGTCCAGATCGCCGGGCGCTCCCAGGGACATGCACACCCCGTGCAGGACCACCGGATAGGTTTCCAGGATCCGTTCCAGGTTCCGCAGCGGGACGCCGCCCGCGGCCATGAAATTCTCGGAGATGATTTCGAAGAAGTCGACCCGGGGGCGGTGCTCGAAAATATGGGAGTAGTGGGGGATGCGCAGTCCCAGTCCGAATCCCAGATGGGGGAGTTTGGCGGTCATGGGAATAATGTAGTCGGTTTGGAGCTTGGCGTGAGATTGGAGGCGGGGGAGGGTGCCCGGAGGCGGGAGGGGAAAAAGGCCCGGAGGCTCTGGAATCGGGGATCCCAGGGCATCCAGGCGCTGAAGCGATTTAGAACAAGATGCGGAAGTTGAAACCCTGGACGATGCTGATCTGCTCGCCGGAGGTGCTCAACGAGAAGTCGGGCATGATCGGGATGTCGAGGCCGAACTTGGTCGACACGGCCAGGTGCGGGACCAGGACGAGTTCCGGTTCGTACCCGATGAAGGTCGACAGGGTCGAACGGCGGTTGGCGACGGAGCCATGGGCCTGATCATCCGCGAAGTAGAGGCCGACATGGAGGAAGCCGGTGAGCTTCTCCCACTGGTGCAAGGCGAGCAGGTAGCGGACCGAAGCCGACATGGTCATCTGGGCATCGTCTTCCTGGGAATTGGTGGCGCCGGGGATGTTGTTGTTGTCCCACTGCAGGCCGAGGCCGACTTCCAGGTGGTTGAATCCGCCGAGTCCGAGGCGGCCGACGATCTGGGAATTCTGGACATCATATCCGAAACCTTCGACCTGGGCATTGGCGGCGACGGTCAGTGCGAGCACGAGGCCGGCGAAAATGGAAACTTTTCTCATGTAAGGAACTCCTTGTTTAGTGAAGAGTGGAAGGTGCATTCACCGGCCGGAGAAGGTAGCCTTTTCGACAAAACCTGACATCTCCTGACAAGCGTGCGGCTCCTCATCTTGGCGAGGAGATACGTTTCATCCTTGGGGCTGTCAAATTTTCTTGGAGACTTTCAAACGGTAACCATGCAAAAACCGGGAGGGGAAACTTGGAGGGTACCCCCCGGATTGGAAAGGCAGTTTCCAATGGGAAGAGTGGGATTAATGTGGCGGCTCGCGTTATCTCAGCTATTGATAACGCTTTAGGCGATTAATCCCGCGGGCGGGAAATCAGGGAAGCCCTTCCAGGCCGCCCAGGTCCCGGATCTCCGTATCCCCGTATCCAGCGGCCTTCAAGGGCGCATCGATCTCTTCGCTGATTACGGGCAGGAAGCTGACCAATAGGGAAGAGTCGGGCGCGGTTTCCCGGATCCTGGGATGGGGGCAGGCGGCGGGGACCAAAACCGTTTCGCCCAGGCCAATGCCCATGGGCTGTCCGCCGTCCCAGCCGATTTCGAACGCTCCGGCGATGCAGGTGAGCACGCGGAAGCGCTCCCCATTACCGAGTGGAACGGCTCCGCGGACCTTGGAGAGCCTGGTCACGGCGAAATGCCGGCATGCCACGCGGAATTCCTCCTCATGCGTCGGCCGCCGGATCAGCAATGGGGGGATGCGATGCTTATCGTGGCGGCGCAGATCGATGACCTGTTCCGACTCGGCGGAATGCAGGGCACGGGGCTTGCCCGAGGGATCGAGCCGATCCCAATCGTACAAGCGGAAGGTCGTGTCCGAATTCTGCTGCACTTCGTAGAGGAGCAGGCCGGCCGTAATGGCATGGACGGTGCCCGCGGGAATGAAGAACATGTCCCCGGCCTTGACCGGCACCTTGTTGAGGACCGTCCGGCACTCACGGGTGCGGAGGGCGGCCAGGACCTGGTCGCGATCACCGCTCCCGGAAATGCCCAGGATGAGTTCCGCGCCCGCCGGGGCCTCGAGGATGTACCAGCATTCGGTCTTCGCCTCGCCCAAGGGGGAATCCTCCCCGGGATGGACCTGCACGGAAAGGTTCTCCCGCGCGAAGATGAATTTGTAGAGCAGGGGGAAGCGCGCCAGGCTCGGCATGTACTGGCTGCCCAGGATGTCCCTGGCATGCACGGAGAACAGGTCCCGCAGGTTGCGGCCGGAGAAGGACCCACCGGCGATCACGCTCGCATTGTCGTCCCGGTCCGAGAGTTCCCAGGATTCGCCGATGTCCGTATCGGACGGGCGGCCTTTCCCGAGCACGCGGTGCAGGCCTTCGCCGCCCCAGATCTTGGATTGCAGGATGGATTTGAACTTCAGCGGTTCGCGCACGACGGCGGGTTGTACCATGAAATAAGGATAGCTTTTTTGGCCCCGCGGGAGGAGTGCCTGGAGGGGGAGGCGGACTCCCCCGTCAGGGATCAGGCGGCGTTCTTGGCGCCGTCGTTGAAGCGGTGTTCTTCCGTATTGAGGAGGCTGGATTCGGAATTGCCCAGGTTGAGGGAGAGCCCCTTGGGCTGGAGCACCTTGTCCACGAACTCATCGAACGACTTGAAGATCCTGCCGCTGAAGATGATGTTGAATCCGATGGTGGCGAACAGGAACTGGATGTAATCGGAGCTGGATACGATGTAGATGTCGCCGCCGGTCTCCTGCACTTTTTTCATGTTGTAGACCAGCGCGCCGATGCCGCCGCTGCAGAGGAAGGAGACTTCGTCCAGGTTGAAGATGATGTGGGAGCATCCCTTCTCCACCATCTTGTGGATCTGGGTGTCGAGGATGCGTGAATTGTCCCAGCCGATTTTCCCTTTCACCAGGAAGAGGGCTATCTTGTCGTTGCTTGTGATTCTCAATTCCATCGGGCACTTCCGCGGTTTTAAATGGCTTGCTTCGTAGGCCCTTGATTATCCATCTTGGGTTCGCGCTCTTCAAGCCATTTGGACAATTTGGTGAAGACCAGATCGCGGGTGTCCTGGTTCAACTTGGCCGCCGGGCCCGTCAGATCGCCCGTGGCCTCGTGGGCCTGATCGAAGCCGTCGCCGATGGCCTTGCGGATGGATTCCGCGAATTCCTTGGGGTCCAGGCCCGAAATTTCGGCCATTTGCGTGGCAAAATGCACAATGCGATCCGAAGTGTTCTCCGCGTTCCAATATTCCGGCACCGGGGCGGCTTCGGTCTTGGCGGCGGGACCCGATGCATCCGGGCCCCCATCGGGCATCACCATGAGGAAGCGCCCTTCCCCCGCTTCCACGTGCTTACCGGATTGCTTTAAGATTTGCTCGAGGATTTTCAGTTGTTGCTGGCGCACTTCCTTTTCGACCTGCCTGGCCCATTCACGGAGTTCGGCGAGCTGCTTTGCCTTGGGGTCCGTCTCTTCCGTGTTACCTGCCGCGTCCTTCCCGCCCGCCTTCTTCTTCGCGTCATCGGCCGCCAGGGCCTTCGCGCCCGCGCTGATGCTCAGGAGCTCCCTGTAATCGGCCGTCTCCGACTTATGGGAACTCATCTCCAGGACGTCCCCGTCCCGGGAGGTGTATTTGAGGTAAAGGTCTTCCGTGCGGGAGTAGGAGAGCGAGGTCCGGGACTCATAGTTCCAATCCGGCGCCGAAGCGGAAACGGCCGGACCCTCCTTGGCCTCGGGAGCGGCGTTCCGGGCCTCGGTCTTGGGGCCGTCCTTTGAGGAGTTTAGGGCGGGGGAGGGCGGAACGGGGTCTTTCCTCGAAACGTTGGCGGAATTGCTGATCATGTCCTGCTCCCTTTTACCCATCCATCGGCGGCTTAGGCGCGGCGGGCGTACTTCCTTCATCGGAATAGTTGAAGGGTTACTTTAACTTTCCCCGGTTTTACTTTCGGAGGGCTTCCTGCGGCATCCGCGGGAGCGCATTCAGGGGATGGACCGGGGAAATCGGGGAGGGTGCCGGGGGCCTGGGAATCCCATAAGGCCTGGGCCCGCGGGCGGATGCGGAAAACCGTCCGGGTCAAGGCCGCCACCCGGGGAATGGGTTTCCGGAGGTCGGGGACCCGGCGAGAAACCGCGCTCCGAAAAAAGGGCGCTAATTCTAGGATCATTTCCGGATCGGGATCAACCGCAAAGGAATTTTTTTTGTGCATAGGCTGTTGACATGGCGTGGACAAAGTAGGGAGAAGATGGGGAGCAGGATCGCTTCGATTCCGGAAGCGCGAAATAAGGTCGATTGGAGCGTTTAAAAAAATGTTCGCCGCTCTTGCCCAGGCAAATCCAATTATTCTTAAATTAACCCGTCAGATCTTCTTCAAGGTCAACAAGTTGCATACGGGCAAGGGAGAGCGATGGGACGCAATAAATGATGGGCGAACACACCTTGATAGAAGCCGAAGAGAGCTCCTTATGGTC
This sequence comes from Fibrobacterota bacterium, assembly GCA_028287465.1. Lineage (GTDB taxonomy): Bacteria > Fibrobacterota > Fibrobacteria > UBA11236 > UBA11236 > Chersky-265. The sequence continues at coordinate 6,229 of JAQBPO010000007.1, forward strand.
GCAGTGCCTCTCGGCGCTGAAGTCCCAGATTTCCGAGTCCGCCCTGAACACCTGGTTCTCGGCCCTCGAGATCGTCGAGTCTTCCGCCGGGGAGATGGTCATAGGGGTTCCCAACGGCTTCGTCCTCGAGTACGTGTCCCATCATTACCGCGGCATCATCGAAAAGACCCTGGAGGACATCCTCCGCAGCCCGGTCCGCATCTCCTTCTCCGTCCTCTCCCGTGCGCCGCACCTGGAGGTCTACCAGTCGGATTTCCGGTCCGGCGAAGGCCGCTCGGAAATGTCCTCCTACAACGGAGCCGGCGCGGCGCCCGGCCAGGACGCCCCTTGGCTCAAGTCCCGCGGTCCCGTGCGCATCGAGGTGACGGTCCCTCTCAATACCCGATACACCTTCGATGACTTCGTCATCGGGGATTGCAACCAGCTGGCCCACGCCGCCTGCATGGCCGTTGCCGAAGCGCCCAGCCACAACAATTTCAATCCCCTGGTCCTCTACGGCGGCACCGGCATGGGCAAGACCCATCTGGTCCAGGCCATCGCCCACTTCTGCATCGAGAACGAGACCGTCCGCAAGGTCGTCTACCGCACCTCGGAAGAGTTCACCCGGGAGTACATCGAGTTCGTCCAGAAGAACAAGGACTCGCGCACCTTCTACCAGGTCTATAAGGACGCGGACATCCTCCTCATCGACGATATCCAGTTCCTGGCCGGCAAACAGAGCACCCAGGACGAGTTCTTCAACATCTTCAGCATCCTCCAGTCCCTGAACAAGCAGATCGTCATCACCTCCGATCGGCCCCCTTCCGAGATCAAGGGCCTGCACACCCGCCTGCTGTCCCGTTTCGACACCGGCCTCCTGGCCGATCTGCAGCCTCCGAACCTGGAAACCCGCCTCGCCATCCTCCAGAAGAAGAGCGAAGGGGACGGGGACTCCTGCATCACCGGGGACGTGCTCACCTACGTGGCCAACCAGGTGACCTCGAACATCCGCGAGCTGGAAGGCACCTTGATCAAGCTTTCCGCCTACGCCAGCTTCACCCACATGCCCATCACGGTGGAAATCGCAAAGCAGATCCTGGGCGACACCCTCCGCAACGTGAACCAGCCCGTGACCATCAAGCGGGTCCTGGACCAGGTGGCCATGGAGTACAGCACCACGGTCTCCCTGCTTACGAGCCAGACCCGCAAGAAGAACGTGGCCGAACCCCGCCAGATCGCCATGTACATGGCCCGGCAGCTCACCGACAACTCCCTGCACACCATCGGCCTGGCCTTCGGCCGGGACTACTCCACCGTCATCCACAGCATCAAGAAGGTGGAGCAATGCATGGAGAAGGACCCGGATCTCAAGAAGCAAGTCGATCGCCTCATGGAGTCCCTCGGCTGAACTCCCCTACGGGAAACGGGATGGACGGGACGGGAAGTCCCGGCCCCGTCCCGTTCCATCTTCCCGTGCGCTACTTTTTCCTCCCCGAATTTTTTAGTTTTACTCTGTTTCGCGGCATCGCCGCCCCATTCCACACCTAACCGGGTCAGCCATGCATTCAGTCATCCTGGAAATCCTGAAGCAAGCCACGGTTTCCACCTTCGCCATCGTCGGCATCATGTTCATCCTGTCCATCGGGGTGTGGGCCATGCTCGTCCAGAAATGGCTTGCCAACCACTCCAGCAAGAAGTCCTTCGAAAAGTGGCGGGAACAGATGGGCGAGCGCCCCAGCTTCCAGGACCTGCTCAAGCTGTCCAAGAACATGCCGGATTCGCCCATGGGCCGCATCACCAAGTCCGCCTTGTCGGAAATGGAAGGCCTTTCCGCCTACGTCTCCTACGATTCCCTGGAGCACCGCGGGGAACTCGTGCGCGAATCCACCGAACGCGCCGTGGACATCGAAAAGGAGAAGAACGAACGCTCCCTCGTCTTCCTGGCCTTCTGCTCGGCCACGGGACCCCTGATCGGCCTTTTAGGCACGGTCTGGGGCATCATGGACTCCTTCTACCAGATCGGCAAGCAGGGGTCGGGCAATATCACCGTGGTCGCCCCCGGAATCGCCGAAGCCTTGTTGGCCACCATGGCCGGCCTGTTGGTGGCCATCCCCAGCTCGGTGGGGTACAATGCCTTCGCCGGCTTCAACCGCAAGGCCGAGTCCCTCATGTTCAACTTCGGCTCGGAGCTGGTAAGCCTTTTCAAGCGCGGCGATCTTTCGGCCCTGGAGCGTTCCACGGCGAAGAAAGCCTGATCGGCCCGTAGCCGGAACATACCATGCGTAGACGCGAATCCCTGAAGCCGAATCCCGAGCTTAATTTGATCAACCTGATCGATGTCCTGTTCGCGATCCTGATCGTGTTCATGATCACGGCCCCGCTGATGAGTCAGGGCGTGAAGGTGGAGCTGCCCAAGGCCCAGGCCGCGAGCCTGGAAGAGAAGAAGGCCATCCAGGTGACGGTCACCAAGGAACGCGAGATCCTCATCAACGAGACGCCTTCGGACCCCGCCAGCTTCGAAAAGGATTTCCGCACGGTCTGGACCGGGGACGACGAGACCGCCATCATCATCAACAGCGATCAAACCGTGCCTTACGGATTCGTGATGGAGCTGGTGGCTTCGGTGCAGCGCCAAGGCGGCAAACGCCTGGGATTCCTAACCGACCCGGGCGCGCCGCAAGGCAGGGCTGCCTCCAAGCCCAAGCGTCACTGAGGATTCCCAGCCATGGCGACCATTCCCAGAGAATCGGTTCCCTCCGCGGCCCCGGATCACAACGGACCGGCGGGCTCGAGGGAATTCGTCCCGCGCGCCTCCCACGGCAAAGAGCCCCTCACCCAGAACATCGCTCTGCTCGTCTCGGTCCTGGTCCATGGGATAGCCATCATCGCCATCGGCCTGTCGGCCCTGCTCGCCCCGCACCGTCCCTCCGTGGTCCCGGTCTTTGAACTCGTCAACCTGGAGCCGCCGAAGCTCCGGCCGCTCACGCCCAAGGTGATCCCGCCCCCGGAACCGCCTCCCAAACCGCCGGAGCCGGTGGCTCCTCCGGAGGCGCCCAAGCTGACGCCCAAGCCCACCAACGCCGTTCAGCCCAAGAAGCCGGAGCCCAAGGTGGTCAAGCCGAAGGAAGACGACGAGCCCAAGCCCGTCAAGGAAGTGGTCCAGGAGCAGCAGGTCCTGCCGCAACCGCAAGTGCAGATGAGCGTTCCGCAGGATCCCCGGCTTTCCCTATGGGCCGCGCGCGTCAAGAAAAAGGTCGACCAATTGTGGAATCCCCCGACCGGAATCGACGTATCGGGCCGGGTCAAGGTGGTCGTGACCTTCAAGGTTTCCCGGGACGGCACCATCGTTTCGGCGGACGTGACCGGGGCGAGCGGGAGCTCGAGCCTGGATGAACTCGCCTTGATGACCATCAAGCGGATGGAAACCGTGCCTCCCATCCCCGAGAATTTCCCCAATGACGAGCTCGAGGTCGGATGTGACTTCCTTTATCAAGGCCAATAATATGCTTGATCGTTCCCGGATCGCCCTCGGATTGGCCCTTCTCGCCTTCGCCTTCCACCTTCCCGCCCGCGCCGCGGACGTGGTCATCACCTCCGAGAACAAGGGCGCCGAGACCATCTCCCTGGGGTTCGTGGACTTCATCTGCGCCAAGGGCGACGCCAAGACCATCCCCTTCACGCCCCATGCCGTCATCGCCTGGGACCTGGAGTTCAGCGGCCGCTTCAAGATTAAGGCCGCGCCCCGGTTCGACAGCACCACCAAGGGGGAGTTCAAGAGCGACGGGGCCCTGGCCTACGTGCGCGGGGAATACACCCTGGAAGGGGACAATTTCACCCTGGCCTGCGACCTGATCGACATCGACACCCAGGAAAAGATCATCGGCAAGAAATACTCGGGCAAGAAGGCGGACCTGCGCCAGTCCGCCCACAAGTTCTCGGACGAGCTGGTCTACCAGCTTTTCGGGGAAAAGGGCATCGCCCAGTCCCGCATCGTCTACGTCAACAAGCGGGGCGGGAACAAGGAAATCTCGGTGATGGACTATGACGGCGCGAACGTCACGGAAGTCACGAAGAACAAGTCCATCAACCTGATGCCCACCTGGGTGGACGGCAAGGGAAAGGTCCTCTACACCAGCTACGCCGGCGGGCAGCCCCAATTCTACCTGAAGGATTTCGAATCCGGCAAGAACGGGGTCTTCTTCACCTCCAAGGGCATGAATACCTCCCCCGGGTACAACAAGATGGACAAGGAGATCGTCTACGCTTCGACCATGGACGGGAACACCGAAATCTACCGCCGGGGCTTCCCGGACGGCAAATCCCAGCGCCTCACCTTCTCCGGCTCCATCGAGACCTCGCCCAGCTGGTCGCCCAACGGGTACGAAATCGTCTTCATCTCGGATCGGGGCGGCAAGCCCATGGTTTATGTCATGGACCGTGACGGATCGAACCTGCGCGCCTTGACGCATGAAGGGGACTACTACGGATCGCCCTCCTGGTCCCCCAAGGGCGACCGCATCGCCTTCGCCGCCATGGACGAGGGCAACAACCTGAACATCATGACCATCTCCCCGGACGGCAAGGACCAGGCCAAACTCACCACCCAGGCCGGCAGCAACGAGAATCCCAGCTGGAGCCCGGACGGCCGTCACATCGTATTCATGTCCACGCGCACGGGCGGCCCCGAGATTTTCATGATGGACGCGGACGGCAAGAACCAGAAGCGCATCAGCTTCTCGGGCGGCAATTCCATGCCCAAGTGGTCGGACTACTAGCCCAGGCCACGCATAAGGCGCTTTAAGTGCCTATGGTCAATCCCGATTCATGACCATTCGCGACGGCCTGGTGCGGCAATCCGCCCAAATGGGAAAAACCCTCGGAGGGGGGGTATCCCGGAAAGCACCCCCGCCCTCGACCGGGCGGGACCCTGGCCATCAAATGGGCGTCGGAAGGTTCTCCTACTTCATCACCGGAAAGATGGCTGCAAAAATCGTAGGGATTTTTTAAATTTCCCCCCTATAAGTGTTAGATTTCTGGAAAAAGGAGATGGATATGAACTTGAAGCATTGGACCCTCGTGGGCCTGAGCGCATTGGCGATTGCCGGTTGCGCCAAGAAACCGAAACCCGAACCCGTCGCGGAGCCCCAACCGCCCCGCATGGACGAGCCCGCCCGGACCCCTGCTGAACCGCCCAAGGTCGATGAGGAAGCCCTGCGCCGCCAGCGCATCCAGGCCCGCGTCTCCGAGGTCTTCAAGCCCGTCTACTTCGCCTACGATCAGAGCACCCTGTCCGCCGAGGGCCAGTCGACCCTCCAGGAGATCGGCAAGCTCATGAAAGAGGTTCCCGAAATCACCGCGCGCGTGGAAGGCCATGCCGATGAGAAGGGCAGCAACGATTACAATCTCGCGCTCGGCGAACGCCGCGCCAAGACCGTGAACGACTACCTGACCAGCTACGGCATCCAGGGCACCCGTCTCAGCACCATCAGCTACGGCGAAGAGAAGCCGGCGTCCGAAGGTCATGACGAGTCGGCCTGGTCCAAGAACCGCCGCGTCGAATTCACCACAACGTTCTAATCTCCCGTGATTTCCATCACCGGCCGCTCATTCGGAATCCGGCCCCGCCTTCCGGCGGGATCCGGACCCTGGTGAAGGTCGGGTCCGGAGGCTCCGTGATCGCATCCTTTCCGCGCCTGGTCCTGGTTTCCATCTCCATCCTTTCCTGGACCGGGTGCGCGCATATCACCATGCTCCGCACGGAAGAGCTCCGCAAGGTCGAAGGCGAAGTCAAGGCTGCGAGCAAGCAGATCGAGGGCCTGCAAAAGTCCATTGATGATCTCAATATGGCCCAAGGCGGCTCGACGAGCAAGATGAAGGCGGACTTGACCCTGATGTTGAATCAGCTCGAGTCCCAAATCACCCGCCTGCACGCCGAAATCGACGAGACCCAGTTCCGCCTCACCCAGCTCAGCGCCAAGATCGAAAAGCTGGATCAGAAGAAGTACGTGGTGGGCGGTGCCGGCGTTCCCGGAACGCCCGGCGCACCCGGTGCCGCGACTCCCGGAGCCGTCGGTCCCAATGGCGAACCGGTCCGCGTGGTGGAAGGCCTGGACCTCGAAGCCCTTTTCAACCAGTCCCGGGACGATTATATCCGCGGCAAGTACGACCTGGCCCTGCAAGGCTTCAAGAACGTCTACGAGAAGGACGCGGGCGGCACCTGGCGCGAACTCGCCATGTTCTGGCTGGGCGAGACCCTCCTGAAGCAGGACAAGACGGACAAGGCCCTGGAGGCCTACGCCAGGGTAACCAAGGAGTTTCCCCGGGGCACCAAGACCTGCTCTTCCCGTTTCAAGATCGGCCTGATCTACCACGGGAAGAAGGACAAGGCCAAGCGCGACGAGGAGTGGAACAAGCTCATCGCCGAATGCCCGGGCACGAATGAGGCGCAGCGGGCCCAGGAGATGCAGAAGGAATAATCCCGGCGATTTCCGGGACGAAGAAAAAGCCAGGAGCGTCGCTCCTGGCTTTTTTTGTTGGGACATCCGGCTCCCGGCGGTCAGCCACCGGGAGCCGTCATTCCGGAATCAACCCTGGATGGCCGAGAAGTCCGCGATCTCGCCCACCAAATCCCGCACCTTCCGCAGCAACAAATGCCGCTGGGTCCGCAGGCCCGCGTCGGGGTCGTTCACCATGGCCGCTTCGAACAATGCCGCCACGTCCCCGCGCAGGGTGCCTACCGCTTCCAGCACGTCCCCGTAATTGCGCGAGGCCAGGCCCTTGCGGACGTCCGCCTCGGCTTTGTCCGCGCCGGCCAGCAATCGGATCTCCGCCGGCAGCTTGAGCGCCTTGCCGTCCAGAACGCCTTCCACCTTGGGGTCCAGGATATTGGAGACGCGCTTGAAGGTCTCGGCCGCGGGCGCGAAGCCCGCCTTTTCCCGGAAGGCCTGGAGCGCCTGGAGGCGCGCGACCAGATCGGTGAAGTCACGCCAGCCCGCCTTGGATTGGACCACGGCGTCGATGGTGTCCTTGGCGAAGCCGCCGGGCAGGCCCGGGCGGGGCGCTTCCTGGAACAGGTTCTTGGCGCGGCCCAGGAAGAACTCCTGCAGCTTATCGGCCAGGCCGTCGGTCTCGCCCGCCTTGAGGATGGGCTTGTAGACGGTATCGATGGCGTATTTCAGGGCCTCGCCGATGTCCAGGCGGAAGCCCCGGTTCACGATCAGGGCGATGGCGGTCCAACAGGCGCGGCGCAGGGCGTATGGGTCGGATGAGCCCGTGGGCGCCTTGCCCTTGGCGAACATGGTGATGAGGGAATCCAGGCGATCGGCCAGGCCGGCCAGGGCCGCCTCGTCGCTGCCCGGGAAGGTATCGTCCGCGTTACGGGGCAGGTATTGGTCGCGGATGCCGTCCGCCACCACCGGGTCCAGCTTTTCCGCGATGGCGTAGTACCGGCCCATGATGCCTTGCAGCTCCGGGAACTCGCCCACCATGTTGGTGGTGAGATCGCATTTGGCCAGGCGCGCGATGGCGGCGGTGCGGTCCAGCTTGGCCTTGTCCATCCCGAGCAGGCCGCCCAGGTGCACGGCGAGGCTTTCCGCGCGGGCGACCTTCTTGGCCATGGTGCCTTCCGGCCCCAGGTCGGCCGTGAAGGTCACCTTCTCCAGCTCCTTGCCGCGGGACTCCAGGGTCCGCTGGCTGTCCTCCTTGAGGAAGAACTCCGCGTCCGAGAAGCGGGCGCGAAGCACCTTCTCGTTGCCCTCGCGCACAAGGTTGAAGTCCGTGCAATGCATGTTGGAAATGGTCACGAAGGCGTTGGCGAGGTGGCCTGCGGCCTTGCCGTCCGCCTTTTCCATGGCGAAATACTTCTGATGCTCGCGCATCTCCGAGACCAGCACCTCCTCCGGCACGTTGAGCAGTCGTTCCTCGAAGCCGCCCAGCACGGGATGGGCGTATTCCACCAGGAAGGTCACGGTGTCGAGCAGCTCCTCGTCCTTGCGCCACTTCAGTCCCGCCTTGGCGGCGGTCTCCTCGGTCAGCTTGCGGATGAGAGCCTTGCGCTCGACCTGGTCCGCGAAGACCTTGGCCTTGCGGAGGGCGTCGAGATACCCGGCCCGTTCCGCGGGCACGGTCACGCCCTGGTTATGCATGAAGCGATGGCCGCGGCTCTGCTCCCCGGAAGCCACTCCCGCGAAGGACATGGGGATCACCCGGTCGCCCAGTTTGGCCACCAGCCAGATCACGGGACGGACGAACGGGGTCACGTTGCCGTCGCCCCAGCGCATGGTCTTGTACCAATGGATGTCCGCGAAGAGCTTGGGGAACAGCTCCGCCAGGATCTCCAGGGCGCCTTGTCCCTTCTTCTCGGCCTGGGCGAACAGGTAGGAACCGCCGCCGATGGTGCGGAACTCCAGCTTGTCGGCCTCGAGCCCGGCCTTCTGGGCGAAAGCCTGGGCGGCCTTGGTCCAATTGCCCTGGGCGTCCTTGGCCAGGTTGGCGGGCGGGCCCTTGAGCTCCAGCTTCTGGTCCGGCTGGCGCGTGAGGATGGAACCCACCGAAATGGCGACGCGGCGGGGGGTCACGAACACCTTGATGTCCTGGGCCTGCAGCTGGGTGGGATCGAGATGCTTGTTGAGGAGGACGGGCAGCTCCCGCAAAAGCGGGGCGAAGACCCGGGCAGGCATCTCTTCGACGCCGAGCTCGATGAGAAGAGGGACGCGTTCCGGCAAGGCGGCATCGCCCGCGGCGCCGGCCTGGGTCCCGGAGGGCGCATGCGGAGCCTTGGAGGCGCCGGATGCGGCCGTAAGGGTGCCTGCGGCCGCGGGCTTCACCCGGGCCATGAGCGGATAGCCGAGCTCCTCGCGCTTCTTCATCCAGGCTTCGGCCACGGCCTTGGCCAGGGTGCGCACGCGGAGGATATACCCCTGGCGTTCGTTCACGGAGATGGCCCCGCGGGCGTCCAGCAGGTTGAAGGCATGGCTGGCCTTGAGGCAATAGTCCAGGGCGGGGGCGGGCACGGCCGCTTCGCACATGCGGCGGCATTCCGCTTCGTAGCTGGAGAACAGCTTGAGCTGCATGTCCACGTCGGCGAGCTCGAAGTTGTGCTTGGAGAACTGGACCTCGTTCTGGTGGTAGATGTCCCCGTAGGTGAACCGGTCGTTGTACATGAGCTCGAACATGTTGTTCTTCTTCTGCAGGTACATGCAGATGCGTTCGAGGCCGTAGGTGATCTCGCCCATGATGGGGGAGAGGTCGAAGCCGCCCACCTGTTGGAAATAGGTGAACTGGGTGATTTCCATGCCGTCCAGCCAGACTTCCCAGCCCAGGCCCCAGGCGCCCAAGGTGGGGGATTCCCAATCGTCGTGGACGAAGCGGATGTCATGCTCCTCGGGCTTGATGCCGATTTCCTTAAGCGATCCGATGTACAGATCGAGGATGTCCAGGGGGCTGGGCTTCAGGACCACCTGGAACTGGTAATAATGCTGGCCGCGGTTGGGGTTCTCCCCGTAGCGTCCGTCCTTGGGGCGGCGGCAAGGTTCGATGAAGGCTGCATCGAACGGTTCCGGGCCCAGGGAGCGCAGGAAGGTGGACGGATTGAAGGTGGCTGCCCCTTTTTCCACGTCGTAAGGCTGGGCCAGCAGGCATCCTTGCTTGCTCCAATAGTTCTGCAGGGACAATACCAGATCCTGAAAATGCATCCAACCTCCACGGGGGCTAAGTCGTTAAAAATGCCAAATTCGCGGGCAAAGCAACAGGCCTTCGGGGAGAAGAAGACGCTGGGAATCGGGAGCCGGCAGTCCTAGCCCAAGGCTTGGGTGAAGTCCTCCAGGAGATCCTCGGTATCCTCGATCCCCACCGACAGGCGCATCATCCCGTCCTCTATGCCCATGCTGGCGCGGCGCGCGGGACCCATCTCGAAGAAGATGGTATGCGCCACGGGGATGATGAGGGTGCGGTTGTCGCCCAGATTGCTCGAGCAGATGGCGAGCTTGAGCCGATTGATGAAAGGGAAGGGATCGACGCCGTCCGACAGCACGAAACTGAGCAGGGCCCCGGGACGCTTGAAAAGCTCCTTGGCCAGGGAATGCTGGGGGTGCCCGGGCAGGCCCGGATAATGGACGGCCTTCACCTTGGGATGGGTCGATAGATGCAAGGCGAGGCGCGAAGCGTTGCCGCAGGCCCGGTCCATGCGCAGGGCCAGGGTCTCGGAGCCCACGGAGAGGGTATGCGCGGCCTCCGGGGCCAGGGTACCGCCGAAATCCCGCAAGCCTTTCTTGCGCACCTGGAGCATGGCGAACAAGGCCGGATCGGATCCCGGCGTCTTGTAGATGTCGAGGATGTTGGGGAAGGCGGCCCAGTCGAATCCGCCGAGATCCGTGACGCTTCCGCCCAAGGCGTTGCCGTGGCCGCCGAAATACTTGGACAGGGAATTGATGGACAAGGTGGCCTTGACCGTTTTGGGGAGGAACAGGTAGGGCGAGGTGAGGGTATTGTCCACGGCGTAGATGATGCCCTTGGCCTGGCATAGGGCGCCGATCCGGGCCATGTCCGCGATTTGGGTGGCGGGGTTGGCGATGGTTTCCACCACGACCATGCGCGTGGACGGCCTCAAGGCCGCTTCCACGTTCTTCACGTCCGTCGCGTCCACGAAGGTCACCTCGATGCCTATGCCGGCCAGGGTGTTCATCAGGCTGTTGGTATTGCCGAAGAGGAAGGAGCTGGATACGATATGTTCGCCCTTGCGCAGAAGGGTGGTCATCACCGCGGCCAGGGCGGCCATGCCCGTGGAGAAGCAGACGCTGGCCACGCCTTGTTCCATGGCCGTGACCTTCTTCTCCAGCGCGGAGACGGTGGGATTGGCCTGGCGGGCGTAAGCATAGCCCTGCGCGGTCCCCTGGAAAACGGCCGCCAGATCCTCCGCCTTCTCGTAGCCGTAGGCGATGGAGGTATGGATGGGCTTGTGCAACGATCCATGCTCGGGCTTGCCGAGGCGATCGGAGTGGATGATGTTGGTGGTGAAACCGCGGTTCTTCATGATTGAATCCTCGAGTCCTTGGGTCTGATGCGTAGAGCGATAGGTTGTCCGGAGGCCGTGCGGTCCCGGGACCGCCTAGAAAAGCCCCAGGTTGAAGCCGACCACGAAGCGCGGGTCCTGGACCTGCCCGATGTAATTCTTCCGGTCGCGGGCATCGTTGTCGAAATCCGATTCGCCCGGGCGCTTCTGGGTGCGGGGGTAATCGGAGCTGTACAGGTTGGCCGCCTTCAGGGCATTGTAAGGGACGAAGACCTGGCCGAAAATAGTGCACGGCAGCTGGTGGTACAGCTTGAAATTGGCGGACAGGCGCAGGCCGAAATCCAGCAGCAGATGGTGTTCGCCGTTCTCCAGGGCCGCGACGATATGTTCGGGCCGGGTTTCCAGGGTCGTTCCCCATTCGCCCATGGCCGTCAGCATGAACTGCTTGAGGGACGTGGTCGGCAGGCCGGGCAGGAAGGTGCCCGCCTTGAGCGGCACCTGGATCCCGTACTGGCCGAAGGCGAAGGATGAACCGGCCATGATGTCCCGGCCGCGGTAATTGAAATTATAGGGATAGCCGGACATGCGGTAATATCCCAGGCGGTAGGAAAGGACCCAAAGGCCGGGCTCGGGCTGTTCCTCGAAGACGGTGTCGACCACGACGGTACCGTTGACCAGGCGCTCCGAGGAATGCACCGGCGTGGCCACGGTGGGGAACTTGTTCAGGAAGGACCCGGCCTCGGCGTTCGCGAAAAGCGAGAAGGCCTTGCCGACGGAAATCATGCCGGCCGTTCCCCCGTCCACGGACCAGGGATCGTATTGCTTCTGGCTGAAAACGGCCAGGGGCGCCGACTTGCCTTGCTGGGAAAGGGACAGGGAATTGACGGAATCGAGTTCGATGAAATCCTTCCTGTAGGTGGCCCAGTATTTGTGCACCGTGCCCCATAGGCCGCCGCCGGTGGGGAGGTAGGTGCCCAGCATCCCTTTGGACCATCCCCAGCCGAGGTTGGTCTCGAAGTTGCGATGCTCGGGCGCATCGCGCAGGATGGTCGTGCGGGGCTGGCCCTGGGACCAGACCGAATCCCGGATGATGCGATGGAGCTCGGCGGACTCGGAAAAGTCCTGGGTGACGTGCTGGGCGAAATAGCTTCCCCCCGCCAGGAAGTTGTAGGGCAAGGGCGTGACCACATTCGCCGCGTCCCGGGTGTACAGGGCATAGGAGTAGAGGCGGTCGACGAAGGCGATGCTGTCCACGCCGGTGGGGAACCCGCCCACCTGCTTGTCCACGGTATTGGATTGCACCACGTCGTGGTATAGGGAGTAGTATAGCGACGGGGTCCAGGAAAAACGCGTATGCCTGATGGACGTGGCGGAAAGCGAGCCGGAATATTGGAACTGGTAGTTCAGGGGCGCGTCCAGGCTGGTGCGCTTGGTGAGGGCCCCCGAGACGGATTGCTGCCAGGCGCCGTAGGCCTCGCCGAAGGATACGTTGAGGCCCAGGGCCAGATCCGAGTAGGACTTGTCGCCGGAGATGAAGACGGGCTGCACGGCCAGGAAGGGGGTGATGTCGAGGGCGACCTTGCGTCCCGAGTACTCCCCGGTCTCGAAGGACTTGGTGTAATCCTCCTTCTTGGGCTTGGCCAAGGGCAGGGAATCCGTCGGCGCGCCCAATACCATGCCCGTGCGGGTGAGGGCCAGGTTCTGCCGGTAGATGCGGAATTGCTGCCGGTGGTAGCCCTGGTAATAAAGCTCTCCTCCATGGACCACCGGTTCCGTGGCCTGGCCGGCCACATGGGTCGCGCGGTAGACGGTCGAATCCCCCGGGATCCGGGCGTAGACATCATAGACGCTGTAGGCGCTGTCCATGTTGTTCGCGGACCAGAGCAGGGTATCGTTCGAGAACCGGAGATTGCGGATGGCGCCGGCGCGCATGGGAGTGATGAAGGTGAGCTTCTGGGACTTGGCCAGGACCAGGGAATCCGGGAACAGGGCCGAGTCCTTGACGGCCAGGAAGGGGTTGAATCCGGGGGCGTCCGCGTTGATGGAGGCTATGGCCTCCTTTTCGCCCGCGCCGAAGGTGAAGTAGATGGAGTCGCCCCTGGGGGTGAAACGCGGGTTGTAGACCTGCTCCCCGTTGGAGAAGTTGGTGATCTGCCAGTTCCGGCCCGCCGAATCCAGGAGGGTGAGGTTGCTGGAGCCGCCGTTCTTGCGCGAGTAGACGATCAGTTTCCGGGTGGGATGGTAGCTGGGGTAGGCCGCCCGCTCCTCCCAGGTGAGGCGATGCCATTTGTCTTCCTCGCTCTTATTGGCGCGGAATTCGTATTCCCAGATGTCCGTGAATTGCGCCTCGGGACCCTGGCGCGTGGTCAGCAGGCGGGTATTGTCGTTATTGAACTCCAGGCCGGAGGAACCGTATTCCTTGCTGCGGCGGGCCTCCGGATCGCCGAAGCCTTCCAGGCCATGGCCGGAACCCGCCAGGCGCTGGGCCACGGGCCCGCCGGGAAAGGGGCCGAACCCGCGGCCCAGGGCCTGGGCGGGATTCGCGAACCGGGGCCGGGGCAGGAAGCCCGGAGATCCCGCGGCGGAACCGTTGCCCGGAAGGAACCCGTCGTTCTTGGGATCGGGGGCGGGGGAGGGAACGGGCATCGGATCAGGGCCCGGGGACGTGGTCGCGGGCGCGCTCGCGGGTTTATCCACCGGGCTGGCGGATTTGGCGACGCTTCCGCCCTTCACCTTCTTCCAATAGATCCAGTTCAAGGGGTAACGGCGGTTGTCCGCATTGCCCAGCCATGCCATGTATTCGCCGTCCGGGGAAAAGGCCAGGTTCTGCTGGAAGCCTCCCACCATGTCGATGTCGGCCAAGGTATCCTTCGGGATCTCCTTGAAGTCCGCGTAACGATCGGCAAGCGACTTCTTCCAGTCCTCGAACAGGTCGGGCAGGGAACGGCCGAAGGCCTTATGGACGGAGTAGGAGAAGTTCGCCAGGGGCTTGGGCCGGGCCAGATCGCGCACCTTGTCCTCGCCGAAGCGGTCCTTGAGGTAGATGAGGAAGGCGTAGCCGGTATTGTAGCAACGCTCGGCCTGGGTCCAATCCTCGTCGCCCTCGAAGGTCTCGATGAAATCCAGGGTCGGCAGGGTGCCGGTCAGGTAGGCGTCCCGCACCACCATGTCCCGCTGGGAATCCCAGGTATCGTTCCCGTTCATGTAGGCTTCGAACTGGGCGATGCCTTCCACGTACCAGGTGGGGGCCACCAGCGGGATCCAGGGAAGGTGGAAGGAGTAATTGATCTTGTCCGTGTAATTGTAGGTGCTGCCGTACAGCTCGACCGCGTCCACAGGGGAAAGGAAGGCCGCGCGGCGCAGGGAGAAAACGTGGGCCAGTTCGTGGGTCACCACGTTCCGGATCCAAGCCTGCCGGTTGCGCATCACCCAATCCATATGCGGGGCGAAGATGGCCACCCGGGAGAAATTGTAGATGGCGTACCCGTTCGCATCGTCCCCTTCATCGGTGATCTTGATATCGATACGCTGGTAATTGTCGTAGGCGTCATAGGCCTTCGCCAGGGTGGGCCATACCGACTCCGCCACCTTGAGCACCTCTCCCGCCATCTGCTCATGCTTCTTTTCATAGGCCACCCGGTAATGCGTGGTCTCCAGGGTGAGCATTTTCTCGGCGATGGCCGGGGCAACGCCGCCGATAAACGCGTACATGCAGAGGAGGGATGCGAAACGGAGGGTGGGTTTTTGCATAGTTACCAAATGTAAGTCCAGGAGGGGGAAGAGACAACCATATCAATGGGTTAGGCGGCCTCGGCGCCCCCGAAAGGAGCTGTCGAAGCGCGCGGCGGACCGGTCCTAGAGGAAGGTTCGCGCGATCGCGAGGGCCCGCCCTCCGTAGGCGCCGCCGAAGAGGAGGAAATGGTTCAACACATGGTAAAGCTGGTAGAGCGGAACGCGCTCCCGCCAGCCTTCCGGCAAGGGCCAGGCCTCCTGGTATGCGGCCAGGACCGTTTCCGGGAATCCGCCGAAGAGCAGCATCATCCCCCATTCGGCTTCCCGATCCGCGCAATAGGCGGCCGGGTCCACCAAGGTGGGCCCGTTCACCGCCGCCATGAAATTGCCGCTCCAGAGATCACCGTGGATCAGGGAGGGAGCGGGCTTGTGCGCGAGCAGTTCCGGGAACCGTTCCATCAGCTTGGCATAGTCCCGGATTTCGGCCGCGCCCAGGTCTCCCCGTTTCCCCAGGCGATCGACCAGGGCCCCGATGCGGCGCTGGGCGTAGAACTCCGGCCAGGAATCGCTCCAGGCGTTCTCCTGCAGGGTCAGGCCGCAGTAATTGTCGCGATCGAATCCGAACCGTTCCTCGCCGGCATGGTGCAACTCGGCAAGGCCGCGGCCCAGGAGCTCCCAGGTCCGCTTGGAAGGGCCGTCCGCATCCGACTCCAGGTATTCCAGCACCAGCAGGGACGGTCTGAGCGGGGTTTGGGGCTCTTGCGCCGGGATCGGGGCATCGAGAGATTGGCGGGCGACGGGCGCGTCCGGGGACAAGGCGATGGAGCGGGGGATCCTCAGGGACGTGCCGCTGCCGGCCAACGCGGCCAGGCCTTCGGCTTCGCGGCGGAACATGCCCGGGGGCGCGGTGGGATTCCATTTGCAGAAATAAACGCCGGAAGCGGTGCGCAGGAGGAAGGTCTGGTTGATGGACCCGCCCGGGATCGCCTCCAGGCCCACGAGGACGGGAGCCGGCCGGCCCGCGTCGCGGAACGCCGCATCCAGGGCGGAGCGGAAGCCTTCAGGGGGAGGCTGGTGCATCCCTTGCCGCATCCCCGGTATGCCGTCCGCCATCCTTCGAGGCGCCGCCTTCCAAGGTCTCGAGGAGACGGGAGCAGCAGCGATCGAGCATCTCGTAGACATTGTCGAATTCGAACGGTCCGCCGTAATAGGGATCGGGAACGTCCGCGCCGCGATCGCCGGCGGCATCGAAATCGCGCATGAGCTTGACCTTGTCCCGGTACTTGGCGGGGCTCAACTCCAGCAGATCCCGGCGGTTGTTGCCGTCCATGGCCAGGATGAGATCGAATTCCTCGAAGTCGCTCTTGCGCACCTGGCGCCCCAGGCTGGGCAGGGCCACGCCGCGCTTCCTGGCCACGTTGATGGACCGCGTATCGGGAGGATTCCCCACGTGCCAGTCGCCGGTGCCGGCGGAATCGGCCGTATACCGGCCTTCCAGGCCGCGCGCTTTCACCTGGTGCAGGAAGATGCCTTCCGCGAGGGGGGAACGGCAGATGTTCCCCAGGCAGACGAACAGGATCCGGCCGCTCAAAACGCGAGCATCTCCTTGAGGGCCGCGGTCACGTCCTTCTGCTTCATCAGGCTCTCGCCTATGAGGGCGGCCTGGACCTTGGCTGCCACCAGGGCCTCCAGGTCCGAGCGCTTGAAGATGCCGGATTCGGCCACCACGGGGATGCCGTCCGGGATCAGGGGCCTCAGCTTGAAGGTCGTCTCCAGGGAGGTGTGGAAGGTCTTGAGATCGCGGTTGTTGATGCCGATGATGGGCGAGCCCGCGTCGAGCGCGATCTTCACCTCATCCTCGGTATGCGCTTCCACCAGGGGCGTGAGCCCGAGCTCGCCGCCCAGGGCGATCATGTCCGCGAGCTGCTTAGGCTTGAGGCAGGCCACGATGAGCAGGTAGGCGCTGGCGCCCAGGACCTTGGCCTCGTGGATCTGGTAGGTATCGACGATGAAGTCCTTGCGCAGGGTGGGGAGTTCCACGTTGCGGGAGATGTCGCGCAGGTAGCGATCGTGCCCGAGGAAATGATCCTCTTCCGTGAGGATGGAGAGGGCGGAGGCGCCGCCCGCCAGGTAGGCCTTGGCGATTTCCAGGGGCTTGAAATCCTGGCGTATGATGCCGCGCGAGGGGGAAGCCTTCTTGACCTCGGCGATCACGTGGATGCCGGTCCCGCCGGTGGAGCTGGCCTTGGGCGCGCTCAGGACGGTCAGGAAATTCAGCGCGGGGGCGGGGAGGGAACGGGCCTTGGCCTCCATGTCCTCCGCGGACACGGATTTCTTCAGGTCAACCAGCCTGGCGGACTTCGCTTTGATGATCTTGTCGAGGATGCTGGTTCCCATGCAATACGGCCCGTAGGAAGGATTATATCATGAAGCGGGGAAGGAACGCGAGCGGGAAACCCAGGACTCCAGGGTCTTCTTCGCCGCGCCGGAGGCCACGGACGTCCGCGCCAGGGCCACGCCGCCCTTGAGATCCGTAGCCAGACCGCCCAGGTAGATGGCCGCGCCGGCGTTGAGCAGAACGATATCGAGGGCCGGTCCCGGCTTCCCGTCCAGCACCCCGCGGATGATGGCCGCGTTCACGGGCGCATCCCCGCCGGTCAGGTCCGAGGCCGCGCACAGGGAGAATCCCAGGTCCTGGGGATTGAGGATGTACTCGTCCACCCGGCCGTCCTTGAGTTCGGCCACCTTGGTGGGCGCGGTCAGGCTGATCTCGTCCATGCCGTCCGTACCCGCCACCACCATGACATGCTCGGAGCCCAGCTCGTCCAGCACATGGGCCAGGGTGGATGTAAGGTCCATGTCGTAGACGCCGATGAGCTGCCGCTTGGCCCGCGCCGGGTTGAGCATCGGCCCGAGCAGGTTGAAGATGGTGCGCTGGCCCAGTTCCTGGCGCGCTCCCGACACGTACTTGAAGGAGGAATGCAGCTTGAACGCGAACAGGAAGCCGATGCGGCATTCGTCCACGCATACGCCCACCTGCTCCGGAGTCAGCTCCAGGTTGACGCCCAGCTCCTGGAGCACGTTGGCGCTCCCGCATTTGCTGCTCATGGCCCGGTTGCCGTGCTTGGCCACCGCCACGCCGCCGCCCGCCGCCACGATGGCTGCCGCGGTGGAGATGTTGAAGGATCCGCTATGATCGCCGCCGGTGCCGCAGGTGTCCACCAGGGGCTTGGCCGAGGTGGGGACCACGGTCGCCTTCTCGCGCAGGATGGTCACGGCCGCCGCGATCTCCTGGGGCGTCTCGCCCTTGATGCGCAAGGCGATGAGGAAGGCGCCGATCTGGGCCGGGGTCCATTGGCCGTCCATGAGGCCGTTCATCGCGCCCTGCATCTCGCCGAAGGTCAGGTCTTCGCCCTTGATCAATTTTCCGAGCAGGGGAGCGATCATCTCAAGCGCCTTTCATGGCGAGGAAGTTCCGGATCATGGCCTTGCCGTGCTCGGTCAGGATGGATTCCGGATGGAATTGCACGCCGTGGATGGGGCGGCTCTTGTGGCGCATGGCCATGATCAGGGACGCGTCCCCGGCGGCCTTGGCGGCTTCGTCCTGGCAGGTGGCCGTGATCTCGAGATCCGGCGGCAGGCTGGACTTTTCCACGATCAGGGAATGGTAGCGCGTGGCCGTGAAGGCGCGGGGCAGGCCCGCGAAGAGGCCCATGGAATCGCACTCGATGGTGGAAAGCTTGCCGTGCATCGGGGCCGGGGCGCGGATCACCTTGCCCCCGAAGGCTTCGCCCATGGCCTGATGGCCCAGGCAGACGCCCAGCAAGGGGATGGAGGCCGGGACTTCCCGGATAAGGTCCACGGAGATGCCGGCCTCGGAAGGCGTGCAGGGACCGGGCGAGACCACGATATGGGTCGGCTTCATGGCGATGGCCTCGCCAACGGTGAGCTGATCGTTGCGGACGACCTTGAGATCGGGATCGATCTCCCCGATGTACTGCATCAGGTTGAAGGTGAAGGAGTCGTAATTGTCGAGTATGAGGATCATATCTTCCCCGCCGCGTCGACCGCGCGCATCAAGGCTTGCGCCTTATGCCGCGTCTCTTCGTATTCCATCTGGGGATCGGAATCCGCCACGATGCCGCCTCCGGCCTGCACGTAGGCCATGCCGTCCTTGATGAGCATGGTGCGGATGGCGATGCAGGAGTCCAGGTTGCCGCGGAAGTCCATGTAGCAGATGGCTCCCCCGTAGAGGCCGCGGCGGTGGGGCTCCAGGCCGTCGATGATTTCCATGGCCCTGATCTTGGGCGCTCCGGAAAGCGTTCCCGCGGGCAGGCAGGACATCAGGGCGCGCAGGGGATGGAAATCCCGCTTGAGCTTGCCCTGCACCACGGAGACGATATGCATCACGTTGCTGAAACGCTCCACGCCCATGAACTGGGTCACGCGCACGGTACCGTATTCGGATACGCGGCCGATATCGTTGCGGCCCAGATCGACCAGCATCAGGTGCTCGGCGCGCTCCTTGGCGTCCGCCAGCAGTTCCTTCTCGAGGGCCTTGTCCTCGGCCTCGTCCTTGCCGCGGCGGCGCGTGCCCGCGATGGGCTTGGTCTCGGCCTCGCCGTTCTGGACCTTCACCAGGGTCTCGGGCGATGCGCCCACGATCTCGAAGTCCCCGTAGTCCAGGTAATACATGTAGGGCGAGGGGTTGATGGAACGCAGGGCGCGGTAGATGGACAGCGCGCTGGCTTCCGGTTTGGTCGTGAAGCGCTGGGACAGCACGATCTGGAAGGCGTCCCCGGCCTTGATGTATTCCTTGCACTTCTCCACCCCGGCCTTGAAGCCCTCCTGGGTGAAATTGGATTCCCATTGGGCGGGCTTGCCCCCGCCATGGACATGGTCGAGGGCGGGCAGGGCCCGGGCCAGGTCCGCTTCCAGCTGGGTGATCTTGGCCGCGGCGGATTTGTACGCCTCTTCCAGGGAAGGGAACTCGTCCGTGAGCACATTGGAGACGATGCTGAGCTTATGCTTGATATGATCGAAGACGAGGAAGGATTCGTAGATGCCGAAATGCATGTCCGGCAGGTGGAAGTCGTCCTTGCCGTTGGCGGGGATGTCCTCGATCAGGCGGATGGCGTCGTAGCAGACGAAACCCACCGCGCCGCCGGAGAAGGGGGGCAGTTCCGGATCGGCCGCGCCGCGGAACCGATCCATGAAGGCCTGCAATTCCACCAGGGGATCCCCTTCGATGTCCTTGCGTTCCTTGCCGCGGATCTCGATATGCCGGCCCTTGGCCGTGAAGGTATACAGCGGATCCTTGCCCAGGAAGGAGAAGCGGGCCAATTTTTCGCCCACCTCCACGCTTTCCAGGAGGAATACGCGATGGCCCGGCCGCTTCAATTTCAAAAGGGCGGTGATGGGCGTATCCAGGTCCGGAAGGAAATCCTTATGGAGCGGAATGACGTTCGCGTGGGCGGCCAAGGGCCGGATATCTTCCAATGTCTTCATGGCTTAGGGGAATCTACTTAAATCCTGAAAAAAGGGCATTCCGGGCGCGGGCTCCGCCTTCCGATAAGGCGCGCGACCCCCGAATTAGTTAGAATATAGGGCAATGAAATCCGCCTGCGGATCGGCCCTGCTGGCGCTGATCCTTTTCCTTTCCCCGACCTTTGCCCGCGCCCATGCCTCCGGCGCTCCCGGTTCCGGTCCTGATTCAGGTCCCGATTCCGTGAAAGTCTGGGTGGTTTTGCGGGATAAAGGGCCGGCAAGGCCCGCTACCGGCGGCCGCGCCTTCGAGAACCTCCCGCTCTACGCCCCCTACCTTGCGGCCCTGCGCGCCCAGGGCCTGGCCATCCATGCCGGGCTGAAGTGGCAGAACCGCGTTTCCGGCCGCATCGCCGGGGGCCGCATGGAAGCCCTGCGCAAGCTCCCCTTCGTGGCCGGGGTCTCGCTCCTGCCCCGCCGGGCCAAGCCGGATTGGATCCGGCCGAAGGTCCCCATGTTCTGGGGCCCGGAAGGCCGGGGGGCGCTGGGCAAGCGATCCGCCGGCATCGATTACGGGGCGGGCAAATACCTCATCGACTCCCTGAAGGTGGACCGCATCCACGCCTACATGGACTCGGCGGGAATGCGCCCGGGCAAGGGGATGCGCGTGGCCGTCATCGACGCGGACTTCCATCTGGGCAGCCCCATCTTCACGGCCATGAAAGGCCGCATCCGCGATCAATGGGATTTCGTGAACCGCAAACCCCAGGCCGTGGACGACCTGTTCCTGGACAGCCACGGGGGCGAATGCATGTCCCTGATCGGAGGTAACCTTCCAGGTACCCTGGTGGGCGCCGCCCCGGAAGCGGACTTCCTCCTGTACCGGGCGGAATTCAACGACAGCGAGCTTTACGTGGAAGAGGATTACGTGGCCGCCGCCATCGAGCGGGCGGTGGATTCCGGCGCGCAGGTGATCAACATCAGCCTGGGGTACCGCACCGAATACACGGACGGCAGCCCGGACCGGCCCTATTCCGAATTCGACGGGCGCACGCGGCCCTCCTCCATCGCCGCGGTGGGCGCGGCCAGGCGCAACGTGCTGGTCTCGGTGGCCATGGGCAACCTGCCCGCCCCTTCCCATATCACCTTGGAGCCCACTCTCACGGCTCCCGCGGACGCGGACAGCATCCTTTCGGTGGGCATCGTGGACTCGCACCGCGACCATTGTTCCTATTCCTGCACGGGCCCGAGCGCGGACGGGCGCGTGAAGCCGGAAGTGGTCTCCATGGGCGCCTTCACCGGTTGCACCGTGGCCGTGGCCGCCACCGATTCCCCGGCCCCCGAAGTCTATACCTTCGCGGGAACCAGTTTCGCCGCTCCCGCCATCGCCGGGGTGGCCGTGCTCCTGCGCCAGCTCAAGCCGGAACTTTCCGCCGAAGCCGTGCGCCAGGCCCTGATGACCACGGCGGATCGCCATGATTCCCCGGACGGCCTGGTGGGATACGGCCTGGCGGATGCCGCCGCCGCGGCCCGGAAGCTGGGCGTGCCCGTGGGCGGCGTATTGATCGATACGGGTTTTTCGCGCCTGTTCGCCGATAAGAAGTTCCGCCTGTACCATTCCGGCGGCATCGACCCCATCGTCCTGACCTGGGTTCCGACCGAACCGGAACCCGGCGTACAATTGATAGACCTTTCCGGCAGGCTCGTGCCCGCCACGGTGCGCGTATCCGGATCGATGATCCTGATCCAACCGGACCGTCCCTTGCGCTCCGGCATCTATATCGCCCGGGTCCGGTAAGACCGCTCGACGCAGCCGCGTGACGCGGGCGCGCGACGCGGGTGCGAACCCAGGCGCACAATCCGCCGCGAAACCCTCCGCAAAATCCCCAATCGCTTTCAATCGGAAACCGGTATTTGGCTTCCGCGCCACCCGGCGCAATCCCCTTCCCGCCTCAAACCTTATTATTGGCCTCGGTGTGAGGGGGGGTAACGGGGAGAAGTATGCGCCTTATAGGTGGTTGTTCGATCGTGGCATTGGGTTTGATGGTATCGGCGTCGTGGGCCGGAGCGCAGGGAGCGGATGGATCCGTCGCGGGCGGATCCGCGGACCGCGTCTATCCGGACGGTTCGGAAAAGTACCGCAAGGAATACGGGGCGGTCCCGCAAGGGCCCGAGGCCCCCATGGAAACGGGAACGCCCATCGAGCCGGTGCCCATGCCTTCCCCTGCGGCCGCGTATTCCGGATTGCGCAAGGCTTCGGCGGCCGCCGCCATCGCCATCGACGTCAAGCCGGCGGCAACAACGGTGGATCTATATCGGCCTTTGTTCGCGACCTTCACCATGGCGGTCGCCTATGCCAACCCCTTCGATCAGAACGACGTGAAGGCGGATCTCATCGCGGTCTCGCCTTCCGGGAAGACCATCGTCCAGCCCTGCTTCTGGAAGTCCGGCACCACGGCCTTATCAACCTGGGAGGCCCGGTGGACGCCCCGCGAAGTGGGAGCCTATACCTACAAGATCGCCGTGGTCAAGAACGGCGAGACTTCCGCTTCAGCCGAGCAGAGCCTGACGGTGAACCCGTCCAACCTGGACGGCTTCCTGCATATGGACACCACGGGTTCCTTCTTCCACTTCCGCTTCGACTCCGGCAAGCCCTGGCGCGGGGTGGGCGAGAACTTCGGCTGGGAGGGCGGCAAGTACACCTTCGAATTCATGTTCGATCTGCTCAAGCAGAACGGCGCCAACGTGGTCCGCACCTGGAAGGGCCCGGGCACCTATTACCTGGAGCACGCCACCGGCAAGGCCGGCTGGTACCAGCAGGATACGGCCGCGCGCCTCGACAAGGTCCTGCAACTGGCGGAACAGAGCGGCATCTACCTGATGCCCACCCTGGATCCCGTCATCGAATACCAGACCGGCGTGGACGGCTGGAGCGGACAGATCAAATGGCAGCAGAACCCCTACGGCACCTACAAGGGCGGGCCGTGCAACGGACCGGGGGATTTCTTCAACGGGGCCAAGGCGCGCGAGATCTACAAGAACCGCCTGCGCTACGCGGTGGCGCGCTGGGGTTACAGCCCCAACATGGGCTTCTACGAATTCTGGAACGAGGTGGACTGGGCCAATATCACCGAGAAGGTTTCCACCGCGGACCTGGGCGCCTGGCACAATTACATGGCCTCCTACCTGCGCAGCATCGATCCCTACAACCATCCCATCACCACCAGCCTGTCCCATAGCGACTTCCCGGACATCTGGAACCTGAAGGGAATGGAATTCACCCAGCGTCACCTGTACGGTTCCATGGATCAGCATGCGACCTTCCTGGACAGCTATTCCAAGAGCTACAAGAAGCCCTACGTAACGGGCGAGTTCTCCCTGGACTACCGCGGCGTGACCCAGCATACCAAGGCCGAGTACGGGAAGGAACTGCATATGGGCGTCTGGCGCGGCATGTTCACGGCCACGCCCATCCTGCCCATGACCTGGTGGTGGGATTTCCACGCGGACAACGGGGACTATTTCCACTACCTGCATGCCCGGACCTTCCTGGAGCGCACCCTGGCGGACAGCAAGGCCGTGGCCAATGTGGCGGCCACCGCTCCCGCCAATGTCGAGGTCAGGGCCCTCAAGTCCGATCGCGGCCTCTTCGTCTGGCTCAACAACCGGAATACAGGCGCCCAGAACAATTTCCAGGTGAAGGTGTCCGGCGCGGGAACGGCGGCCTATGAGTGGAAGCCCTTCGACACCTGGAAGGGCGGCTACGGCGCGGCCGCGAACGTTTCGCCCTCCAATGGCGACCTGACCGTGACCATCCCGGCCCTGGCGGCGGGCGGGGACATGGCCCTGTGGTTCGCGGACAAGACCCCGGTGGGCCTGGCCGCGGAAGGCAAGGGATCCCGCAACGGCCTGCCCGAAGGCTGGTCCTTGGACTTCCAGGCCGCTTCGGGACGGCTCACCTTGACCAATGTCTCCGCGGATGGCGGTAAGGTATCCTACGCCATGGTCGATCTGGCCGGCAGGAGCCGCGTGGCCGGCACCATGGACGTGGCCGCGAACGGGCGGGCGGAACGGTCCCTGGATCCAGGGGGCGGCAAGGCCGGGGTGTATCTCCTCAGGGCCGCCTTGGGTAACCGCAGCGTTACCCGGCGCGTGGTCCTGGGCCCCCGCTAGCCACGGAAGGGAAGTCCGGGCGGCTCTTCCTCCCGTCTTCCCGCATCCCCACTCAGGCCTTCGAAAGCCGCATGGGCATACCGCCCAGCGGCCGCAAGGTCACCATCGGTTTCATGTCCACGGATTCGGCCCACAGGCGGAACCGGAAGCGCCGCATGAGGCAGGCCAATACCAGGGCGCCCTCGGCCATGGCGAACCCGCTGCCCACGCAGATCCGGGGGCCGCCTCCGAACGGGAAATAGGCGTAACGCGGGCGTTCCTCCGATTCCGCCGGGGAGAAGCGCTCCGGCCGGAAGAAGTCCGCATCGTCCCCCCAATAACGCGGATCCCGGTGCATGGCGAACGGGCTCATCATCACCAGCCCTCCCTTGGGGATGCCGCATGGGCCCAGGGTATCTTCGGCCACGGCGCTGCGGGAAAAGCTCCATACCGGGGGCCGCAGGCGCATGGATTCCTCGTTCACCATCTTGAGATAGGGCAGGCGGGGCAGGTCCGAATAGGACGGATCCCTATCGCCCAGCACGGTCCGCAGTTCCTCGCGCAGCCTGGCCTCGGCGGTCGGGTTCCGGTTGAGCAGGTACAAGGTCCAGGCCAGGCTGGTGGCCGTGGTCTCATGGCCCGCCAGGAAGATGGTCATCACCTCGTCCCGCAACTGGCGCTCGCTCATGGCGGACCCGTCGTCGTAGCGGGCCGAGAGCAACATGCCCAGCAGGTCCTCGTTCTGGGCGTTTGCGTTCCCGTCCGCCCGTGGTCCGCCCTCGGCGCCCGGTGTAGCGCCCCCGGTCTTGGACGCGGCCCGGCGCTCGCGGATGATACGGTATACGATGGACTCCAGGCGCCATAGGGCCCGGCGCGAATCCAGGTTGCGCGGGGTGGGGATCCAAAGGGGCAGATCCACCAGGGAGAAGAAGCGCCGATTGGAATTCTCGTTGAGGATTTCCACCGCATGGGCGATGACGGCCATATCCTCCTTGAGTTCGGTGCCGAACATGGCCTTCACAACGATGGACAGGGTGATGGCCGATAGTTCCTCGGCCATGTCCACGACCTTGTCGGATGTTGCCGCCCCTTCCAGGGCGGGCAGGCGCGCCAAAGTCTCGTCCACCATCAGGCGGCACATGCCCTCCAGGCGGCCATGGGCGAAGGCGGGCTGGATGAGGCGGCGCTGCACGGACCAGAAATCCCCTTCGGAAAGCAGGAGGCCGTTGCCGAAGGCCGGGCGCATCTTCTCGTAGAGCACGCTCTTGGGGTAATTGACGCGGTTGTCCTGCAGAACGCGCTTCACCAGGTCCGGATGGTTGACCAGCCAGGCCTTGCGGATGCCGAAGTCCAAGGGGACCACGTCCCCGCAGTCGCGGGCTTCCTGGAGCAGGCCGAGGGGATCTTTGCGCATGCGGGGAAGCAGGCCCAGGAGGGGCACGCCTTCGGGGGCGGTTTTGGTCGTCATGGCCAGAAGATAGGAAGTGCGGAGGGCCGGGTTGAACGCATTTTGTCAACAGAATCGCTCCCGGATCCCAGGTTACGGGCTAAACGGCGCCGGGCCGTTGCGGGAATCGCCTTATATTGGGACCATGTCATCATCCTACCGCCTTCGCTCCATGGTCCTTCAATTCGGCATCGCCACCTTCCCGGCTCCGGCCGGCATGGCCATGCTTCAGGCCTCCGCCGGAACGGCGTTGGCTGGAACGCCATACACCGCCACCTTCGCGAACTTCACCCCGGCGGGAGGCCAAGCCACCCGGTTCGATACGGACGGAGACGCCCTGGACGCCCATGACGGGGAGATCGCCTTCTTCGACGGGCTCTATTACCTGTACGGCACCAGCTATGCTTGCGGTTTCGAATGGCAGAATCCGGGCGGCCGCTTCTGCGGCTTCAAGGCTTATAGCTCGCCGGATCTGGTCCATTGGACGCCGCGCGGCTTCCTGTTCGACGCCGTCACGGATGCCTGGCAGAAAAGCTGCGACGGCAACAGCTATGGTTGCTATCGCCCCCATGTCCTTTACAATCAGGCCACCCGCAAATACGTCCTGTGGATCAACGTATACGACAATCGGGCGGGGTTCCGCGTCTTCACCTCCGGCTCTCCCTGGGGCCCCTTCACGGAGACGGCACAGCCCACCCTGGCCGTCAACAACGACGCGCCCTTGGCCGGAGTCAACAATGGCGATCACGACACCTTCCTCGATGAGGACGGTACGGCCTGGATCGCCTATACGGATTGGAGGACCGGAGGCCGAATCGTCATCGAGAAACTGGATCCCTCCTTCCTGACGGGAACCGGCATCCACGTGGCGGGCGTAACCTCCGGCGCCACGGAGGCGCCGTCCCTGTTCCGCCGCGGTTCCCGTTATTACGTCGCCTATTCGGATCCCAACTGCGGCTATTGCGCCACCGGCACCTCCTATCGCACCGCGCCCTCGCCCCTGGGACCCTGGACCGACGGCGCCAAGATCAGCGACAACTCATGCGGCGGCCAGCCCGCCTTCGTCGCGCCCATCCCGGTCGCGAACGGGACCGCCTACCTGTACGGCAGCGATCTCTGGCACGACCGCGCCAAGAACGAGGCCCTGGCCAACCATTTCTGGGGCCCGCTGGCGTTCGGCGCGGACGGTTCCATCCTGAAACTCGAGTGCGCGCCCACGGTATCCCTTCCCTTGGCGATCGGCAGCGACGGCAGCCGCAACCTGCCCGCCGACCTGGATGCGGATGCCGGCGAAACCGGCTTCACGTCCTTTTGCGATCTCAAACAAGGGATCCAACGCGTCCAGACCTTCGTTCCTTCGCGCAGCGGGACCTTGACCGAAGCCTCCTTCACCACCTTCAAGGAAGGAGGCCCGGACAGCATCCTGTCCATGAGGATCCGGCTGGCCAATGAAGCCCATCAGCCGATAGGGCCGGTGTTGGGGGTGGGGCGTCAGGAAGGGCAAGGCATCGACTGGGCGCCGAAAGCCATCACCTGGAGGTTTTCCATGCCGGTGAGCGCCGGGGTCCGTTACGCCTTGGTCATGCAATCGGGATCCACGACGGGATGTTACGGAATGGAATACGACGACGCGGCGCCTTCGCCCTATCCGGCCGGCGGGGCCGCGTACAGCAAGGACGCGGGAGCGACCTTCACCGTTGAGAAGGGGCGGACCCTGAGGTTCCACACCGCCGTCAAAGGCCCGACGTCCGGGATCCGAACGCGCCGGGTGGAGCCATCGGGAACGCGCAAGGCCTTATACGGAAGGCGGTCGCCGGGAACCTCCGATGCTTTGGGGCGGAGCGGCATCCCTTCGAAGCGCTCGGCCCCGCTCCCGGGCTCAGGCTATTTAATCGCCCCTTGATGGGCAATGAACACCAGGCTGTCCTCGATCGGATAGACATCCGGGGGGCAGGCCGCGGCGTAACCCGCGAGTTGGCCCAGTTCGATCTTGTAGCCCGGGTCCACCATCATACCCGTGAACGATCCCGCCACCTTGCCCGGACGCTGCGGGTTCACGGAATCGATCCGGAGGTGGTAGCTGGCCAGGACGGGGTGGTACGGCGGGCAGAAGATGAGGGGGCGGATGGAATCGTTGATCGGCTCCGTGCAGAGATCCGGGGTCGGATCCACGAGCTCCAGACCGCGGTACGCGATGGGGACCAATTCGAGGATCTTCACGCCCGCGATGTGGGCCGGGGTCACGAAATAGGATTGCCCGGCGTCGGAGCGGAAGGTACCGCTTAGTCCCCCGGTCCTCGCGGAAAGGGAAAGCCTCCCGGTCAGGGCGGTATCGCCGATGCGCGCCTTGATCAACCAGCATCCGTCGAGTTCGTCGCCGTCGACCGGGATGGGCAAGGTATCGATGGGGGTGCAATCCGGCGAGCCGGGCCAGCCTTCCACTTCCACGCAGATTTCCGCGCGGCCGGTACGCACGTCCCGCAGCACCAAGGGAACGAAGACGGATTCGCCGCCGCCGATGTCGATGGTATAGGTTCCTTGGTGGGTCTTGATGCCGCTGCGCATCATGGTGCCCGTAAAGGTCCGGGCGGATCCCGACGGGATGTCCTCGAGTACCACGGTCTTGCCCCCCACTTCGGAGGCGTTCCAGGTTTGCGTCCGGGCGTTCATTCCGGGACCTTCGATGGTGACCGAGAACAGGTAGGGAACCGAATAGGGTTTGCCTTCCATGGTGAAGGTGGTTTCCGGAACGGCCGGGAACCGGATCCGGGCGGAGCCGCTGGGACCATTTTCGGACGGTGAGGTATTGTCCCCGATACAGGCCATCAGGGAAATACAGGCAGAAACAGCCAAAAACAGTGTTTTTTTCAAAATACGCCTCCTTGGGTTGAGCGGGCGATCCGAATATACACTACGGAAAGGGTTTAAATATGGCCCTAAATGAAAATAAATGCTCTCTGAATGAGAGCGGTGAATTGTGTTTACACTACAACCTGGTTTTCAGGCGAAATTCGCAGATTTAGGGGCAAATCAGGGGGCGGTATATAAGTCAGGTCGGCCAAACGGCCGACCGGGGGCACCAGAAACCGGCCCGGGCGGCCGACCGGAGGGGCCGACCCGGTGGCGGACTTCAGCCGAGATCGGCCAAGGCGACCTTCAGCTTTTCCACGCGCTCCTTCTGGGACTGCAGCTTGGTCCGCTCGCCTTCCACCACATCGGCCGGCGCGCTCTTCACGAAGCTCTCGTTCTGCAGCTTCTTCTCCTGGGTGGCCATGAACCCTTCCGCCTTGCCCAGTTCCTTGGTCAGCCGCACCTTCTCCTGGACCGGATCCAGGATCCCTTCCAAGGGGATGTAGATATGGCCGCCCGGGAACAGGCCCGCCGCGCTGAAGGCCGGCTTGGAGCCGTTCACTTCCAGCTTCAACGCGCCCACCTTCTCCAGGCTGGACACCACGTCCGCATGGGGCTTCAGGCGCTCCCGCAGATCCGCATTGTCGCAGCTGATGATCAGGTCCGTGGCCTGGGCCGGCGGGATGGTATAGTCCCCGCGGATGGCGCGGGTGATGTCCACGATCTTGAGCAACAGCTCCATGGTCGCCATCTCTTCCGCGTTCCCGGCCCCGGGCGTGCCGGCGGTAGGCCAGGAGGAGGTGATGAGCAGGTCCTGCAGGCCGATGGCCTGGCGGATCTCCTCGGTGATGAAGGGCATGAAGGGATGCAACAGGGTGATGAGCTTTTCCAGCACGGTCGCGAATACGGAGACCGCCTGTTTTTTGGCGGCCAAGGCCTCAAGCGTCGCGGTCGCATCGTCCGCCGTGATCACGCGCTTGCGGATTTCCAGGTAGCTGGAGCAGAAATCGTCCCAGGTGAACCGGTACAGGGCCTGCGCGGCCTCGGAGAATCGCAGGGTGGGGGGCTCCAGGCTTTCCGTCACGGTCTTGATGGTCTCGTCCAGGCGCGCCAGGATCCAACGATCGGCCAGATGCAATTCGCCCATGCGCAGGGGCTCGCGATTGTCCTGCAGATGCGGCAGCACGAAGCGCACGGCGTTCCATAGCTTGTTCGCGAAGTTGCGGCCCGTCTCGAACTTCACGGGCGAGAGCTTGATGTCCTGGCCTTCGGTCGTGAGGATCATCAGGGCGAAGCGCACGGCGTCCGCGCCGTACTTGCCGATCATCTCGATAGGATCGATGCCGTTGCCTTTCGACTTCGACATGCGCTGGCCCTTTTCGTCCAGGATGGTCCCGTGGATGTACACGGTATGGAAGGGTTCCTTCTCCAGGAACTTGATGCCGGAGAACACCATGCGCGCCACCCAGAAATAGATGATGCCGCGATCGGTCACCAGCACGTCGGTGGGATAATGGGTCTCCAGCTCCGGGGTCTTGCCCGGCCAGCCTAAGGTGCTGAAGGGCCACAGGGCGCTGGAGAACCACGTGTCCAGCACGTCCTCTTCCTGCACCAATACCGCGTGCGCGCCGTATTTGGAGGTTGCTTCGGCCTGGGCCTCCTCGACCGACCGCGCGACGACGAAAGGCGTATCCTGGCGGCGCTTGCCGTCGGTCTCGCTCACCACGTACCAGGCGGGGATCTGATGCCCCCACCAGAGCTGACGGGAGATGCACCAGTCCTTGAAGGGCTCCAGCCAGTCCCGATAGATCTTGGCGTAACGCGCGGGCACGAAGCGCGTGCGCCCGGACTCCACCGCTTCCAGGGCCGGGACGGCCAGGGGCTTCATGTACACGAACCACTGATCCAGCAGGTACGGCTCCACCACATCGCCCGAGCGATAGCAGGTGGGCAATTGGATCACGCGGTCCTCGACCGCGGCCAGCAGCCCGGCAGCCTCCAGGTCCGCCAGGATCGCCTTGCGCGCCTCGAAGCGGGGCATCCCTGCATATTTGCCGGCCTGATGGTTCAGGGTGGCGTCCAGGTTCATGGCGATGATGGGCTTGAGGTTGTGGCGCTTGCCCACCTCGTAATCGTTGAAGTCATGCGCCGGCGTGATCTTGACCGCGCCCGTGCCCTTGGTGGGATCCGCATGCTCGTCCGCGATGATGGGGATGGTCCTATCCGTGCCCGGCAGCTTCACCTGCTTGCCGATCAGATGCTTATAGCGCTCGTCCTCGGCGTTCACGGCCACGGCCACGTCCCCGAACATGGTCTCGGGACGCGTGGTGGACACCACGATGAACTCTTCGGGATTGTCCGCGAGGGGATATTTGATGGACCAGAAATGCCCTTTGGTCTCCTTGCTTTCCACCTCCTCGTCGGCGAGGGCGGTCTGCAGCTTGGGGCACCAGTTGATGAGGCGCGTGCCCCGGTAGATGAGGCCGTCCTGATGCAGGCGCACGAACACTTCGCGCACGGCCTTGGAAAGGCCCTCGTCCATGGTGAAGCGCAGGCGCGACCAATCGCAGGAGCTGCCCAGGCGCATCAGCTGGTTCACGATGCGGCCGCCGTATTCCTGCTTCCACTCCCACACCTTCTCCACGAACTTCTCGCGGCCCAGGTCCTGGCGCTTCACGCCCTCCTTGGCCAGCTGCTTTTCCACCACGCTCTGGGTGGCGATGCCTGCATGATCCGTGCCCGGCTGCCACAAGGTGCGGTAACCCTGCAGGCGCTTGAACCGGGTCAACACGTCCTGGAGGGTATTGTTGAGGGCATGGCCCATATGCAGGGCGCCCGTCACATTGGGCGGGGGAATGACTATGGTGAACGGCTTACCCGTGCCCTGGGGCTTGAACGCGCCGGCGTCCTCCCAGGTCTTGTACCATTTTTCTTCAATGTCCTGCGGGGAATAGCGACTGTCCATGGTTCGTCTCGGGGTTATTTACCGAAAAATATAGGAAAAAGCGGGAAACGGCCGGAATGGGGCCTGGGTGGGCCATGGGGCCGTAAAATCACGGGGTAGACATATTCCCATATCGGAATCTATTATTAAACCATGTCCAGGGCCGCCACCACAACGGATGTCTTCAACGCCATCGCGGAATCCCGCCGGCGGGACATCCTCAGCCTGCTGGCCGGCCAAGAGCGTCCGGTAGGGGACATCGTCGACATGTTGGGGATGGAACAGCCTTCCGTCTCCAAGCACCTGCGCGTTCTGCGCGATGTGGATCTGGTGCGGGTGCGCCGCGAGGGTAGGCAGATGCTCTACCGGACCAACGCGGAGGCCATACGGCCCCTCCATGAATGGGCAGGAGGATTCAAGCAATACTGGCGCCACCAGCTGCAGCGCATCAAGGAACGCGCCGAGGAAAAAGGCCCACCTTTTCCGAAGGAGAAATGAATGACAACGAAGGAGCAATTGATGGAAAACCTGACCATGAACATCACCGAGGAAATCCGCGTGCGCGCGTCCCTGGACGCGACCTTCGCGGCCCTGCTGGAGGAAATCGGTCCGCATAATGAATTCGAACCGGGCAAGCCGCTGCCCTTGACCCTGGAAGCCTGGCCCGGCGGCCGTTGGTACCGGGATCTCGGCAACGGGAACGGCCATTGCTGGGGCCATGTCCAATCCATCAAGCGTTCGAGCCTGCTGGAAATCTCCGGCCCGTTGATGATGTCCTACCCTACGGTTTCGAGCATCCAGTACCGGTTGAGCGAGGTGGACGGGGAAACCCTGATCAAGTTCCACCACCTGGCCTTCGGTTCGATCAAGGAGGAGCACAAGGCCGGGTTCCTGTCCATCTGGAAATTCACCCATGATAGATTGAAGACGCGGGCGGAGAAATGAACAAGCAGGAAGAACTGGCGGCCTTCGCGGCGATCAAGGACGAACTGCTTTCCCTGTTGGAACCCCTGGACGAGGAGCGGATGAACCGGGTCCCCTTCCCGGGCAGCTGGACGGCCGGGCAGCTGGGGGAACACGTGCTGAAATCCTTCCTGTTGGCGGATTTGTCCAAGGTGCGGACCGAGCCCAACCAGGGGCCGATGGACGGAAAGTCCCCGCAAATAGACGGCGTGTTCATGGATTTCACCCGTAAGTTCGAACCCCCGGCCATCATCGTCCCCTCCTCGGAGAGGATTTCCGGGAAGAGCCTGATGGCCGATTTGCGGAATGCGGCGGATGGGATTGACGCCTTCGCGCGCGGCCACGACCTGTCCTTCACCAGCCCGGACTTCGCGGGCATCGGATTCGGGCCCTTGACGGCGCAGGAGTGGATCCATTTCCTGTCGGCGCATTGCCGGCGGCATGTGCGCCAACTGCGGAATATCGTGAGCCGCGTTTAACGCGGCTTGGATTACCGTTTGCCTGAAGGTTTAACGGATCGCTTCCGGGCCGGTTATTCCGGTGGGCGCACCACCCGGATCGATTCGACCCCCGACGCCGTACTCAGCCTGATGAACAGGATCCCGCGGACCGCCGTAGCGAAGGCATGGTGGACGCTTCCCGCCTTGCCCGCGAACGATTCGAGACGCAGCCCCCGGGCATCCCTTACTTCTATCCGATAGTCCCCGTCCACGGTTCCGGTCAGGGTGGAGGCGCTTGCGGAGAGGCGCCTCGGCGCGGAACGGGGTGCGGCGTCCCGGGAAACCCCCACGGGGTTATCGTATAGGGCCACGCCCTGGTCGTTGAGGGGCTTCCAGCGGATGTCCCGGTACCAGGTTCCCCTGGGCCCGCCGAAGCGGCCGCCGCCATGGACCTCGAAGCCGATAAAGCCCGGAGGAGCCACTTGCGCCAAGGTCGTGTCCTGGAGGATGGGAATCCAGATTTTGCCGGACGGTTTCTTGAACCAGGACTTCATGTGGATGCGGCCCGAGGCGCTGTCCTTGGCCCCGTAGAATTGCACCTTGAAATCGTTCCAGCCGTTGAAGTCCCATAGGGTCCGCCATTCGGCCTGGGTACAACCGGTTTCCGGGCAGGGAAGATCCGGCAGGGTGGTCGCCTTGAGCTTGCGGGTGATGGAGGTCCAATTCGAGATCTCGCCTGCGCCATTGCCGGGGATGAAAAGATCCCAGGCCGTGCCATTGAATGAGAAGGGCCGGTAATCGCGGCCGGTAAAACCGCCCTCGCCCCAAGCGCCGCCCATGGATGAACCGGCGATATAGCTGAGCTTGGTGTTGTAGCAGCGACCGTTGATCGGCGTCCGGTTGAACAGGCCCCCTTCATTCCCGTAATCGGGCCATATCTGGAAGGCGATTTCGTAATTGCCGAATTTCTTCCGGGTCATCATGACCCCGCCGATTTTCCCGCCCTCCAATTTCGGGTCCTGCCTCTGGGTGGAATAGATGGCGGGTTTCCCGTCGGCCTGGCCGATGCGGAAGATGGCCCCAAGCCCGGAACCGTAGGAATGCCCGGTTGAGCAACTTTGGAACCATCCCTTGAAGGTGCCGTCGAAGAGGGTGAAATACCCTTCGTCATCGCGGCTGCCGTCCCTACTCGTGTCCGGCTCGGGTCCGTTCCCCGTTTCCATGCAGGGGAGATCGCCCGTGGCGGGGGCGGGAACGGGTTGGGCCCAGGCCGATACGGCCGATAGCGCCAGGGCCATTCCCATGGCCATCCCAAAGCCATGGGTACGGGAGGTGGATGGACTCAACGGGGAATTACGGAAGAGCATCATGCGCCTTTCGGTGAGATCGTTTGAGGACGCGGCGGCACCATTGAAAATGGTGCGCCGTAGGCATTCGGGAAAAGCGTCGCCCTCACGATCGCATAGCGCAGGCTACGAAGGATAATCTAATGCAGGGAGGACGTTTCCGGGAACGGGATTTTGGGGGGCGGAGGCCGGTTGAATCAAAGGGGCTTGCGGTACTCGCTTGCCGTACCTCAGGCTTTCCGAAACTACCGAAGATTCCCGACCCTGGCGTTCGTGCTTCGTGCTGGCCATGAAAGTCGACCCATTTCCTGAAATCGGATTGACTCTTGAGAGCACCATAAGTATTTCAAGGCCTCCGGAAAATCCCGAGCCGCTATCGTGGGACGGCGCTCGGATGCATTTGCGCTTCCGGAGAAACCCAGTCAAGGAGATCCAGAATGAAGATCAGAATGTCCCCCCTGTTTTCCACCTTCGCCATCGGCCTGCTCTTGGGCGGTTGCGAAATGGCTTCCGCTCCGCGCGATGCGGCAAGCGAACCGCTCGCCAACGCGGCCCAGGGCCAAGGCACCGAAGTCATGGTGATCCCCATCAACGGCGCGATCCTGGGCTGCAACGGAGAGATGATCCCGATTACCGGAGAGCTCCTCATCAC
This sequence comes from Fibrobacterota bacterium, assembly GCA_028287465.1. GTDB lineage: Bacteria > Fibrobacterota > Fibrobacteria > UBA11236 > UBA11236 > Chersky-265. The sequence goes on from JAQBPO010000007.1 coordinate 41,226, forward strand.
CAGCCATACCGTGATCAACGGTCAGGGCGAGACCCGCATCCGATTCCATAACGCTTTCCGCAACGTCACGGGCGTGGATGCCGCAGGCAACGAATACGTGCTCGCCGCGGCCTCCACGAACGGTTTCGAGGTCATACCGGGACCGGACGCTACGGTTTCGACCAATACCTCGGACATGGTCCTGGTCTCCAAGGGCTCGGGGGAAAACCTTCAGGTGCACCTCAACATCCACACCACGGTCACCCCAAGCGGCGACGTGACGGCCGAGGTATTCAATATCACCTCGGAATGCCGGGGCTGAACCCTTCCGGGCGACCCCGGGACCCGCGGATGATTACCCGGTTGGAACCCGTTTTTTCCTCGCGCCCGGGCGCGCGGCGCGAGGAATGATTATCGCGGGCCGTCCGTCCGCCCGGCCGATGCGGAAGACGGCCCCGAAGTCGCTGGCATGGGTATGGCCGGTCTTGCAGCCTTGGAACCATCCCTTGAAGGTGCCGTCGAAGAGGGAGAGATATCCCTCGGCATCCCGATCCTAGGGTACCGTATCCGTTACGGGCGCGTCGTCCCCGGCGAAGCAGGGCATGTCGCCGCCCGTCGGGGCGGGAACGGACATTTCCCTTTTCGCCTTCCCCACCGCCGAAACATACTCCGTCGCGTAGAGCGGGCTTGCCGCCAACCATTCCGGAGAGGGGTCAAAACCGCTCACGCGAGCGCCATTACGGATCGGTTCCCGATTCTATGGGAAGGTGATTCTCCTCGAATGTTGGTATATTCCTAAAGTCTGAGCGTGCCTTCCCGATAGAAATCCGACTTTTTCCGATTCCCTTTTGAATTGCGTACCATTCGAATATTACTTATGTATATCCGGGTTTCTCCTCTCGGCGACTTCCTGAAAGCCAATCCGTCCGAACCAAATCCAATCAGGTCATAAGGGTAAGTCCGACCGATCCTCTCGATCCCCCTTTGAAAGGCCTCCCCTGAATACAACGCAAGATCCGATCTCGATCCTCACCAGCATCAGGACGGCGACGAGCGGCCATCATTCCAGGATGGAACGGTCGCTGGATATCATGGGTCATGATTGGACCCTGGAGGCCTATAAGGATATGCTTGCGGTTTTCTATGGATTCTACCGCCCCCTGGAAGCCCTCTTGATCCGTTTCCCCCGGGAGGATATGGGCATCGATGTCGGACCGCGATGCAAGGCCGCTTTTCTGGAGGAAGATTTGCGTGAGTTGGGGATGTCCGAGGCGGACCAATCGGCACTTCCCCTTTGCGGATCCTTACCGGACCTTACCAGCGTTCCCGCGGCTTTGGGTTGCCTCTATGTCCTGGAAGGCGCTACCTTGGGAGGACGGGTCATCGTTCCCTATCTGAAAAAGTGCCTGGATGCTTCCGCCATCCTCGGCTACCGGTTCTTCAACCCCTATGGGGAAATGACGGGGCCGCATTGGAAGGGCTTCTGCAATGTCCTGGTTTCGAACGCCACCCGGTCCAAGGCGGACGACGTCATTCTCAAATCCGCGTGCGATACGTTCCAGAGCCTGGAAGAATGGTTTCAAAGGCGTTTAAAATGAGTTCACAGCCGGTGGACATCGACAATTGCCACCGCGAGCCCATCCATATCCCCGGACGGATCCAACCTCACGGGGTACTGGTGACTTTCAGGGAATCCGACCTGACCATCCTGCAGGCGAGCGAAAACCTCGCCGCCTATTTGGGATTCGAAGCCTCCCGTGCCGTGGGCGATTCCCTGGCCAGTATCCTTCCCGCCGACTACATCGAGGATCTGAAATCGGCCTTGAAGGAGATCGATAAGGAGGAGCATCCCCGGTACGCTTTTTCAATGACGAGGAATCCCGGCGGGTCCCCGATCCATATGGAGGCCATCGTCCACCGGATCCAAGGCGTGGTAGTCCTGGAATTGGATGCCGCCAAATCCAAGGGCGCGGTCGAGCTTCCCGCTTATTACCGGTTCCTGAAAAACCCATTGTCCGCCCTCAGCGATTCTTCGAATCTGGCTGACCTATGCCGATTGGCCGCCAAGGAGACCCGCTCCCTCACGGGATTCGACCGGGTCATGATCTACCGGTTCGATCGGGACTGGAACGGGTCCGTGATCGCGGAAGAGAAACCGCCCTCCCTGGAACCATTCCTGGGTTTACGCTATCCCGCTTCGGACATTCCCATCCAGGCGCGGAACCTGTATACCAGGAACTGGCTCCGGATCATTTCCGATGTCGGATATGAATCCGTACCCATCCAACCCATCCTGAATCCCGCCAACGGGCAGCCCTTGGACTTGAGCCACTCCGTATTGCGCAGCGTTTCCCCCATGCACATCGCCTATCTGAAGAACATGGGCGTGGGCGCCTCCATGTCCATCTCCATCATCAAGAACGGCGTGCTCTGGGGGCTCATCGCTTGCCACCATGCAACGCCGCGCTTTATCAGCCATGAGATGCGGCTGGCCTGCGAATTCCTGGGGCAGGCGTTCTCGCTCAGGCTGTCCTCCCTGGAAGTCCTCGAAGACGAGAGATACAGGCTCGGGCTTAAATCCCTGCAGCAGGAATTCCGGAATTCCATGGCCCTGGAGCCCGACTTCCTGGATGGACTCGTCAAGCATAAGCCGAATCTCAAGGATTTCGCGGACGCCGGCGGAGCCGCAATCCTATACGATGGGAAATGCCGGTTGGTGGGGAATTGCCCGAGGGAAGCCGAGGTGCGGGAATTGGCCGCTTGGCTGGACGGCCAAGCGACCGACCCCGTCTATGCCACCGACTCCCTTCCGAAAGCCTATCCCCCGGCCGAAGCGTTTTCCGCCGTCGCCAGCGGGTTGCTGGCCATCGCCATTCCTACCACGACGAACAATTACCTCATGTGGTTCAAGCCCGAGGTTCTGCAAACGGTCAATTGGGCCGGCAACCCCGAAAAGCCCGTTGAGATCGCCCCGGATGGTTCGCACCTGTCCCCCAGGCGGTCTTTCGCTATTTGGAAGGAAACGGTCCTGCTCACCTCCTTGGCGTGGCAAAAGCACGACCTGGAGGCCGCGTTGGAAATCAAGAACAGCTTAGTCGCCCTGGCCTTGAAAAGGACCGCCGAAGATCTCTCGGCCAGCAATGCCGAGCTGGACGCCTTCGCCTACATCGCGTCCCATGATTTGAAGGAGCCTTTACGGGGGATCCGGACTTATTCCCGGTATCTGGCGACCGATTTCGGGGAAAAGCTGGGCGAAGCCGGAATGGGCAGGGTAAACACCATAAGCCGCCTGGCCGAGCGTATGGAGTCCTTGATCCATTCGCTCTTCGAATTCTCCAGGCTGGGCAAGGTCCATCTGAGCCGGGGCAAGGTCGACCTCGATAAAATAGTGGAGGACGTCCTGGAGCGGTTGAGCGTCTCCATCGAAGAGCACAAGGCCGTGGTGACGATAGCACGGCCCTTGCCCACCGTGGAATGCGATCGCATCCGCGTCGGTGAGATTTTCAGTAATCTCATTTCGAACGCCCTTAAATACAATGATAAGGCCGAAAAGCGGATCGAGATCGGTTTCCAGGCCGGATCGGATCCCGCCTCGGATGCGATACCCGTATTCTTCGTCAAGGACAATGGCCTCGGCATTCCCGAACGCCATTTCGACACCGTTTTCAAGATGTTCAAGCGCCTGCATGGACGGGATCAGTTCGGCGGGGGCGCTGGAGCCGGGTTGGCCATCGTCCGGAAAATAGTCGGTACCCATGGGGGCCGTATCTGGCTCGAATCCGAGCCCGGCCACGGCACCACTTTTTACTTTACCTTACAGGGCCGGGCCACCCGGATAGAGGCCTAGGCGAAAGGCATATGTCGAAAAATTCCATAAAAATCCTCATCATAGACGATAGCCCCGAGGATCGGGAGGTCCTCAAGCGATTCCTGGAAGAGGACGACCAGGTCTCGTATGAAATCCTGGAAGGGGATTACGGTGAACAGGGGATCCAGCTTTGCCTCCTGGAGAAACCGGATTGCGTCCTGCTCGACTACCAGTTGCCGGACATGGATGGACTGGAAGTCCTGGATCAAATCGCGGATAAAAAAGCCCTCAGCCGATTCCCCGTCATCATGATTACGGGTTCCGGGGATGAGGTCACGGCCGTAAAAGCCATGAAAAGCGGCGCCTTCGATTACCTGGTCAAAGAACGGATCACGGCGGGGAGCCTTAAGAAGGTCATCCGCCAGGCTCTGGAGAAAATCCAGACCAACCTCAAGCTCGAAGAGCGGACCTTCATCCTGAAAATGAAGAACCAGGAGATGCAGCGCCTATCCAGCAAACTGCAAAAGGTCCTGGAATCGAATATCATGGGCGTGTTCTTCTGGAACAAGGACGGGATAATCATCGATGCGAACGCGGCGTTCCATTCCTTGTTGGGATACGGCCCGGGCGAATTGCTCGCAACGCCTACAAGATGGCGGGACCTGACCGTGGGGGAGATGGATTACCGGAATGAAGCCGGGCTCCGTACCCTGGCGGATACGGGAACCATGGAGCCTTATGAGCAATTGCTCCTCCACAAAAACGGCAATCAGGTGGACGTCTACCTCGGATTCGCTTTCCTGGAAGGTCCGGAAGGGGAGAGCGTTGCTTTCTGCCTGGACATAACCCAACGCAAGAAATTCGAGCATGCGCTCCGCCAAAGCGAAAATCAACTCCGGCAGTCCCAAAAGATGGAGGCGGTCGGGAAACTGGCGGGCGGCATCGCCCATGACTTCAACAATCTCTTGACCTCGATCACGGGCTTTACCTCGCTTTCCCGGGCCTCGCTGGAAGCCTCCCACCCGGTGCAGGAATACCTGCAAGAGGTCGCGAAGGCGGCGGAAAGGGCCGCGGCCTTGACGCACCAGCTGCTCGCCTATAGCCGGAAACAGGTCATCGCCCCCAAGGTCTCGAATCTCAATGATATCGTATCCAACATGGACAAGATGTTGCAAAGGGTGATCGGGGAGGACATCGACCTCCTCACCGTTCCCGGCAAGGACCTTTGGCTGACGAGGATCGATCCGGGCCAATTGGAGCAGGTCATCCTGAACCTGGCCATCAATGCGCGCGACGCCATGCCCAAGGGCGGGAAGCTGGTGATTGAAACCGCCAATGCGCAGATCAAAGCCTTCCAGCCCGGAATGCCCGCCGAGATGGCGCCCGGCCCCTACATCCGCTTGGCCATCTCGGATACCGGCGCAGGGATGTCCCAAGCGATCCAGGAACAAATCTTCGAGCCTTTCTTCACGACCAAACCGGTGGGGCACGGAACCGGTCTGGGGCTTTCCATGGTTGATGGAATCATCAAGCAGAGCGGAGGCCACATCCTGGTTTCCAGTTCACCGGGCCAAGGGGCGTCCTTCAAAATCTACCTGCCGCGACTCCCTGCCGACCAAGAGGCCGTGGAGCCGATTGCCGGTCCATCGGTGGAAGCCGCCCGACCCGGAAAGGAAGCCGTCTTGGTGGTGGAGGATGAGGATACGGTCCGGAGGCTCGTCAAACATGTTTTGCAGACCTATGGATACAACGTATTGGAAGCGGCGAACGGCGTGGAAGCGGAAAAGCTGGCGTCGGATCCGGGTTTGACGATAGACCTGCTCCTCACGGATGTCATCATGTCCCATATGGGAGGACGGGAGCTCGCCCAGAAACTCATGAAGTCCCGGCCGGGCATCAAGGTCATGTACATGTCCGGATATACCGATGATGCGATCGTGCAGCACGGGGTCCTGGAGTCCACGGCGTACTTTATCCAGAAGCCCTTTTCGCCCCAAAGCCTGTTGCTGAAAATCAGGGAGGTCCTGGAAACTGTTGAAGCCTGACGGCCGGGATCCTAATGGTTTCAAAGCAGGCGCAACCGGCCTGAGGACCTCCGGGATAGACGTAATCGACCTTCAGGTCGAATCATCCTTGAACCCCTGGACGAGGAGCGGATGAACATGGTCCCGGCGTGATGGCAAAACGGTGCCGCGCCCTCGCGATGCCGTTTACCGAATGTTTACCCAGATAATCCCTGCCTAGGGGAAAATTCCGGCTACCTTCCCTTCCGGGGGGATTCCATACATGCACCGTAATGCCTTTTTCTCGAGCAGCCTGCTTTGCCTTGCCACCTTCATGCCTGTCCTTGCCGGGCCGGACGATACGGTATGGACGCCGCTGTTCAACGGCGCCGATATGAAGGATTGGGACATCAAGGTCATGGGCTACCCGCTGAACGTGGACTCCAAGAATACCTGGCGCGTAACGAACGGCGCCATCGAAGTGAACTATTCCAACCTTACCGATTGGACCGGTGAGCCTTGGTCCCATGCCGAATACAAGGTAAGGCCGTATTCCCATTACCTGCTCAGGGTGGAGTACCAGTTCTACGGGACCCAGGTTCCCGGCGCGCCCGCCTATGCCAACGAGAACAGCGGCATCATGCTCCATTCCCAGAAGCTTTCCACCATGGCCGTGAACCAGAACTGGCCCATCAGCCTCGAGAACCAGTTGCTCGGGCCCAAAAGCGGGGAGGGGACAGGCTCTTCGAACCTGTGCACCCCGGGCACGGCCGTGCATAACGCCAACGGGACCTTGAACAACGATCACTGCATCCGCGCGGCGGCCAATACGCGCACGGTGGCGCCGCTTTGGACCCTGTCAACGTCCCTGGTGCTGGGGGATTCCGTCATCAAGCAGTACATCGAAGGGAAACTGGTCCTGACCTATTACAAGCCGGTCCAATATGAAGGCGTCGTTTCCAACAATACGGTCAAGATCGTGAACAATACGCCCCTGACTTCGGGGTATATCCAGCTCCAATCCGAATCCGCGCCCATCCGGTTCCGGAAGGTGGAATTGGCGAACCTGGAAGGGTGCAAGACGCCGGCCTCGCCCAACTACAAGTCCTACTATATCAAGCATGATCCGGCCGCCTGCAATGCCGTATCGATCGGCCCGGATCGGAAGCCTCCGACCGGCAGCCTGGAATTCCATTCCGGCGAGGGCGCCTTGGTCGCGGATTTCGCCGGAGACTACGGGTTGGAAATCCGCGACCTGGCGGGAGAGCGCGTCTGGTCCGGGAAGGGACGGGGCCGGCAGGCTTTCGCGCTCGGCTCCATCGGCCGACCCGGTCTTTATTTCGTGATCTTGAGGCAGGCCGGGCAAGTCCCTATGCGGAAAGCGGTTTGCCTCCCTTGAGGCGATAGAGAGGCGGCTTTACGGGGCGGCGGAAAGGGGCTTTGCCGCCTTGATGGAAATCCCTTCATCGGGATCGGACGATTCCGGATTACGGGTTGGGCGCCCGCAGGGTGAAGGTGAATCCATTGAATTCCACGCGCCGGATCAACATCAAGTCATGGTCCGTGGATTTTGCGGTAAGGGTAATGGTTTCGAAGCACGCGCAACCGGCCTGAGGACCTCCGGGATAGACGTAATCGACCTTCAGGGTCGAATCATCCTTGAACCCCGTTCTTTCTTCATGGGTCGTTTTGCAAGGTACGCCTGCCTTGAAGGTTCCCTGCAGGCTGTCCTTGGAGGCGAAGATCAGGATTCCATTGGAGTCCAGGGAGGCCTTATCGGATGCGGATTCCTTGGGCGCGGCCTCTTCGCATATCCCATGCGTACTGATTTGCGAGGAGCTCTTGGCGTTATCCGACATGCACCCCACGAAAGGAAGCAGAAATAAAACCGATAGGCTACCCATACGCATAAGATTCCCCATTCACTTAACCAGTTGATCGAATAAAGATACATCCTGGTATGGATTGAAGACCACGCCGCCCTCGTATTCGACTTTCGAGATAAAGGAGAACCCGGGAGTGATCAATATCTTACCGTTTTGCGTATCGAGGATCCAGGCCAATGCGAGGCCATCGAGCGAGCCCTTCACCGGGCGGCGTTGCGCTGTACTATTGGAAATGTCGGGAATGTTCTCGACATAGGACCGGGCTTCCGAAACCACCTCATCAAGGCTCCTTTTGGCCCGGCCGGAGTAAAGGGCGGACACCGCTGGATTGGCCTTGAATACCGGCCACTTGGCGCGAACCTTTATGATTTTCCCGTCATGATTCATCCTCAGGTACACGAAAGAGGCATTGCCGCGCACCAGCCCTCCCCGAAATATCCTGCGATATCGGAGATCAAGGGTGGATTGGCAGCCGTTGACGTAGGTTATTTCGTGATTATCGAATTCAACCGCGCCATTCATGTCCACCAGGGCCTGCTCCGCAATGGCTTTGTATCGATCAAGGTCCGCCAGGAAATCGAATTGGGTGTCCGTCGGTGGAGGAAGCAGATTATCCAAGGTGTCTTGCTTCTCATCCTGGATCACGAGCTCGTCCTCGGATATCTTCTCCTTTTTGTCCGAAAGGGATTTTATCCTGTTCCTGAATTTCCTGCTTAGTTGCGCATAGGTGGATGAGTCGTGCTCTAATGCGAAAACCAGGCATTTTCTCCCATTCCAATCCGCCATCGACGCGACCGTGCCCATTTCATTCGGAGATTGGATGGCCGTGCCCAATGATCCATATGCCTGCGCTTTCGCTTTGAGGCTCGATTTATGGATATTGCCGGACCCTTTTTTGAAATCTTCGACCATGGCGGTGACATTCTGGTCCACCGTGACGGGAATGGCGGCCAAGCAGAGCGAAGGCAGAATCAGGCTTAAGGTTATGATGAAATGCATGATGTTCTCCAGTTTCAAATCAATAAGTCGGAGTGCCGTATATGCTGTAGATAAACCTGAGTTGGCTTACCGGGACGTCTCCATTCCAGGTGTTCGCCACACGCTCTTGGTGCCCCATAAATACCGTGGCTCCCTGCCATCCCGAAACGACGTTATATACGGCAGCGGGCGCATTCCCGAACCCGCCTTGGGCATATTGGATATCGAGATTCGCTTCCGACCAGGAATCCCATAGGCCTTTGTTGTTCGGCCTCGCCCATTTCGCGGCGAAATTCTCGTACTTGGTTTCTGAGCGATGGTGGCTGCAGCACCCGCCGAAGCAATAGCAGTTATATGGATTGATATAGTACCACATATCCGATTCGTATCCAAAGACGGCATGCAGTCCATTGAACATCGGTCGATAAAAATTGGGATCATGATTAATGAGGAATTGGCAAAAATCGGCGAAAACCCATCGGGTCCAACCTCCATAGGATCTGGAACCCGGCTTTAGGGAGCTCTGCTCGTAGGTGGCGAATCCGGGGGCCTTTCCGGTGTAAACCCCGGGCGAACTCGCTACCCAGCCATGGCCCGAGAAGAAGACCATTTCATAATTATTCATGAAGCCGTCGTTTACCAGGGTGCTGTAGGTCACCGAAGCATCCCTTCTATCGGTGCGGCTGACGGTTACGCTCGGATAATAGGAATTGAGGTTGGCTTTCAGATTATTAGCGAAGGCGTCTCCATGCGAATGGGAACGGATAGGCGAAGCCATGGCCGGGTTATAGGTCTCTATGGTATTGGTGTTCTGATCCAGGTATACCGGAACGCCGTAATACGGCGTCACGCCTGCGCAGATTCCAATCAAGCCGGCCGGCAATAAAATGAATATCGGGAATCTCATTCCTTTTCCTTTTCCTTTGGCCCGAGTTCCGGTAAAACCGGATGGTCAAGGCGCGGGTTCAACTTATCAAGACCAGCGATTAAGTCAACCCCTTTCCATTTAGACCCGGCAATACCGAAGCCAATCGCCAATGCACCACGTAAAATGGTGACAAAAATCACTACCGGCGAACGGAGGTGGAGGGGAAAAACGAGGCCGCGTTCGAAATGCCATTCGATAGCCCGCCCTTAAGCCTTCATTTTTCCTGTGTTTCGCAACCCCGAAAGAAGCTTTATTAGAAGAGAGTACCCGCGCGCGGACCGGCTCCTTGTAAAGGAATTCGCCTATGGCCTTCTCCCTATCCCTTCCCCTCTTCCGCCCCAAATCCCGCCTGCCGGACCTGTCCGGCCGGATGATGCTGGGCCTTGGCCTGGGGGGAGTGGCCGCCGTGGCCGCCGCCTTCGGCGCCTACCGCGTCCGGTCCTTGCGCCGGGGTACCCTTCTCGCGGCCCCCATCCGCCTCCTGGCCGCGCCGGAACCCCAGGCGACCTGGACGCAAGCCGGGTCGTCCGGGTCCCGCGCGAAAGCGGATGCCAACCGGGTAGAAGCGGCACCGCTTGAGGAAACGGATCCGGAGATAACCAGCCAGGAATGGGCCTCCGGCGGCGCGCCCATGGACACGTTGATCCCGGGATCTTATGCCGTGCCGGACATGGACTCTTCCGCAGCCCGTGAAACCACCCCCAACCTGCCCATCTCCACCGGCCCCCTGGGCGATCCGGATCTGGCCATGCCCGCCGCATCGGACTCCGGGACGGAGCCCCTGGGGGAACCCTGGCTCGAGACCCTGCGGACGGCCATGGAACGGAAGCCCCTGCAGTTCGGCTTCGACAAGAGCGTGTGGAACGCGCCCCTGCTCGCCGAATACTTGATGCGCACCCATGGCATCAATGTGCCCGTGCCCCGCATCCGCGCGGCCCTCAAGGACATGGGCTACCAATGGAAGAATACCCGCTACGCCCGCGTCCGCAATGGGAATGCGCAGGAGCCGTAATCCCTCCCTGGGGACGGTCCTCACCGGCCTCCTGCATTTCCTGGCCCGGTTCGGCAGCTTCTGCGTTGGAACGGTCTATGTGCTGATAGGCGTTTGGGCCCTGCTGGCGCTCAACCATATGGCCGAACCCGCCGCCGACGAAGAACGCATCCTGCAACGCCTGGTGGACTTCCCCTTCGGAGGCGCCTTCATAGTGGTATTGGCCACGGGCACCTTGGGGTATACCCTTTGGCGTCTCTACGAGGCGGTATCGGATCCGTACGGCTTCGGGAATTCGCCCAAGGCCCTGATGGAACGGGCGGGCATGGCCCTGAGCGCCTCGGCCTATGGCGTGATAGCCTTGGCGGCATTGAAGGTGCTGGCGGGCAACGGGGGGCATGGGGAGGAGAAGCAGCAGGCGCTGGTGGGCAAGGTGCTGGAATGGCCCGCGGGGGCTTGGCTGGTGGGGGCCATGGGCCTGGTGATCGCGTTCTCCGGGCTGTATCAGATCAAATACGTGCAGGGCGGGGAATTCAAGAAGCGGCTGGAGCTGAAACGGATGAACGCTTTTACGCGCACCGCCTCGGACGTGCTGGCCTGGCTGGGGTTCATCGCCCGGTGCGTGATCCTTTCCGTATTGGGCGGGTTCCTGATCCGGGCGGCCTGGCTGAGCGATCCCAAGGCGGTGGGGGATACGGATACGGCGTTCGATTTCCTGGGGTTGGGGGGATCGACCTGGGGGGATTCCTTGTTTACGGTGGTGGCGTTGGGGACCATCGGGTACGGGGTGTTCATGTACCTGAACGGCGCCTACTTCCACTTCAGCGATGGAACGGATGGCGGGCGGGACCTGAAGATGCTGCACCACGGCGGCCAGGGAGATCTTGAGCGGCTCCGCTTGGGGTAGAATAGGGTCGATTCCAAAAAGCCCCTTGCCAAACATTACACCTTAGGGTATAATGAAATCCATGGACCCGTTGACCCAGGTGCTGACGGCCATTTCCCACCCCACCCGGCGTGCGATAATCGGGCAGTTGGCGAACGGTCCCGCCCGGTTCACGGATGTGGCGGGGAGGTTCGACACCGCCTTGAACGCGGTCACCAAGCATTTGAAGCTGCTGGAACGGGCGAGCCTTATCGAACGCCGGAAAGAGGGCCGTGAGGTTTTCATTTCGCTGCGCGCCGGGCCTTTGAAGCAGGTGGCGGGATGGGTGCATGAATACGAGCGGCTCTGGAAGGAGAAGCTCGACCGGTTCGAGGACCATTTCAAGGATAAAAAGGCCAAGAAGGAGAAGAAGGAATGAAGGGCATGAAGACTCTCGAAATCAGGATTGAACGGACCATCGCCGCGCCGCCGCTGGAGGTTTTCAAGGCGTGGTTGAATCCGAAGGTTCCGGGCACTCCCTGGGAAGCCGGGGACGCGCTCATCCTGCAACCCAAGGTGGATGGGCTCTTCTACTGGCTTTCCAGTAATACGGCCCATTACGGCCGGTTCACGAAGCTGCAGCGGTCGAGTGTCATCCAGCATACCTGGATGTCCTCGTATACGGAAGGCCTGGAATCGACCGTGACCGTGACCTTCAAGAAGCAGGGCGGGGATACCTTGATGACCTTGGAGCATACCGGCCTCCCCGACAATGACAAAGGGCAGGCGCATGTGGGGGGCTGGCACGATTTCCTGGATACCTTTCCGATGCATTTCATGAAGGCCTCGCGGAAAAAGGTCTCCCGGAAGAAAGTCGCCGGAAAGAAAGTCGCCGGAAAAAAGAAGTAGGCTCCATGGCGGAGGAATATGGAATCGGGACCTTCGAAAGCGCCTCCGCCTGGAGGCGGTGGCTTTCGGAGCATCACGGCAGTATCAAGGGGATTTGGGTCCGCATCGCGAAGAAGGATGCGGCCATGAAGACGGTCACCTATGACCAGGCCCTCGATGAGGCCCTGTGCCATGGCTGGATCGATGGGCAGAAAAAGAGCCATGACGAGGCCAGCTTTCTGCAGAAGTTCACGCCGCGCCGCCCCAGGAGCCTCTGGTCCAAGCGCAATGTCGAAAAGGTGGCCAAGCTGCTGGAAGCGGGGAAGATCAAAGCCCCGGGCCTGGCTGAAATCGAAGCGGCCAAGAAGGATGGCCGATGGGCAGGAGCGTACGACTCTTCCAAGTCCATGACGATTCCCGAGGATTTCCTCGCCGCCTTGAAGAAGAACAAAACGGCGGAAAAAACCTTCAAGACCCTCAATCGCGCCAACCTCTTCGCGATCGGGTTCCGGCTCCAGACCGCGCGGACGCCGGAGACGCGGCAGAGGCGCATTGAGGCCTTGATGGAACGGTTGAAGAGCGGCTTGACTATCCTTTAGGCCGGCAGCTTTCGATGCCGCTTCCAGGGGTCGTTATGCCTAGTCCGGCGCATTTAGCCGCAAGGAACGGGTTCAAAGTTTCCCGAAGTCCTGCTCGGCGAAGGTGTCGCAGTTGCGCGCGTCCCCGCCATCGAAGCCGCGGCGGAACCATCGCATGCGTTGGGCGCTGGAGCCGTGGGTGAATTGGGTCTTGTCGGCATGGCCAAGGGCGTCGTCGCCGATAGCGTGCGCCGCGCCCAGGGCTTCCTTGAGATCCTCATCCGTGATGCTCAAGGCGGCTTTCGCCGCCTTTCCCCAGACCCCGGCGAAACAATCGGCCTGAAGCTCGATGCGGACCGAGGTTTGGTTCTGCGTTTCGCCGTTGATCTGTTGGCGGGTCGCTCCGATCAGATTCTGGACATGGTGGCCGACTTCATGGGCGATCACGTAGGCTTGCGCGAAATCCCCCGGCGCCTTCAGGGTCTTTTCCATCACCTGGTAAAAGGTGGGATCGAGGTACAATTTGCCGTCCCCGGGGCAGTAAAAAGGCCCGGCGCCGGTCGAGGCATTGCCGCATCCGCCCGTGGAAACCTCATCGCTGAACACCGCCAGGGTGGGATTCACGTATTTGCCGGCACCTGCGCCCGGGAGCTCTCCCTGGGCGAAGCGCTCGGCCCAGACATCTTCCGTGGAAGCGAGCACCACCCGGGAGAAATCGCAGGCCTTTTCATTCGCTTCCGAAACCGTGCACGCGCTCGTCCCGCCGCTCTGGACCTCTCCTTGTCCGCCGCCGCCCAATAAGGCGTGCGTCATGGTCGACTTAAGACTGCTGGGCGCCAGGAAGTATACGACCGCGCCCAAGCCTCCCACGATCAAGGTGCCCTTCACCCCCAGCAAGCGCACGATGTTCATCAATCCCTGACCGCCGATCCTGCCGCCCCCGCCGCGGCCTTGGCCACGATCCTCGAAGTTGTCGGAGCGGCGTTGATCTTCAATGCGCATGGATAAAACCTTTCGTGATGGCCGCTGCATCGGGTCCGCCAGGTAAGGCAAGTTCCGGAGCTAAGGTCAATAAATCCATTTTCAGGGGCGGAGGCAACCGCAATTCCCGAGCGCCCCGCCACGGAAGGGTAATGGTCGGGTTCCCGGTGGGATTACAAGGGTGGCAATTTAAGAGCGAAGGATGCCTTCCGGTGAAGGTGCCAAGCGGGCGCAGTCACCACGTAGAATGGTGTTTACATGACCTGTTTTCGAAGGTAAATCCCCATCTCAATATCTAAAAAGGGATCTGCCATGAAAAACCTATTGATTCTCGCAATAGTGGGGGCCTTTGCCGTCATACCCTCCCATTCGGCCTGCGGCACGGACGGAATTGGGACGTGGTGCGAGTCAAAGGTGCTGCACGTCGGGTCCGGCGCCAATGGTTCCCCTCAATGGGCCGAAGGTGTCGTCTATGTCACCTTATCGGATGACCAGAGCTGGTTTTGGGATAATTCCTCGGCTAAGAGCATGACCCTTTCAGAGTTGCTGACGGCAAAAAGCACGGGACAGAAAGTCCAGGTACGTTGGACGGCCGGAAATAACGGCATCGGGTCCAAAAAAATAACATCGGTTTTATTGATTCCGGAATAAGGCGGAATATCCGGCATACGGTATCGATTAAAACGCGAATATGAAGTCCCTTGAAATCATTCAACAATGGATTATTAGGTAAGTGAAATGAAAAACTCGCATAAGTTGTTTTTGAAATTGTCGGTTCTCGTTATGGCAATCGGATCCATGGGTAATGCCGCATCCCAATACTTTACGGGCACAATCAACACGATCTATGCCCAGGATTCCCAATTCGGGGCGAATACTACAACCGTATATTTAAACGGCGTAACAGCCACCACTACCACCTGCGCCTTTGACGAGGGCTTCGTAAGCTTTCGAATCAAGGATGACGAAAACGGAAAGAAGGAAATTTCCGCGATTTTGACGGCGTATTCCATGGGCAAAACCGTTCAGGTATACGTAGATGATGCATACAAAACGGCGAATGGACGTTGTTACATGATGTTCGTGAAATTATTCTGAACCGGTTGTCCGGCATATCCCGATCCGCCTGCTTTTTTGATTCGGTCCATGTTCGCCTCAATCTACGGGGCCGGCCTTGGACTTATCTTCGGATGAAGCCATCTCCCTGCCGGCCATCCTGAGAAAACAATTTTCTTGGGGCGGAAAGGGCGGCATTACAAGTCACCACTCAAAATGGTGATTGGAGACATCTTGAATCATGGGTACTTTCGGAAATCTCGGATTGCCCACTAATTTATTTTTCGCCACCCTAGGAGTCCGTAATGCTCAGGATCTCGGTTTTTGTTTTCTCCATCGCCATAGCCCTGCTGGGCGCCTTTTCACCTGGGTGGGCCGCGACTCAAGGAGTCTATAGCCCGACCTACCGGTGGGGGAAATCGGATACCAAGGCGACTGAATCGGAATCGGATCCGGTGACCTTGACCCTGTGCTGGAAACAGAAGCCCGCCTATACCTACTTTGACAACGCGAATTCCAATTTGCGGGTGGTGGAATTCGACTTCTCGACCATGATGAGCGGTGTCCAATTGTCCTTGAATACATCCTGGCCATTCTATTCGAACTTGAAAATAAACTGGCTTCCCCCGGGCGAATCGGGGTCCTCTTGCGACGTTACGATCGATATCGATCCTGAAATGAACAAATTGGAGAAGAATAAGAATGCCGTAGGCTGGTATGACGGTATCGGTACCAATTCCATGACGCGTACAATCAAGATCAACCCCTTGTATTTCGATCCCGTCAGCATCCACAAGCTGAATGAACCCGGTTTCACTTATCCCGATTTTTTCCGGCCTGGAGCGTCCCGTACGGTCCGTAGTCAAATCGAGGAACGGGCTTCGACTCCCACGGCGATAGCGAACCTTGCCCTCAGGTATATCAGGAATACCATGGTGCACGAATTCGGCCATATGCTGGGGATCTACCATGAGCAATGCTACGCGCCGGGAGCCTACGATGGGCTAACCAAGGGATGCGGGGAGGGGGACGACAGGGATTTCCAGCTCGTGAATCTCGAGAAATTGGACGTGAACTCCATCATGCTCTACGGGGGCGTCAAGGCGCGCAACTGGGATTACAATATCAGTTGCGGGGACGTGATGTCCATCCGCCAGCTCTACGGCCGGAAGGCGGTTCCCTTCAATTCCCTGGACATGTGCTATGTCGGGGCGGAGGTCTGCCGGGATAAAGCCTCGCCGGCCATGCCTAAAACAAGCGCGGACCCCATTCCCACCACTACGCCGGGGGGGTCTTGTTCCCAACCCACGATCGATGATGCCGTGTTCACTGGCTTGTCCGCCGACCAGAAGGCTACCGCAACTCTCACCACCAACACCACTCAGGATGTGCCGACCATCAAGGAATTCGAGGTCATGGAGGATAATCCCGTACCTGCCCAATTCACGGTCACCAATGCCTGCTCTTACGTGACCTGGGTAAGCCCGAACATGGATAACAGTACGCCCGTACAAAAGGTCTTCATCGGCGATAAGGTCCACATCAAGGTCAATTTCACGGCGGACAAGAACGCTGAAACCTATATCCTGTATGCGTCGCAGAATAACGCCGGGAATACCTACGATCGCCCGACGGTGGAAATCACCCGGAGCCCATCCTATACCGGCGGCGCGCAAACGTTCGAGTTGGACTACCCGGTTCCTGCGAACATCGTGAATACCTCGTCGGCAACTGTCAAAAGCTATTGGCTGTCCTTCACCCTGGCCGCCCAATACTATAACCTGGGCCCCACCGGATCGCATACCCAACAATACTCGTGCTATTCCAGGGTCATCTGGGCGTCGGAGCGGATCAAGGTGAAGCAAACCGTTATCGTCAAGCAGGTCACGACAACCACGGAAACAACCCGTTTCGGCATCCTCAATGGCGTGTCCGCGACGGACGGCCCGGCTGAACCGACCTTGTTGGCCGGCTCGATCTATCCTTTGCAATGGGCCCAATCGAAGCAGGTGGCTTCCGCGGGTTTCGACCTGCAGTTGTATGCGGACAAGGCCAGCGCCAAGGAGCCGCCGGCGGCCACCTACCGGATCGGATCATGGAACAAGGGGGAAGGCTCCTTCGCCGAGTTCATCGATATCCCCAGGCAGTTCACCAATTCCGCCAAGCAGATCGTGCAGGTCAAGGGATGGGCCCGGATCAAGGGAACCGCGAACGTGAATACCGCGGCCAACGGGACCTTGGTGGTCTATTCCCTGCCCTTCTATATCGGGCCTCCGGCGCCTAGCCTGGATGCGATGTCCCCCATGCACGGCAACCCGGGCGATCTGATCACCCTGACCGGGCGCTTCGACAATATCGCCACCGCCCCCTCCACCCTCACCTATGCAGGAACCACAGTCACCATGGAATCCAAAACGGAATCGCAAATCACCTTCAAGGTGCCCGCGGTCCGGAAATCGGGAGGGTTGCAGTTGACCATCGACGGCACCGCTTCGAACTCCCTCCTGTTCCAGATCGATCCCCGCATCGAGTCCATCGTGCCCGAACACCCGAAGGCCGGGGAGGCGATGACGGTCAATGGCTATGGATTCGAATTCGGGGTGGCTCCGGCGACGGCGAGCTTCGGGTCCCAACCCGGTATTCTGGTTCCCGGGACCCCGGAGTCCTTCCAATTCACCTTCTACTCTTCTTGCC
>JAQBPO010000033.1 GCA_028287465.1 Fibrobacterota bacterium
GAAGAATCGGTTTTTCTTCTCCGAAATTCTTGGTTTCTTCCTTTGATCCGCCAAGCCGAAGGCCACTTTATTCTTCTCCCAGATCTCTTAAATACTCTTCATCTCTTTAATTTTTAGTCCGTATAACACCCGGTTAACCCGTGAACGAGGCCGGAAGGGTTGGCCCGGAGGGACAGCCCTGAAGGGTCACCGGCGCAGGCCTTGCGCAAGCAAGGGCTGCGCCGGCCGAGGCTCATCGGGTTGAACCGATTGTTATACGGCGGCGTCGCCAGGTTTTGAGGTCGTGCCCTATTTTCTTGTTCATCCCGAATTTCGCCTAAAATCATCTTTTGAGAGTGCATGTTCCATAATATTGAGAGGGAACTAGATTCCCGCTTATATTGGTATTTCTGCTGTGTACTGACTTTAGATGCTTGTCTATCGCAGTTACCATTAAATTTTTACCTGGTGTGACCTCGAGGAAAGTAAATCCATCGTTATTGTCAGTTAAATAGACCGAAACTTCGGATGATCCATTATTGCCAATTAAATAGGACCTCCCGTTTTCATTGTCGAGAAGAAATATGAGACTGAACTCAGTTTTTAAAATTTCTTTTCCATTCGAATATTTGTCGTAATTGCAAGTGAATGTTGAAGTCGATGCCGATCCAAATGCAGCGGAGGTAAGTAACGCTAGGAGAGGTTTTTTCATCGTGATTTGCTTTCCTATTTTCTCTTCTGATCTCGGAGCTCGTAGCACATATGACCAGTAGATTGAAAGTCTTTATTTGTAAAGTCTACGCACCTATATAGCCATTTCAATTTCTTTTGCGTGACTTCCAAATATGTAACCATGGCTTGGCGCCCATCTGGCCAACTTTGGCCAGAGCTTGATACTATTTTGGTTTGACGATCCACAATGGTTTGCTCAGACCCACCGTTGGTATATATGTCCCAAAGCGTGTACCCAGGAATTGCCTCCCAAACGCTTTTTTGAACTTCATCTGCGATGCAGATGTATGATAGGGTGAGTAGAACACAGGCGATTATTTTCATTTGGTTCCTTTTGCTTTCGTCCGTATAACACATTAATGACCAGTTTAACCTTTGGCAATCTCCATCAAAGCCAAAAATAAGACGGTCACTCCGGCAGCAGCCTGGCAGACATTTCTGAACACCTGCTGATTCTTGCCTTGGTACCTAAGGCTAAGCCTTCTAATTCTGTCGTAGGTCAACCCTACACCAAGTAAAACCATAAGCAGAAGCTTAATTCCCATGTTTTGCTTTCAAATTTTTATTCCGTCCGTATAACAATATTATTAACCCGCCCGCTTTGGCTCTTCTTCAGTCGAGCAAACCGCTTAAACACCTTCGAATCACGGATTCCGCTTTCCGGCTATTGCAATAGCCGGAAGGTTCGATTTTCTGCCACACGGTTCCTTAAAGCATTCTAGGGGATGGGCTTATCGATTTGGGCGTGCGTGACGACACGATTTGAAATGTAATGATTGATTCTATTTATCCTTTCGGGATTGCCGGATTTCGGGCGAATGGACCTTGTTTGGCGGAGATAGCCGACGCAGTCTTGGTGGATAGGCGGAAAGGAGAAGGGACGAGTGCTTGGAGAGGGGTCTACGGGGGACTTAGAGTCGAGGTATGGCCGGGCCTTGGCCGGGAAGGCCGGCGTACCGGAACACCACCGTCCCTATTATTGGAAGTGGCTATCGGCCTTTCTCGAGTTTTGCCGTTTGAGGCATATCGACGCGACGAGCATGCCTGGGCTGGATTTGTTTCTGGAGGGGTTTCGTAAGAGCGGGAGGTTGGGTTTTCAGGTGGAGCAGGCCCGGGTGGCGGTGCATGTGTATTGGATGCATTGCATTCCGGAAGGGATGGGTACCGGCTCGCCCGGTGCGGTCGAATCCCTTCCCCGGGTCGTTTCCGGGGTCTCGGGGAATTGGCCGATGGCTATGGCTTCCCTGGCTAGGGAATTGAAGGTCCGGCATTATTCGGCCAAGACGGCCAAGGCGTATCTCCATTGGGTAAGGGCTTTTTCGGTTCACGCTGCGGAGACGCTTCCTGGCTCGGTTACCGTGGAGAGCGCCAGGGATTTCATTTCCCGTTTGGCCGTGGAAGGAAAGGTATCCGCCTCCACCCAGAACCAGGCCTTCAGTGCCTTGTTGTTCTTCTATGCCAATGTTCTCGGGCTCCCCCTGGAGGGCCTGGAAAGGACCCCGCGGGCGGTTCGGCGGCAGGAGGTTCCCACGGTTCTGACCAGGCCGGAGGTTCATGCGGTGGTCTCGGCCCTTGAGTATCCCTATAACCTGTTCGTCCAACTCTTGTACGGCTGCGGGTTGCGGCTGAATGAGGGCTTGATGTTGAGGATACAGGATTTGGATCTGGGGGGTGGTGCCCTGCGGGTCCATAATGGAAAGGGCGGTAAGGGGAGGACGGTTCCGTTGCCCAAAACCTTGCTCATTCCCCTCAGGAAGCATCTGGAATCCGTTCGGGGGATTTTCGAAGCGGACCTGAAGGTCGGCTATGCGGGTGTCTTCATACCGGAAGCCCTGGAACGCAAGCTGCCGGGCGCTTGCCGGAGTTGGCCTTGGCAATGGGTTTTCCCAGGGGGCCGCCTTACGGTTTCGGAGGGGGATGGCAAGTTGCGGCGGTTCCATCTGCATGAGACCGGGGTGCAGAAGGCCGTCAAGGCGGCCGCGGAGGCGGGGAAGGTGTCCAAGCGCGTCACGCCGCATGCCTTCCGGCACAGCTATGCGACCCATCTCTTGCAGATGGGCTACGATATCCGGACCGTCCAGGAGATCTTGGGGCATAGCGATCTTTCGACCACCATGATTTACACCCATGTCCTGCAATCGATGTCGGGGAAGGTGATAAGTCCTTTGGATGTATAAAGCCCGCGCGGGCAGGGATGGCCTGGACAATGGCGTGTCGGGGCGGAAGATGGCTTTTGGGGGTTGCGGGAGCCGGTGGTTGGGCCTGGAACGGAAAAGGCGCCCTTGTGGGGCGCCTTGGTGATTCGGTAGGGATGGGCCGTGTGGGCCCGGGGCTTTAGCGGACCACGGGTTGGTGATCGGGCTTGTCGATTTCGTCCGCCTTCATCATGATGCCCATCTTCTCCTTGCGCTTCTCCCAGGAGTAGTAGAAGGTGGGGACAACCACCAGCACCAGCAGGGTGTTGAAGAGCAGGCCCCAGAAGATGCCCCAGGCCATGGGCGCCCACCAAAGGGAGGATTCGCTCTTGGTCTCGAAGCCGAAGTGGATGAAGTCGATGCCCTTGCCCGTGGCCATGGGCAGGAGGCCGATCATCGCGGTGATGGCGGTCAGGAGCACCGGACGGAGCCGCGTGGCGCCGCCCTGGATGACGGCCTGGCGCAGGGGCATGCCGTGCCGACGCAGATGGTTGATGAAATCGATGAGCACGATGCCGTTCTTGGCCACCACGCCCGCGAGGGCGATGATGCCGATGCCGGACATCATGATGGCGAAGGTGGTGTGCACGATGAGCAGGCCCCAGAAGACGCCGCCCAGGGACAGGATGATGCCGATGAGCACGAGGAAGGGCTGCAATACCGAGTTGAACTGGGCCACCATGGTGAGGAACACCAGGGAGACGGCGATGAAGAACGCCTTCTTGAGGAAGTTGGTGGTATCGTCCTGCTCGCGGTTGCTGCTGCCGGTCTGGATGCGGTAGCCGGGGGGGACGTTGATCTTTGCGACGATTTCGGCCGCGGCTGCCTTGGCCTTGGATTCGTCCTTGACGCCCGGGGCCAGTTCGCCCCAGACCTGGATGGTGCGGTCGCCGTCCAGATGGTTGATCTTGGCCAGGCTGGCGCCTTGGGTGATGCGGACCATGGAGGTGAGCGGGATCTGGTTGCCTTCATGGGGCACGGTGATCTGGTCCAGGCCGGAGAAGGCTTCGCGGGTCTTGGGGTCCAGGCGGATCATGACGTTGTATTCGTCCTTGCCCTGGCGGTACTTGGCGGCCTCGATGCCGTGGATGGAGCCGCGCACGGCCATTGCCACGTCGGCCGTGGTCACGCCCATGGCCATCGCCTGCTCACGGTCCACGTCCACGCGGAGCTCGGGACGGACGGGTTCATAATCCCAGTCGATGTTCACGAGGTCCGGCACGCCGTGGAGCTTGTCCTTGATTTCCGCCGCTATTTTGCTGATCTGATCGAAGTCCAGGCCCACCACTTCGTACGAAACCGGGAAGCCCTGGGGAGGGCCTTCCTGTTGCTTCTTGACGCTTACCTTCCAGCCCGGAAGGATGTCCTTCATATTGCGCTGCATCCAGTCCATGGATTTCCAGGACGAGACCTTGCGCTCGTTATAGTCGACGAAGGCCACGTCCACGTAGGCCTTGTTGGATTCCGGGCTGCGGTCGCCTCCCATCGCGGTCTTGCCGAAGCCGAC
Organism: Fibrobacterota bacterium; assembly: GCA_028287465.1. Taxonomy (GTDB): domain Bacteria; phylum Fibrobacterota; class Fibrobacteria; order UBA11236; family UBA11236; genus Chersky-265. Next base: position 4,414 of record JAQBPO010000033.1, read on the forward strand.
CACGGCGGAGAAGCTCTCCACGTCCGCGCTGTCCTCGGGAATGGTGAAAAGCTTTGCTTCCACGACCTTAAGGGCGGAATCCGTTTCCGCGATATTGATGCCGAGGGGGCCTTCCACTTCCACGGCCACGACCAAGGGGTCGATATTGGGGAAGAAGACCACGCCGGTGCCGAGCTTGCCGTAAGCCATGATGCCGCCTACGACGAACAGGACGCAGAACAGGGTGATGAGCCAGGGATGCATGACGGCGCGTTCCAGCACCCCGCTGTACCAGTTCTTGATCTTTTCGAAGCGCTCGCCGCCGCCCTCTTCCATTCCCTTGGAATTGGCGTTCATGAACAAGGACGCGAAGACGGGATTGAAAACGAAGGCCACGAACAGGGAGCCGGCCAGGGTCACCGAGACGGTGATGGGCAGGAACTTGAAGAACTGGCCCATCATGCCCGGCATGAGCAGCAGGGGCAGGAAGGCGAAGATGGTGGTCAGGGTGGCGGTGGCCACCGGAAGCATCACCTCCTTGGTGCCTTCGATGGCAGCCTGGACCTTGGTCTTGCCCATCTGGAGATGCCGGTAGATGTTCTCCACCACCACGATCCCGTCATCCACGAGCATGCCCAGGCCTATGACCAGGGAGAAGAGCACCACCATGTTCAGGGTGACGCCCATGTAATCCAGCACCAGGAAACCCATCATCATGGAGAAGGGGATGGCGGTGGAGATGAAGAAGCTGTTGCGGACGCCCAGGAAGAAGGAAAGGATGAGCACCACCAGCACCAGGCCGGTGAGGATATGGTTCTGGAGTTCCTTGGCCATGCGGCGGATGGCGATGGACTGATCGAAGGTGTAGTTGACGTGGGTGCCGGCGGGCCAGGTGGGCTTCAGCTCTTCCACCGTGCGCTTGGCCTCGTCCACCAGGTCCACGATGTTGGAGCCCGTGCGCTTGGTGACGGCGATGGCCTGGGAGTTCTTGCCCTTGAGGCGGAATACCGTGCTGCGGTCGCGGGCGTACCCGAAATGCACGTCGGCCACGTCGCGGACGCGCACGGAGCGGGCGCCTTCGGCGCGGATGACCAGGTCCGCGAACATCGCGGGGTCGGCGAGTTCGCCGGTGACCTGGATGGAGAAGCGGCTGCCCCCGGCCTTCAGGGTGCCGCCGGGGATGTTGCGGTGCTGGCCCTGCACGGTCTTCATCAGATCATTGAGGCTGACGCCGTACTGCCGGAGGCGGGCGGGGTCGGCGTCGATGGCCACTTCCTTCTCCTGCTTGCCGGTGATCTGCGCGTCCAGCACGCCCGGGATCATCTTGACGCGATCCTTGAGCTGTTCCACCACCTGGTCGAGGCGTTCGCTCTCGTAATCGCCGGAGAGGGACATGACGAAGATGGGGATGTTCGAGAAGTTCAGTTCGCGCACGGCGGGCTCTTCGGCGTCGGCGGGGAGATCCGGCTTGGCTTCGTCGACCTTGTCCTTGACCCGGCGGAGGGCGGTTTCCACGTCCACGTTCGCGTTGAACTCCACTTGGATGGAGGACACGCTTTCCAAGGATTGGCTCGAGACCTTCTTGAGGCCGTCCAGGCCTTCCAGCTTGTCCTCGATCTTGTCCGTGACCGTCTTCTCGATATCCTCCGGCGACGCGCCCGGATAGACCACGTTGATGAAGATCAAGGGGATCTTGATTTCGGGGAAGGATTCCAGCGGCATGCTCTTGTAGGACATGGAGCCCGCCAAGAGGAGGATGACCGCCAGGACCAGGACCGTGACCGGATTCTTTACTGCGAACTTTGTCATGGGAAAACTCCTCGAAAACTATTTGCCCCTGGGAAGCGCACCTCGCCGAAACCGGCGAGGCGGCATCGATTGCCCCGCCGCGGGACCCGGCCGCCCGGCTTCATTTTCCGCTTATCGATTCTCATAGCGGCTTTTCGTCACTCGCTTGGACTAGTAGGTCACCTTGGTTCCGGTCGAGACCTGGAACGCGCCGACGGTGACGAGCATATCGCCTTCGTTGAGGCCGCTTTCCACCACGACGTCATCCCCGGCCGCGGGGCCGAGCTTGACGGGTACCTGCACGGCCTTGCCGTCGCGGACGAGCACGACCATGGTGCCTTCCTGGAGGCGGAGGACGGCGTTGGACGGGACCACGATGGCCTTGTCGTACTTCTTGCGCAGGATGCGGGTCTTGCCGACCATGCCCGGACGCAGGACATTGCCTGAATTGGGGATGTCGATGCGGGCCATGACCGTGCGGTTATGGGCCTCGACCGCGCGGTCGATGCTCTTCAGCTTGCCGGAGAATCCCTTGGACGTGTCCTGGACCTGGGTGAATACGGCGGTCTGGCCTTCGCGGAAATCCCGGGCTTCCGACTCGGGGATGGAGACGACGGCTTCCAGGCGGCTGGTGGCCGCCACGCGCACGGTGGGGGCGCCGGGAGCCACGGTCTGGAAACGTTCGACCATGCGGCTTACGAGCACGCCCGTGAAGGGAGCCTGGCAGCGGCTGTCCTCGTAGGCGCGCTGGGCCTGCAGCATGGCCACGCGGGCCTGCTGGTAGCCGAGTTCGGCCTGATCCAGGACCGCCTTGCCGACGAATCCCTTCTCGACGTTGACCTTCTGGCGGTCGGATTCGCCTTTGGCGACTTCCACCGCGGAGCGGGCCGCGGAAAGCATGGCCTGGTAGCGCGCGCTTTCGATGTCGCAGAGGGCCTGGCCGGCCTTGACGGACTTGCCCACTTCGGTCACGGAAGCCACCCGGCCGCCTTGCATGGGCGCAGCCAGGGTGGCATCGTCCGAGCCGCGGAGATCGGCGCCGTAGGTGCCCCAATCCTCGAACGGGATCACCTTTACGGGAATGGCCACGACGCGGACGGTGGCGACGCTATCGGTCTTGGCGCCCTCCTTACCTTCGCCCTTGCCTTCCTTCTTGTTGCATCCGGCCAGAATGGCCGCCGCGGCCAAGGCGAACAGTGGAATCTTGACGCGGTACATCATGGAACCTCCTCATTTATCAAACCCTTGCCCATGGCCAGGCGCATCGCCGCGGCGGAGCGTACATGCTGGTAACGCGCGCCCAGGACGCCGAACTCGGCTTCGCGCAGGCTTTGCTCCGCGGTGAGCAGGTCGGTGAGCTGGCCCTTGCCGGCGCGGAAATCCTGGGACAGAAGGGCTTGCGCTTCCTTCGCGGCCGCCACGGCCTGCTCGGCCGCGGACAGGGCGGTATCGGCCGCCTGGTATTCGCGGAAGGCGCTTTCGATCTCGATTTGGACCATCTTCCGGGTCTGGCGGGTGGTGAGGCCCAGGCTGCGCGCGTCGGACTGGATCTGGCGGGCCTGGGACCTAAGTCCGAAGCCGTCGAACAGGGTCCAGTTGAGGCCGACGCCTACGGACCATTCGCGGTTGTCGTCTATCTCGCCCAGCTGGTTCAGCTTGAAGGCCAATACGCCGACCTTGCCCTGGGCGCCTACGCTGGGGAGGTACTGCATCTTGATGTACTTGGCCTGGCCTTCCAGGGATTTCTGCTGCAGTTCCATGGACTGGATATCCGCTCTCTCCGAGATCAGGGCCTGCAGGGCCTGGCTGTCCGGAAGGGATTTGACCGGGTCCATGGCGATGTGGGAGGCGGTGTCCAGATCCAGGGGCGCTTCCAGGGGCCGGCCCAGGACGCGGTTCAGGGACATGCGCGCGGCCTCGGCGTCCCGCTCGGCGCGGATGCGCTGGGGCTCGAGGGATTTCAGGGAGGTGATGGCCAGGAGAACGATGGAACGCTGGCCCGCGCCCATCTTGAAATTGCTTTCCAGGAAGTTCACGGTTTCACGCTGGCGCTTGACGGCCGATTCCAGGGTGCCGAGACGGGCCTGGGAGGTGACGGCGCCGTAATAGGCGTCCAATACCTGCAGCTGCAATTGCTGGACGGAGCGGCGGCGCGAGGAGCGGTCGGCCTGGTCCTGGATATTGGCGGTGCGGATGGCCTGGCCCAGGCGGCCGAAGGAGAAGATGGATTGCTCGGCCTGGAGGCCGTAGGAAAAGCGGTTCTGCGCGACATTGATGACGGAAGGGGTAGCCTGGGCGGTCTTGCCGCCGGTGGTATCGCCTCCGCTGAATCCCAGGGAGGACAGGTCGAAGGGCGAGGCCCCGCGGCCCGCGTTGGCATAGGCGGAGACGCGCGGGAAGGCGCCGGCCCAGGCCTGGCTGCGGAGGGCTTCGAAACGGTTCTCCTTCTCCTTGAGGATCAGGACCTCTTCGCTCTTGGTCAACCCTTCGCGGAGGGCCGCTTCCAGGGTGAGCGGTTCCGCCCCGGCCGCGGCCGGGAGCAGGAAGGCGCCGGCGATGGCCGTTATGGCTGCGGCGGATTTAAGGATGGGATGGAAACTACTTGGCATGGTATTCCGCCCTGGCTTTATCGGTGAGCAGGCCTTCGAACAGCACCTTGCAGATGGCGTCGTAGACTTGCGTGGGTTTGAAGGGAAGCCCGGAGAGGACTTCCGGATTGAGGATGTCGCGCACGACGTTGGCGTAGATGAGGATGAACAGGCGCTCGTCCACGTCCTTGCGGAACATCCCCTTTTGGCGGCCTTCCTTGATCAAGGCCCCGAAATCGGATTCGATGTTCTTCTGGCGGTGCTCTTCCACGCTTTTCCAGATTTCCGGGGCGTTGCGGCGGAGATCGTGCATGAGCGGTTCGCTCATCTGGCTGAAGAGGCCGGTGACATAGGTCATGGTGAGCTTGAGCCGCTCCAGGGGCGAGACGTCATGGCGCCCGCAGATGGCTTTCAGGGAGGCGTCGCATTCCTGCATGTGCCCGGAGGTGACTTCCTGCAGCAGGTCTTCCTTGCTGGGGAAGTAGCGGTAGAGGGTTTTCTTGCTCATGCCCAGGGCCTCGGCGGCCTCGTCCATGGTCACCTTGCTGAAGCCGTAACGGAAGAACAGGGCGCGCGCTTCGACCAGGATCCGGTTCCGGACTTCTTCGTCGAGCTTGGGTTCGGTATGGACGGCCATGGGTGCGCTGAAAACTCCGGAAACTCTCTAGGTATTTCGAGTTTCCATATTAATTGATATCGAAGGGGATGTCTAGGGGGCGGAAACTTTTTGTTCCCGGTCCGGACATAGGTAGTAAAGCCATGATTCATGGTCATATACGGACCTTATGGTAAGTACCCGTTCGGTAAGGTTCGGGCACGCATCGGGTTCCTATCCGTAACCGGATCGGGAAAGTGTAAAAAGCGGAAAAGCGGAATAAAGAAAATCCATCCGCTTGAGGCTTAAGAGGTAATTTCAATAATCCAAGGCCGAATTCCGTCCGTATCCGGAGTTCAAACCTATAGGTCCTTCGAAAGGAAAACCATGTCCAGCTACTATCTGTCCGAAGATCTTTCCCGCTTCGGGGATATGGCCAACGCCAACCCCAAATTATTTGACCTTTTCATGAAGTGGTACTCGACCACCATGGAACCCGGCGCCCTGGACGCGCGCACCAAGAAACTGATCGCCTTGGCGGTCTCCTTCGCCATCCAGGAACCCTATTGCATCGATTCGTATTCCTCCGCCTGCGCGGACGAGGGGATCTCCCCCGAGGAGATGGCGGAAGCCGTGAACGTGGCCGCGGCCATCCGCGGGGGCGGGACCATCGCCCACTGGGTCCAGGCCGGCAATACCCTGGCCCGCAAGGGATGAGATGAGCGCGGGGCGGACGGCGGCGAAAAAAGCGGTGGTGATGGGCGCGGGGCCGATGGGCCTGTACGCGGCCTTCCTGGCGGCGGAGCGCGGCCTGGACGTAACCGTGCTGGAACGGGATCGCATCGGTTCCTCCTTGCTGGGCTGGGGAAACGCCCGATTCTTTTCGCCCCTGGATATGAACGTGCCCGCCGCGGTCCGGAAGGCCCTGCCGGGATTGCCTCCGGGCGATTCCCTGCTCACCGGCCCGGAGATGGTCGGGCAGGTCCTTCTCCCTCTCTCCCGGCTGCCCCTGCTGTATGACCGCGTCCGCCTGAGGCATCAGGTCCTGGACGCCGGGCGGGCCGGCCTGTCCCGCAAGGATTTCCCGGGCCATCCCGTACGGCATGAGAAACCCTTCCGCCTCCTGGTGCGCGGGCCGGAGGGCGAATATACCCTGGACGCGGATCTCCTTCTCGACGCCACCGGCGCCTGCCATCACCCTAATCCCATCGGCTCCGGCGGCCTGCCGGCCCCGGGGGAAGGGGCCTTCGAGGGTCGCATCCTGCGGCGCCTGGGCGACTTGGAAGCCTTCCTGGCCGGATTCCGGTCCGGGCGCATGCTTCTGGTGGGCCACGGCCACTCCGCCGCCCACGCCCTGCTCTCCCTTAGGGACGCGGCTTCCCGTAACCCGGATATTTCCGTAACCTGGGCCTTCCGCTCCCGCAATACCCGCCCTTTCCGGGAGATCCCGGACGATCCCCTGCCGGGCCGGGCCGCCATCGTCACCGCGGCCAACGCCTTGGCCGCCGCGCCGCCCCCGTTCCTGGAAATCCGCCGCGCGGCCACCATCGCGGGGCTCGGAAAGGCGGGGCCGGGGGAGGGCGGCGTTGGCGGAGAGGATGGCAATCGCATCAGGGCCTCCTTCGCCTCCGGGGACCGGAAGGAAGCCGGCGCATTCGATGCCGTGGCCGCCTTCACCGGCCATCGCCCGGACCTTTCCTTCCTGTCGGAGTTGGCCTTGGACCTGTCCCCCGCCACCCAGGGTACGCGCCGCCTGCACGCGCTGCTGAGCGGCGCCACCGACTGCCTGTCCATCCCCGTCCCCGGTCCCCTGGATCTCGGATCCGGCGAACCGGGTTTCCATCTGTTGGGTTCGAAAAGCTACGGCCGGGCCAATACCTTCCTGCTCCGGGACGGCATCCTCCATCTGGAAATGATCCTCAAGCATGCCCTTGGATAGTTCCCGCAGGTCCGATAGTTCCGTTGGTTGTGAAAAGGGCTCCCCCGCCTTTCCTTCCGTTCCCATGCTGGGCCTTGAGACGGTGTGGTTCCAGGTGGCGGGATCGATCTGCAACCTGGCCTGCTCCCATTGCTTCATCTCCTGTTCGCCGACCAACCGCTCCCATGCCATGATGGCCGCGGCCGACGTGGAGCGCCACCTGGCGGAATCGGAAAGCCTGGGCGTGCGCGAGTATTATTTCACGGGCGGGGAACCCTTCCTCAATCCGGAACTGATGGAGATGCTGGCGGCCGCCCTGCGCCGGGGCCCGGCGACGGTGCTCACCAATGGCACCCTGATCAACGCCCGCCGCGCCGCCGGACTCAAGGCCCTGGCGGACGGGTCCCCCTACAGCCTGGACATCCGCCTCTCCCTGGACGGCTTCGCCCCGGAAGCCAACGACGCCATCCGCGGACCGGGGACCTTCGAACGCATCCTGGAAGCCATCTCCCACCTGGCCGCGGCCGGCATCAATCCCGTCATCACGGTGACCGAGGCCTGCGAGGACGCGATCGGATCGGACGGCCGCGCCCGCCTGCTGGAGCGCCTGCGGACCATGGGCCTGGATCGGCCTCGCCTGAAGGTGATGCCCCTGTTGCGCCTGGGGGCCGAGACGGAGCGGACGCGAGGCTACGGGGAGGAAGAGACCCTGGCCGGGATGGAATTGGCCGCAGCCGATACTGCCGCCCTGCAATGCGCTTCCGGGCGCATGGTGACGGCCGGGGGCGTGTACGTCTGCCCCATCCTGATCGACTCCCGGGAGGCCCGCATGGGCGGGACCTTGTCGGAAACCCTGCGTCCGTATCCCTTGCGCCATCGCGCCTGCCACACCTGCCACGCCCAGGGCCTGAATTGCCGGACCTGACCGGCGCAACCCCCATGTTACCTACGGCCAGGGAAACCTTCGCGGGCGGATTCAGGCGGGTCGCCTTTTTCGGAGGCGTCTACTCCAATTACCTGGCCTTGGCCGAGGCCCATGCCCTGGCCCGCTCCCTGAAGGTCGACGCCGTTTTCGCCTTGGGGGATTTCGGCGCCTTCGGGCCCCATCCGGACCGCACCGTGGACTTCCTGCGGGAATCCGGCATCCCGTGCATCCAGGGCAATTACGAGGAGGCCTTGTCGGACGCGGCCGAAGATTGCCGTTGCGGGTACACCGACCCGCGGGACAACCACTATGCGCGCCTTTCCTTCGACTACACTTCCTCCCGGACCTCGCCGCACCATAAGGCCTGGATGGGAGACCTACCCCGCCACCTGCGCCTGACCCTGGGCGGGACGCGCGTGCTTTGCTGCCACGGTTCCCCGCGGCGCATCAACGAATTCCTCTGGGCCAGCTCCACCTCGGACGCCTATTTGCGCAGGCTCCTGGACGAGTACGGAACCGATCTGCTGGTCTGCACCCATACCGGCCTGCATTGGTCGAGGATGATCGCGCCGGCCCAAGGAGGGCGTCCCGCGCGAGGCATCCTCAACGTGGGGGCCTTGGGACGCCCTGCCAATAACGGGCGGACGGAGGTCTGGTTCGCGATCGCGGAAGCGTCCGAAGGCGGGGTCCGGGTCGAATTCGTCCCGGTGCCTTATGACCATGGGCGCCTGGCCCGGGAGATGGAGGCGGAAGGCCTGCCGCGGGAATTCCGCGAGACCATCCTGACGGGCTGGTGGACCACCTGCCTGGAAATCCTGCCGGCCAAGGAACGGGCCGCGGGGCGGTTCTAGGCTTGGCGCGTTACGGTGAAGACCGGCGGGTTCTTCAGGGTCTGCAGCACCACGCAATACCGTTCCGTCAGCTTCATCAGCGAAGCGATCTGATCTTCCGTCGCGTCCGTATCCAGACTGAAGCCCAGGCGGATCTCGCGGAACCCGACCGGCGCCTCCTTCGACACGCCGAGCGTCCCTCGGAAATCCAGCAGCCCCTCCGCCGTTACGGTGGCGTCCCGGAGGCCCACTCCGATGGCGGTGGAAACCGCGCGCAGGGTGACTCCCGCGCAGGCGGCGAGCGCCTCCAGCAGCATGTCCCCGGAACAGGCCTGGGCGCCCGTACCCCCGGTCGCGGGGTGGAGGCCGGCCTCCACCAGGGCTTTACCGGTTTCCAGGCGGCAGGCGATGCCTTCGGTAATCCGGGATTGCGCCTTCAGGGTGACAAGCGCGGCGTCCGGATCCTGTTTATATCGCTCTTTCAAGGGTGCCTGCATGGCTTTCAGGGTTTCAGGCGTCATGATTTTTTCCTCGCAGGTAATGGGGACGTTTGCCCAAAAATAACCGAATCCGGTCGACCTGCGGCACCTCACGGCGCTCGCCCTGCTCGGGGAGTTCCCGGCGACGCCGGGAAATTACGACGGCGACCCCAGGGACGGGGCCCTGGTGGTGGGGTTGTGCATGCACAATTGGGTAACCAGGTCTGCAATACGACCACGATCAACGTGGTGCATTCCACCTCCCTGGCGGAGGGGGCCGCGCCCGCGGCCGCCGTCCCGAAGGCGGGACCCGGTCGCGATGCCAATGGCCGGACGACGGGTCCGATCAGGTCCCGACGTGCGTTTCCCGCGCATCGGGTTTTTTGATCTCGCCGTTCTTCTTGATCTCGTCCGGCTTCTTCACGCCGGACGTTTTCATGCCGTCGGCCTGCTCCTGGGGATTCAGGTAGTAATACCCGTAACGCGCATAGTAGTTCTCGTCGGCGGGCGAACGGTGGATGCCGTTGATAACGGCCACCAGGGGGAGCTCCCGGTCCTTGAACGGTTCCAGGGCGCGTTGCGCCTCGGTGGCGGACACCACTCCGGAGCGGAGCACGTACAGGACCCCGCGGGCCATGCGCGCGAAATTCAGGGGATCCGCGGTGACGATGACGGGCGGGCCGTCCACGATGACCACCTCGTAGGCCGACTTCATCATCTGCAGGTAGTATTCCATGGGCGCCCGGTAGGCGGCCTCGGTGGCCGACTCGTCGAAGATGCCCTTGGGCATGAGCGACAGGTTCTGCTGCGAGGTGGCCAGGAGCATGGAATGGGCGCGCCGGCCGAAATCCGGATCCACGCCGCCGCGCAAAAGGTCGATGAGGCCGCGTTGGGGGGCATGGCCGAACAGGCGTTCCTGCCGGCCATGGCGGAAATCCGCGTCGACCAACAAGGTGCGGCGGCCGCGGCGGGCGAAGCCCACGGCCAGATTGGCGGCCACCAGGGATTTGCCTTCATTGGGCTGGGTGCTGGTGACGAGGATGCACATGCCCTCGCGGCCCTGCTCGGAATCGAAGCGGTGTTCCAGCTCGACGCGCAGGGCGCGGTAGGCTTCCACGTCCGCGGCCCCGGCCAGGCGACCGTGATGCAGCAATCGATCATCCACCGAGAGGCCTCCGGGGGAGGTGGCCGGCATGCGGCGCGCGGTCCCGCCGGGAATATGGAAGAGCGAACCCACCACCTTGACCTTGAGCTTGCGTTCCGCATCGTCCTTGTTCCAGATCCGCGGGAAAAGGATCTGCGAGAGCAGGGCCCACAGGAATCCCGGGAAGATGGCCAGGACCGCGGCGGCGGCGGAAAAGACCAGGCGGTTGCTCAGGCTGGGCGCCTCGTAGATGGGGGGCCGGGCCGCGTCCATGACGTTGACCTGGAACATATTGGGGCCCGCGCCCAGCTTGGCGCGATCGTATTCGCCTTGGAGGTTGTCGAGGGCCTTTCCGGCGTTGTCGCGATCGTCGGTCAGGCGCTTGGCCTCGATGGTCAGGCCCATGTCCCCGTTGCCGCCCGGCAGGTTGCGGATGATCTCGTTGCCCGCCTGGGACAACTTCGATTGGTACATGGAGCGCGTTTCCTCGGCCAGCTTGGCCACCGGGGTGAACATGGCCGTCATCTCCTCGTCCACGGCCTTCACGTATGGGTGCGTCGCATTATAGGTCGAGGTCATGGTGGCCTTCTTGCGCTCCAGCTCGGTCATGCGCCCGCGCAGGGCCTCGGCGCGCTGGATGCCCTGGCCGCTGAGCAGGGCCAGCACCTCGCTCATCCACAGGGTCTTGTCTTCGTCGCCGTCGTTGACCGAGGGCTTTCCCGAGAGGCTCTGCATCAGGCGGTCGAGGTTGGTCTCGATCTGGGCCTTCTGGGTCTGGGCGCTCGCGAGGGCGTAGGGATTGCCTTCCTTCACCGCCAGGCGCGATTGGTTCTTCTCGTAGAATTGGGCCAGGCGATCCTGGGCCTTGTTGAAGTTCTCGCGGGAAGCGGCGATGCTCTGCTTCATCTGCTCGAGCATGTCCTGATCCTGGTTCTCGTTGTTCCCGGTATAGACCTGGATGAAATTGCCGGTGAGATGGTTCAGCACGTCCGCCACCAGGAAAGGATCCCGGTCCAGCAGCTCGATGGAATAATTGACCGCCACCTGTCCCTTGTCCAGCGGCTGCACCTTGAGACGGGAAGCGAAATCTTTCAGGGCCTCGTCCTGGGTCTGGAAGATCATGTCGACCTGGAAACCGCGCGAAACCTCCAGCAACGGGGCCGGGAAGGAGATGTGGCCGCCCGGGATGCCCACGCCGTTCTTGGCGTCCGCCAAGCCGTCGTGGAGAAGCTGGTAGCCGCGCGTTCCCCAAGGGCGGAACAGGACGCGCACGCGCCTATCCCCGGCGAATTCGAAACGGTAGCGCCCCGGAATGGTCTGATCGCCATAAGAGAGGCTCTGGATCACGTGCTTGCGGAACACCTCCTTGGAGGTCACCTTCATGCGGAGGCCCATCTCATCGATGGTCTTCATCAGCACCTTCTGGCTCAGGAACAACCGCACCACCGATTCCGCCTCGCCCATGGAGACGTCGCGCACGACATTCTGCTGGGTGCCCGTAACCCGCGGGAAACGGAGGTACGCCACGCTGGAATAGCTCTTGGGGATATCGTAGAAGGCGAGGAAGACCGCGGCGGGAATGGCTATCAGGGCCCAGATCGCCATGAGCTGCCACTTCTTCAGCCACAGCACATGCATGAAAGTGGACGGAGAGGACACGCTGCTCTTGGGATTGAGGTATTCCTCCAGGTCGAGACCGCGTTCCCTTTTCTTGGGATCCATAAGACCGCTCCGTGCTATTTTTAATAAGAATGAAAATTTTTGCGCGGGGGCGGGACAGGTTTTAATTTAGGGTCACACTTCCGACCGGAGACCTTGATGAAACGGACCGTTCATACCGATTATAGGCGCTCTTTGGGCTTGCCTTGGGCTATTTGCCTGTTACTTTGCCTGTTTCCGGCTCTTTCGGGGGGTCTCGCCCAGGCCAAGGACCGCGAAGCGCCCCGGGAGGAATTCCTGGCCGGCGACGCCATCCGCATCCTCATCCCCGCCGATACCGGGTCGGTCCTCAAGGGCATCTATCCCATCGACGGCACCGGCATGGCGGATCTCCCCATCGCGGGGCGGGTCGTGATCGCGGGAAAGAACCGCCAGAACATCGAGCAATACCTGGCCGGGATCTGGGCGCCTTACCTGAAGGACACCCATGTGCAGGCCACGCCCGTCATCCGCGTCGCCATCATGGGAAACGTCAAGGAGCCCGGCTATTACTACCCGTCGCCCGACGCGGTCATCTTCGACGCCATCAAGATGGCGGGCGGGCCGGTCCTGCCCTTCAAGCTGGAGGAGACCACCCACCTGCGCGCCGGAAAGGAAATCAACGATGAGTTGACCAGGAACATCAGCCAGGGCATGACCTTGCGGGAAGCGGGAATCATCTCCGGCGATGAGATCCTGGTTCCCGTACCGGAGCGCATCACCCTCAAGGAAGCCATTCCCCTGGTGGGCACGGCCCTGGCCATCGTGCTGAACGCCATGACCATCTATTTCCTCACCGCGGATCGCAACAACAACTAGCCGGTCGATGGTGGATCGGCTTCAGCACACCCGGGCGAAGGCCGAATCCACGCGTTCCCGCAGGATCCGGTAGGAGAATTCGTATTCCGCGATCTCCCGGCTACGCACCGAGAACCGTTCCCGGCGGATGGGGTCGTCGAGCAGGCTGCCGATGGCCCTGGCCCAATCCTCCGTGCCCGAATGGTAGGGCATCAGGATCCCGTTCTCGCCGTTCCGCACGCCTTCCCGCACGCCTCCCACGTCCGTACCCACGATGGGCAGGCCCACGGCGCAGGCCTCCGTAACCACCATGCCCATGTGCTCCTTGCGCGTGGGGAAGACGAAGATGTCCGCGCTGCGGTAGGCTTCGACCAGTTCCATCGGATCCTTATGGCCCAGGCCGGAAAGGTGTTCTACGCCATCGGGCCAGTCGCGCCCCTTCAGGGACGGATCGTTGGACACGATGCGGAGGCGGGCGCGCGGATACAGGTGCTTGGTGAAGAGGTCGAGCAGGAACTCGCCGCCCTTGCGCGCGAAATCGTTCCCGACGAAGAGCAGGGTGGGAGGCTCCACGCGCATGCGCGACCAGTCCGGCGACCAGAGGTCGGTGTCCAGGCCTCCCGGCGCAACGTAGATCCGTTCCGGCTCCACGCCGAAATCGTTCACCAGGGAGCGCGCGCACCAATGGGTGCGGGGCAGGAAGGCGCGGGCGCGGCCGATCACGGACCGGTACTTGGGCGTGACCAGCAGGGATTTGAGGCCGCACATCAGCTTGGCCGCGGGTCCGCGGGTGGTGTCCCGAAGCAGTCGGTAGGAGAGTAGGTTGGTGGAATCGTGGGCGAGGATGGCGGGATAAAGGGGATCGATCTCCTGCAGCGCCGGCATCAGCTCGAAGCTCTGCACGAATACGGCTTCGGCGGGAGGCGGCGGATTCCGGCGCAGCTTCCAGCGCAGGATGGACGACCCTACGAACAGCCCGGAAAGGCGGTTGAACGCCGGGATCTCCTTCTTATGGTTCCCGTAGTCGGACTCGTCCAGGAAGACGTAATGGGGCTTGATATGGGGCATGCCCTCCACCACGCGCATCAGATGGGAGCTGAAGGTTTTCCCTCCCAGCACCCTCGAAAGCAGGAACAGAACCGGTTTCGATTTATACCGTGTCATATGCGCCTTTCGCCTCCGCCAGGACCTGGGGCGTCTTGACGGGGATCTGCCGCAGCACGCGGCCGTAGAAATCCAGAAGACGTTGGAAATAATGGTTCGCATTGAATTCGGTGACCGAGCGCATGCGCCCGGCCATGCCCAGGCTCTTGCGGAGGACCGGGTCCCCCATCAGGCGATCGAGCTTCGCGGCCAGGTCGTCCGCGTCCCCGGCCTTGAACAGCAGGCCGTTGACGCCGTTCTCGATCACGGTGGGTATGCCTTCGATATCGGAACCCACGAGCGGTTTCCCGCAGGCCATGGCCTCCAGGAGCACGCGCCCCATGGCCTCCGTGCGCGAAGGGAGCACGAAGATGCCGCAGCGGCCCATATGCGAGGGCATTTCCGGCGAGTACACGGGGGGATGGTGGAAGATGTCCGGATGCCCTCCCATGGACTCCTTAAGCTCCCGGTCATCCGGGAACCAGCCGAGGATCTTGAGCTTCCAACCGGGATGGCGCGGGGCCACCTGCTTGAAGGCTTCGATGAGCAGGTCCACTCCCTTCAGGCGGAAGGGGAACCCCACGAACAGGATCACCTTCTCCTCGCCCAGGTCCTGGAAAGGTTCCAGATCCACGTAGTCGAAGAAGTGCTCCACCACGGGGGTCCGGATGCGCTCGCGGTAACGCTTGAGTTGCGCCGGGAACAGGGTCTTGATGCCGTCGGCGCGGGCCAGGGTGAAGCCGACGATGCGCGGATACAGCCACTTCTTGAACGCGAGCATGAAGCCGGGACCGCCGTCCAGGTAGTTGGCGTAGGAATCGTAGACGCCGTTGACCTCCGGCGCGAAGCGCGCGCCCGCCAATCGCGCGACCAGGAGGCCGATGAGCCCGGAGCGGAGCGGATCATAGGTCACGACCAGGTCCCAGCCTTCCGACCCGAAGCGGGCCTTCAGGGCCGTGAGGCACCCGTACAGGAGGAACTTCAGGTTCATCCAGGGCTTCCAGAGGCCGCCGCGGCGATGGCGCAGGGCCTTCAGGGTGAAGTTGCCGAGCTTATGCTCGCCCGCTTCCGGCATGCTGGTGAGGATGCGCCCTTCATAGCGTTCGGAAAGGCGCTCCATGCGCTTACGCAGGGAGTCCTTGATTTCCCAGAGCGGTCCGGGAAGGATGAATAGGAGACGGTTGCGCTTTATCATCTTTTGGACGGAGCCCACATGGTGATACGTTCGCCGCGGAGGTATTTGATCCAGGCGGCCAGGATGGCTGCGTTGGCCTGGGCGAAGAAGAACGGGACCTTGACCAGGGTGCTGCCCTGGGCGGACGCCGAGACCAAACCCAGGAGGGCCAGGCCGTAGAACAGCGCCTGGAAGGCGCCGGCCGCATAGGCGGCGCGTTGGCCCATGGCCATGCCCGCCAAGGTGGCGGGGACCAGGAGGATCATGAATACCGGGGCCAGCCAGCGCATGAGCTTGTGGCTCAATAGCTGGAAGGAGAAGAACCCGAAGCGGCGGAAATCGAGCATTTCCAGGTTGGCGAAAAGGGCGGTGATGCCCCGGACCAGGGTGCGCACCTTGCGCTGGAATTCGCTCTGCCCGAGCTTGATGTCCTTATAATAGCCGATCACGGCGTCGTCCGAGACCGCGCGGTAACCCAGGCGGACGCAATTCATGACCGTGTTGAAATCCGAAGGCAGATCCTCGGCCCAGAGCATGCAGACGGATCGCCGCGCGGCGAAGAAGGATCCGCTCATGCCCACCACGCCCCGGACGTCCGATTCCAGGCGGCGCAGGAGCATCTCGTAACGGACGTAAAGGCCTTCGCCCGAGGGCTTGCCGTCCTCGCCGATCATCTTGTCCGTGGAGCTCAGGGCCCCGATGGTCGGATCCTCGAACTGACGCACCAGCAGGCGCAGGGCCTCCTTGTCGAGAAGGGTGGCCACGTCCGAAAAGACGAGGATTTCCCCCGTACTGCCGAGGATTCCGTGTTTCTGGGCATGCTCCTTGCCCTTGCGGACGGCCACCTTGGCGATCTTCACCCCGGGATAGGAGGCCGCGATTTCCTCGGTCGAGTCCGTGGAGGCGTCCGAAGCCACGATGATTTCGAGGCGTTCGGGATCGTAATCGAGCGTTACGCTGTTTTCGAGCTTGGCGCGGATCCGGTCCTGTTCGTTATGGGCGGTGATGATCAGGGAGATCCTGGGTTCGAACCGGGGGTTCCCGTACTCGCCGCCCATCAGAACGACTCCATCCCTCGCATGGAGCGGATACGCGATGCCGTCCGCCGGGTTGCCCCTCGGTCCGGCGGATCCCGCATTGTCGTGCGCAAGGCCGCCATGGGCGCCGAAAGGGTCCGACAGGCCGGCGGTCGCGAGTACGGCATCCCCTTCGGAAGCGCGCGCCTGGTCCGATCGCGGCCCGCGGACGGCGGCCTCCCGGCGCGCTATGTTGCGCGCGGCGAAAGGCGCCTTGCGGGCGGCGAGCAATACCAGGGGGTAGATGAAATAGGAGTAGACGGACAGAAAGGCGAGGACCCCTATCAGGAATACGGTCGTTGTCATGACATCCTCTCATCCCGCCGGTGCCGCGGGACTACGGTCCGGAAGCGAGTATATTCGATCGCAAAAAAGCCAAGGTATCCCGAAGCCGCCGAACGGGCCCGGGCGAACAAGTCCAAAATAAATTCCGCGCATGGGGGGTGGGCCGTTTCCGTAAGGCCGGATTGGAGCGGATCCCGCCCTTTTTTAACTTCAAACGGCATCGGTGCAGGCTTGTCCCGGATCCGTTTAAAACATTGTTTGGTTGTCGGATGCGCCGATCCGCGCAGCCCCAACCTATTCAGGCGGTTTCCGATGTCCGAACATGCCTCGTCCAAGCCCTCCGCGCCGCCCGTGCAGGTGGCCCATGCGATCCATAGCGGCGGTTTCTACGGGGCCGAAAAGGTCATTTGCGATCTGGCGCGCGAACAGCTCGCGAGCTCCGGTTGCGCGCCGCGCCTGTTCGCCATTCTGGATCCGGGCCAGGCCGGGAACGAGGTCGCCGATCGCGCGTCCGCCCTGGGACTGCCCGTTTCGCTCATCCATGCGCCCGTCGGCATCTCCTTCAAGGGCCTGCGGAATTATGCGCGGGCCTTGATCGAGGCCGGCGTGGTCCTGGTCCATTCCCACGGGTACAAGGCCACGGCCTTCCATCTCTGCTCCCGCTGGCTCGGCATGCATCGCGTGCCCCTGGTCGTCACCGCGCACGGGTATTCCAAGAGTTCCGGCAGCTTGAAGTCCGCGATCTACCGCTGGCTGGACATCGTCTTCCTGGGCGCCGCGGATTCCGTGGTGGCCGTTTCCCATGAGATGGAATCCTACCTGCGCGCGCGCAATCCCGTGGTCCGGCTGCGCACCATCCCCAACGGGATCAGCCCGCAGATCCGGGTGGAGGAATCCCATCCTCTCCTGAGCGCCCTGGGCATCCTGCCCGGGGATCCGCGCCCGCCCGTGATAGGGACCGCCGGCCGCCTGGTGCCCATGAAGAACCATGCCATGCTCATCCGCGCCTACGCCGAGCTCCGCAAGATCGTTCCCTGCCGCCTCGTCATCATCGGCGAGGGCCCGTTGCGATCCTCGCTGGAGCAGCTGTGGCGCGAACTCATCCCCGACGAACCGGTCGGCCTCTATCCTTTCCAGAGCCAGGTGCTCGATTGGGTGGCGGACATGGACGTGTTCGCCCTGCCCTCCAACGACGGCGAAGGCCTGCCCATGGCCCTCTTGGAGGCCGGCCTCCTGGAACGCGCCGTGGTCTGCTCCGATTCCGGCGGCATGCCGGAACTGGTGCGCGATTGGATCACCGGCCGCCTCATCCATATGGGGGACCAGGATGCGTTGGTCAAGGCCCTGGAGGACCTGGTCCTCTCCCCTGAGAACCGGGCGGCCTACGGAAAGGCCTTGCGGAAGGAAGTGCTCGCCGACCACGACATCCGCGCCACCCACGGCCGCTATCTGGAAACCTATGCCCAAGTCCTCGCGGTGGACTGAGGAACCCATGGAGAACCTGAATCCGGAAACCCTGGTCGAGGATCGCATCCTCGATTCCCTCTCTCCCGGCCCGCACGCGGCCTGGAAGGCTTCCGCCCATGCCCCGGCGCGGCCCCTCAAGATCCTGCAGGTGAGCCATGACCTGCATGCCGGCGGCCTGCAGCGCGTGGTCATCGATCTGGCGCAAGGCCTGCGGCGCCTGGGCCACGACGCGCATATCTGTTCCTTGCGCGGCACCGGCCCCCTGGAGGCCGAGATCCGCGGTCGCGGCATCCCGCTGTGGCCCATGCCCTGGCCGCAGACCGGCTCCGACCGGTGGATGTTCCTCAAGGTGCTGCGGCTGCTCAGGACGCAACGCTACGACGTCATCCACACCCATAATACCCAGCCTTTCCTGGACGGAGGGCTGGCCGCCTTCCTCGCCCGCGTCCCCGTGCGCGTGCATACGGACCATGCGCGCGCCTTCCCGGACCGCCTGCGCTACATGGTCATGGAGAGGCTGATGTCCCATGGCTACGGCAAGGTGGTGGGCGTTTCCGCGCATACCGCCGACAACCTCCGCCGCTACGAGGGAATCGACTCCGCGCGGCTTTCCGTGATCCTCAACGGCATCGACGGCGCCTGGTACCGGGCGGAACGCGATCGCCTGGACGCGTCCCGCTTGCGCCGCGAGGCCGGGCTGGACCGGTTCGGCCGCGTCATCGGCCTGGGCGTGCGCCTGGAGGAACAGAAGGGGATCCGGTACCTGCTGGAGGCCATGCCTGCCATCCTGGCCCGCCACCCCGATACGGGCCTGGCGGTGGCGGGGACCGGCAGCCTGGGGGACGATCTCAAGGAGCGCGCGCGCGCCTTGGGGATCGCGGATAACGTCCGCTTCCTGGGCGCCTACCCGCAACTGACCCCGTTCTATCCCCTCATCGATATCTTCGTGCTCCCTTCCCTTTGGGAAGGCCTGCCCTTGTGCCTGCTGGAAGCCATGAGCCTGGGCCTCCCCATCGTCGCGACGCGCGTGGGCGGCGTGGGCGATCTGATCGAGGACGGCCGCACCGGCAGCCTGGCACCGCCCATGGACGCGGTCCCGCTGGCGGCCGCGGTGAACGCCTTGCTGGACGATCCCGGGCGCGCGGAGGCCATGGGCCTTGAAGCCCGGCGCGTGTTCGATGCCCGCTACGACAGCGGGGTCATGGTGGACCGTTACCTGGAACTGTACCGGGAGCTCGACCCCAAAGGGAAAGCGGATCCGGGGCGGACAGGCCCGGGGAAGGGATCGGCGGGAACCGCATGAGCGTTTACCGGATCGGTTTCTGGACCTTGATGGCCTACCTGCTCGTCGATTTCGGCCAGGTCCATCAGATGATACCGGGGCTTTCCCACCTGATGCCCGGCGCGATAACCACGGTCATCCTGCTGGCGCTCGTGCTGGTGGAACTGCCCCGCGGCCTCAATGCGCCCGGCGGGAGCTGGGTCCGCCCCGTGGTGATCTGGCGCGTGCTCTTCCTGGGGGCGATCGCCACCGGCCTGTTGCTGGCCGTCACCCAGGGGCGCGCCCTCATGGTCATCAAGACCGAGTTGCCGCGCTTCCTGACCGCCTTCCTGGGCGCATGCCTGTTCATCCGGCGCATGGAGGATCTGCGCGTGCTGCAGAACATGTTCATCGGCGTGGCCTTCATGATTTCCGGATGGGTCATCTCCCATGGCGGCCACGGTCCGGGCCTTTACATAGACGAGAACGACGCCGCCCTGGTGCTGGTGATGCTGCTGCCCTTCTCCTGCATGAAGGTCTTCTCGGATACGGGCGGCGGGTTCAAGAAGGTCCTGATCCCCCTGGGGGTATTCCTCATCACCCTCACCGCCATCGGCCTTACCCTGTCGCGCGGCGGCATGGTGGGTTGCATGCCCGCCCTGGCCTTCTGCTGGCTCAAGAGCCGCAACAAGGCCTTGAGCCTGGCGCTGGGGGTCCTGGCCCTGATGGTGGCCCTGGTCTTCGCGCCCAAGAACTTCACTTCCGAATTCGAGTCCATCGGCGACACCCATGAGAGCACGGCGGAAGCGCGCCGCTACTATTGGGACCTCTCCGTGCAGATGTTCGAGAAGCGTCCCGTTTTCGGCGTGGGCGCGATGTGCTGGGGCAATGCGCTCTATTCCGGACTCTTGCCGAGTCCCGACCGGCGCGCGCATATGACGCCTCACTCCGTGTATTTCCAATTGCTGGCCGAGCTCGGGCTGGTGGGGATTTTCTGCTGGATGGGGTTCCTGGTGGCTACCTTTCGGGAGTTGCGGGAATTGCGGGGGGTCCGGCTTGAACAAGGCGCGCGCATGGTGATGGGGGACGATCCGGATCCGCGGGTGATGCGCCGCATGAGCATGGACATCCGCTTCATCCGGTACTTTTCCGCCACTCTCGTCATCGGGATCATCGGATACCTGGTCAGCGGGGGATTCCTTTCGGTCCTGTTCTATCCCGGCATGGCCCTGTTCGCGGCCTTGAGCCAGGCCTCCGGACGGGTGTGGCGCACGGAACTCCTCGTTACGGCCATGCGATCCCGGAACGCCGCGGATCGCGCCGCCGATCAAGAGGATGAGGATCGGTCGGAAGAGCGTAACGGCAGGATCGCTACGCCGCGCGCCGCGCTCGCCTTGGGCGGGGCCGAATCATGATCGCCGAAGGCAACCGCGAAAAGGTCGACGTCCGGCCCCTCGTTCCGCCCAGCATATTCGTGGGGGCGGGATGGCTCGCCACGTGCAAGCTGGGGTCCCAGATCTTCTCCTGGATCGGCACGTTTTACGTCGCGTCCCACCTCTTGCCCGCTGATTACGGCCTCTCCAACCTGTCCACCGCCTTCACCGAATTCGCCGTGATCCTGACCAACCTGGGCATCGGCACCACCTTGGTGCAGCGTCAGGAGGTCGATCGCGACAAGGCGGACACGCTTTTCACCGCCACCATCATGCTGGGGCTGTTGCTGGCGCTTTCGGCCCTGGGCCTTTCCTATTTCGGCTCCTGGTATTTCCGGAATCCCGATCTGGTGGCCCTCACCCAGTTCACGGCGGTCATCTACATCCTCAGTTCGCTCACCATAGTGCCCTACAACTTCCTCAACCGGGACATGCGCTTCAAGGAGCGCGGCCTGCTGGACATGTACAGCGTGGTCGCGTCCATTTCGGCGCAGATGCTGATGGCCTACCTGGGGATGGGCGTATGGACCCTGCTCTGGGGATCGGCCATCCGCTTCCTGGTGCGCCTCGGCCTGGCCTTCTGGTACTCCGGCTACAAGCCCAGGATCCATTTCCGGTATTCCCTGCTCAAGGAGGATCTCGGCTTCTCCGCCCAGCTCACCCTCAACTGGTTCCTGTTCGTCCTGAAGGAACGCAGCATCCCCATCATCATGGGACGCGCCTATTCGGTTTCGCAATTGGGGCTGCTTGGATTCGCGGGCAGCCTGTCCGGCATCCCCAACCTCAAGATCGTGCAGTTGTTGCGCGAAGTGCTCCTGCCCCTGCTGGCCAAACGGGCCCATTCCCCCGCGGCCCAGTTGAGCGGTCTGGGCACCGCCCTCAAGGTCATGGTCCTGCTCGTCCTGCCCCTCTATTTCTGCGGTTGGTATTACGGCCAGGATACCCTCGCGTGCATCCTGCCGGAAAAATGGTCGCCCATGTTCCCGCTCTTCGAGGTATTGTGCCTGGTGCAGATGTGGAACGTCCTGGCCAGCATCGTTTCCATCTACAATACCGCCCAGGGGAAGCCTTCGAAGTCCACCTGGTTCGAACTGGGCATGGCCATCATCGTTCCCGGCGCGACCTTCGCCTTCCGCTACCTGGACCTGTTCCACCTGGCCCATATGTGGTCCGGCCTCGGGGCGGTGGTCTTCATCGGGTGGTTCGCCTGGCAATTCCGGACCGAGGGGGCCTTCGTCAGGCGCTTCCTGGGCCAATTGCTTTCCGTGGTCGTCATCTGCGCGGCCCTGTTCTGCGTGGACAATATGATCGCCCCCTTCTCCACGGTCCAGATGGGCCGCAACGGAGCGGCCTGGGCCACCTTGGCCGCGCGAGTCGCATTGTTCCTTTCCGGTTACGGGCTTTACCTGAAGCTGGCCCACTGGGACTTCCTGATCGGATTGCGCAAGAAATAACCCCCGGGGCCCCGGATCCCCATCCGCGGGTTGCCGGACGCCCTCCCGCCGGTTATTTTCCCCCCTGGTAAATCAGGATCGCCGCGAGGGAACGCAGCGGAAAGGAGACGGGATGAACATCGCGATACTCGGAACGGGCATGGTCGGCGCCACCATCGGGACCAAGATGATCCAGCTGGGGCACAAGGTGAGAATGGGCTCGCGTTCCGCCGGGAACGAGAAGGCGCTGGAATGGGTGAAGGCCGCCGGCGCCGATGCGTCCCAGGGAACCTTCGCGGATGCGGCCGCTTTCGGCGAGCTCGCCTTCAACTGCACGTCCGGGATGGGATCCCTGGAAGCCCTCGGACAGGCCGGCGCCGCCAACCTCAAGGGCAAGATCCTCATCGACGTCTCCAATCCCCTGGACTTCTCCAAAGGCATGCCTCCCACCTTGAATCCCTGCAATACGGATTCCCTGGGGGAGCGGATCCAGAAGGCCTTCCCGGAGGCGAAGGTGGTCAAGGCCCTCAATACCATGAACGCCCTCCTGATGGTGAACCCGGCCCAATTGGCCGGCGGGGATCATTCGGCGTTCATGTGCGGCAACGACGCGGAGGCCAAGGCCAAGGTGCAGGACCTGCTCAAGCAGGGCTTCGGCTGGAAGGACGTGGTCGATCTGGGGGATATCACCGCGGCGAGGGGACAGGAAATGATCCTGCCGATCTGGCTGCGGTTATGGGGCGGGCTCAAGACCCCTAATTTCAATTTCAAGATCGTCCGTTAGCGCAAGTCTCCGGCATGGCGGCATGCCGGTATGCCGCCATGCCGCCGTTCCGGGTGCCTGCAGGGCTCCGGCGGCCCTCCTACGTCCCGCGGTTCACCGTTTGTACTTCCAGTTGTATTCCTTGCCTTCGGCCATCCAGGCGAGGGCCGTGGCCAGGCGCTTGGCGCGCGTTTCGTCCGTCTTCGCGTCCGTAAGCCACTCCAGGTATTCGCGCTGCTTGCCGGGGGTGAACGCCTGGTAGACCGCCTTGGCCGCCTTGTCCTTGCCCAGGGCCGCCAGGAACCACGCCGGCGCCTTGATGGGCGCCTTCGGCTTGGCCGCCTTGCCCCGGGTAGGGGATTTGATCCCTTGGTCATTCAGCTTCATGGCGGCCTTGATGTAGCCGAGCAGGGCCTTGTCGCCCGGGAGATCAGTAACCTTGGTGATACGGCCGAACTGGCCCATGCCTTCTTCCTTGGCCGGAGCGCCTTTCCCGCCGGTGGGCTTCCCCACGACCAGGGCCCCTTTCCAGAATCCGAATCCGGCATGGGTCTTGAAGGCGGCCATGCCGCAGAGGATTTCGCCGCCGTAGAGGAAGTGGGGCATGCCCCACTTAAGGGTCTCTTCCGCCTCCGGGCATCCCTGATGCACGAGCTTGCGCAGGTGGGCCAGGATCGGTTTCGCGAAATCCGCGGATTTGGCGATGAAGGCGTCGATACGGGGGTCTTTGCCGGCCAAATGAGGCTCCCGGGCTATTTCAACGTATTGGTCTTGATCTTGAAATGGAGGCCGCTTTCCATGAAGAGCACGCCTTCCTTGATCGGCAGGTAGCCCGCGGGGAAATGGGGCTTGAAGGACTCGGACAGGAACCATACCGTATCATTGGCGTAACGGTAGCTCCCTTGCGCCTTGAGGTTCTCCCGCACCACCACGAAGCCGTATTCGGCGCGGCCGTCGCGGTACAGGCGGATGAATTCATTGCCGACGGGGGCCGAGCGCTCGGCCACCAGCACCGGGGCCTGTTTGCATCCGGCCAGGGCCAGGATGGCGGCGAGGATCAAGGCTTTCATAAGGGGAAAAATAGTCAAACCGGGCGCGGCAGGGAGCGCGCCCGGAGGAAGGGGATCAGAGGATCGAGGTGGCCAGGGTGAAAACGCGCTTCAAGGTCGTGGAAACCGTGGAAGCGGGGCGGGATCCCGGAACCGGTTCGGGCGAACCCGGGATCGGCAGGGGCCTGGAACTGGAGAGGGGATCTAGGCGTCCCAAATGGGGGACGGTCCGGTTCAACATGGAGCGCATGCGCATGGCGGTCCATTTCCCCAGGATGACCAGGCAGATCAGGCGATCTTTCGGGCCCAGCGGCACCCGCGCGATGGATTTCCAGTACCCTATGGCGCGGGTCAAAGTCGGGTAATTCCCTCCGCTATGGTTGGCGTTGAACCAGACGCGCCGATCCTTGGCCGAGGGGAATTGGCGCGTGGACGTGCCCGGATGGTCGCGGCGCAGGAACAGGAATCCGGGGATCTCATGGAAAGGCCCGTATAGGGCGAGCTCCGCCAGGAGATTCCGGTCCGAGCCCACGAAATCGCCCATCAGGCCGGTCCGGCGCAAGAGGCGGGTGCGGATCACGCCGAAGATGGAAAAGCATGCATGGTCCACGTTGATCAGATCGTCGAAACGCACGCCCGTGTCCGGGGAACTGGTGCGCAGCCTGGTGCCGTACTCGCAGATGACCTCGCCGACGGGATCGATGATCAGGGTGCGCGGATAGCACAGCACCACTTCGGGCCTATCCTGCATTACGGCCACGCACTGTTCCAGCAGCTCCGGGGCGCATACGTCGTCGTGGGCGGTCCAGCGGAAAAGCGGCCCTTCGGCATAGGTGAAGACGCGGTTGAAATTCCAGGTGGCGCCGTGGTTCACCGCTTCCCGGTAATACCGGATGCGGGGCTCGCGGGCCGCGTATTCGCGGCAGATGGCTTCCGTGGCATCCGTCGAACCGTTATCGGAGATGATCAATTCCCAGGCGGGATAGGTTTGCGCGAGGACGGAGTCGAGGGCTTCCCTCAGGAAATTCTCCCCGTTGTATACCGGGAGGCCCAGGCTTACCAGGGGTTTGGAGTCCGGGGACTTCACTCGGTCGCGCGCTTCGTTCGCCATAGCGGATTGCAAAGACATGGGGCACTCCCTGGGACTCGCGGGTGTCGATCCCGATACTCAAACAATATTCCGGCCCTCGCCAAGTCAATCGGCGGCTCGCTGCCGAACCGGGCGGAACCTGGTAAATTTGGCATTCTGCGCCACCACCCCCCGGACTTGGCCTGATTTCCTCATTATCTTCCGCGTAAAGATTGTCCCCGCCCTTTCCGGCCCGTATCTTCTTTCCATGCCATCCGGACCCCTTTTCCCTTCGGCCTCCTGGGCCCCGCGCCTGGCCCTGCTCGCGGCCCTGCTCTTGCCCCTGGGAAGCGCGGAAGCGCAGATCCAATACCGATCCGATTTCGAGGACGAGGACCCGGCCTGCTTTTCGGATCGGCCCGCCGCCGGTTGCAAAGGCTGGATGGGGATCCACGACGATGCCATCTCCCTCTGCCAATGGGAGTACGGGCATTCCGGGCGGCAATGCCTGCGCCTCAATTTCACGAAGAACGAGGATTACGGCGGGACGTGGCGCAAGGCCGACACCCGCCATATCTTCACCCGCTTCTACGATTACTACGACGAAGGGTTCGACTTCGCCGCGGGCATGAAGATCCACCGCCTGTCCGGCTTCAACGAAGCCAAGCAGGTCAATGATTTCGATATCATCCTGCAGCTGAAGGCGGATGCGCCCAACGCCGATTATTGCGGCCTGACGGACGCAAAATACCTGGCCCTCTCCTTCAATGGCGGGCCCGTGGATTGGGGCAGCGTCGAGGTGCGCTGGACCCCCGAACGCAAACGTTGGTACGCCATCGAGACCGAGATCAAGCTGAACACGCCCGGCTCCTCGGACGGAGAGGTGCGCATCTGGATCGACGGGCGCAAGATGGCCGAGAAGACGGGAATGAACCTGACGGCGGGCGTGTCGTCGCCAATCAACCGGGTCCTGTTCGGGGGATGGTATTCCAACGCGGCGGCGGGGAAGAATCCCTGCCCCAACCCGGTCGGTCCCTCGCGCCGGTACGTGGACGATCCCGCGGTCTCGGGGTCGTATATCGGTCCCATCCCTACGATAACCCTCGGGCCGTCCCCCGGGACGCGCACCCTATCCCTGGTGCTTCCCGCTCCCGGTACCCTGAAGGTCGAGTTCGGCAAGGATGCCGGCTACGGTCTGGCCACGCCCTCCGCCGCTTCCCCCAACGGCGTCCACACCGCGGTGCTGACCGGACTGGACACCAATCGCGCCTATCATTACCGGGTCAAGAGCGTTTTCAATACGGGATACGAATACGTTTCGCCGGACTACACCTTCTCCACCTCCGCAGCCGCGTCCCTTCCGCCCATCCCGGTCCCGCCCGCGCGGAAACCCAGGACGCCCCGGAACCTGAGGGCTCACGAGTACGATCCCATCCCGGACTGATTCGGATGATTGGGGACCGTCAGCCTCCGCCCCAGCTCCGGAACGGCCTGACGGGACGAACGCACCTAGCGGGACGGCCTCAGGGTAGAAAGCCTGGTTTCCAGTTCCGCCAGGCTCGCGTCCCATTCCGCCGAACGCCGGGCGAAAAGGGAACGCACGCCTTCGCGCAGGCGCGGCAGGTCCGCTCCGAGCCCGCGCAGGCGGGCTTCCAGGTCATCGGCGGAACCGTCCGTATACACGCAACCGGAATCGAAATAGGCCCGCAGGGCCGCGGAGTCTCCCAAGATCAGCGGCTTGCCCATCACCACGCCTTCATACCCGCCGCAAACCAGGGTCGCGGCCCGGGTGGTCACGGCCATCACCGCATCGCTTCCCGCCATCAAGGCGAAATAATCCCGATCGCTCAGGAAGCCGGTGGGGATGAAATTCGCCGGCGCGTCCCGCAGCATGCGGGCATAGGCCGGCTTGACCTTG
The DNA here is from genome assembly GCA_028287465.1 of Fibrobacterota bacterium. Lineage (GTDB taxonomy): Bacteria > Fibrobacterota > Fibrobacteria > UBA11236 > UBA11236 > Chersky-265. Next base: position 31,227 of record JAQBPO010000033.1, read on the forward strand.
CCCGTGATGCGCACGATGACCTCGCCTTGCAACCGGCGGCAGGCCTCGATGGCCTGCTCTATCGGCTCATCGAAGGCCCAGGAGGAAACGAACAGGATTTCCTTCGGGGCGCCTTCGGGTCGCGGCTCCGGAAAACGCCCGTCCCAATGCGCCCGCAGATCCGGGAATGGATCCGGCAGGACGAATCCCTTGCCGCCCGCGCGTTCGACATGGCGGCGCAATTCCTCATTGGTCACGATGGTCAGGTCCGCGTTCCGCAAGGTATAGTCGCTCAGGAGATCGGATAGGCGCCGCCTCAGGCCCGCCCCGGCTCCCGCCAGATGGGCGAAATTGCTGTGCCGGTCCACCACCAGGGAATACCCGTACGCCCGTTTGACCAAGCAGGCCAGGGCCGCCAGGATCATGGAGGGATTCTGCGCCACCACGGTCTTGCCGCGCTGCGCGCTCAATTCCGCCAGGGTCTTGCGGATGGACAGGGGGTAACGTTTCCAGCCTCGATCTTCGTCCAGGCACAGGAGGAGGCGCGCCCCCAGGCGCTTCGCCAGGTTCAAGGATCGCCGCTGGGACTCCCACGCGATCCATATCCTGTCCGTGCCTCCGGAGCGTTCCGGGGCGGACGGGCCGGGTGATAATTCATTGTCCGTGAACCGCTGCGGCCCGGCGGGAAGGGAAGCGTCCGCCTGGAGGGAAGCCGATTCGACTCGGGTGTTCCCGGAATTCACAAGCGGAACCTCTTTCCCAGGGTATTGTACCAGCCCCAGATCCGGCGGTGCTGTCCCAAATCGACCAGGGAGGAGATATCGCGGTCGGCGCTGCCGATCCAGATGCCGCCGGAATAGCGGCGGTAATCCTGGAAGAAGATCTGGTGCGGGAAGAGTTCCCAAGGCTTATGCAGGAAATCCCGGTTCGCATCATGCAGGACCACCACCCCGCCTTCGGCGAGCAGGTAGCGCGCCTGGCGGAGGCAGGCCTCGCGGGCGCGTCCGTCCACCAGGATGAAATCGAATTCGCCCAAGCGGGCGGGATATTCCACGTACTCGCGGAAGTCGCCATAGGTCCCGTCGCCGTTTCCGGGGGACCAGGGATCCTTTTCCGGCGGCACGGCGTGTATGGTCACGTTTTCCGGGACTTCACCGCGGATGCGGTCGGCCCATTGGGCGTCATGCTCGATGGCGGTCCACTCCCCTCCCGGCGGCAGGAGGCGGGAGAAATGCGAGGTGCCGTATCCGGCGCCCCATTCGAGGGCGCGGAGCGGCTTCAGGGCCGTAAGCAACTCCTCCATGATGCGGATTTCGCGGTATTTCATCCAGGGCTTCCGCACGGGCTTGCGCAGGATATGTTCCATGACCTTGTCCCGGTATTCCCGGACGGCTTGGTCCAGGAACACATGCAAGGGTTTGGCGCTGGAGCGCCGCGGCGCGACTAATACGGGATTGGTTTCCGTGGTCATGATATGGGGATTCCTCCTGAGACACGTTGGTAAGGCGCGGCTAGGCAGCGCCGTTCCGCGAGCGCCGGGTCCGCGAAAGCGGCGCAGGCATAGTGTTAAGATCAAATCCGTCCTTTGCCGATGCAAGCGGTAAAAACCGTATCCTTTCCGCGACAGAACCGGCGCAATCGGCCCGTATACGCTGATACGGGACTTCACGGGCCTTTTTGTCACGGGGACTGTCGATAAAACTGACAGCAATTTGACTGGCCTGTATCCCGACCGGGCGATACAATCTTTATGTCTCCGTTCAATCGGAACGGCCGCTCCCGCGGCCAAACCGGCTTCCGTCCAAGCCGGATCCGGCTCCCAAGAGGGGGCTTTCACGGAGGAAACGCTTCGAATCCGCCTGAGTCGGCCCTGAAAAGGTATTGCCATGTCCTTGAGCCACGCATCCATCCTTTCCTCCTGCATCATCATGCTGGGGACGTTTATGGCGGAGGCCAAGGGCATTTCCGTGCGTTTCCTGGCCGGCCCGGCCGAAGATTCCCTGGTCCGCTATGAAATCTACCGCTCCTCCGCGCCTGGTGAACCCGCGCTCCCGATCGGCGAGCTCCCCGCGGTCAAGGGCCTGGATACCCTGAGCTTCGCCGACGAATCGGCCGAGAAAGGCCGTTCCTACGCCTATCTCGTCAAAGGCGTGAATGCGGAAGGCATCGAGAGCGATCCGTCCGATACGACCTTGGTGGGCTATCCCTACCTGTCCCTGCCGGATACCTTGCGCCCCGATAAGGTCACCGGCCTGATACGCATGGTCCTGCCGGCCGGCAGCGATCCCTTGCGCGGCGCGGTACCCCTGTCCCTGGCCCTTTTGGATTCTTCCCGCTTCAGCCTCGTCTTCGATCCCGCTTCGAATACCGCCACCCTCCGCGCCCGCAGCGGGCGCACGGATACCGGATGGGCCGTGGTCCGGGCGCAGTATTTCGACAAGTTCTCGGATTTGGATTCCGTCCTGATCCTCCCGGAGCCCCGTTCCACGGTCGCGCTTTCCACCCCGTCCCAGGTCGATCGGCCGCAGAACCGCCTTTCGGACGGGAACCGGCCCCGGTTCCTCTGGAAGGGGAGGACCGCGACCGGAAGGTTTTCTCCCGATCGGTAACCGCACCATCTCCCGCCGCGGGCATTCCCTTCCCTAAAGGGCGATTTCAGGAATAGTTTCTTCGTCCGTACTATATAGTGGGAAAAAGCGTCCTGTTTTCCGACGGTTGTCTTTTGCCGTACGAATGATTGTTTCTGGGGTATGACATGCTTTCAACTGCCTCCCAGCGGCAACGCCGTTCCCGTTTCATTTCTGCTCGAAGCGGGCGATGACGATTTCGCCGGCGCGTTTTCCGCCCACAGCGGTTATCCCGTCGAACGCATCCTCCTCGCGTCCTCCGGCGCATCCGCCCTCTATATCGCCCTGCGGGGCCTCGCGGCACTCAATCCGGGCAAGCGCGGCGTGGCCCTGCCCGCCTGGTGCTGCCCTTCCGTTCCGCAGACCGTGATCCAGGCCGGCCTGGAACCGGTCCTGGTGGACATGGATCCCGCGACCTTGGGATACGATGCCGAATCCCTGCGCCAGGTCCGGGCCGCCCGCGGAGACGGCCTGCTGGCGGTTCTGCTGGTGCACTTCTTCGGGATATCCCAACCCCGGCCCGCCGGCGACTGGGAAGGGACCGCCTTCCTGCGCGATTGCGCCCAGGATTTCGATCATCGCTTCGATGCGGAGGATGATGCGGCCTGCTTCTACAGCTTCGGCAGGGGCAAGGCCCTCAATGCCGGCCATGGCGGCGCCCTGTGCCTCCCCGCATCCGGACCGTTGCTCGCCGCATGCCGCTCGGCGATCGCGGAATTGCCCGTCGCCCACGACCGCACCTTGCCCAAGGCCATGGCGATCAACATGCTCTCGCAGCCGCGCCTGTTCTGGGCGCTCTCCCACGTGCCCTTCCTGGGGATAGGCGCCACGGTCTGGAAGAAAACCATGACCTTCGAAAGCATCGCGCCGGAATTCCACGCGCCCGGGTCGGCTTGCCTGGAAGCCTACCTGCAGCGCCGCGACTTCTACCGCAAGCTTATCGCCAAGTATCGCCATTTGCTGCATTCCTGCGACGGGGACATGGTGTTCAGCCCGGTGACCGGTTCCGCGCATATGGGCCTCCCCACCCGCTTTCCCCTGATCGTGCGCGACCCGGCCTTGCGGAACGCGATTTTCCAGGGCATCAATTCCCGCTTCGGAGGGGTAACCCGCATGTATCCGGACATCCTGCCCGCGTTGGCGGGGGCCCCGGAGGATTTGGGCGGCGGACGGGAGTACCCGGGAGCCACCAGGGTCGCCGGCGAAATCCTGACCTTGCCGGTAACGGCGGAATTGATGGGGCGGGAAGATCGGTTCCTGGATTGCCTGGCGGGAATCCTGGAAGCGAATGGAGCCATGCGGAAGCGCTCGATGGCCGTCTCCGGAACGGATGGGGATTGGACCCCGATCCGGAGGCCGTCGCGGCCCGGCCTGCGCCGCCCGACCTTGTTTCCGAGCGCCTAGGCCGGGGCCGGCCCGTACCCGGCTTCAGTCCGTATTCTTCTCTTCCATCTTCGCTTCCATCTGGACCGTGATGCCGTTCTTCTTCATCATGTCGTAGAGGGTGGGCCGGGTGAGGCCCGTGACCTTGGCGGCCAGGCTGATATTGCCCTTTGCCTGCTTGAGCGCATTGAGGATGAAATTGCGATCGAACATCTGCCGGGCCTCGCGGTAGGAGAGCACGGTGAAGGACGTTTCCGAAAGCTGCATGTCCTCCGCCTCGATGACCTGGCCCGAACAGGTGATGGAGGCCCGATTGAGCTTGTTCTCCAGTTCGCGCACGTTCCCGGGCCAGCTGTAATTGAGCAGCATCTGCTCGGCGCGCTTGCTCAGCTTAAGGCGCGGCTGCCCGAACTTCAGGCGGTTGCCCTCGATGATCGCGGCGGCGATCAAGGGGATATCGTCCTTGCGGTCCCGCAAGGGGGGCAGGTGGATCTCGAATTCGCTCAGGCGATAGTAGAGATCCGTGCGCATGGCCGGATTGTCCTTCTCGGCCAGGTTGGTCTTGTTCGTGGCCGCGATGATGCGCACGTTGAGGGAGCGGAAGGTGGTCTCCCCTACGCGCTGGAGCTTCTGATCCTGCAGGAAGCGCAAGAGCTTGACCTGCAGGGGCATGGGCATATCGCCTATCTCGTCCAGGAACAGGGTACCCTTGTGCGCGGACTCGATGAGGCCCATCTTGTCCGTATTGGCCCCGGTGAAGGCGCCCTTCACGTAACCGAAAAGCTCCGACTCCATAAGGCTCGCGGGGATGGAACCGCAGTTGATGGGGACGAAGATCTCGTTGCGGCGGTTGCTGTGGTAATGGATGGCGCGCGCGCACAGTTCCTTGCCGGTGCCGCTCTCCCCCGTCAGGAGCACGTTCACGTCCGTCTTGGCCAGCTTGCGGATATGCTCGAAGATCTTGCGCATGGGCTCGCTCTGGCCGATCATGAGGTTGTCGGCCTCGCTGGGCATCCCCACCGCGGCCTTTTCCACGGCCGGCTTCTCCAGGGTGCCGATGCGGCAGGCGCGCGCCAGGATCACCTTCAGCTCCTCGATGTCCACGGGCTTGTGCAGGAAGTCGAAGGCCCCGCGTTCCACCGCGCGGCTGCCCAGATCCGAGCTCATATTGGAGGTGATCACGATGATCTTGGCCAGCCGGTCCTCGTGCAGCACCGCGTCGATGATGTCCAGGCCGCGTTCGGGCTTGTTCTCGAGGCCCATGTCCAGGCAGATCACGCTCGGGCGGTGGCGGCGCAGGGCCACCAGGCTGCCTTCCAGGGTTTCGGCCTCAAGGACCTCGAAATCGGAATTGAGGGCCCACTTCATCTGCTCCCGCAAGCCGGCATTGTCCTCGACCAATAGCAATTTGACCATGCGGCCTCATTTCGGGTTCGTCATGAAAGGGTAAACCGGAAAGATAGTCACGGTGCTCGGGGCCTGTCCTCGTCCGCCGTTTCCGCGGCCCCGTGCGGCTGCGCGGCCGCCGCGAGCAAAAGGCAGAACCGGGTCCCTTTTCCCGGTTCGGAATGGCACAGGATCCGTCCCCGCATCTTTTCCATAAGGGTCTTGCACTGGTACAAGCCGATGCCCACGCCCTTTTCCTTGGTGGTCGCGAAGGGTTGGAAAAGGCGGTTGCGCACGAATTCCCGGTCCATGCCCACGCCGGAATCCTCCACCAGGACGAAGGCGCCGTACCCGGCGAAGAACCGTTCCCCTCCGCCGTACAGGTCCCTGAGGCGCGCCGGCGCGGATTTGCCCAAAGGCCCGTAACTCAGGGCGAGCCTCCCGGGCGGACCGCCGGCAGGCATCGCCTCCAGGGCGTTGTTCACCAGGTTGCGGATCACGAAGAACAGCGCGGACCGATCCATGGGGACCTCGACGGGATCCTCGCCGGAAAGGTCGAAGGCGATTTCCGGCAAGGCGGTCAACCCGGAATTGGAGACCACCTCGTCCAAAAGGGGACGCAGGGGATGGGGCGACAGCTCGGGATTCCGGTCTTTCGGCCCCACGGACAACCGGTCGATCAGGCTTTGCAGGTTCACGGCGCAGCCCTTGATCGAACTCAACATGCTGGTCTGGAAGGACGGGTTGCCCAGGTTCTTTTCCGCGTTCCTGAGCAGAAGGCTCAGGGTGGCGATCTGGTTCTTGATATCGTGGATGATGAAGGACGCCACGTGGTGGAAGGACTCGAACTGCTTCTGCTCGATCCGCTCCTTGAACACCCGGTTCTTGAAGATCACGTCCCCGATCGAGTTCGTGAATACGGCGATGAGGGCCAGGTCCTCCTCGTCGAAGGGGTACCCGCGCCCTCCTTGCAGGGCCAGGATCCCGGCCAGCCTTTCGCCGATGAAGATGGGGAAGATCCCGTCCAGGCGCAACCTTCCCACCAGCGGCTCCTCGCGCGCTTCCTCGCGGAGGGCGCTCCCTTCTTCGCCGGAGGCGATGAGGTCGACCGGTCTTCCCTCGCGGGCCAGCATGCGGGTCAGCGGGCTGTCGCCGCTCACGGCCAGCCCCCTTTGCGTCGCCTCCTCCTTGTTCTCATGCAGGTAGAAGTTCCCGTCCTGCCAATTGAGGATGAAGAAATAGGCGTCGTCGACGGTGACGGAGTACTTCATGTTCTCCACCAGCTCGGTGATGGCCCTGTCGAGGTCCGCGCCGGACATGGAGGTCTTGTGCAGGCGGAAGAACTGCTCCTGGTAATCGTACTTGCGGGAGTAGAACTGGTGGTTGATGAACCGCGAGATGCGCCGCCGCATGGTGCCGGAGCCCAGCACCAGCACGGCCAGCAGGCACAGGGTGAACCCCACCAGGAAATTCTCGAAATAGGTGAAGTCCATCCGCAGCCAGCGGAAGACGAATATGGTCAAGGCCACCCCGAGGAAGGACGCGCCGGTCAGGAACACCGTCGCGGAGGTGTACATGGTGTCCCTGGGTATGGAGATGAGCTCGGATCCCAGGCGGTACCGGATGAAGCCGGCCAGCACCACCGGATACAGGATGCCGTAGACCACGGAGGACGCTTCCGCGAAATGATCGGGAAGCTCCCGGTAGAGAAGCACCCGGGACAGGTAGACCACGTGGAAGATGGCGAGGCTCCCCAATCCGATGAAGCACAACCGGGCGATGCGGCGCTGGTAGTCCTTGGCGAAGCGGTAGGCGCCTTCGAGCAGGTACAGGACATAGATGGCCATCAGCACCCGCGCGGCCGGGATGAGGAGCGCCGCCCCCTGGAAAAGGACTCCGGGGGATCCGATGGTGCCGGCGGCGGTGACCTGGCCCGGCCACCAGGTGAGGGCCACGCAGGCCGCGGTCACGGCAATGCCGGCCGGGAAAACGGGAATCCTCCAACGCCCCAGGCCCCATTCCGTCGCCTCCTGATCGTCCCTGGCACGGAGGAAATGGCGGGTCAACTCCAGGATCAGCAGGGAAATCATCGATCCCAGGGAGAGGAGGATGCGCTGGAACCGCAGCCATTCCTCGGCCGAGGCCGTGAAGACGGCGATGTAGGCGACCCACAGGTGGGCCACGAAAAGGCCGCTGAGGGTGAGGAGGACGAGCCGCTGCGCCTTGCGGTAGGATTTGAAAAGGACCATGAAGCCGAGCGCGAGATCGGCGAGGGTGCCGAGTACGAGGAAACCCAGGATCAACACCCGGGGTTATCCCTCTTGCGCGTTCGGCGCGGGTTGGACCTGGTAATAGTAGGAGTACTTCTTGTAGCGGTTCGCCTCGAACGGGGAGGTTTTCACCCTGTTGAGGAGGGCGGACACCTTGAGGTTCCGCTCCTTCAGGAATTCGACCGCGTCGCGCGCTTCCGAGGCCAGGGTCATTCCCGACCGGCAGACGAAAATGATCCCGTCGACCGCCTCGGCCAGGGACAGCGGCTCAGGGGTGATCATGACCGGGGGCGTGTCGATGATGACCACGTCGAACTGCTCCCGGGCCAGCAGGAGGAAGTCCTTGAAGCGATCGGAGCTGATCAGTTCGCTGGCGTTGGCGTTGGACGCCTTGCAGGGCGCCACGATCAGGTTCTGCTGCAAGGTGGGCAGGAAGGCCAGGGAGACCGACTCCATCAGCTGTTCCCCGCGGATGTCGGGTTGATCCAGGATGGTGTCGATGCCCGTCGGCACGTTCAGGTTGAAGATCTTCGCCACCCGGCCCAACCGGAAATCCGCGTCGATGAGCAAGGTGCGTTTGCCCTTGCGCGCGAACGTGACCGCGAGGTTCGCCGAGCAGGTCGACTTGCCTTCGTGCGGGCGGGAAGAGGTGACCATCAGGCAGTAGCGGCCGGGATGGGCGGGATTCCGGAAGGAGTTCTCGATCTCCTCCCGCACCAGGCGGAACGTCTCGATGTCCTCGAGCTGCGACCAGGCCCCGTGGATGAGCAGGAGGGGATCCACCCGGCTCGGTCTCGCCTCCTCTTCCGGCGCGATCTTGCCGCGACCGGACTTGGGGCGCTTGACCCGCCTTTCCGTCACTACGCCCAGGGTCCTGAGGCTCAGCAGGCGGCGCACATCGTCCTTGGTCCAGATCTTGATGATCACGAGGGACCAAGCGAGGACCAGCCCAGGGACGACGAGCAGAAGGAGGAGCACGGCCGAGGCCGCTATCAACAGGCGCGTCTTATGGGAAGGCGGTTCGTACAAGGCCGGGCGGGCCGGATCCACCACGGAAACCTTGAAGAACTCGGAGCCGGTGACCAGCTTGGCGCGATTGTAGCTTTCAAGCAGGCGATCGTAGATGTTCTGGCTGTTCTTGTTGACGTTGTTCAGCCGTTCCAGCTCGAGCTGGAACTTCACCGCCGGGCGGGAATTGCCCCGGGGCGCGTTGCCGGCCATCCGCAGCCGCAGATCCGAAAGGTCCAGGTCCATCCGGCGCACGAGCGCCGCCTGTATCTCCTCGATCTGCCTGTAGATGCTGTCCTTTTCGGCCTCCACTTCGAGGATCTTCGGGTGTTCCGGACCGAGCGATGTCCGGTATCCCAGTTGGCGGCTGTTCAGCTCCTGCAGGCTGGCGCGCAGGATGTTCGCCTTGGCCTCCCCCGCTTCCGCCATGGCCACCAATAGCTCCGAGGCCCAGAAGAAATTCTTTTCCGGGGGGGCGTTCTGCTCCTTGGCCGCGAAGGCCTGCACCACGCGCCTCTTGCGCTGCTCGAGGCTTTCGATCTTCTGGCGGGCGTCCAGGTAGGCCAGGTTGTCCCCCTGGGACTGGCCCGCCTGCTGGGAGAGTTCCGGATGTTCGGCATAGTAATGGGAGAGCTCGTCCTGGCTCTTCTCCAGCTTTTCCTTCGCCAAATCGAGATCCTTCTCCATCTGGACCAGGATGCCCACGTCCTGCACTTCCGTGGTGCCGTAGTAGACGTCGAGGAACTGCTTCTGCAGGGTGTTCAGGATGTCCGCCACCAGCCAGGGATCCCGGTCCTTCAGGCGGATCTCGAAATTGCCTCCGCCCAATGGGCGGGCCGACATGCCCTTGCGCAGCTCCCTATAGGTCTTGTCGAACTCTTCGAAGGCCAATTCCACGCGGTTGCCGCGGACGCCGGAAAGGAATTCCGGGGTGAAGGCCATTTCCAGCCCGGGCATGGACAACCGGCCTTCGCTTTGCAGGCTGCCGCTGAAAATCTTGTATTCGGATCCTCCCTCCGGAGGTTTGTAGGTTACGATCGCCTTGGATCCCCTTTTTTCCAGGGCGATGGAATAGGTGCCCAGGCCCAGGCCGTCCGTGTAACGCAGATCCTTGAAGACATCCTTCTGGAACAGATCGGGAGTGGTGATCCGCAAACGCATCCCGAGCTTGCGGATGGTGCCGTCCAGGACCTGGAAGCTGTTCAGGATGCTGATGATGCTCTGGCCCTGGGTGATCGCCACGTCCCGCATCACGTTTGTCTGCGCCCCGATCACTTCCGGAAAGCGCATCACCGTGGTGGCATAGTATGATTTCGGGAGATCGAAGATGGAAAGCACGGAACCGACCGGAACGGCGATCACGAGCCAAGCGATCAGCGCGACCCATTTCCTGAGCCACAGGATGTGGAAGAGGCTGGTGACGGATGGTATTTTGCGGGGGGAGAAGGGCAACTCCTCCGTCTCCGCTGTATCGTGATCGTCAGGGGAGGAGGTGCTGCGGTTCATTTACGATAGGGAAAGATATGTATTAATTTTGAAGGCTGAATTCTGCTCATTTTCCGGTGGTCGTGCCGTATAAACATACCATTTAACCCCCCTTGGCGGCCATGAAAAAACTCCTGCTTTTGTTGATTCTTCCCGTACTCGCGGTCGCCGCCTACCTGGTGTGGCAGAACCTCCCGGCCAAGCGCCATGCCAAGCACATGATCAAGGCGCGGATGTACGCAAAGGAGAACAATCTCACGGCCGCGCGGCTGGAATACGAAAAGGCCTACCAGGCGGACGGCGTCTACACGCCTTATGCGGACCTGGAGGTCCTCAATCTGACGAACCGGGTGAACCTCCAGGACAAGAATCCCGCGGAGGCCCTGAAGAACACCCGGCTTTTCGTCCAGGCGCATCCCACCAATAAGGAAGGGAAGATCATCCTGGCCCAACTGGCCTTCCAGGCCGGGGAAAACGAGATCGCCTTCGCGGCCCTCAACTCCATCCTGGAAAAGGACCCCTGGAATTTCCCGGCCCGCCTCCTGCTCGCCGACGTCAGGGCCAAACAGGGACGATTGGATCTGGCCGAACAGCAGGTGCGGTTCCTTTTCGGGAAATACCCGGATTCGGTCCGGGTCCTGCTTCCCTTGTCCGAGGTGCTCGTGCAACAGGGCCGAGTCGCCGAAAGCCGGGACCTCCTCGGCCGCATCCTCGCACGCAACCCCAGGAATCCCAAGGCACGCATCCTGATGATCGACAGCTACCTGAAGGACCGCAATATCGACTCCGCGCAGGCCGTACTGGATGACTGGAAGGACGCGGATCCGGACCAGCAACAGGAACTGCAGATCCGCAAGGCCCGGATCTATTCCCTGGGGAACCGCCTCCCCGAGGCCAAGGCCGCCCTCCAGGCCTACCGCGAACCCAAGGCCGCCAATCTCCAGGCCCTTTCGGAATTGGCCATCATCCATGCCAAGAACGGTTCCTTCGATTCCGCCATCGCGGTCTATCGCGCCATGGGGGAAGCCTCCCCTGCCGCCCGCGTGAATGCGGAAAACATGGTCTACTACCTGCACATGAAGAACCAGAACCCGGCCCGGGCCCTGGAAGCCCTCAAGACCCTCCAGATCACGGATAAGCGGCCCGGGCTCATGCCTCCCCTGGTCGCGGCCTACCTGGCCATCGGACAGGAGAACAAGGCGGATGATTTCATCCGGGAACAACCGGACAGCCTCCGCAAATCCCTCGAGGAATTCAAGGCCCAGATGGCGCCGGGAAAGGATTTCATCGGCCAATGGGCCCTCATCGCCTACTACGCCACCAATCACCAGGATTGGTGGGCCTTCCAGGCCACCGAAGAGCTTTACCGGAAATGGCCGCGCAGCGAGTTGGCCATCCTGCTCATGACCGCCCAGTTCTCGACCCTCGGCCGCGATGCCGATGCCGCCAAGGTCCTCGCCACCTTGGACAAGCCCGGCCTGACCCACAAGGCCGCCCTCCTGAAATTGCTCGGCAAGTCCGGGCAAAGCGAAAAGGCGATGGCCCTGGCGGAAAAGATGGCCAAGGAATACCCGGGCCTCCAGGGCATCAACGCCACCCTCGCGGATTATTGGATGAAGCGGGACAAGGCCAAGGCCATCGGCTATTACGAAAAGGAGCTGGCCCTCAACCCCGGCAATATCGTGGCGCTGAACAACCTCGCATGGGAATTCGGCATCGCCCAGTCCAACCTGGAAAAGGCCGCGCCCTACCTGGACAAGCTTGAAACCATCCAAAACCTGGACCCGCGCATCATGGACACCATGGGCTGGATCCTGGCCATGAACGGCAAGCTCGAGGAAGGGGAAAGGCGGATCCGCAACGCTTTGGATCTGGTGCCCGACCAACCGGCCTTCCAATACCACCTCGCCTTCATCCTCGTGAAGTCCGGGAAGAAGGAAGAGGCCCGCAAGATCCTGGATTCCGCCCTCGCCTCCAGGTTCCCGTTCGACGACCGCAAGGAAGCGGAAAAACTCCTGGCGCAAATGTGATGAAAGGCGCCTGGGTCCTCTTCACCGCCCTGTTGATCGGAAGCTATTTCCCCACCCTGAAGTGGATGATCGAGCGCTGGGACGAGGCCGATTCGTACATGGCGCACGGCTGGCTCATCCTTCCCATTTCCCTGTTCCTGGCCTGGCGGGATCGGGAAAGGATCCTGCGGGCTCCCAGGTCCGGATCCGCCGCCGGGTTTTTCATCCTGCTCGCCGCGATCGCCATCCATATGGTGGCGGGCCTGGCGGACGTCTCCTCGATTTCGGGACTGACCCTGGTCCTGGCCCTCTTCGGATTCGTCCTGTTGCAATTCGGTTGGCCCGTGGCCAGGGCCATGTGGTTCCCCATCGCCTTCCTCGCCTTCATGGTCCCGCCCCCGGAATTCGTGATCAGCAAGATGAACTTCTCCCTGAAGCTCATCGCGGCCGATTTCGCGACGGGACTCTTGAACCTGGTAGGCCTGCCCGCCATCCGCCAGGGCTCCTTCATGGTCTTCCAGGACGAACGCCTCGCGGTCGGGGACGTCTGCTCCGGGTTGCGCAGCCTGCTGGCGCTCCTGTCCCTCGGCGTCCTCTATGCCTGGCTGATCCGGGAAAAAGGCAGGCTCCATGTCCTGGCCATCCTGGCGCTGGCCATTCCGGCGGCCGTCATCGGGAACGGCATCCGCATCTTCCTCGTCTCCTGCCTGGTGATCGGGTTGGGCCAGGCCGCGGTCTTCCGCCCCCTGGTGGGATCCTGGGATCTGCACCTGTTCACGGGCTCCGTCATCTTCATCGCCGCGTTTTCCTGCCTGTACCTGGCGACCCGGTTGCTGGACAAGGTGCGCCCGGAGCGGCCCCTGGCCCGATTGCGGGAAACCGGCCTCAAGGAGCCGGCATGACTCCCAAAGCCCGCGGCGTTTGGACCTTGGCCGCCTTGATCCTGATGGGGATCTCGGCCGTGCTGTCCAATACGGTCCTGTTCCGGCAAACCCTGCAAGGCACCACCCGGCTCACCCGTAACATCCCCAATACCATCGGATCCTGGGAGCTCGTGGAGCAGGCCGCGGCCACCCCGGGGGAAATCAAGGGCCTGGAAACCACGGACATCATCAAAAGGACCTATTCCAACGGCAGTTCCTACATGGAATTGATCGTCGCGTACATCTCCCACAGCAGCCGCAAATCCGCCCATGCCCAAGAGGCCTGCCTGCGGGGCGCCGGAGCCCTCGTGGGCAGCATCAGCGACGTCGGATTGGACGGGGACCGGGTGATGGCGAAACTCATTTCCATCGATCTCCGGGACCGTCGGCAGTGGGTCTGCTATTGGTATAAGATCGGACATGCCCATACGGCCAGGTACCTGCAATCCAGCTTCCTCATGTTCCTGGGGGGAATCATCGGGCATAAGAACCAGGGAGCCTCCCTGGTCCGCTTGTTGACCCCGGAAGGGAGGGGCGAATCCCCCGCCCAGATTAAGGCCAGGATTGAGGATTTCACGCATTTTCTGGTGCCTGAACTCGAGAAGAACCTGCCCTAATTCCTTAAAAAGAAGCGCGTTGTCTGTAAGAATCCGTCCTAAGGGCCGGATTCTTTTACAATTGGTCCGCCGTACCGTTCCCTTTTTCCCTGAAAACCGGCTTGGGCGATGGCATGGACTTCGCTCAATGGTGGATGGACGATACATCTGAAAGGGTGAACATGAACAGCTTGAAACTCGGCATTCTCGGCAGCTTGGCCATGGCGGCGGCCTCCTATGCCACCGTGATCAACAACGGTCCCGAAACCAGCCTGCAGACCGTCCTGAACAATATCACGGTCGGCGGCACCAGCAGCGTCAACGTGAACACGGACCAGGTCAATCTCGACATGTACTGGAACCTGACCGCCACGGGCGGTTCGATTTCCAGGATGATCATCGAGCTGGCCGGCAATGCCGGAAACAATACCTTCGGCATCTACGATGCGCTCGATCCCACCAAGAAGGTCACCCTGTTCGATGGCGCCGCATCCGCCGGAGCGGGCGTCGCGGTCGCGATTTCCGATCTGGGCGTGGTCGAGAAGAATTTCTCCAATACCGGAATCGTCTTCGGCGGCAAGACCTTCGGCTACTTCCTTTCCGGCAACGGCGGCACCTTCTATTCGGACTATAAGCTGAACAACGGCGGCGTTGACCACATGGTCGCCTTCCAGGGCGAAAACGACCTGGTCAAGCTTCCCGGGGCCGGCACCGGCGTCTGGAATCCCAATGAATACGTCCTGGCCTGGGAAGACGTGGTCGGCGGCGACAATGACTTCAACGATATGGTCGTGATGGTCGAATCCGTCCAACCGGTTCCGGAACCCACCACCCTCGGCCTGATGGGCCTGGGCCTGGTTGCCATGGTTTTCGCGGCCCGCCGCCGGAAGCTTTCGTAAGAACCCAGGGAAACGCATTCCCGCTTGATCGATGGAAAGGGAGGTTCACCGAACCCCCCTTTTCTTTTTTAAGGCCTTTTTTATCTTCCTGAAACGCGCTCCGGGAACCATGCAGCCTCCAAATAAACCGCCCGGATCCGCCTACCGGAAAGACATCGATGGATTGCGCGCCGTTTCGGTGCTCGCGGTCATCCTATACCATCTGGACGAAAACCTGCCCTTCAACGGCTTCGTCGGCGTGGATATCTTCTTCGTCATTTCCGGTTTCCTCATTACGGGCATCCTCTACACCGGCATCGAGGATTCGCGGTTTTCGCTGGTCGGGTTCTACGTCCGCAGGATAAAGCGGATCCTCCCGGTCTTCTTCCTGGTCACCTCATGCGTCCTGGCCTTCGGCATCCTGGTGATGCTTCCCGAGGACATCAAGTCCATGGGGAAATCGGCCTTCGCCGCGGTGTTTTCCGGTTCCAACGTCTATTTCTGGAACAGCCGGGATACGGATTATTTCGCCCGCTCGAGCAACCTGCTCCCGTTGCTGCATACCTGGTCCCTGGGAATCGAAGAGCAATTCTACCTGGCCTGGCCGCTCTTCCTGATGCTGATGCACCGGATTGCCGGATTCAAAGGGCTCCTTCCGGTTTCGGTGATCCTCGCGGCCGCATCCTTCGGGTATGCGCAGTATTCCCTCCATGTGGACGCGTCCTTCGCCTATTACATGCTTCCCGCGAGGGCGGGCGAACTCCTATGCGGAGCGATACCGTTCCTGATCCTGCGGCGGAACGGTGCCCCCTTCGGGCGGACGGTCAGGGAAGCGGCCTCATGGTCCGGGGCCGCCTTGATCCTGCTCGCCTTCCTATTGCCCGGCGTAAAGCATGCCTTCCCCGGGCTGAACGCGGTCTATCCCTGCCTGGGGGCGGCCATCCTCATCTGGAGCGGCGCCCAAGGCGGCACCCTCCTCTCCAGGGCGCTATCGTACCGGCCACTGGTCTATGTGGGGCTGATTTCCTACTCCCTCTACCTTTGGCATTGGCCGGTCCTCGCCTTCGGGAGATACATGGTGACCGTCCTGACTCCCGTAGCCATGGCATGGTCGCTCCTCGCCATCACCGTCCTCTCCGTACTGAGCCACAGGTATGTCGAATCCCCCTTCAGGCATGCGAAGCTATCCGCCGGCCGGACCTTCGGGACCTTATTCCTCCTTCCCTTCCTCGCGATTTCCTCGGTTTCCCTTTTCCTCTATAGGACGGACGGGTTGCATCACTGGATAGCGGACAAGGAAGGCTACCGGAACTCCCTTGCCGACCTGGAGCCCTACCTGAAGCCGGCGTACGGGTTCGACTATGTCTGCCAGACCAAGGTCTACGAGGCCGCGCTGTTCAACGACAAGCGTTGCATCGTCGGCGATACGGATCAGGTCCCGGAAGTCCTCCTGATCGGCGATTCCCATGCGGCGCATTTTTCCGGCCTGTTCGGGGAGATCGGGAAACGGGACGGGTTCTCCTTCCGGAATATCGAAATGGGGGATTGCCCGCCGGTGTTGAAGGAAAAGATCGGGTATGAGGACCCCAGGAACCATAAGGAATGCAGGGAGTTCAGGGCCCGGATGCGGACCGAGATGGGGAAATACCGGATCATCATCCTGGGCGCGTCCTGGGCCAATTATTTTCCGGACCGGGAATTCATTCCCGATTTGGGGGAAACCCTGGACTACCTGTCGGGTCTGGGGAAAGAGGTCATCGTGATGGCCCAGGTGCCCACCTTCGAATCCTTCGACCGGAATTGCGCGCTCCGCAACAACCGGTTCTTCCCCGTCGATTGCATCGGAAATGCGGACGCTTCCGGCGGCTCCGAGAAGCAGGTGAATGCCGCCATCGAAGAACTGGTCAGGAACAGGCCGGGCATCCATTTGATGGATATCCGCGACAAGGTCTGCCCGGGCGGCTCCTGCAGTCCGTACCTGGACGGAAAACCGCTCTACTACGACCGCACCCATCTGAATATCCCGGGATCATGGGTCCTGGGGAGCATGATCGGGAAGGTTGAGGATCCTTTTTCCCGGCTCCTGGCCGGAATCAGGAAACCGACCGGACTCAATTAGGGACGGGAGAGGGAATCCTTCCAGGGAGGACCTTTACCAGGAGCCGATCATAGGTCGAGGCCAATGCGGTCCTCAGGCCTCCGCGGATTCCGGCGATGTGCGCCCTGAGGCCTTCCCGCCGGGACAAGGCGGCATCGACGGTCGCGAGCAAGGTCGCCGTATCCGCGGTGCGGAGGTCCAGGCAGAACTCGTCCAGGGCCATTTCCCCCATCAGTACCCGTACCTTGCGCGTGTCGGCAAGGGTGATAACGGGAGACCCAGCGACAAAAGCGAGGATTGCCGCATGCAGCCGGGAAGCGATCACGACCTCGGCGCGCCCGGCAGCCCCCAGGTAATCGTCCACGCTGACTATCGGCTCCAGGACGCATCTTTCCGAGGCCGCGGACATCTTCGCTTTGATCCGATCCACGATGGGAACGTCCATGCGGGTCTGGGAACAGGCGAACCGGACATCGAGCCCTTTCGCCAGGAGGTGGTCGGAAACCAGGGCGAGCTTTTGCAGGTAGTTTTCGTAGTCGCCGTCCTCGGCCCCGGGCCAGGCGTCCCGGGCGATGGGGCTGACGATGGCATAGGGCCTCATCGGGGCCGCGCCGGCCGGGATGTCCCGGGGGCGCAATCCGAAGGCCGGATCGGGACAGACGGAACTAGGCGCCTTGAGCCCCAGCTTGACCAGCATGTCCAGGGAGCCTTGGTCGCGGAAGGCCCGGAACTGGGCGAGGTGGAGGGCCCGGATGGAAAACCACGCGCCCAGGCGGGTATTCAACTCATCCACGCCCACGCCCAATACCGCCACGGGAACCCCATGGCGGCGCGCGCACCCGGCCCAGGCCAGCATGCGGTAGGGATGGCCCCAGGGGCCGCCCCAGAAATCGTCGATCTGGCCGCTCCCGGAAATGATCAGCAAATCCAAGGTCTTCGCCGCCCGGTCGATGCGCCGGAGGGCCGCGAGCCGCTTGGGCAGCCAGGCCGGGACATCGGAGCCGTTCCTTCCGGTCCCTTCCGGGGCTTCCGGCCCGATAGGCGGCTGCTCGCCGGACAGGGCGATCGCCGGGATCCCATGGGTGCGCACCACATCGGCCGGACTGGTCGAGATGCCCAGGAAACGGACGGTACCCAACCTTTCCCTGAGGGTGTTCATCACGGAAACCTGGATGGAAGTATCGCCCAGGTTCGCGCTGGCATATGGGCCCAAAAGGCCGATACGCGGACCGCCGCTCATGGCTTCAAGGGGGTGGGAGAGGGCGTGGCCGCCCAAAGGGAGCGGACCTCGCTCCACAGCTTCTCCCGATCCCATGCCGCGTACTTGAAGGCGATGGCCAGGGCGCGGACCTTCTCGGAGTAGGGAATGGGCGCCCGGACGATGCTGAAAAGGTTGTCCCGATGGAAGCGGACCCGCAGGAATCCCGCGGGCTTGCGCGCCTGGGGGTTGTAGATCAGGGTAACTTCAGCGTTACTCCGCATGGCCATGACCGTTTCCGGGGAGAATCTC
This sequence comes from Fibrobacterota bacterium, assembly GCA_028287465.1. GTDB lineage: Bacteria > Fibrobacterota > Fibrobacteria > UBA11236 > UBA11236 > Chersky-265. The sequence goes on from JAQBPO010000033.1 coordinate 49,379, forward strand.
CGGTAGAGCATCACCCCGGGCAGGAGGACCAGGCGGCCGTACAAGGCCAGCTCGGACATGAGCGGGATATCCCCCCCGGGGTACAAGCGATCGAGGCCGGTCCGGCGGAGGACGGAAGTGCGGATGACCCCTTGCTGGGCATTGTTGAGGCCCACGCCGTTGAGGAGCTTTTTGAAGCGATCGCTGGGGCGGGGATCGCGGATATCCAGATCGCCCGTGTATTCCCCCAGGGATTTCCCGTCATTGTCGACTAGTTCCGTATGGCCGTAGCACAGTACGATGTCGCGCTCGCGCTGCATGGCCTCCACGCAGCGGGCCAGGGAATCCGGCGTGCAGTAGTCGTTTCCCGAAGCCCATTTGAAGTATTCGCCGCGCGCCGGGGGGATGACCGCGTTCCAGTTCCGGGGCGCCCCGATGTTCCGTTCCTGCCTGATGTACCGGATGCGCTTGTCGCGCCGGGCGTATTCCGCGCAGATGTCCGCGGTTCCGTCGGTCGATGCGTTATCGGAAATGATGAGCTCGAAGTCCTGGAGGGTCTGCCCGAGAAGGGAATCCAGCGACTGCCGCAGATGCTTATCGCTATTGTAGATGGGCATCCCGATGGACACCAACGGATTCCCGCCAGCGGTCACGCGATTACCGGCGTCAATTGCACGGAGGGATGGGATTTGAGGCCCCGCAAGCATGCGTAGAACTCGTCCGAGATGGCGTCGAACACGGGATCCGAGATCGGCAGTTCGCGGGATTCCAGCTTCCGGACGCGGCCCATTTCCATGACCGTCCCGACCAGGCAGATGGAATCGGCGATCGCCATTTCCGTGCGGTCGACGGGGCGGCGTTCGAACGGGATGCCCAGGGTCTTGCAAAGGCCCTCGATGATGTCCACCGTGATGCTCTCGAGGCAGCCTTCGCTGGCCGGCGGGGTAATCACCTTGCCCTTCCGGTTGATCAGGACGCAGGAGGCGCTGGCCTCCGAGACGCGCCCCGCCGAGTTCAGCAGGATCATGTCCGAAAACCCCTGGCGGCGCCCTTCGATGCGGGCCAGCCGGCCTATCTGGTAGTTCGCCGCGGATTTGATGCGCGCCGGCAGGGCCGTATCCGAAGTGCGCTGCCAGGTGCTGATCCCCAGGTCCACGGGATCCGGCTTCTTCTTGTCCTGATGGTAGGAGGTGATGACCAGATCCGTGACCGTGGCCTCGCCCCATTGCCCTTCCATGGAGAAAAGCGTGGTGCGCATCCACAGGTCCCGGTTCTTATCGACCAGTTCCCGGATAAGGGCGGCGCAAGCCGATCGGTATTCCTCGAAGGACATGGTGAAGGGGAGGTATTGCAGGAGGGCGGACCGTTGCAGCCGCTCAAAATGCTCCCGGAGCGCGAGCAGGGACATGACCTTGCCGTCATGGCTCCAGTATGCTTTCAACCCTTCGAATACGCTGATCCCGCGGATGAGGGCTTCCGCCGCCACATGGATCTTGGCATCGTCCCAGGGAGTGATGCGGCCGCCCATGAACACGAAGGGGGGTTTTTGGAGTTGCGCCATCGGTTTGCCTCGGAGGGGCTAAAGGGTTTGGGACCATCGATTACGGATGAACGGATGGAACTCGATCACCCAAGTATAAGCTCTTCACAATTGTGCGTCCAGGCTATGTTTTGCCCCACGCCAGCCTGTTCGTGATTTGACTTACGAACCGGCGCCGGTGTTCACCTTCCACCAGGAAAAAACCCGCGGCGCAAAGGTGGAGAACGGAAACCAGGGTGAAGGAAAGGAAAATCCGGGTCCAGCCCCAGCCGGGAACGTGGGGCAGAAGGGCCCGGGACGCGAGGTACACCGGAACGGCCACCATGAGGTTGGGCAGGATGCCCACCCGCCAGTACCTGCCCAGGCCGGAACCCACCTGGGCGGCCGTGATGGCGGGAATGACCATGCCCTCGAAGACCGCCATGGGCGCCAGGGAAGCGATGGCCACCCCCAGGATACCCCAGTTCCGGACCAGGGCCAGGGCCAGGACCATGGTGGAGACGGTCTCGGCGACGATGAGGGCCGCGAAAAGCTTGTTCTTGCGGCGGCCGAACAGGATTTGCTGGGCCACCGACGAGGACAGGGAGGCCATGTTCGCCAGGGTCATCAGGATCAGAACGGTCCCGCTGGAACCGTACGGGAGCGGTTCCAGGTATTTCCCGCCCATCCATTGGGCCAGGAAGGCCGGGCCCACTGCCAGCAGGTTCAATCCGATGAGGCAGACCAATCCGAAGAGGTAACGCGTGCCGGTCAGAAGGAGCTCCCGCATGGCCGAGAGGTCGGAACGGACGTCCATGGGGATGACTATCTGGAGGAGCGGGATGGTCACCGCGCTGACCAGCCCGTTCATGTAAGGCATCATTTCCGAGCCGATGGAGAAGTAGGTGACCGCCTCCGCCGCCACCTTGTGCCCGATCAGGAAGGTCCCGAAGACGGCGCATCCCTGGCCGAACAGGTTGATGAGGAAGTTGAAGAACCCGTAATGGAACAGCTCCCCGAAGGCGCGGGTCTGGAAGGCGAAGGGCCGGAAGCGGATTGCGGGGACCACCTTCCGCGCGAAGGCGGCCAGGGCCAGGCCTTCCAGGAGCTGGGTCGAGGAAACCGCCAGGGCGAAGCCCAGCAGTCCATGGTGCGTTCTCAGGACCACCACCACCAAGGCCGCGTTGATCAGCTTGACCCCCAGGGAAATCCCGCTGACGATGTCGAAGCGCTGGGCGCCCACGAGCAGGGCGGAGAAGACCGAGAGCGGGAGCTTGGCGGCCATGACCGCGCCCATCAGCAGCAGGGCGATGCGCACGGAAGGCGCCGCGGCCGCCTGCACATGGAAGAACCGGGAGAACCACAGGGAGGCGACGAAGGCGGAGAGCAGGGCCAGCAACCCCAGGATGGACAGCGCGGTCAGGGCGGAATTGGCCTTGGCCTCGAGTTGGCCCGCGTCGGAGTCGCTCAGGTGCCGGGAGACGTAGTGCCCCACCGCGGACTGGATGCCGAAGTCCAGGTATCCGAAATAGGTGGTGAAGGTCACGATCAGGGACCAGCAACCGTAACCCGAATCGCCCAGCTCCCTCACGATCACCGGGGAAAGGAAAAAGCCGACTCCCACCGCGACTAGGAACGCGCTCCAATTGAAGAGGATATTCTTGAGGTAGAGGACCTTATCGAACACGAGGGGCCAAGCGGAAGGGCATCGGGGCTAAAGCGGCATCAAAGGACCGTTTTACGGCCATGGAATGCCTCAGCATACCGGGACGCCGAGTTCGATTCCATGCCCCGCAGCCGCATCAAGGCGTAGAAGGTATCCTCCATGAACCATTGCCGGCCCTTTTGGGTCGCGTAGGATTCCAGGATGACCTTGACCTTGAGGGCGGCCTGCGCTTCGCCCACGGGGACGAAGACGTTCGGGATGCCCATGTCCCCGTCGTACTTGGGGATTTCGTATTCGAGGATGAGGTGGTCGCGCCAGGTGTTCCAGGTCAGGTCCGAGACCAGCCGATGATCCTGGTGCAAATCCCGGCGGTAATGGGTCAGGATCAGATCCGGGACGAAATCCTTCTTCAGGGCCTCGAAGGCGTCCTTAACCAGGGCCCCGCTGTAAGGCAGGTAGCCGTCCCGGAACTCCAGGATGCGGATCTCCCTCTTGGCGGCCCCTTTGAGGAACCGCTCGGCCGAGGCCTGGGCTTCCGCCCTGCGGGTGGGATTGGAGCTGAAGACCACCCAATGGAATTCCGCGGTGGGATGCTCCTCGATGAGGCGGAGCACGGTCCCGCCGCAGCCGATCTCGATATCGTCGCAATGGGCGCCCAGGCAGAGGATCCGGAGCGGCGAGCCGTCCGGCTTCGAGATTCCCAGCTTCAGCATCCGTTCAGGCCTCGCCCGCGGGTTTCTTCCATACCTGCCAGGGGGCATTGCCCTTGGTGAAGAGATCCTCCAGCTGCTGGCGCTCCTTGAAGGTGTCCATGGCGGCGAAGAAGCCGTCGTGGCGGTAGGAGACGAGCTCCCCCTTTTCGATCAGGCGCTGGAACGGGGCGTGCACGAGTTCGTCGCCGGGCCGGATGTAATCGAAGATGTCCTTGCGCAAGATGAAAAAGCCGCCGTTGATGACCAGGCCGGTCTGGGTCATGTCATGGATGCCCTTGACCTGGCCCTGATCGTCGACCTCCACGGAATGGAAGGTCTGGGCCGGGGTGACGCTGAGCAGGCAGGCCACCTTCTTCCTTTTCATGGCGAAGTCCACCAGGTCCGGCAGGTGCAGGCTGCACAGGTTGTCGGCATAGTTGGCCATGAAGAACTCCTCGCCCTTGAGGTGCTCGCGCACGGCGGACAGGCGCTGGGCGATGTTGGAGCTGATCCCCGTCTCGCAGAAGGTGATCTTCCAGTCATGGATGTCCGTGTTGAGCATCTTGGTGGAGCCGTCCCCGGCCAGGACGAAGTCGTTGGAGATCCATTCGTTGTAGTTGATGAAGTAATTTTTGATCAGATCCGCGCGGTAGCCCAGGCAAAGGATGAATTCCTTGTACCCGAAGTGCGCGTAGTACTTCATCAGATGCCAGATGATGGGGCGGTATCCGATCGGGACCATGGGCTTGGGGGTGTTCTCGGAAAACTCGCGAAGCCGCATTCCCAATCCGCCGCAGAAAAGAACAACCTTCATTTACCCATCTCCCGTTTTCGTTTTTCCGATATCGCCGGCGGGGGCCATCAACCCGCAGGCGCGCAAGGCTTCCGTAGCCCTGAATATACCGCCGAAAGGCAATCCCGACCGCTCGGCGACGTCCAGCAGCGAATGTTTCCCGTCGCCCAGGTTGAGCGCCCAGAGCATGGACATCTCGTTCCAGTCCCCGTCCTTGCGATCGGCCATGGCCCGGTAGAGCCCCCGTCGGCCCAGTTGCGGTTCGCCCTTGGGATTGAGGTTGAGGAACACGCCGTCGTGCTCCAGCACCTCGAGGATGGCGAGCAGGGTCGCCAGGGAATCCGCCAGGTTGGCCGGCTTGATGAAGGCGAGGTTGTCGCCGGAGGTATGGTACTCCGGGAAGCGGCCATGGGGCGTGCGCATCAGGCATCCCACGGGCAGATTGAAGCCCGGGGAGCAGAACTGCCGCTCATCGTATCCGTAGGGGATGAAATCCTCCACGCGGCCGCCCTTGCCCGCCTGCTTGAGCACATGGGCCGCGGCCCGGTCCACGGCGGCGTCGCCGCGCCGGCTGCGCTTGTAGGTCATGGGCCCGGAGTCCCCGAGCAGGCTGAGCACCAGGCCGTGCCGGATGCGGCCGAGATCGTCCTGGTTGCGGGCCAGCCAGGTGATGGCGCCGATGGTCACGGGCAGGAACAGGATGCGATAGGTGTAACGGTGCGGGACCTTGGCCAGGTACCGGGCCAGCTGGTGGGCCACGGCGATGCCGGACAGGTTGTCGTTGGCCAGGGAAGGATGGCAGACATGGCAGCTGATCAGGATTTCCTCCGGGGTAGAGCCCGGCAGGGTGATCTCGCCGTAGGTCAGGCCGCCTTCGGTCAGGGACGAGTCGATGCAGACCTCGTATTCCCCTTCCTTCAGGCTTTCGAGCTGGCGATGGGAGAGGCAGAAGCCCCAATCGTCCTTGTAGAAGGAATTCCGGTACTGGACAAGGTCGGGCTTGTCCGGCATGGAGTGCAGCCGGGGGCGCAGTTCCGCCAGGGTCATGCGGGCCTTCACCGGCACGCTGTAGCCGACCACGTGCAGGTTGAGGGCCTGGAAGTCCACGACCCGTTTTCCGGAAGCGTCCTTGATATAGGCGTCGCGGATGTTCCATTCCCGCGGGACCGTCCAGTCGAGCACCTGGGTCCCGGTGGGGACCTCGTGGAGGATAAGGGGAAGGTCTTCCTTCAGGATGCCCAGGGTCTGGCGCACGCCGTTCCCGGTGATGCTCCGGCAAAGGGGATAGAGCCTGGCGGCCAAGGCGTGCATGGCCTCGCCGGGGTCCTCTTCGCCCAAGGCGAGCTTCAATGCGTTCAGATCCATGCGTTCCCGATCCGGAAGGTCAGAGGCCGATGCCTTCGTAGCGTTTCACCGAGCCCTTGTCCAGCATCCGGCGGCCGTCCACGAGGACGGGCTGGGGCGACAGGGAGGCCAGCAGGGCGGGAACGCGTTCGAATTCCTTCCACCGGGTGATCAGGATGACGGCTTCCGCGCCCTCCAGGGATTTTTCCAGGGAGTCCGCGATGGCGAGCCCGGTTCCGAACAGGTGCCGGCCCTCCTCGGCGGCGGCGGGATCGTAGGCGGTGACGCGCGCGCCCTCCTTCTGCAGCCTGAGGATGATCGGGATGGAAGGGGATTCGCGCATGTCGTTGGTATCCGGACGGAAGGAAAGGCCCAGCACGGTGACGCGCTTGTCCTTCAGGGAAGGGAGATGCTTGGCCAGCAGGCGGAAGATCTGGTCGGGCTGGCGGGCATTCACGGTGAGGGACGCCTGCAGCATGTCCATGGGAACGCCGACGGCCTTTCCGTGGGCGACCAGGGCGCTGACGTCCTTGGGCAGGCAGCTGCCGCCGAAGCCGCAGCCGGCCATCAGGAAGGAGTTTATGGGAGGGAAGCGAAGGCCGCCGTTCCCGTCCTGATCCGGCAGGCTGAGGTAGCGGCTGAGATGCAGCCCCTTCATCACCTCCACCGTATCGATGTTCCCCAGGACCGCGCCCAGGTTGGCCAGTTCGTTGGAGAAGGAGATGAGGTTGGCGAGCAGGGCATTGGAGGAATATTTGATCATCTCCGCCGAGCTGTTGTTGGTCCTGAGCTTGGGCACCCCCGGGAAGGCCGCGTACAAGGCTTCGACGGCGTCACGGGACCTCTCGTCGATGCCGCCGCAGACGATGCGGTCCGGTTCCATGAAATCGCTGACGGCCTCGCCTTCGGTGAGGAATTCCGGATTCATGCCCACGCCGAAGTCCGCCCCGGCGCGCTTGCCGGACGCCTCCTCGAGAACGGACAGCACCACCCCGTCGGTGGTCCCGGGCACCACGGTGCTCTTGACCACCACCACATGGTAGCCGGGCTTGGACTTGAGGGTCTCGCCGATGGTCCTGGCGCAGGCGCGGATGTATTTGAGGTCGATGCGCTCGCCGTCGAAAGGCGTGCCCACGGCGATCATGGTCATCTCGGAATCCAGGATGGCCGCTTTCGCGTCCACGGTCGCGCGCAGGCGCTTCCCGATATTGCGGGTCAGCAAGGCGTCCAGGCCGTTCTCGAAGATGGGCGACTCGCCGCGGTTGATGCGATCCACCTTGGCCGCGTCCAGATCGATGCAGGAGACTTCATGGCCCTTCTCGGCCAGGCAGGCGCCGGTCACCAGGCCCACGTAGCCCGTGCCCATGATGGAGATCTTCATCAGGCCTCCGTCGCGGACGCTTCGAGGTTCCCGGAGTACCAGATCATGGAGCGCCTTAATCCTTCCGCCGGGCCGATGGTGGGATTGTAACCGAGCTGTTCGCGGGCCTTGGCGATGATGGGCTGGCGCCGTTCCGGATTGTCGATCAGGTAGTCCGCGTCCACCTTGCGGATCACCTGCCCCTTGTACCCGAAGAGTTCGCGGCCGATGGACGCCACGGTGTCGGCCAGCTGGGCGACCGAGATTTCCGGCTTCTCGATGCCGATATTGTAGGCTTCGCCGGGCTTGCCCTTGACCAGCACCTTGTAATAGCCCGCCACCGCGTCGGCGACGTAGCAGAAGGTGCGCTTGGGGCTTCCGTCCGAGCGCATCACGATGTCGCGGCCGGCGAAGACGTCGCGGGCGAAGTCCGGGAGCACGCGCGTGTCCGTGATCTTGAGGCCGGGGCCGTAGTTGTTGAAAGGGCGGGCGACCTTGATGGGCAGGCCGTGCTGCTGGGTGAAGTTGACGCACAGGGTCTCGCCGTAGCGCTTCGACTCGTCATAGCAGGCGCGGGGGCCGGTGCACGATACGTTGCCGCGGTAGGTCTCCGGCGTCGGGATGGAATCCGGGGTCGGGTCGCCGTAGATCTCGCTGCTGGAATAGAACAGGAACCCGTCGAAGGCCTTGCCCGCCTTGACCCGGCCCTTGGCGTACTCGAGGAGCGAGCGGAGCCCGCCCACGTTGGCGTCCATGGTCTCGATGGGGTATTTGCGGTAGTAGACCGGCGAGGCTATGGAGCCGGCGTGGATGATGTACTGGAAATCCGGCATGTCGGCCGGAAGCGGCTGGGAAATGTCCTGGGTGACCAGGGTCAGGTTGCGGTTGCCCTTCAGGCCGGAAAGCCATTGGGGTATCCCGCGGATGTAATTGTCGTATACGGTCACATGGATGGGTTTCGCGGACCCTTCCGTCTCGTTCCAGCGCAAGACGGATTGGATGAGGTAATATCCAAGGAACCCCGCGCCGCCCACGATGAGGAGGCGCTTGCCTCCCATGCTCCCGAATTCCTCGCGCAGGTTCCCGCAAAGGTAGGCCAAATCCTTGTCGACGATATCGCGTGCTGTCTCGGTCACGGGTCCACTCCTCTTTGCGAGCCGTAAGGCTCAGGTCGCTTTGATTTTTCCGAAATGGCCGGGGGCCATGTGCTTGATGAGTACTTCTTCCGGCATCGGCGCCATGTCCGATCCGCGCATGTAATCGACCATGGCGGTCCCGGTGCATTCCGAATCGATGTTGTGCGCCCCGCGGCCCGAGCGTACGTCGTCGAGGTTCACGGTGCGGAAGTCGATGCTGAACCGGGTCGTCCCGGTCCGGTTGGGCACGGTCGAGTGCAATTGCGCGCCCGAGAACTGGATCATGCTTCCCACGGGGCAGACGATCCGCAGCTGGGGATCCAGCTCCACCTCTTCTTCCGGCTTCGGCTGTTCGCGGGTGTCGGACTTGATGTGGGCCGAGGCGTTCTGCCGCGGACCCTCGTTCCAATCCTGGTAGTTGTATTTCCGGGATCCGTTGCGGACCGGGGTATCCCAGTACTTGGGATGGAAGGCCATGGCATTGCCCGATTCGAAATCGAAGACGGGCATCCACCAGTTGACTTGCTGGAAGGGCGCGGAGTACCAGGTGTCCCGATGGGGATGGAAGGCATAGGCGATGCCGTAGCGCAGGTAATCATGGGGCGCGGCGGAGCGCATGCGCGGCGTGTCCAGGTAGGTCTTCTCGAGATCGTGGCCGGTTTCCCGGGCGATGGCGCGCAGCAGGCGCTTGGATTCCGGATGGTGGATGAATTTCGGCTTGACCGCCGCCAGGATCTCCACGTACTTCTCGACCTGCATGGTTTCATGCGCCACCTGGGGATCCAATCCGCCGAACCCCTCGAAGAGAAGCTGCTTCGCGAAGGCGCAGAGTTCCAGGGAGCCCGGCGTCGGCGCCAGGACCATGATCTGCCCATGGTAGATGAGTTTCCGGCGTTGATCCTCGGTCTGTTTCGGATCGTAGAAGACCGTATTCATCGAGAGACCCTTCCTTTCGCCGGCGCGCGGGACGCGGTACGGACGGGCCCGGAGCCACACAGGCCCGCGCCGCTCCGGATGTCCACCAACATTGACCGATAAGGCATAATTATACCTCCAGACCGAGGGGGATTTGGAAGCGATTCCGCAAGCAAATCCGCCCGGCCCATCCGGAAATATTGCCTTTCCCGCGCCTGAACGGTATCAAAAAACCACATTCCGCCGAAAAACCCCTTTCCTAGGGGATTATCCGGGCTTCCGGGATGGGGACGATCCATTTTCCGCCCCATTCGCGGATATAGGCTGTCTGTTCCATGATCTCGGTAACCAGATTCCACGGACCGATGAAAAGATAGTCCGGCTTCGTTTCCCGGATGCGGTCGGGGGCGTAAATAGGTATATGCGTCCCCGGCAGGAACTTGCCCTGCTTGTAGGGATTGCGGTCCACGGTATAGTCGAGGAAGTCCGAGCGGATGCCGCAGAAATTGAGCAAGGTATTGGTCTTGCCCGCCGCGCCGTAACCGGCGATGGTCTTGCCCTGGCGCTTGGCCTGGATGAGCATGTCCAACAACTTGTACTTCGTTTCCTTCACCTTCGCCTCGAACGCCTCGTAATGGGAAAGGCGGTTCATGCCCGCCTTCTCCTCGAGGGCAAGCATGGCGGCCAGGCGCGGTTCCACGGGGCCGGATTCGTCGGCATGCCGGGCGAAGATGCGCAGGGAGCCGCCGTGGGTCGGGACCTCCTCGACATCGAACAGGGTCAGGCCGTAATGGGCGAAGAGCTTCTGCACGAAGGTCAGGGACAGGTAGGAGAAGTGCTCCTGGTAGATGGTGTCGAACTGGTTGCCCTCCATCATCCGCATCAGGTGCTGGAAATCGATGGTGATGACGCCCCCCTTCTTCAGGAGGATCTTCAGGCCGCCCACGAAGTCATGGAGGTTGGGAACGTGCGGCAGCACGTTATTGCCCAGCAACAGGTCGGCCTGCACGCCTTGCGCGACCAGATCCTTGGCGGTCTGCACCCCGAAGAAGCGCACCAGGGACGGGACGCCCTTCGCTTCCGCGGCCTTGGCCACGTTGGCGGCGGGCTCGATGCCCAGGACCGGGATGCCCTTGCGCACGAAGTATTGCAGCAGGTACCCGTCGTTGCTGGCGACCTCGATGACCTTGCTGTCCGCGCCGAGGCCGAACCGGGCGGTGACCGCGTCCGCGTATTTCTCGGCAAGGCGGAGCAGGGTGTCCACGAAGGAGGAGAAGTAGGCGTACTCGGTGAAGATCTTGTCCGGCGTCACGTACTCCTGCAGCTGGACCAGCAGGCACTTTTCGCAGATGAAGGTCTTGAGGGGGTAGAACTCCTCACCCTGGTTCAGCTCCGAGGCCTCCAGATGCGTCTGGCACAACGGGGACATCCCAAGGTCCACCAGGGTCTTTTCCAGGGGCGCCTTGCAGAAACGGCACAGGCCCTTGGTCGCTTCGGTTGTTCCTGACATGGTTTCGGCTCCTTGCGGCATTCGCGATGGTTCCATCAGACAGAAATAGTACCACTCGGAGTCGTCTCCGGAAAGGTTCCGTTCTTCCGGCGTATTGACTTCCTTCAAGCCACCAGGGAAACGAATCGGCTCTAAATATGGAAAATTCCGGCGCCGGCGCCGAATACCAGCCGGTATTGGCCTTCCAATAACAGGCGGTTTCCGGCCACATGCGCCGATATCCGCTTCCGGATCTCCTCCGAACCGGAAACGAGCCCGGCGAACGCGTTCAGGAGGGATGCTTCGGTGAAGCCGTCGATGGCCAGGGTGTATCCGGAGAGGCCCGCGCGGGACATCACGACGTCCATCTTGTCCTCGTAGGACAAGGCGATGACCGGCTTGCCGGCGCAGAGCGCGAGGATGACCCCGTGGAACCTGGAGGCCACGATGAACTCGGCGGCCGAAAAGATCGAAAGCAGTTCGGCGACCCCGGCCGGCCTCCGTTCGGAGACCCATCGATGGGCTTCTTCGGGGAGATCCCCGCGTACCCTCGCGAGGATGTCCGCATTCGCCGCCGGATCCGTTTTCGCCTGGCTGGGAACGAGGTCCACCCGGTAGCCGTCCGCCACCAGGCGGCGGCAGAACCCCGCGATCTTGCCGACGTAACCGGAGTAGGCCGCCGGATCGGAAAGGTTCCATCCATGGGGATCGCAATACGCCATGGCGTTCACGACCACCATCGGCCTTCCCGGGCCCGTGGGATCCGGCCGGATTCCTTGCGTTGGGAAGCTGAAGGCGAGATCCGGTAAGACATGGTCCGGTTCGGGCGCGCCCCAGCGTCGCGCCCTGGCCCGCGAATTCTCGTCCCGGAAGGATCGGTACCGGGCCGAGGACAAGGCGATGCGGAGGAACACCCTGCTGAGGGGGAAGACCAGCTCGCTCGCGCCTACGTTCAGGAAGACGAGCGGGACCCCGGCGCGCCTGCACAACAAGGACCAGAGGAGCAAGGTCCAGGGATGCCCCCAGGGACCGCCCCAGTTGTCTATCAACTGCCCGCCGCCCGTGATGATCAGGCAATCCAGGCCTTCCAGATGCTTGCGGCTTTCCCGGGCGAAGGCGATTTCCCCGGGCACCGCTTTCGCTGCGATCGCCAACCGGCTCAAGGCCCGCCGGAGGGGTCCGGGAACCAATCGTTTGAGCCGGCCCGTCCAGGATAAGGAGCCTGGCCCGGGCCCGATAGCGATATCCGGCGTCCCCTCCGACCGGGAGGACGGAGCCGGCCGCGCGGCGTGCCTGGAAATGGCGAAGCATGGAATGCCGCATCGGTCCCGGGTGTCTTCCGGATTGGCGGAGAATCCCACGGCGGACCATTCCGGCCCAGCGCCTTTCAGGTAGGAGAGCACCGCTTCCACCGTTGCGGAATCGCCCAGGTTCCCGTTTCCGAAGGTTCCCAGCAACCCGACCCGATGACCCACGGCCCGCATCCCTCCCGGCTAGCGAGGTTCGGAGACGGGAACGGGAAAGGCGAAGTTGACGCCCCGTTTCGAAAGGAAGGCGTTTCCCGCCGCCAGCTCCTCCCCGTTGAAGAACCGGCAGAAGTAAAGCAGTACGGGATAGAGCGCCACGATGAAGGATTTGCAAACCAGGGAGAGGATGACCGATTGCCCGGGTACGAAAAGCGAACCCGCGTAAAGCCCTCCCGCCAGGAGGAAAAGGATCCCCACCCTCCGCAACTCGAACTGGATGGGATGCAACCTCTGGGCCATGACATAGGTGGCGACCGTGATGTACAGGTAGGACAGGGTCGTCGCCAGGGCAGCTCCCATCCCGTGCATCCTCGGGATCAGGAGGAAATTGAGACCGAGGTTCACGGCCGCCGCGGAAGCCATGATCACGGCGATGACCTTGGTTTTTTTCTGGAGGAGGATCCCGTAGTTGAAGTGGTAATAGAAACCGTTGAGCACGTAGCCCAGCACCACCAAGGGGACGAAGGTGGCCGCCACCCTGAACGCCGGGGTCGCCACTATGGCCAGGATATCGGTGATGAAGGCGCACAGGATCAGGGCGCCGAAGAACAGGACGATGCAGAAGTAGGTGAATACCCGGGAGCAGGTCCGGTCCGCGTCCGGATGGCTGGAAATCTCGAACCGCTTCGCGGACCAGGCCGTGAGGAAGGGGCTCGTGATCAATACGGCGACCAGCATGCTCATCTTGTAACCCAGGGAATAATTCCCCACGTCTTCGAGGGTGGAATAGGCGTTCAGGAAGTATCGATCGGAAAAGGTGATGATGAAGGTGCTGAAGCCCGAGAAGATGAGGGGGAACCCGTAACCCAGGAGCTTCTTGAGCTTGGCCGGCGAGAAGGCGAGGCCGGTCATGGACAGGGTCTTGCTGAAGATGAATATCCCCGTCGCCGCGGCCGTCAGCACGCCGCTGTACAAGATCCCGGCGACCCCCATCCGGAGCACCACCACGAAGAGGATATTGAGGGAAAGGCCCATCAACAGCCTCGCCGTGGAAATCCCGACGTACCACAACGCCTTCTGCCGCACCTGGAAGAAGACGAGGCAGTCCTCGATGAGGAGTTGGAAGAAGATGCTCCCGAACACCACCATGAGGAACTTCCCGTTGTTCGGGTGCTTGAAAAGCAATTCCGAGATCCGCGTGGAGAAGGGCAGGAGGCAGGCGACCGCGATGAAGGAGGTCGCGCCCACGAAGAGCAGGGCCGTGGAAACCAGTTCATGGCGCTCTTCCACGTTCTCGTAGTCGTAATAGAAACGGATTATCGCGCTGCTGACGCTGAAGCCGACCCACATGGTGATCACGTAGGCGGTGAGGTCGAGCATCTCCATGGTCCCGTAATCGCCCGGGGTGAGATAGCGGGTGTAGATGGGGATCATCAGGAAGCCGATGAACCGGCTCAGGATGTTCGAGAAGCCGTAGATGGACGAGTTTTTGACCACCTGGCCGAAGACGTTGCTCATCGCAATGCCGCCGGCGGAAGGCGCTCGGGGAAGGATCGAGAGTGGAGAAGATCCGGGATGCCCATCAGACATGCTAAGATAAACATTATGCCTTGCGGCATCCGGGCCTGAAGCTTCCCGGGATGCCCTGTACGGAACGGAGGGATTGGTAATTTTATTAATTTACTGGGCATGCGTCATCCACATGTCACCCATCTCGTCCTGGGCCTGCCGCTCGGGGGCACGGAAAGGCTCGTGGAGCGGATGCTGCGGACGCCGCCCCCGTCCTTCCGGGCCTCCTGCGTCTGCCTGGACCTGATAGGCCGCCTGGGCGATTCCTTGCAGGCCGACGGCGTTTCGGTGACCCTGATCGATCGGAAACCTGGCTTCGATTGGTCGCTTCCCTTCCGTATCGCGAGGTATGCCTCAAAAAACGGTGTGGATATCCTCCATTGCCACCAGTATACCCCCTGGTTCTACGGCGCGCTCGCGCGCCTGTTCCGCCCTTCCCTGCGGATCCTTTTCACCGAGCACGGACGCTTCTATCCGGATATCCCCTCCCGGAAGCGCAGGTTCGTCAACCGTATCCTGGTCCGCCTCACCGACCGCGTCAGCGCCGTCTCCCCTTCCGTCAAGGATGCCCTGGTCGAGGTGGAGGCCTTCCCCCCCGGGAAAATCCAGGTCGTTTTCAACGGCATCGAACCGCCCGCGGCCGGAAACGCCGATCGGGGGAGCCTGCGCGCCCGGTTCTCCCTGAAGGCCGATTGGACCTATTTCATCCTTTGCGCCCGGTTCGATCCCATCAAATGGATCCCCGGGCTCCTCGAAGCCTTGCGGATCGTGGTCGACGCCAGCCCGGCCAGCGGGCTGATCCTGGTCGGCGAGGGGCCGGAGGCCGAAGCCATCCGCGAAAAGATCCGGGGGTTGGGCCTTGCGGATCATGTGGTCCTGCCCGGGTTCCAGGAGAACGTCGTCGAGTGGCTCCGGGCCGCCGATGTGTTCGTCCTGAGCAGCCTGAGCGAGGGAACCAGCGTCAGCCTGCTGGAATCCATGGCGGTCGGCATGCCTTCGGTGGCCACGAGGGTCGGAGGCAATCCGGCGGTGATCGAAGACGGCCGCACCGGTCTGCTCGTACCTACCCGGGATGCCGTCGCGCTCGGGGCCGCCATGCTGCGCCTGGCGAGGGATCCCGGAGCCCGCGACGCCCTGGGACGCGAAGCCGCGGTGCGATTCAATGGGATGTTCAGGTTTTCCAGGATGATGGAAACCTATAATGCGATATACATGGAATTGAAGGACGGAAAGGCGACCGCGCGATGAGGGCCATGGCCAAGGCCATTGCCCGGGGATGTTCCCGCGTTGCGGTTTTCCCCATCTGGCTATGCTACCTTCTCCAGGGTCTCCTGGGCGGGAAGGTCACGGCCTTCTACGGATACTCCCAATTGATGAGCCTGTTCCCGGGAACTTCCGGCGATTATCTCCGTTACGCTTTCTACGGTTTGACCCTTCCCAGGTTGGGCACGGATGCCTGCATCTGCTTCGGGGCCACCCTGTCCCATCCGGGTATCGAGATCGGCGAGAAGGCCTATATCGGTCCCTTCTGCAATCTCGGTTTGTGCTCCCTGGGCGATCATGTCCTGCTGGGGACGGGCGTCCATGTGATGAGCGGTTTCGCCCAGCATGGGATCGCCGATCTGGAGATCCCCATACGCGAGCAACCCGGGACCATGGTGCGCGTTTCGATCGGCGAGGATTGCTGGATAGGCAACAAGGCCGTCATCGGGGCCGATGTCGGGCGGAAGTGCGTGGTGGGCGCCGCTTCCCTGGTCAACAGGGAATTGCCGGAATATTCCGTCGCCGTCGGGAATCCGGCGCGCGTATTGCGATCGAGGAAGGAAGACGGGACGGATCCGCTGCGCGACGTCCCGCTCCATGCCTGAAGCCATCCGCATCCCCATCCGCCTGACCGCCGACCCGTCCGCATCGGGTCCCAGGCCCGTCCGGATCGGGATCCCCCTGCCCCGCGCGGCCCTCGCCGATATCGGCCGCCTCGCGCTGCGCGACCCTTCCGGTCTGGAGGTCCCCTGCGATGCGCAATCCCTTTCCCGATGGCCCGACGGCAGCCTGAAATGGATCCTGCTGCGATTCCTCGCGACCGGGGATTCCAACGGGACCGGATACGCGCTTTCCCTTGACGGGCCCGTGGGCCCGGCCGATCCGACGACCGGTCCGCTCCGCTGGTCGGATGCGGGCGCGGCTTTCCATATCGAAACGGGAGCGGCCCGCTTCACCGTTCCGAAAGACGGCCTCCACCCTTGGGGACAAGTCGAGATCGGGTCCGAAGCCTTGCTGGAAGCGCCTGCCGCGGCGGCGCCTTCGCCACTCAGGGGAATGCGGGATGAACCCCTCCGCTTCAAGCACCTCCGCGGCCGGGTCGAATTCTCCGGCAAGGTGGCGCTCGACCTCGCCATCGAAGGAACGATCGTGGACGCGGCCGGCAAGGAGTTCTGCCGCGCCGCCAGCCGGATCACCTTCTATGCGGGCACCGCCCTTTCCCTGGCGCGCATCACCTTGTGGAACCCGCGGGCGGCGCGACACGCAGGCGGCCTTTGGGATCTGGGGGATCCCGGATCCGTCCTCTTCAAATCCCTTTCCCTGCCCATCCGCTTCGCGCCCACGCCGGGCATGGCGGGCGGCCTTTCGCTCGATCCCGATTCCGACGGGGTGATCGCATGCGATGGGACGGCCGATCTTTTCCAGGGATCGTCCGGCGGAGCGAATTGGCGCAGCCGGAACCATGTGGATTCCCGCAACGAGGTGCCCCTCGATTTGGCCGGCTATCGGCTTACCAACGGCGCATCCGCGGAAACGGGCGCCCGGGCCAACCCGGCCGCGCTCATCAGGCATCGGGCCGGGACCGCCGCGTTTTCGCGGGAGCATTTCTGGCAGGCCTTTCCCAGCCGGATCGCCGTCACCGACGCATCCGTGACCCTGGAGCCCTTTCCGGATCTGGGCGGAAAGCCCCATGAACTCCAAGGCGGGGAGAAGGCCGTCTTCTCCCTATGGGCGGACTTCCTCACCGACCCCGAACGTCCCCGGGCCGCGCTCTCCGCCGCCAGGCGGCCCGTTGCGGCGATCCCCGACCCGGAATGGATCGCCGCCTCCGGCTGCGTCGGGGGCGTTACGACTCCATCGGCGGAGGAGGATCCCTTTTTCGCCGGGCTGGAATCGGGTTGGATCTCCGGTCCCCATTCGGTATTCGCGCTCCGCGAGGAATACGATGAATACGGATGGCGCAACTTCGGGGAAGTGCCGGCCGATCACGAGAAGCAGCATTACAAGGGACGATGGGAGTTCGTCTCCCATTACAACAACCAGTACGATCTGGTGCTGTCCTTCCTGCGCGAGTCCCTGCGGACCGGCGACCCGCGCTGGCGCGCCCTGGGCGACGATCTGGCCCGGCACGTGGTGGACCACGACCTGTACCATACCCAAGCGGACAAGCCGGCCTACAACGGCGGGTATTTCTGGCATACCGCGCATTACGCCCATGCCGGAACGGCCACGCACCGGACCTTCTCCCGTCATTGCATGGAAGGCGGCCCATTGCCCGCCGGGTTCGGCGGCGGCCCTTCCAACGAACACAATTACACCTCCGGGCTCCTGCTCCATCACTGGCTCACCGGGGATCCGGATTCCCGCGAAGCCGTCCTGATGCTGGCGCGCTGGGTCCGGGACATGCAGGACGGTTCGCGCACGCCCTTGCGTTTCCTTAGCCGCAATCCCACCGGCCTGTCCACCTGCACCCGTCATCTGGATTTCCAGGGACCGGGACGGGGAGCCGGGTATTCGGTGAATGCGTGCCTGGACGCATACGCATTGACCTCGGATCCGGATTGGATGCGCCTCGCCGAGGACTTCATCCGCACCTGCATCCATCCCGGGGACGATTGCTCGGCCATGGGCCTGCTGGATCGCGAGAACCGGTGGTCCTACGTCATCTTCCTCCAGATCCTGGCGAAATACCTGGACGTCAAGCTGGGCCTCGGCCAGATGGACGC
This sequence comes from Fibrobacterota bacterium, assembly GCA_028287465.1. Taxonomy (GTDB): domain Bacteria; phylum Fibrobacterota; class Fibrobacteria; order UBA11236; family UBA11236; genus Chersky-265. Next base: position 67,296 of record JAQBPO010000033.1, read on the forward strand.
GGCCTTCCGTTACGCTCGCGCCTCGCTTCTGCATTACGCGGATTGGATGGCGGAAAAGGAAAGCCCGAACCTTTCCGATCCCTCCCAATTGGAATACCCAACTTCTACCTGGGCCGCCCAGGACCTGCGGAAATCGGACGCGCTCTTTTCCGCCGGACGTTTCGCCGAACCCGGAAAGGACCGGCGGTATTTCGAAAAGGCGGATTTTTTCCGGGCGCAGGCGAAGCGATACCTGGAAGGGTTCGAGGACCGGGGCTCGGTGCGCAACATGGCCATACTGCTCTACTCCCTGCCCGCCTGCAGGGAACGGGAAGCCGGAGGCCTGCGGTCCCTGGATCTGGGGCCCGTGGCCGGACCCTTCCCGGCGCGCGTCTCCCTGGTGCCCCAGAAAATCCAGTTCCTGCGCAACGCCAAGGCGATCGCGAAAACCGGAGGCCTGGCGGCGGCCTTCCTGTTTTTCCGTCATATCCGTAACCGCTGCCGCTGAATCCCGGCCATTCCGGCGGCCACCCGCTTTTTTTACCATTTGCGGATTGTAACCGCCTCCATTTGGCCTATAATGGTGGTTGGAGGTATTTCATGCGATTCCAAAAATCACTCTTCCTGACCGCAGTCCTGACCATGGCCGGAGCCCTGAATCCCGTCCGCGGCCAGACCTGCGTCGTCTGGACCGACACCCACACCAAAACCGTGGAAGCCAAGCCCGGCGACAACCTGGGTTCGATCGTGCAGCAAGCCGCATCCGGGACCACCATCCTGCTCGCGCCGGGCACCTACAAGGTGGCGGCGACCCTGCAATTCACCAAGGACGACGTGACGATGCGGTCCAAATCCGGAAACCGGGGGGACGTGATCCTGGACGGTAACGGCGGTGGTACCCCGCTCCAGGCTTCGAACTTCATCGGCGAGATCGTGGCCGTATCGGCCAACAACGTCACCCTCGCCGATTTCACCATCCGCTACGCCAAATACCACGGCGTCCACGCCTACCCGCCCGGCGCGAAGAACATCACCGGGGTCAGGATGCGCAACCTGCGCATCTACGATTGCGCCGAACAGCAGATCAAGATCAACTCGAACGGGAGCACCCCCAGCTATTGGGTGGACCTGGGGATCCTGGAATGCTCGCTCATCGAGTTCGTCGACAATTCCGTGATGGAGCCTCTGGGGGACGGATTCTACACGGGAGGGATGGACGTGCATGGGGGGCAGGATTGGATCGTGCGGGGAAACACCTTCCGCAACATCCAGCGCAACGGCGCCCTGATGGAGCATGCCGTCCACTTCTGGAGCAAGTCCCGCGGCACCCTGATCGAGGGCAACCGGTTCGAGAACAACTTCCGGGCGATCGGCCTGGGGATGAAGACGGAACCGACGGCCGTCGACAGGAAATACGCGGATGGCAAGGGGGACAATCCCTACCTCGATCATATCGGCGGGTTGATCCGGAACAACGTCATCTGGAACAGGAAAGGCATCCACCAGGAGGTCGGGATCGAACTCATGAACGTGTCCGGGGCGGAAGTCTACAACAACACGGTCTTCGGCGAGGAAAAGCCGTTCAGCGATATCGAATACCGCTGGCCCAACACCACCATCACCGTCAAGAACAACCTGATGGGCCATAACCTGAATCCGCGCGACGGCGCCAAGGCCGTGCTGGCGGGGAATGTGGAGAACGCGGCGGCGGCCTACTTCAAGGATCCCGTCAACGGGGACCTGCATCTTACGGCGAAGGCCCTCCTGGCGATCGACAAAGGACTCAAGCTCCCCACCGGACAGGTGGATACGGACATGGACGGCAGGCTGCGGGACGCCTTGCCCGATATCGGGGCATACGAGTACAACCTGGGCGCTCCCACGAAGTCGCACAACCCGCCGAGGAAGACCTACCTCCCCTCCACGGGCTTCGGAACGGGGCTTTCCTCCATCCTTTTCCGGAACCTTCAGGGAGAAGGCGGACGGGAGTTCCGGCTTATCGACGGACGCATGCCCGCATTATGAGCCTGCGGCTTGCCGGATGATTCCGGCGCCGTGCGCGGATCAGGAAATCCTGGCCGCGCCTTTCGCGAGGGCGATCGCGCGGGCGAAGAGATAGACCGAGGCGAGGGTGAAGCAGGCGGCGAAGCGGCGGCCCTGCCATGGCAGGATGCGCTTCCGGATCACCTGCAGGAATGGACCGGCCGCCGTCCCGAGCCAGGCAAGGCCCGCGGCCCACAACGGGATCCGTCCCACCCCAGGGATCGCGCCCGATCCATCCGAAACCCCCAGGAGGGCCGCCCCCGTAAGGGCCACGGCCACCGCGAGCAGGACGAGGAAGATCACCGGAAAGACCAGGCTGGGCAATTCGCCCAGGTTCAGTTCGTGCATGAAGAAGCTCTGGAGGCTTCCCATCCCGCGCCAGCGCTCCCGCCGGAAGAATTCGGGAATGGTCTTGGATTCCCGGTAATGCCGCGTGGTGACCCGGTTCTCGAGCACGAGGCGCCCCTTGGCGCTCATCTTGTACCCCAGGTCCGAATCCTCGCAGGTCACGAGCTTTTCATTGAAGCCCCCGACCTCCAGGAACACGTCCCTTTTCACGAGGAGGTTGAAGGTGGGGAGCCAGGCGACTTCCCGCATATCCGAAGCCATCTTCTCGTACCCCAGATCGTACCAATACTTCTCCACCCATGGGGCATCCGGAGGCGGAGGGGATATGTTGGTCCCCGCCCCGCAGACGTCCCCGCGCCGCAGGTGGGCCAGGCACCGCACCAGCCAATCCGGGGCGAGCTCGCAATCCGCGTCGATGAAGGCCAGGTAGGCCCCGGTGGCCGCCCGAGCGCCGGTATTGCGGGAGTTGCTGACATTTACGGGCGGCTGCTGGATCAAGCGGGCGCCGGCGGCCCGCGCGATGTCCGGGGTGGCGTCCTTGGAGAAGTTGTCCACGACCAGGATCTCGAGCGACGCGATCCCTTCCGGCCGTTCCAGGCCGGAAATCGATCGCAGGCAGATGCCCAGGAACTTCTCCTCGTTCAGGGTCGGGATCACGAAGGAGACGATGGAGGGATCCATGGCTTCCGCGCGAGGGTCCGGGTTGGGGATCATAGGGCCCGCATATCGGCCAGCAACCGTTCCGCGACCTTGTCCCAGGTCTGCGATCCGGCGTAGGCGATGATGGCCTTATGGTCCCACGCCTTTTCCAGGGCCCGGCCCAAGGCTTGCGCGGTGCGATCGGGTTCCGGCGGATCCTGCACCAGGAAACCGTAGTCCTCCGAAACGATGATCTCGGGTATGCCCCAGACCGCATTGCCCACGACGGGGATGCCGCACGCCATCGCTTCCAGGATGACGTTGGGCCAGCCTTCCTTGGAGCTCATCAAGGCGAAGACGTCGCAGGCATTGTACCAGTCCGGCAGCTCCCGGTTCGGCTTCTGGCCGGGGAACAGGACATGCCCGCCGAGGCCGGCCTTCGCGATCAGCTCGTCCAGCAGGGGTTTGGAATATTCCTCGCCTCCCGGCCCGCCCACGATGCAAAGCCGCAAGTCCTTCCGGCCCTCCCGGTTCACCAGCACGTCCATGGCCTTGATGAGGTGATGGAACCCCTTCCGGTGCACGAGATAGCCGATGGAGAGGATGATCTTGCCCTCCGGGGGAAGGCCCAGCCGCTTGCGCGCCGCCGCCCGATCGGAGGGGACGAAATTGGAAATGTCCACCCCGTTGGTCGAGACCATGATCCGGCCCGCGTCCGCTCCCAGGCCTACCGCGCCTGCCTTGAGGGCCGCCGACACGGCATAGACGCGATCGGCGTTGCGCAAGGAGAAGACGACCTGGCGCTTGCGCACGGGGAAGTCGGGGATGTCGTTGATGTCATGTCCGCGCAAGGTGACGCAGATCTTCTTTCCCATCATCCAGCCCAGGAACCTGCAGGCGAAGCCTTCCGGGAAGGCGAGGTGGGCGTCGATGAGGTCGAAATCGAATCCGGAACGCCGCAATTTCCGGAGCAGCGGCCAGAGCGCGAAAAAGAGGAAGAAGCCGTCGAGCGGTTTCAGGAACCTGGGGATGGACAGGAAGCGGGGATAATAGATCGGATAGGCCCCGTCGAGGTCCGCGCGCGGGATCCCCGACCGCTCCCGGTATCGGGGGATGAGCCTCTCCAGCGGGAAATAGGGGATGGGCGAGATGACCCTCAGCTCCGCCAGGCGGGCCAAGGCGGAAAGCCGGTTCTGCACGAAGATCCCGCTGATCGGCTGCGCCGGGTTCGGGAACATGGTGGAGATGGAGATGATTTTCATCGGTATATGCCGGGCGCCGCGACCCATCTATTTTATAAAATTAAGTGGGTGGCGTAAATAAGGCGTGGATGCGATATGTGCGGCATTAGCGGTATTTTCGATCCGAATCGTCCCCTGACGGAGGGAATGAAATCCGCATGCCTGCGCATGACGGAGACCATGGCCTACCGCGGCCCGGACCAGCACGGCATGCATGCCGCCGGCAATGTGGTGCTGGGCCATCGCCGCCTCAGCATCATCGACATCTCCAGCGGCCTCCAACCCATGCGCTCCGCCGTCGCGGATCATACCCTGGTGTTCAACGGCGAGATCTACAACTTCGTCGAGCTCCGCAAGGAGCTCCAGGATCTGGGATACCCCTTCGCCACCCGGAGCGACACCGAGGTGATACTCGCGGGTTACCGTCACTGGGGACGATCCGTGGTCGAAAGGCTCCGGGGCATGTTCGCCTTCGTGCTGCACGATGCGGAGAAGAACCTCGTGTTCGGCGCCCGGGACGGGATCGGCAAGAAGCCGCTTTACCTCCGCCGCGACGGATCCACCCTGTATTTCGCCAGCGACCTGAATGCGATGGCGGCATCCCTGCCCGGGAGGCCCCGCCTGTCCCCGGAAGCCATGTCCCTGTACTTCACCCTGGGGTACATTCCCGCGCCCTATTGCGTCTACGAAGGCATAAGCAAGCTCCAGGCCGGAACGGCCTTCCAATACGGAGGCGCGGGCGCCGATGGCGCGGCCTGGGAAGAGTGGACCTACTGGGATCCGTTGCCCAAGGAAACCTCCGTAACCGATGAAGAGTGCCTGGAGCGCCTGCGCGGCCTCCTGGACGGCGCCGTGGAGCGCAGGCTCGTATCCGAGGTGCCCCTGGGCGCCTTCCTCTCCGGCGGGATCGACAGCAACCTCGTGGTCTCGACCATGGCCAGGCTGGGCAAGGAAGGCATCAAGACCTTCACCGCCGGCTTCGGGGAGAAGGTCAAGCTCACCGGCGTCCGGGACGAGCGGGAACTGGCGGCCGCGGCCGCCGCGAAATACGGCGCGCGGCACCACGAGATCACCTTGAGCGCCGAGATCGGCGATCTCCTTCCCGGCCTCATGCCCTTCCTGGGCGAGCCGCTCGCCGACGCCTCCATCATCCCCACCTACCTGGTCTGCCGCGAAGCCCGCAAGTCCGTGACCGTCTCCCTTACCGGCGACGGCGGCGATGAGCCCTTCGGGGGCTACTCCTTCCGCTACCTTCCCCACCTCGCGGAGCAACGGCTGCGCGGAAAGATCCCTGCGCCCGTCCTGGGACCGGTCGCGTCCGCCCTCGCCGCGCTTTGGCCTTCGGGCGGCGGACTGCCGCGGTACCTGCGTCTCAAATCCATCTTCCGCAACCTGGCCGTGCTCCCGGAACGCGCCTTCTTCATGGACCAGGCGCAATTGAAAGGGGATGAAAAGGTCCTGGGCGCGGCCTTGAGGCCGCATTCGGAACTCGCCTCCGATCTCATGGCGGCCCTGTACGGGAAGACGCGCGGCGCCGATGACCTCTCCCGCATCCTCTATACCGATATCCGGATGTACATGTGCGAGGACGTGCTGGTCAAGGCGGACAGGATGAGCATGGCGAACTCGCTCGAGTTGAGATCGCCCCTGCTCGACCAGGATCTCGTTTCCTACGCGGGCACCCTGCCCTCCCGGATGAAGATCCGGGACGGCGAATGCAAATACATGCTTTCCCGGCTGGCCTCCGAGCGCGCGGCGCCCGGCATCCTGGGGCAACCGAAGACGGGATTCTCCTTCCCCCTGGACCGGTACTTCCGGGACGCCTGGCGGACCGAATTCGAGCGCCGGGCTTTCGGCGCCGGCAGCCCGCTAAGCGATTTCCTCGATCCGGAAAGGGTCCGGGACATGTGGGACGGCTTCCTGAAGGGGAGCAATGCCCACCTCCAGTTCCTGTGGTCCGTCCACGTCTTCCTGGTCTGGTATGAATCCTTCCATCTCGCGATCCGGCCGGCGCCGGAAACCGCCCTCGCCGGAAAGGCCTGAGCGTCCGGGGGCCCGGCGCTCCCGGAAAGCATCCGCGGGAACGGCTTTGGCCCCGGCCGGGCCGGTTCAGAAGTTGGAAGCGCCCGACGTGGCGGGCTGGTTCGGGCCGGTCCCGGGGACGGGGATCGGTTTGGACTTTTCCTTCGCGGCCAGGATGATGTCCTCGAGGACCTGGCCCGTATGGGCCCAGGAAAAATTCTGTTGGACGAAGTTCTGGGCCGACCTGGCCATGTCCCGGGTAGCTTGCGGGTTACCCAGGAGCTCGAGGACCTTGGCGGTGAAGGCGGGGCCCTTCCTTTCGGCCGTGAACAGGATGTTCCCGGATTCCGGGGAGATCCCGAAGGCGGCCAGGGGCGTGGTCAATACCGGGACTCCCGCCGCCATCGCTTCCAGGATCTTGTTCTGGATGCCGCGGGCGACCTTCAGGGGGACCACGACCAGGGTGGCCGATGCCAGGAAGGTCCGCACGTCGGGAACCTGGCCGGTGACCCGGACGCCCGTCTTCTCCGCCAAGGCGCGGACCTTGGCGTTGGGGCGGGAACCCACTATGGTGAACTCGGCATGGGGATGCTTCGCGCGTATCCTGGGCCAGACTTCGTTGGCGAAGAAGTGGACGGCCTCGGCGTTCGGTTCGTAATCCATCACCCCGACGAAGACGAGCCGGATTTCCGAGGGGTTCCAGGGGATGGCCTCGAAATATTCATGGTCGACGCCGTTGGCCAGGACGCGGACGTCCGGCCCCGGGATGAGGCGGCGGAACAGGGCCGCCTCCTGTTCCGTAACCGTGCAGGAACAGTCGAAGGAGCCCGCGATCTTCCGCTCGTATGACAGGAGCAGCCGGGCTTCGCGGCGGTAAATCCAACTGCGCGGCCACCGGCTTACCTTGGAAAGGTCCGCCCACTTATGCGAATCGAGGTCGCAGAAGTTCATGATGCGGACGATTCCGGTGAAGGGCTCGACGTATTGCGCCATGGACGATGAAAAGACGATCACGGCTTCGATCTTCTCGCGCTCGATCAATTCCCTCACCCGCCGATGGAGGACGGGGTTCCGGTAATGCCCGATGGACAGGGGCTCCCCGCGGAAAAAGGCCCGGACCTTCCCAAGAAAGGATTTCCACATGGGCTGGAGTTCCACCGTAGACGAGGCCGCCCATTCCGAAAAGGCGCCGACGTGTTTCATTTCATCCGCGTCCGTGATGAGGGAGGAAACGTGTACCTGGTGGTGCCTGGAAAGGTGCTTGATATGATTGAACGTGGGAATGCGATCCCCGCGGTTGGGCGGATACGGAAAACGCTGGGACAGGTACAGGATTTTCATGGTCGCTTCAGTGCAAGGTCTCGCGGCAGAACGTTGCAAAGTTGTCAAAAATAGAAATTCGGCCCATAGAACAGTATAATTCCAGGGGGAGCGGGGCAAGCTATATTTTCCGCCAACCGATTCTGACGCTTTTGGCGGTATATTAGCGGACCGATCCGCGGCGCGGATACGCCGCTGCATTTCATGCGCCGACATCAACCCCGGGACGGCTCCAGGCCATGCGCGAACTCATCCTGCTTGTGACCATCCCCTTGGGTTTATTGTGGGGCTTCACCTCCGCCCGCCGGGCCATCATGGTCCTCGCCTGGATCTGTTTCATGCGGCCCCATGATTTCTCCTGGGGATTCTGGGGATCGGTCCCGACCTTCAAACTCGCCTTGGGGATGGCCATCCTTTCCTGCCTCTACCATGGCCAGATCCGGTTCAAATTCCCCCCGATCCTGATCCTCTTCCTCGCCTTCCTGGGCTGGTCCGGGATCGGTTGCGCCTTAGCCTACGACAGCGCCATCGCCTGGGCCTTCTACCTGCGCTTCCTCGCCACCTTCTGGGTGGTGTCCGTATTCGTATTCGCGGCGATCAACGATTTGACCACCCTGAAGCAGGCCCTCTGGGTCTCCGCCGGAAGCCTGGGGATCCTCGCCGCCAAGACCGGCGGCATGATGACGCTTAAAGGGGGCGGGCACGTAACCGATCAGATCAACGGGTTCGTGGGGGACAATAACGTTTTCGGGCTCACGGTCTGCCTCGCGATCGGCTGCGTGCTGGGGCTGAAGGGCACCCTTCCCAAAAAGAAGGCGTACCTGCTGCCCTTCTACGCCACGGTCTTCCTGATGGTGATGTGCGTGATTTTCACCAAGTCCCGCGGCGCGTTCCTCTCCCTGGGCGTGATCCTCCTCCTCTCGAACCTGGTCAGCAAGAATCCGATCCGCAATACCCTGATGCTGGGCGCCGTCCTGGCGGCGGCCTACTTCGTCATCCCTTCGGACTATTTCGATCGGATGGAAACCTTCAAGAACATCGAACAGGACGATTCCGCCATGAGCCGGGTATTCTTCTGGCACCTGTCCTGGCTGCAGGCGCTGCAGCACCCGATCTTCGGGATCGGCCTGGACAACCACATGACCTACAACCTCAACTTCTTCCGGGGCGAACTGGGCAACTCCACCAATCACGTGGCCCACAGCGTGTATTTCCAGGTCCTGGCGGAGACGGGATTCGTCGGGTTCGGACTCTACCTGGCCATGTGCCTTTCGACCCTGTGGGCCTTGCACCGCGCGCATGGCCGCTCCCGCGTCCTGTCCTCGAAGCGGCCGGATCTCGCCTGGGTCGGGACCGCCGCCTTTTGGATGCGCAATTCGTTCATCGGGTACATGTTCGGTTCCGCCTTCCTCAACATGCTGGTCTTCGATTTCCCCTGGTTCTTCATCTGGTTCAGCCATATGCTCGGGCCGATGATGGAGCGGGAATACGCGCGGAAGCCGTTCAGGAAGAAGGGCGCGCCCTCGGCGGAGAAGAAGGCGGCCGAGCCCCTTCCGCCGCCTGCGGCATCGACTTAGGCCAGGCGATCAGAGGCCGATGGTGACGCTGGAGATATAGCGGCCGCCGGCCGTGGTCACGCTCAACCGGTATACCCCGGGACGCGGTTTCGCAAAGCGCCACAGCAACCCTCCCGAGACCCCGGAAACCATCGAGTCCGAAGAGGCCGCGAGACGGCCGTCATTGCCCCAAAGCTCCATGCGGGCCGCGCCCCGGAAGGCGCCGTCGGCCGGAGAGACCTCGAGCTCGACCCCGGTACCCCTATCGACGACCTTGATGCGCCCCAAGGGCTTCACGGGGATCGCCACGACCCCGATGATCGGTTCGACGGGTTCGATGATGAGCTTCACGGTGCCGGCCACCTTTACCTTGGCCAAGGTCAGCAGTCCGTCCGCCCCGGCCTTCACGGTGGTCCCGGAGCCGGTTTTGGATCCCAGCCAGTACCGGTAGTCCTTCCCGGGCTGCACGACGAATGCCTGGAGCCGGCGGGGGGTGATATCGGTGGTGCCGGTCCCGAAAAGGTCGACTTCGTAATGGTTGGTATTGTCCACGATGGTGCCCGGCCTCCAGCCCAGGTTCTCCAGATCGTTGTAGAAGTCCTGGACCCCGGTCACGTCCGTGGAGTTGTTGTCGAAGGCCAGATAGCTCTGGTTCCTACGGAAGCCGAAGAGCCATTGCAGCCGGATGAAGTTCGACTCGCTATGGCCGCCCGTGTACCGGAAATACGAATACCCGTAATGGCCCGCCTTGAACGCCGCTTGCAGGCGGTTCGCCGCGGACATGTCCACCGAAATGTCCAGCTTGCCGTGGGTCATGTTGACATAGGGCGGATCGTACCGCCTGCCCCCGTTAAAGGCCGAGGCGCCCAGGTGGGAGGGCCCCACGAACCAGCTCATGTCCGTGTAATCGCGGGCCGGGTAGTCCTTGCCGTCAAGCCCCTTGGTCGAAAGCTTCTCCTCCTGGGTGCCCACCATCTTCTCGGAGAAGTTGAGGCAGAAGTTCTCGTTGCCGCAGGGTCCGCCCTTGAAATCGGCGAACCCGGCATGCGCGTGGATGGCGGCGAAGATCTCCGGATGCTTGATCCCCATGCGGTAGGTGCCCGTGCCGCCCATGCTGTGGCCGCGAAGGTACACCCTGTTCACGTCCACCGACTTTTTCGCCAGCTCGGTGGCGCCGGAAGCCGCGAGCAGGGCGCAGGCATCCTTGATCCGGTCCTTCAGGAGGGCGATGATGGATTCTTCCGCCCAGGGGGTGGGGACGTTCCCGACCTTGCCGCCCCACCACCAGGTTCCCTGGTTGTTCGAGTTCTCCAGGGCGACGGTGAGGAAGAGCGCGTTCTCCCAGGCGCCTTCGTATTCCATGATATAGGATTCGGAATTGAGGATGACGTTGATGTCCTCGGTATCCTGCCAGGAGTGCAGGCCCAGGATCAAGGGGAGGGAATCCTTCACCGTGGCCGTAAGGGGGCTCTTCCAGTAGGTGAGCCGCCAGCTCAAGGTATGGTCGACCGAACCCTCCTTGATGGTGACGGTGCCGTTCACCGCTTTCGCTTTGTTGGCGCCCGTGCCGTACAGGCCATCGAAGTCGTCCTGGGTCGTGCAGTCCCGGGGCCGGATATCGGACGTATCCCATTTCCCTCCGATGCATTGCCCGATGGCGGAGGATGCCATGGCCATGGCCAGGAGCGGGTAGAATGCGGGGCTGAACATGTCTGGTGCTCCCTGATAAGATGGCTAATTATACCAGGATATAGCCGTCATAACCAATCGGCGCGAGCCGAATCAACCACGGGATCGCCCGTTTCAGCGGCATTTCCCGATTCTGGGAGCCCGGATTGCTTGACATAGTCGGGTAAAACCGTTATCCTCGATCGAATGCCCCGCCCAAAGACGAGCCAGCGCCTGCTGGCCCTCCTCATGGCGACCGTGGCCGGGGCCTCAGCCCAGTCCACCCGTCTGCTCCCGGAAAACCTGATCTACCAGGGTGCATTCCGCTTGCCCGAAAATACGACCTCGGACGATCTCAAGGCCTGGAACTACGGCGGGTCGGCCCTGGCCTTCTACCCGGACGGGGATCCCTCCGGAGCCGCCGACGGGTATCCCGGATCCCTTTTCGGAGTCGGCCATCCATACGGAATGCAGGTTTCCGAAATCAGCATTCCCGCGCCCAAGAAGCTGAACGGGAGCAACGCGGACGCATTGCCGGTGGCCAAGACCCTGCAGGGGTTCCAGAACATCACGGGCGGAGTCCTGCCCGCGGGATCGGAAGTGCGCGTCTCCGGGCTCGAATACCTGCCCAAGCAGACGGGGCAGGCCCAGGGCGGTCTGTATTTCTCCATGGGGCATCATTGGATGAATTTCGATCCCGAGGGCGATACCCAGCCCACCCATTGGCATGCCGAACTCAACCTGACCCAGGCAAAGCCCCAAGGACCCTGGGCGCTCGCCAACCAGAACGCCTTCCGGACCAGCGGATACATCTTCGAAATCGATTCCGCCTGGGCGGCCGTCAATACGCCCGGCAAGCGTCTGGCCGCGGGCGGGTTCCGGGAACACCTGGGGGGCAGCTACGGACCTTCGCTCTACGCCTTCGGGCCTTGGAACCAAAGCAACCTGCCGCCGAAATCCGATCTCGCCAATACGACCCTGTTCGAATACGGGCTCCCGCCGGATTCGATGGTGCAGAACAAGCATGCCGACCTCTGGGAGGGAGGCGCTTGGCTTGCCGTGGGAGGGAAGTCCGCCGTCGTCCTGATGGGAACCAAGGGCAATGGTCCGCAGTGGTACGGGATTCCCGATGGCGGCACCAAGGGCTGGAACGCCCAACCCTATGCGGGCTGCATGGCTTTCTTCGACCCCGCCGATCTGGCGAAGGTGGTCAAGGGCCAGTTGAAGCCCTTCAAGGTGCAACCCTACGCCTATCTCGATATCGACGGGCTATTGCTCCATCCCGGGCAGCGCAATGTCGGCGGCGCCGCCTATGATCGCGCCCATGGACTCCTCTACGTTGCCGAAGCCGACGGCTCCCGGCCCCTGGTCCATGTATGGCGCGTTTCCGCGACCGAGATAGGGATACGGTTCGGCCGGGCCGCCGACGCGAAGGAACCCATTTCCATGCTGCCCCTGCCGGGGAAATCGGGGATCCGGATCGTGGTTGCGGGAGGAGTGGGGCGGGGACCCTTGGTCCTGGACGTCCTGAACATCCGCGGTGGCCGCCTCAGCAGGACCCGGGCCTGGCTGGGCGACGCGGCCACGACCATCGACCTGCATGGCGAGGATCTTCCGCCAGGGGGGATGTTCCTCCGCGCCCAAGGCGGGAATCTCGACCGGATGGGCCGGCTTCCCATCCTGCCTTGAAGTCCTAATGCCGGACGAAGGGCAATAGCTTCCCGGCCAATATCCGCGAATTCGCTTCCGCCCCTCGCGCGTTCAAATGCGTGACGGTGGCGAACAGGCCCGGATGCCAGGTGGGCAAGGTGTCTTGCAGCAGCTTGATGCCGTCCCAGGTTCCGATTTCCCTGCCCAAGGCATTCGCAGCGGACAGGTACCCGGGATCCACCGCGTCCTGCGGCAATGGCGACCACCAGAAATAGACGGGGATTCCCTTCGACCTGGAATGCGCGACCAGACGGGCCAAGGCATTCCGGGTGAAGTCCGAACTTACGAACCCCGTTTCCCGGTTTTTGGGCGCGAGGTAGCGGTGGAACTCGGGAAAGTATCCCGCAGTGCTGTCCAATTCGCCCGCGAAGGCGTCGAAGCTCCCTCCGAACTCCTCGGGGAAGGAGTTCAGTTGGTGCTTCCGGAAGAGCAGGCTTTGGAAATCCTTGAACCCGGGAGCATAACCCCGGTTGCCGCGTCCATACGCCAAGAGATAACGTCCCAGCATTCCGAAGCGTCGGGCCCCGGCGAGATCCGGTTGGAAGGCCCGGGGGTTCAGGACGACTACCACGGCGGCGGGAACGTGGGTCTCCTCCGTTTCCTCCAGAAGGGATTCATATCCCGCCATGGTGAACGAAAGCAGGGTCCCGAGATTGATGCACGGCACCCGGGTGGCCTCCTGGATGATCCCGGGTATCAATCCGAACATGCAGGAACTGTCGCCGATGAGCACGATCGCCCCGTCGGTCCTGCGGATCAACGCCCGCTTCGCCATCACGGTGGCATCGTCGCTCGTGGGCTGCAGGAACGGGAATCCCGCCAGCGATTCGCTCCGGGCGAGGAAAACCGCTTCCATCAGGAAGATGCATACCAGGGTAATCCATCCTACGGGGGAAATCACGGCGAACAGCTTCATGGCTTCAGAATTGGAAGTAGATGAAGGAGTTGGATTCCCATTTGCCCGCCACCATGGTTATGAGGTATATGCCCAAGTAGAATAAAACCCGCATGGCGGGATGGATGCGGAAAACGGAAAACATGTCCTTGCGAAGGAACTGTACGCCTTCCATGAGCAGGAGAGGGACGATCAGGACCAGTACGTGGACCCTCGGAAGGTAAGAAGGGGTGAAGCGTCCCAAAGCCGCGAAGAAGTCGAGGCATTCCCCCAGGCTGGAAGCGCGGAAGAACACCCAGCCCACGCAGACCAGTTGGAAAAACAGGATCGCTCCCACCGCTCTGGGCGGGCGGAACCCCGTCTTCCTGCCGAAAAAGCGGAAAGCCACGAGCAGAAGCCCCTGGTAGAATCCCCAGAGGAGAAAGGTCCAATTGGCCCCGTGCCAAAGCCCTCCGAGGATCATGGTAACCATAAGGTTACGGTATGTGCGGAGCGATCCGTGGCGGTTGCCCCCCAGGGAAACGTAGAGGTAGTCCCTAAGCCATGTGGAAAGGGAGATATGCCAGCGTTGCCAGAACTCGCTGGGGCCGGCGCTGAAATACGGGAAATCGAAATTGAGCCGCAGACGTATACCCAGCAATAGCGAGGAGCCGCGAGCGATGTCCGTGTATCCCGAAAAGTCGCAGTATATCTGGAACGCGAAGGCGTAAATCACCGCCAGGGCCGTGAAGAAGTTGAGGGAGGAAAGGTTGCTGAAACCGTAGTTCGCCAATTCGGCAAGATTGTCGGCGATGAGGATTTTCTTGAACATCCCCCAAAGGATCAGGTAGGCCCCTTCGGAAGCCAGCTCCTTGGTCATGGTACGCGGATTCGACAGTTGGCCGAAGAGATTGGCGAACCTCTCGATGGGTCCGGCCATGAGTTGTGGAAAGTAACTTACGAACAGGGCATAGGAAAAGAACCCGCGGATGGGTTTGATATCCCTGCGATAGACGTCGATGATATAGCCCATCGATTGGAAGGTATAGAAGGAGATGCCCACGGGCAGGATGATGTGCAGGGTGCCGACGTTCGAGTGGAAACCGAAGGATTGCAGGAGCCGCGCCATGGAATCCGCGAAAAAATTGTAGTACTTGAAAAAGCCCAGCGCCCCCAGGTTGATGGAGATGCTCAATGCCAGCATCGCCTTTCTTGCGAAGGGCGTTTCCGTGCGGGCCAGGGCGTTCGCCAAGGCGAAATCGCAGCATGTCGAAAGGATCATCAGCAGCAAGAAGCGCCAATCCCAGTATCCGTAGAAGAAATAGCTGGCGGCAAGCAGCAGCGGGTTCTGGAGGCGGAACGGCAAGGAATGGTAAAGGAGCAGGACGCAAGGAAGGAAAAGCAGGTATTCCAGTGAATTGAAGAGCACACTTACTCCTGGAACGCGCGATCGGAAGTATAATCACCCTTGAATGAAGACCACAGGTCCCGAATATAGATTCCAGCGTCACATGAAGCACACTTGTCGCACGCAGCTTGCGGGTTACCTTGACTCGGGGTGGCTTAAACCCTATAATTGGCGCAGAAAAGGATTTACCGCATGAAACCAGGCATCCGCTTCGGCGCGCTGTTCATCGCCCTGGCGCTCTCCGGATTCGCCGACGCCCCAAAAAACCTGACCGCGCGGTTCCGCTCCGGTCAGATCTTCCTGACTTGGGACGAAGATCCGGAAGCGAGCGGATACAAGGTTTACAAAATACCCGGTTCGCTTCCCTCCGAAGCGGATCTCACCGCCGGAAACATGCGGGTAACGGTCCCCAAGGGCTTCGCGGACAACCCCATCCTGGCGGACCTTTCGAAAGGCGCGGGCCCATACGGCAATTCCGGTTGGACCGATGTCACGCCCGCTTGCGCCATCACCCGCAACGTGGTCGATGGGCTCGATCCGGCGGACGCCGGAGTCGCGAAGCCCGTTCCCGCCGGACGCAACCTGGTGGTGCTCACCTCCGACGGAGCCGGCCAATATTGCTATGCGGTGACCAGCATCATCGGCGGGGCCGAGGTCAGGAAAATCATCGCCGGCACCGGCGGCAACCGGGCGGGACCCGTGAGCGAATCCGTGCAGGATCCGGAGCCGGTCCTGATCTGGCAGGCCGCCTCCAAGGCCGCCAGGATGTATCTGCAGTACGTCGACATCGAAAAATACAATTCGGTCCGGTATGCATGGCCGTATTGGGTCGGCGCCAAGCCGGGCGTGAAGAACGGCCTGCTGGAGCTTCGCCTTCAGGGGGGCGATCAGCACATGCAGGACGCGAGGGATTCCGTAACGGAATTCGAGGCCTTGAGCCGCGGCGTTGCCGTGAAGGTGATGCCCACGGAGGAATGGGAGCTTTGGTTCGGCCATAGCGCCACCTACGACTACAAGGCCAACGCGGGCAATCCGGTGGCGGATTCAGGCCCCATCGTGAACTTTTCCCAAGCGCGCATCATGGATTTCCTCCATTGGATGATCGAAAAGGGTCCTTATGCCGAGCGTATCGATACCAACCGCATCGTGGCGCGCGGAGCGTCCAACGGCGGATTGGGATGCCTGGAATTCTCCTTCGACTACCCCGACTTCTTCGCCTTCAGCGAATGCGAAATCGCTCCCACGAACATCCAGGACAACGATTACGGAAGCGGCCGCTATGACGAATTCTTCGGGAAGCCCAAGCAGAACCTGAAGGTATCCTTTACGGGGTGGCGGAGCGAGGGGTTGAAGCGGGCATACGAAGGAACCACGGTCGACAAGTGGCTCAACCTGGAACAAATGCTGCTGGAAAAACCCGGGGCCGACCTTCCCTGGATCCACGTGGCGCACGGAGGGCGGGACCAGGTGGTTCATTGGCCCGAACAGGGCAAAAGCTACTATACCAACCTGAACGCCGCCCGCCGGGGGTTTTGCGGAGGAGTCGACGGCGGCGGAGGCCATACCGGTCCCGATATTCCCGCCATCGCGCAGTTGCTCACCTTACGGAAAAACCACTCTTATCCGGCCTTTTCCAATGCCAGGGCGAATGCCGCCCTTCCCCTGCCCGATAAGCCCGAGGTGAAGCCGTACGTCCTTAATACCCACCTCATGTGGAGTACCCCGGACTTCAAAGTGGGAGGCATCCAGAATAGCGTCGATGAACCCAACCGCTACGAAATCGTCATCGCTTCAAGCCAGGGAAACGATATCGCGGACATCACGCCGCGCCGGTTGCAGAAATTCAAGGTGGCGCCTGGCAAAACCTATTTCCTGGCGAATGTCTCCGTGAACGACGACAAATCGGTTTTCCAGACCGACACGATCGTGGCCGACCCTCAGGGCCTTCTCACCTTCAGGAACTTCATGATCAAAAGCGGCGACGGCGTCAGCGGAGGCAGCCGGCTCGTGATCAAGCCGCAAGTGCTGGTTTCCATCCTACCGAAGGATGGGAAAAAGGGCGCGCCGGCAGGATACGGAGTGCTCTACGATCCGGAATCCGTTTTACGCTTCGTGGAGAGGAATCCCCGGACCCGTTTCTACGATGTGCGCGGAAGCCTGGTTCTCGACGGGAGCCTGCCGGGCGCAGGGAGCGGTCGATCGCGATTCGAGGATTTGGGCCGCGGTCCGTTCCTGTTCATCACCGACGCGCGCCCGCCGAAGGGATTCTGACTGAACCCTCGGTCAGCACCGCCAACATGCGGGCCGACAATCTCTCCCCTTCGAACTCGGTCATGAAACTCTCGGGCGCCGTTCCGGTCGCGGCACGTCCTTCCGCCGCCTTCCCGAAAACGGCCGCGAAGGCGGCGGCGCTTTCGGTGCCGTTGAATACGGTGCCCAGGCCATGGCGTTCCAGCAGGGAGGCCGTTTCCGATCCGGGATCCGCCACGCAGAGGATCTCGGGCCCCGCGAAGACGTATTCGAAAGCCTTGGCCGGGATCTGATCCTGGGTTCCGGACTGGAGCAACAGCAATACGTCCGCCTTGACCTCTTCGCGCTTGGCCGCCGAAGTGCTCACCTCCCCGACCAATTGCAGCGCTTGGGGAACGCCCGCGGTGGCGAAAGCCTCGATCAAGGGGGCGGGATCCATGACCTGCCCCAGGAACCGGAACACGATGGGCCGCGGTCCCTTCCATTGCGCCGCGACCGTGGCGAAGGCCTTGGCCAGGGATGCGGGCATCCGGCTGGGGTACAACATGCCGATATGGGACACGATGAATTCCGTTTTCACGGCCTGCCCCTGTTCGTCCCGGTACCGTTGCATTTCCTGCATGACTCCGGGTTCGAATCCGTTGTAGATGGTCCGGATGCGGCCCTCGAGGCCGGGAAAGGCTTCCAGGAAGCCTTTCTCCATCGAGGCGGTATTGGTGATGACGGCCTTTCCGGAGGCCAGGACCTTGCTTTCCAGGTAGCGGCTGGCGGGATGCCCTTTCCAATAGCGGTTCAAGGTCCAGGGATCGCGGAAATCCAGGAATACGGGAATGCCCAGCATCCGGCCCGCGATGGCGCCGAGGATCATGGGCGACCAGGGCGGGCCGGTCACGTAGATGGCCTGAGCCTTGCCGCGCGCATGATCCAGCAGGACCATGGGAAGGGTGGTCACGATCCAACCCCAGTACGGGTCGGGCACGCCGAACAATTCCATGACCGAGTCCACAAGGCGTCCCGCGAGGCCTTTTCCGGATCGCGCGGAATCAGGAGCCGCCGCGACGGGAGCGGATTTCACGGCCGCGGCGGGAGGAACGCCGCCGTTCTTATTCCGCAACCCATCCCGGATCGCGAGCAGGATCTTGAACCCGTGGAAGGACGGGGTGCGATAGACGCGTACTCCCGCAGGGATCTTCGCGGAAAGGGCGGGATCGATCCCGGAATAATTCTTCAGGCCCGGCGTCGAAGGATGCACGCAGAAGACGCTGACCTCATGGCCTTGGCGGCGGAAATGCTCCACGAACCGGAGGGGCCTCCGGTAGCCGACCTGGGATACGGGAGGGAAGAAAAAGGAGACCACCATTATCTTCATGCCGACAGTTTCCCCCGCAAGGCCGGCCCCAGGCGGTTCGCCACCGCGAGGGGCAGCCGGGCCCATACGGTCGCGGCCAGTTTGAGCTTTCCTGAGGCCAGATGCTCCACGTGCGCCTTGGGCTTCCCGCCCGCATCGAACTGGTACCAGCACAAGGGCGCTTCCCGGGCCTCCCATTGGAGCTTGAACTTGTAGGTCCCCTCCCCTTTGGAGCTCCGGCCGAAATCGATCCGCTCGCAGCCGCGCTCGAAGGCGAAGGCGATGCTTTCCCAATAGAGGGCGTTGTTGGCGGAATGGATGCGATGCTCCTTGAGCGTCGAGGCCCAGGGAATGTAGAGGGTCTTTTTCCACAGCACGCGGACCAGGCCCCCGATGCATCGGCCCTGCCTGTGGGCGACGCCGATTTGCGCGCCCGGAAAATGCCTCAGCAGGCTCGCGAAGAGCGTCTTCGAGTGCACCGGGGAGCCCAGGTCCCGCATGTTCACGGCGAATACGGAATAGAACTCGTCCAGGCATTCCTCCCGGCCCCATTTGACCGTGACCTCGGACTTCTCCGCTTTGCGGACCTGGTTGCGCACCTTCGCGTCGAGACCCTTCCAATATCCGTCCTTGCCCTTGCCTTCCAGCTCCAGGACCATGGATACCTTTTCATTGGCGGGTGCGGGCAGGGATGCCAGGGGCAGGCGGGAACGGAGCTCCAAGGGCATGGCATTGCGCTTGGCCTCCTGCAGCAGGCCGTCCACCAGCCGGAGCTCGCTTTCCGGGGAGGCGGAAAGGGGGGCCCCGTAATCCAGGAAAGGCATCGAGACGATTTCCCCGCCGGAGAGGAGGCCCTTCAGGCGGAAGGCCGGAGCCACGCCCAGGATCCTCCCGGTGGCGGGGTCCCGGTCGGCCAGGTAGAAAGGCCGTAACCCGTAGGTTTCCCGGATGACTTCGCGCCACCCCAGGTCATGGCAATAGTCCGCTTCCGGAGAGGCTTCCACGAACGCGCGGTAATCCGCTTCCGTGGCCGCCGCGATTTCCTCAGTCATGGGTACGCCGCCCGCGGGGATACATGCGGCGCCCGTCCGCCGCCGAGGCTCCGCATTTCAGCGTGACCGCTCCAGAAAGGCTTCCAGGATGGCGACGATCCGCTCGCTGGCCTTTCCGTCCCAGCCTTCCGGGATGCCGCCTTTCTTCCATTTGCCCGCGAGGATGACCTCCACGGCGGCAAGCAGCTTCTCCGGGGAGGTGCCCACCACTTCATTGGTGCCCGTGGTCACCGTGACCGGCCGCTCCGTATTCTCGCGGATGGTAAGGCAGGGAATGCCCAAGGCCGTCGTTTCCTCCTGCAGACCGCCCGAGTCCGTCATTACGAAACGGGAATGGGCGTTGAGCTTTAGGGTACGGTGGTAGTCCAGGGGCGGGCAGAAGACGACGTTGGGCATCTTCGCGATCTTCTCGGAGAAGCCGAACTTCTCGATCATGGACATGGTCCTAGGGTGCGCGGGGAAGACGATTTTGAGGCGCTCCTGTATTTTGGCGAAGGCGTCGAGGAGGGGGCCGAGCACCTTGGGATCGTCCACGTTCGAGGGGCGATGCATGGTCAGAAGGCAATACTTTCCGCTCTCGACCTTCATCTCCTCGAGGACCGGTATTTTTTCCGCCGCCTCGCGGTTCTGCAACAGCGAATCGATCATGACGTTGCCGACGTAATGCACGCGATCCTTGGGCGCGCCGAAACGCAGCAGGTTCTCGTTGCCTTCCGGTTCGGTGGTGAAGAAGAGATCGCTTATGGAATCGGTCACGATCCGGTTGATCTCTTCGGGCATGCGCATGTCCCCGGAACGCAGGCCGGCCTCCACGTGGGCCACCGGGACCCAAAGCTTCTTGGCCACGATGGCGCATGCGAGGGTGGAGTTGACGTCGCCGACCACCAGGACCATCTCGGGCTTTTCCCGGATGCAGACCTTTTCGAACTCGACCATGATCCTGGCCGTCTGCTCCGCATGGCTGCCCGATCCCACTCCCAGGTCCACGTCGGGACGCGGGATGCGGAGGACGTCGAAGAAGGATTGCGACATCTTCTCGTCGTAGTGTTGGCCGGTGTGGACCAGGTAGGGTTGGATCCGTCCCGATGCGCGGATGGCCGCGAGCACCGGCGCGATCTTCATGAAGTTGGGACGGGCCCCGCAGACGAGAATGACTTTGAACATAGGGTTCCTCGATGGAATGGAAAACCGGATTGGATCGCGGACTTAAGGTTCGGGGACTCTCGGGAAGCGGCCGCCTGATCCTTTAACGACGGTCAAGCACCGTATAGGTGATGTAAGCGGTGAGTACCGTGCCGACCACGGTGGCGACCTGGGCCGTCGCCCCAAGGCCTTCCTTGAACCAGTACCATCCGCCGGTATTGTCCCTGGGGACCGGAATGAGGAAGATGTCGCCGGAACGGATTCCCGCCGCCGCGAGGGTCCTCCCCCGCGCGTATTCATCCAGGAGGGGGACATCGATCTCCTCATCGCCCCGCATCACCTTGATCTTGTCCAGGTTCCGGTCGCCGCCGATCCCCCTGGCCCCGTAGATCGCTTCCCACACCGTGGTCTTGGGGCTGACGTAGTATTGGCCTTGCCGGCCCCAATGGCCCAGCAGGGTCAGGCGGATGGAGGGTATGGCGCGGATATGCGTATCCTTGAGATAGTTGGCGAGCTTGCCCGACAGGTAGCCTTCGACCTGGTCCCGGGTCCGTCCCGCTACGTCGAGCCGGCCCAGGACGGGCAGGTCGACGAAGCCGGCGGAATCCACCGCATAGCCGCCGTTGATGAAGGCCGCGGTGTCCAGGGGGATTTGGATGTACATGGCTTCGCCCGCGACGAAGGTTTCATCATGCGGGGACGTTGGGATATCGTCGGCGGCGGCCGCTCCGGAAAGGAGCAGGAGCAGGAGGGCGAAGAGAGGACCCGCGCCCAACCGGGGCAAGGCGGCGGTTCTCGAAGCAAGGCGGGAATCACTCGGATTTCGCATACGTAAGCCTTAGGGTTTCCGGTGAACGGCTCACAATTTTAAGTAATTCGGGACCTCCCAACAACCACATAATGCGAATCATCCGTATCCGGAACGTGTCCGGACGGCGATGGGAGGCCGATTGGGGATTTTCAGGGAAGGGACGGGGCGCTGCCCCGCCTTGCAACGGAGCGGGGTTACCGGCCGTGCTTGGAAAAGAGGATATGGATCCAATTCGGCTTCGGGGCCGCCAGGCGGGATTGGGCCGTCATGAGTTTGACGGCCGTGAACCCCGCCAGCCGTTGGGCCAGGTTACGCTGGGCGGGAGGGGATATCTCCGAACCGCATAGGACGCAGGTCTCCTGCTGGTCATAGGTCCCGAACGGATTCCCGGCCAGGTCCATGAGCAATACGGCGAGGGCATTGGTCTTGTCACGGTTCGAGCCCGCGAATTCGACCTTTTCCGCCCGCATTCCGGGGAAGAGCGACCGGATCTTCCGCTCATCGAAGGCATTGACGTGCCCCCAAGGGGGATTCTTGCCTCCGCACGTCGGGCAGGTGGTGCGCGCGATCCGGATGTCCTGTTCGAAAGGCACGCCGATCAGGGCATGGTTCCGCGACACCCGGGCGATTTCCGCGCAAGCCCGGGGCAGCTGGGCCGGCGGGATATGCTCCAGGACCTCGGCGCACAGGACGAAGTCGAAGGCATCATCCGGGAAATCCAGGGCGGTGACGTCCCCTTTCATGCAGGCGATGGACGGATGGACTATGGCCGGCTTCACGAGATCGAGCGCGGTGACCTTGGCGAACCGTTCGGCGAGCTTAAGGGAGAAAAAACCGTCCCGCGCACCGATATCGAGAGCGGAATTCCCTTCCGGGGGAACCAAGGCCAGCAGTTTACGGGTGCGTTCCCGCTCTCCGTGTGAGTTCCTGTATTCCTCCAGGTCGGATCCGCTCCCGGGTTCCATGAACCTGTCTCCTGACGCTTGATGCATTGATTCGATCATTCCGCTACCGCCGACCCATTTACCGAGTCAATTACTAAAAGATCGGATCCGACTACAAGGGATTATTCGCCAAGCCCGGATTCGAACCGGAAATTAATTACCGGCCCATTCCGCTCCTAAGGATTTCCGCCCTAAAAACCCTCAAACCCCGGATTCCCTGAGCCGGATCGGAACGGGATGGAAACCGTCCGGAAACGCCGCACATGCCGCTTTCAGCATAAGCGTCCTCCGCTCACCGCCGGAGCCCGCGCAAGGACCCGACCGTAAATTTGATCCGTCCGCCATTGCGCTCCGGCGCGGGAAAAGATTTTTTATCCGCTGTGGGGTTATCCGCCTGCCAATGCGGTACGGCCCCGGAGGATTCCCCATGCCCAAGGGTCTCTGTCGTTTCTGCCGCGCGCCGTTGCGGACCGTTTTCGCGGACCTGGGCATGTCGCCCTTGTGCCAAAGCCAACTGGAACCCGAAGATCTGGACAAAGGGGAGGAGTTCTTCCCGTTGCGGGTCTTCACCTGCGATGAGTGCCTGCTCGTGCAGATCCAGGACTACGTAGGCCCCGAAAAGATCTTCAGCGAATACGCCTACTTCTCCTCCTTCGCCGACACCTTGTTGCGGCACTCGGAAGCCTACGTGGACATGGCCGCCAAGCGATTCGGCCTGGGCGCTTCCAGCCGCGTGGTGGAAGTGGCCAGCAACGACGGCTATCTGCTGCAGTATTTCCTCAAGCGCGGCGTTCCGGTCCTGGGCATCGAGCCCGCCGGCAACGTGGCCAAGGCCGCCGAGGCCAAGGGCATCCCCACCGTGGTGCGCTTCTTCGGCGTGGAGACCGCGCGCATCCTGGCCGGCGACGGCATGAAGGCGGACCTGCTCCTGGGGAACAACGTCCTGCCCCACGTGCCGGATCTCCATGACTTCGTGGGCGGCCTGAAGCTGCTTCTCAAGGACGACGGCGCCATCACCATGGAATTCCAGCATGTGATGCGCATGATGGCCGGCAACCAGTTCGACACCATCTACCAGGAGCATTTCTCCTATCTCTCCTTCACCTTCGTGGTGAAGCTGTTCGCCCACCATGGCCTCGAGATCTTCGACGTCGAGGAAGTGCCCAATCACGGCGGCTCCCTGCGCATCTTCGCCAGGCATGCCCCGCACGGCGACCGGCATCCCGGCGAATCCCGGACCCCGGGCCCGCGCGTGGCGGCGATGCTGGAGACGGAGGACCGGGCCGGCATGAACCGCATGGACCACTACACGGATTTCGGGGAGCGGGCCAAGGAGACCAAGCGGAAGCTGTTGGACTTCCTGATCGGCGCCAAACGCGCGGGCAAGACCATAGCCGGTTACGGCGCGGCGGGCAAGACCAACACCCTGCTCAATTACTGCGGCATCCGCAGCGACTTCATCGATTATACCGTGGACCGGAACCCCTATAAGCAAGGGCGCTTCCTGCCCGGCACCCACATCCCCATCATGGCGCCGGAGCGCATCCGCGAGACAAGGCCCGATTACCTGTTCCTGGGTCCGTGGAACCTGGCGAACGAGATCATGGAACAGACCGCCTATATCCGGGAATGGGGCGGCCGGTGGGTAATCCCCATTCCCGAAGTGCAGGTAAGGGAGTGAACGGAGGCATGATGCGCATTTCCATCGTCGGATCGGGATACGTGGGACTGGTGACCGGCGCCTGCCTGGCCGAAAAGGGCCATAAGGTGGTGTGCGTGGACCTGGACGCGCGCAAAGTGCGCAATATCAACGCGGGCGCGTCCCCCATCCACGAACGGGGGCTGGGGCCTCTGCTGCGCCGCAACGCCGGCAACCGCCTGCGGGCCATCGGCGATCTCAAGGCGGCCGTGCAGGAGACCGACCTCACCATCGTGGCCGTGGGCACGCCTTTCGACGGCCATGGCATCGATCTCACCCAGATACGCGAAGCCTGCGCCTCCATCGGCAGGGCCTTGCGGGAGAAAAGCGCCTGGCACATGGTGGTCATCAAGAGCACGGTCGTGCCGGGGACCACCGAGAACGAAGTGCTCCCCATCCTGGAACGGGAGTCCGGCAAGATCGCGGGGGAAGGCTTCGGCGTGGGCATGAACCCGGAATTCCTGACCGAAGGCGAGGCCGTGGAGGATTTCATGCGCCCCGACCGCTTGGTGCTGGGGGCCATCGATCGCCAGAGCATGAAGGCCCTGGAAGAGCTTTACGACGTATTCCCCGGGGTGGAGCGCATCCGCGTCAACTGCCGCACGGCGGAGATGATCAAGTACGCGAGCAACGCCCTCTTGGCCACCCTGATCTCCTTTTCCAACGAGATCGCCAACCTCTGCTCCAACCTGGGAGGCGTGGACGCCATGGACGTGGTGAAGGGCGTGCAGGCGAGCAAATACCTGAGCGTTGAGACCGGGCACGACAAGAGCGAGCCCGCCCCCATCGCGGACTTCCTGGTACCGGGCTGCGGCTTCGGAGGCAGTTGCCTCCCCAAGGACATCAGCGCCCTGATCGCCCACGGCAAAGCGGCCGGAGCGTCGATGAGGGTCCTGGAGGCGGTGCGCGACACCAACATGGCGCAACCGGCGCGCGTCGCGCGGCTGCTGGAAAAGCATCTGCATGATCTGCGGGGCGTCCCGGTCACCGTGCTGGGCCTCGCCTTCCGTCCGGGAACCTCGGACATGCGGGAATCCCCCGCCATCCCCATCATACGCGATTTGCTGGCCCGCGGTGCGCGCGTCTCCGCCTTCGACCCGGCCCTGGTCCCGGCCGCCACCTTGTCCCCGGCCGTGGCCAGCGCCTCGGCCATGCTGGCGAGCGGATCCCCGGGTTCGGTCTGGGAGGATTCCGAGGAACGCGAGAAGATCCACGCTCCCGGCGAATCCGGATTCGCGCACGAATCGCCCGGGGGGGACACGGAGGCGGATCGCGCGGACAAGCTTTTCAACGGCCAGGTGAGGCTCTGCCGCAGCCTGGAGGAGGCGGTCGCCGGCGCGCGCGGCATCGTATTGGTAACGCGCTGGCACGAGTTCCGCCGCCTCCCCGCCCTGCTGGAGACCGCCGTCGGCCAGGAGCCCCCCGTCTTCGTGGACGGCAGGCGCATGTTGGACAAGGCGCACTTCCGCGTCTACGAAGGAATCGGACTATGAAAAGAGGCATATCATGAAAGTCGTGTTGTTCTGCGGCGGCCTGGGCATGCGCCTGCGCGAATATTCGGAAAACGTTCCCAAGCCCATGGTGCCGATCGGGTACAGGCCCATCCTCTGGCACCTGATGAAGTACTACGCCAGTTACGGGCACAAGGATTTCATCCTGGCGCTCGGGTACAAGTCGGATACCATCAAGGATTATTTCCTCCATTACGATGAATGCCTCTCCAACGATTTCGTCCTCAACGGCCAGGGCAAGCCGGAGCTGTTGAACAGGGACATCGAGGATTGGAAGATCACCTTCGTGGACACCGGGACGCATTCCAACATCGGCCAGCGCCTGCGGGCGGTGCGCAAGCACCTGGACGGCGAAGAGATGTTCCTGGCCAATTACAGCGACGGCCTGACCGACCTCAACCTCGACAAGATGGTCGACTACCACAAGCGCGGAGGCCAGGTGGCCACCTTCCTGTGCGTGAGCCCCGGCCAGAGCTTCCACGCGGTGACCCTGGAGCCGGACGGCCACGTGAGCGATATCCACGATCTGTCCCAATCCGGCGTCAACATCAACGGCGGCTTCTTCGTCTTCAAGAACCAGATCTTCGATTACATGAGGGACGGCGAGGAGCTGGTGCATGCGCCCTTCAAGCGCCTGATCGAGATCCGCCAGCTGGTGGCCTATCCCTACAAGGGCTTCTGGGCCAGCATGGACACCTTCAAGGACAAGCAGAAGCTCGACGATCTCCACGCCAAGGGCGAGGCCCCTTGGGAAATCTGGGTGCGCAAGGAGCTGGAGGAGAAGGTCCACGCCTGATGTTCAGGCCCGGCGGATCCGGGCCCCTTCCCTCCTTTTTCTTCCCGGTTACCCTGGATATTAGGCATATTTTCCTTTTGTCCTTTTACCCGGGGGAACCATCCGCATGCGACTATGCCTTTCCAAGGTGATTTTCATCACCATGGCGATGAGGATCATCGGCTCCGCATCCTGTATCGATACCACCTTATTGATCCAAAACAACGCCCCGGGGTGGGATGAAACCACCAAACGCTATTCGCCCGAAGCGGTCGATGCCGTCAATTCAGTCATTTCCGGCTGCACCGATGCCACCATAACGGTCCGCCTGCGGTTCGCCGGGGACACCCTCACCCTGAACAATGAAATCGTGGTGGCGGGCCGCACCGGTAAGGTCACCCGCATCATTGGGGAAAACGCAAGCGCCAACGACTCCATCCTGACCTTGGTGGAAGCCAACCCGGCGGATCCTCAGCTTTTGAACATCAATGCCGGGAATCCCACTTTCCTTTCCAACCTCGGTTTCGCCCGCAAGGCCATCGGTTCCGGGGGCATCGGATATCCGAATGGAAGCACCTCCCCTTCGGTCCTGATTTCAGCGGACAGCTCTTCCATTTCCAACTGTCATTTCTGGATGGCGGACAATTACACCGCCGGTACCGGTGCCTTGGTGGATATCACTGCAAGTTCGGTTCTGGTAGAACGCTGCTTGTTCCGTACCCCGCCCGACGGCATCGGCAGGTCCATCGGGTTGCATACCGGGAGCGCGGCCACCCGGGTGGAAATCCGCTCGAGCGTCTTCTTCAGCACCGGCCTGCAATTGGCCGCCACGGGCACGGTCCATGTCATCGCCAATACCTTTACCGGATCCCGCAATGAATGGAATGCCATCATCATCGGCTCCAGCGTGACGACTCCGGAAAAGAACGTCGTCATCCAACACAACCTCTTCGCCCATAAGACGGACACCTTGCCACCAATCGTGTTTAGCGGGGTTTTGGCCGCCTCCGACAGCATCCTGAAGAACGCCTGGTCTCGTGGAAACGCCAACCTTCCCCTTGCCGTCAACACCACAAATGCGGCGGTTACCCTGAACGGGAACTCGGGCGCCAACATCAACACCCCCCTTCCCAGGGGCTTTTCCAACTACGGTCCATCCTCCACCGATGTGAAGGACTATCCCCTGACCGAATTGCGGAGCGATCCGACCCTGGCGCGGAAGAACGCCGATTTCGGGAAAATGTTCCGGGTGTACACCACCTCCAACTGGACCGGAATGTCCGATATAAAGGACCTCGGCGCCAGCAAGCTCTACTTCCCCGGTTTCACTCCGTTCCTGGCCGGCCGCACCTGGCTCGCCAATGTCAAGGTCGGGGCCTTCGTGGATCAGGATACCTATGAAACCCCCAGTCCCTTGGATTCAGGATCCTTGGGCGGGAGCCTGACTTTCGCCCCCGTCGCCTTGGATTCGTTAAGGATCAAGCTTACCCAAATGAATTTCGATGCGGATTACTACAAGTCGACCGCCTTGACCCCGGAGTTCGTGCAATTCTTCTTCAGCGATACCTTGGCCAAACTGACCACGACCAATGATTCGAATGCCTTAAAGGCTTCGGTGAAAACCAGCGGCTACTTCCGTAAGGCCTTCCCGATGGACGATTCCATCCTAACCGTTCCCAAGGAAGTGCGCCTCGGCTCACAGATCCCGTTTTACGTGAAGATGCTCCATTATCGCCAGGGTCAGCAGGCGCCCGTGCTCTCAAACGCCGCCATCGCCACGGTCGTGGGAGTGCCGTCCTATCCCATCAACGACCTGACGTTGAAACTGGATGCCGCCGCAAGCGATTTCCCGAATGGCCGGGCCAATATTACCGTGACCCGGGGCGGCGAACCCATCGACAGCGTCGCGGTCGTGATGGCCACGGAAAGCGGCCAGGTGACCGGTCGCGCTTCCAAACCAGCGCAGGGCGGATCGATTTCCTTCCTGTTCGAGTTCATTCCCAAAGGAACATTCAGATTCTACGCGGTCCCGCTCGTAAACCTGGATGGATCCACCAAGGCCGGTCAGCCGACGCCTTATTCCCCGATAATCTCATTCCGGCCGACCTCCAGGGATACCGTTTACCTCGTCTATTCTCCCGTGGGCTGTCCCGGCGCGGATGGCACCCTCCTGAATGCCTATTGCGGCATGGACTCGGCGCTGGCTTACATCACCGGCATGGGGGGAGGCACTATCATCGTGAGGAACGGCAATCCCGCGGAGGTGATGGAAGACATTTCCATATCGCCGTTTGGGAGCGCTGACACGTCCTCCTTGACCATTACCGCCGGCCAAAGCGCAGGACGCTACGATCCCAATCGCCCCATTTTCCGGGGCAAGACCAGGGAAGCGCTCACCATCACCCGCAAGAACGTGACCGTTAAGGGCCTCCTTTTCGAAATGCCCGCCGGCTCCGCCAATGCTGCATTGAAAATAAAGGCCTCCGGCGCCTTGGTCGAAAGCAACATTTTCCGCGCCGCTTCCAGGGGAGGCGTAGAGGGTCCGGCCGTCGACATCGAAGTCGGCGAGACCGCTTCGGCGCGTTTCGTCAGTAATCTCGTCTGGGGCTTCACCAAAAATGTGCAGATAACCAATGCCGCCTCGGCCAATGTCCGCGTCCTCAACAACACCTTCGTGGACGATGCGAGCCTTCCGAATACGGGCAAGACCAGGGGCATTATCGCTTCCGGAACGGGCAGCATCCAGGCCGTGTTCGCGAACAACTTCTTTTCGGGAATTGCCGATCCGGTGGATGCGACCCTTTCAGGCAAGGTACCGACCCTGGATCATAATGTGTTCACGGGGAAAACGGATCTCCGGGGTCTTGTCGATGTCGGCGGCCTCGGTTACTCCGCGCGCATCGCGCCCGTTGATATCTGGGCCGTCGAGTATCTGCCCGGCGTCGAAAACGCCTTGGCTGCGGTCGTCGAATGCGGCATGCTCTCGCCGTGCAATCCGCTCTATGCGGGGAGCTCCCTGGTTTCCTACGCCGCCAACGTTGAAAGGGATGTATTCGGCAACCCGAGGGTCAACCGGAAGGAAGTCGGGGCATTCGAGTTGAACCCCAATCCATCGTCGGTCATGGGAACCCTCGAAATCGTTCCCTTGGTCGTACCCCATAACCTGAGTCTTGCCTTCGTCGTGACGGGCAAGTCCTACGATCCCCTCGAAGCGGACTCCGTCCATGTGTACTGGTCGTCCACCAAGCTAGCCTTCGCCGTCGATCCATCGCTGGCCGGGATTCCGGCCTCCAGCCAGGGCCATTTCCCGATAGGCAGGCTCGGTTCCGGCAGTTTCATCGACTACGCCGAAATCATCCCGGAAAAGGGGTCCCTTTACCTTTATGCGGCATTGGGCAGATCCAAGAACGGCATCCGAACGCTCGGCTATTCGTATTCAGACAGTATCGATTTTTCGGGAATCAGGGTGATTTCGATTTCCAAAAGCCCCGAAGGGCGGATCGGGTACCGTATGATCAAGGCCGACTGGGTAAGGTGGCTTGCCCTCGACGGGAGGTTTCTGGGGCAGTCCCGGGCCGACAGGAACGGCCTGGTCGGTTGGACTCCTCCGCCCGGGATTTCCGGCCTGGTGCTGGTGCAGATCGCGGGTCAAAGGAAGGCGCGGGCCATTCTCGTGGGGCCCTGAAATCGGGCCCCCTTTTTAAAACCATTCACACGGTCGCCCGCACGCCGTTAACCTTCCACTTCAGAGATCCGTCAGCGTGAAGGTCTGGGTCGCCTTCTTGGGCATCTCTACCGTTACGAAATAGACGCCCTTCCGCCGTGCGCGCGCCAGGGGATGGGACATGGGCCCGTCCGCTTTGAACGTCTCGATGACCCGGCCGCCGAAATCATGCACGCGGACCAGATGCGGCCCGGGCTCGTTGACCTCCACCGCCAGGCTGGAGACCTTGATGCGGAGGTTGCCCGGCCTGTTCCGCGAGGCCATTGAGGTGGGCGCTCCGGGGTGGCAGGAGCCGGTGTATTCGATGCGGCCGATATGCATTCCCGATCCCGTGCTGTGCCATCCGCTGCCGTAGTCGACCACGTAGAGGGCCCCGTCGGCGCCTTGCTCCAGGTCCAGGGGCCGGGTGAGTTCCTGCGAGGTGGCAACCATGGCCGAATCGATGACGTAGGATCCGGTTTCGTCCAGTTGCAGCACGCGCACGCTTTTGGTCTGCCGCTCCACCAGGAACCAGGCCTTGTCGAAATGCGGCGGGAACTTCATGCCGGACGTCGACTCGGTATCATAGTGGTAGAGCGGCCCCACCACGGGATGGTTGCCCACCAGGAAGCCGTTGTTGAGGTAGGCGCTGTAGGCATAGCGGGGGGTGTCGGACGGGGGCAGCTCCTTGGGCCCTTCGTTCCACTTCGAATTGTTCACCGGGGCCTTGGGATCCAGCCCCGCGCCGGCCCAGGGCTGCTTGCCGTCCAGGAGGAACTCGTGCTTGCCCGCCCAATAGGGATAGCCGCCATAGACCGAATGGGTGGCGAGGTTGTTTTCCTCGATGCGCGTCGCGCCCATGCGGTTGGGGCCGAACTCGCCCCAGGAAACCCAGCCGCGCACGGGATCGATGGTGATGGAATAGGGGTTGCGGACGCCCTTGATGTAGATCTCCGGCTTTACCTTGGAGGTATCCGCGTACTCGGTGGCGACGCCGTCCCTGCCCTGCTGCTTGAACCATGCGGACCAATACTCCCCGAAATTGCCCTTGGGGATGGAGTAGCCCTTGGGGGAATCGTCCGGATGGATGCGCACGATGGCCCCGCGCAGGCTGTGCAGGTTGGAAGAGGTGAACTCGGCGCTGAAGTCCTGGTATTGCTCGTTGACGGAGGGCGAAAGCTCGGTGTTGGCCCCGATGGGGATGAGGAGGTTCCCGTCCGGATCGAAGGCCATGCCCGCGCCTCCCAGCACGATGGCCGACAGGTGGGTATGTTCCCGTACATAGGGGATCTCCAGCAGGACCTTCTCCGAGGAAAGCGGAATGGAATCGCCCGAGACCTCGAAGCGGGAGATGCGGTAGACCGATTTGTTCCAAGGCTCGTAGCGCAGATAGATGCGGTGGTTTTCCTTGAAACCGGGATCGAGGGCGATGCCTTCCAAACCGGTTTCCGCATCGGTCCCCGTGCTGTCCACCTTGTCCTTGGAATCGGTCCAGGTGTCCAGCTCGATCAGGGTGGTGACGCCTTCCTTACCGTCGCTCCACCGCTTCACCTTGCCGTGGCGTTCGATGAAGTACACGTCCACCTTGCCGTCGTCGCGCATGGCGGTGACCAGCTTGAGCGGCTCGTTAAGGCTCGTGTCCGAAGTAGGGGTGACCAGCCTACGGTACGTGAAATCGCTCTCCTTATAGTCCGGGCAGTCCGGAGTGGTGAACTTGGCCTCCGCCCGGGCGGCCAGGAACGGGAACGACAGAAGGGCAAGGAGACCGAAGGCCCGCGGAAGCGATCGGGTAGGCGAAGCATTGATTCTGGACATGAGAATTCCCCTGGTTCCCTCGGGAACCGCAAGTATCGTGTGAGGTTCGGCTCCGCTAGGACGGGAGGCCGACGGTTTTCTTTACCGAAGCGCTACTGGAGGGAAAATAAGCTTTCGCAAATGGGGAGGGGAAAAATTCGCGCCTCCGATCGGGAGGTCCGGCGCGGTGAACCGGGAGCTTATTTCCCGGTCGATTTGGCGTACCGATCCGCGATTTCCCCGCCGATGGCCAGGGAGGCCGTAGCCGCGGGGGAAGGCGCGTTGAGCACGTGGAGGCTGCGGGGCCCGTCCGCGAAGGCGAAGTCGTCCACCAGGGAACCGTCGCGACGCAAGGCCTGGGCCCGCACGCCGGACCCCGCGGGTGTCAGCATGGGCTCGCGCACGTCCGGCAGGAGCCGCTGCAGGGCCTTAACGAAGGCGGCCTTGGAGAAGGAGCGGTGGAACTCGCCCAGGCCCATGCGCCAGTGGCGGAGCGCGAGCTTGCGGAATCCCGGATTCGCGAACACCTCCGCGGTATCCTTCAGGTTCACGTCCGATTTACGGTAGCCTTCCCGCTTGAAGGCCAGCACGGCATTGGGTCCGCACTCAACCCCGCCTCCGATCATGCGCGTGAAATGGACGCCCAGGAAGGGGAAGGCCGGATCGGGGACGGGGTAGATCAGGTTCTTCACCAGACCCCTGGAAGCCGGATCCAGATCGTAATATTCGCCGCGGAAGGGCACGATGGAAACGCCCGTATCCACGCCGTCCAGGCGCGCCACGCGATCGCTCATGAGGCCGCCGCAATTGATGAAAAAGGACGCTTCGTAATCCGCCTCGCCGGCGCGGGCCACCTTCGCGTCCGGGAGGGTGCGCAGGGATTCCACCCGCCGGCTGAGGATGATCTCGCCTCCCAGGGCGCGGATCCGTTCCGCCATCTTTTCCGAAACCTTGACGTAATCGACGATGCCGGTCTCGGGCACGTGGAGGGCCTTGAGACCCCCCGCATGGGGCTCGTAGCGGGCGATATCGCCGCGCTCCACCACGGAAACCCCTTTCAGACCGTTGGCTTCCGCCCTCTGGCGCAGGGTCTCGAGCTGCGGCAGCTCCGCTTCCGTCAGGGCCACGATGATCTTTCCGCAGATGTCATGGGGCAGATCGTTCGCGCGGCAGAACGCGACCATCTCGGCATAGCCGCGGCGGCACAGCTGCGCCTTGTAGCTCCCCGGTTTGTAATAGATGCCGGAATGGATCACGCCGCTATTGTGGCCGGTCTGGTGGCGGGCGACCCCGCCTTCCTTTTCCAGCACCGTGACCTTAAGGCCCGGGAAACGCTCGAGGATGCGCAAGGCCGTCGCCAGCCCCACTATCCCGCCTCCGGTGATAAGCACGTCCGCCCTCATTCCGCGCTCCCTCCCGGCCCTCTAGACCTGGCTGTCGTCGTCCCTTGCCATGTATTCCCGGAAGGCCGGCCAGCCCCGGGTCAGGGCCAAACCGCCCGCAATGGCGCCCAGCATGGCCCCCAGCACATCGGTAACGTCCGCGTAACGGCCGGGGACGAAGCCCTGGAGCATCTCCACCCCCATGGCCATGATCCCCGCCAGGAGGCCGGCCAGCGCCGAGGGCCGGATGCGGGGATAGAAATAACCCATCAGGAAGCCCAAAGGGAAGAAGACCATGGCGCTTTCGATGAAATCGCCCAAGGCGGCGAAGGTGGTCCGTTCGTATTGCGGGAGGAAAAGGATCCAGTTGAATCCGGAAAAATGCGGGGTGAAGGTGTAGGGGAAAAGCGCCCGGGCCGCCACGGAGGCCAGGATGGCCAGGCCGCCGGCCAGGAGCCATAAGCGCGGGCGCCGGTGGAAGCCCGGAAAGAAGAAGCTGATCCCGCCGCCGACCGCGCCGAGAACGGCCACCAAGGCGTCCTGGGCTTCCGGGGAGCGGGATTGGACGAAGACCTGGCTCAGCTCCAATGCCACGGCCAGGGACCCCGTGAAGGCCACGCCCCAAAGGACCGGCCGCCGGAAGCCCGTTTCCGCGATCATGCGGCATACGAAAAGCGTGGTCAGGAGGAAGCGGATGAAGGTGATCAAATCGTCATCGGGATTGGAGAAGCGGATGGGTTCCCGCAACAAAGGCTTGAGGTGCCCCCAGACGACGCCAACGTCGAGGCTGAAATCGAAAGGCTGCCAGCAGCCCGCCACCGTCAGGACCAGGAAGATGAATGCCGGAAAAGCCGATTCCGCGTCCAGGAATCGCCGCGCGGTCGGCTGGGATTTGAATCCGAGCACGGTCCGCTTGAGCGCCATGGCGGCCAAGAGGCCCAGGATGGTCCCGGTGGTATTGGTGATGACGTCGGAGAGGGAGGGGAAACGCGTGCTCGAGAACAGCTGGAGGATCTCCACGAAGGCGCTCAAGGAGGCGCCGGCCGATACGATGGCGAGCTTCTTCCACGTGGAGCTTTTGTAGACCAGGGAGAAATAGCCCAGGAACCCGAACGGGAGGAAGAGCAGGACGTTCTGGACGAGATCGGAAATGATGGGATCGCCCGGGCGGCCGCCCATCGCGAGCCAATTGACGCGATGGATTGCCGCGTGGAAACCGTGCCAGCCGATATCGAAATTGAAGGGAAAGGTGGTGCCGTAGACGACGAAGATCGAGAACGACACCCACAAGAGGCGCGCCGTGCTCTTGCGCGGCGGCCTGGCTACGCTGAGATGCTTCCCCGCAGCATGGGTCCCAGCGAATTCGCCAGCTTCAGGGGGAGCTTCGCCCAGATGTTCCGGGTCCACCCTAGTTTCCCCTGCGCGACATGCCAAGACTGTTCAAGGAAATGCCCTTTCTCATCGAATTGATAACGATACAAAGGTAATTCCCGGGCCTGCCATTGTTTTTTGAACCGATAGGTCCCTTCGTCCCGGGTGCTGCGGCCGAAATCAACCAGGCGGCACCCCGCTTCGAAGGCGAAACGGATGCTTTCCCAATAAAGGGCGTTGTTGGGGCAATGGATGCGCTCATCCTTGAGCGTCGAGGCCCAGGGAATGGCCAGTTCGTTCTTCCACAGGATGCGGAACAGCCCGCCTATGCATTTGCCCTCGCGATGGGCCGTGCCGATCCGGGCCCCGGGGAAATGGCGCAGCACCGCCTCGAAGAATCCGCGCGCATGGGTGGGCGATCCCAGATCGCGCATGTTCACGCAGAATACCTCGTAGAAATCGTCCAGGCGATCCTCGCGGCCCCAGACCACGGTCACGCCGGATTTTTCCGCCTTGCGCACCTGGTTCCGCACCTTGGCGTCCAGGCCCTTCCAATAGCCGTCCGCGTTCAGGGAATCGACCGGCCCCGGGTCGGCGACGCCTCGCCAGTCCCCGCCTTGCGAGTGGATGTCCCTTTCGGACAAGGGCAGGATCATGGAAACCTTGTCGTCCTTTGGGGTGGGCAGGCCACACAGGGGATCGCGGCTGCGGATCTCGAGTTGGGCGCGGCGCGCCTGCGCTTCCGCCACCAGCTTGTCCCTGAGGAGGTCCTCGGTTTCGGAATCCTCGGCCAGGATGCCGCCGTAGTCCAGGTAGGGCAGGCAGACCAGGTTCTTCCCGAAGGCGGCGGAGGCCAGGAAACAGGCGGGAGCCATCCCCTTAACGGCGCCGGTATCGGGGTCCGTGCGGACGAAGGCGAAAGCCTCCTTGTCGTAGGCTTCCTTGATCACCTTCATCCAGGCGGGGTCATGGCAATAATTGGCTTGGGGGGAATTCCCGAGAAACTCCCGGCAAGCCTGTTCCAGGCCCGGGTCGAATAGGCGGATCATGACGGGTTCTCCTCGCGGGTGCGGCGGATGTCCAAGGCTTCAGGTCTGAAGATAGATTCTGGCGGCGGTGAGGCAAATTATCCGTCGCGCGGGAAGCGGAAAACCTTCCAAGGACCTGGGCGGCGCGCTTCGGGGGAAATCAGAGGCCGAGCAGGATCACGCCCGCGGCCACGTACAGGGCGCAAATGGCCAGCAACGCGGGATCCCTGGGAACGTCCGCCACGGTGTTCTCCCCGAAGCCCTTTTCCATCACCAGGTAGAGATAGCGGAACAATCCGAACATGGCGATGGGAAGGGTATAGATGAGCCGCGTGCTCCCGTGCACTTCCAGGGTCCGCGGGCTGGTGGTATAGAGCCCGTAGGTGATCAAGGTGGCGGACAGGGTGATGGCCAGGAGCATGCGCAGGAATTCCGGGGAATAGCTCTTGAGCACGGCGCGCTTCTCCGCCAACGGCCTTTCCCCGTCCATGAGTTCGGCGTACCGTTTCGAGAAGCCCAGGAACAGGCTGAGGTTCATGGTGCACAGGATGAACCACTGGGAAGGCTCCACGCCGATGCCCCAAGTGCCCGCCAGCAGGCGGATGATGAATCCGGACGCGATGCAGAAGACGTCGATCAGCACCATGGATTTGAGGATGCGCGAGTAAAGCACGTTGACGGCGGCGTAGGCCGCCAGGCATGCGGAAAGCCGGGGGCCCGCGTAGAGGCTGATGGTCAGCGCGCCCGCGCCCAGGGCCGCGGCCAAGGCGTAGGCCGCGTAGGAGGATACCTCGCCGGAGGCGATGGGCCGCGTCCGCTTGCGCGGATGGGCGCGATCCGCTTCGACGTCCATGGCGTCGTTCACGCAATACACGGCGCTGGCGGCCAGGCAGAAGGCGGCGAAGGCGGAGACGGCCAGCAGCAGCATCCCGGGACGGGTCCAGTCCTCGGCGAAAACCACCCCCGCCAGCACGAACACGTTCTTGATCCAATGCGCGGGGCGCATGAGCCCCAGCAAGGCGCGCGTCCGGCCCCGGGTGCTCACAGCTTCATCCTCCGGAAGACGGGCGAGGGGATCCAGCGGATGATCAGCATGATCCATCTCCAGATCCCCGGCGTATAGAGGACCTCGCGCCGCTTGCGCAGGGCGGAGACTATCTCCTGGGCCACCTTTTCCGGCTCCGCCATCAGGCGGCTCTCCACGCCCTTGGTCATGCGCGTGCGGACGAACCCGGGCTTCACGGTCTGCACGAATACGCCGGTCCCGACCAGGCGGTGGCGCAGGCCCGCCAGGTAGGCGGAGAGCCCGGCCTTGGCGGCGGCGTAGGCCAGCACCTTGCCGCGGCCGCGATCGCCCGCCACGGAGGACACGCAGCTGATCCAGCCGGAACCGCGCCGCCGGAAATGGCCCGCGAACAGGTCCAGGATCATGGCCGGCCCGGTCAGGTTGGTTTCGATGGTGAGCCTGGTCTTGTCCGGATCCCGGTCGCATTCATCCTGCGGGAACAGGATTCCCGCGGCGAAGAATACCCCTTGGATCCCGCCTTCGCGCGCGGCCGGCATCGCTTCGAGTTGGCGGAACCGGTCCGCATGCCCGGCGAAATCAAGCACGTCCCAGGCCAGGCATGCGGGCTTGCGGCCATGCGCGGACTCCAGGGCCCGCGCCTGGGCTTCAAGGGCCGCGCCGTC
This sequence comes from Fibrobacterota bacterium, assembly GCA_028287465.1. Taxonomy (GTDB): domain Bacteria; phylum Fibrobacterota; class Fibrobacteria; order UBA11236; family UBA11236; genus Chersky-265. Next base: position 104,604 of record JAQBPO010000033.1, read on the forward strand.
GCGCCCGATCAGGATCAGGGCCTCGCCCAGGGACGCCAGCCGCGCCGCGACCGCCGAGGCGATGCCGGACGTCGCGCCGAAGAGGACGATCCGGCCTTTCAGGTTTTCCAAAGTTCCAGCCTTTCCGCCAGGCGGGAATTGCTCTTGGCCTCGGGATTGTAACGGCGTACGGTTTCCATCCAGGCCCGGCTTTCGGGATACATGGCCCGGAAGGCTTCCGGTCTAAGGCGCGCGTCCTTGGTCAGGTACACCCTGCCGCCGAAGGAGATGACCAGGTCGTCCAGGCGGTCCAGTAACCGCAAGGTTTCCTGTCCCCGGAAGGGGATGTCCAGGGCCAGGGTATAGCCGCGCTTGCAGAAGGGAAGCATCACCCTATCGTCCCCGCAGCGCTTGAGCACGGAGAGGAAGGCCCCGAGCCCGTTCCCGCTCAGGAAGTCCAGGGCGGCGGCGATGCCGTCCTCGCCGCGCGGATCGGGGATCATGCACTGGTATTGGAAAAATCCCTTGCGGCCGTAGAGTAGGTTCCAATCGCCGATCCGGTCCAGGGGATAGAAGAAGCCCTCGAATCCCTCGCGGGATTTCCCGCCCGCGCCTCCCCGGGAAAGCCGATAGAAGACTTCATTGAACGCGGACAGGAAAGGGCGGTTGAGCAGGGCTCCGGGCAAGGTGAAGGGGACCTTGAGCCGGCGCTTGTCGCGATAAGCCAGGTTGGCGGCCTTATCCGTTCCCGGCGCACCGGACCCTCCTTGGGCCGCCATGCCCGCGCTGCCTGCGGTTCCCGCCGCCTTGGAAGGCAGGGCATGGTTGCCCAGCATCAGCACCCCGCGCCCCATGGATCGGCCCCGGGCCAGGGTATCCAGCCAGGCCACGGAATATTCATAGTCCGCATCGTGCTTGGAAAGCAGGGCGAACAGGGAGTCGAGGCCCGGAGCGCGCACGCGCAGGCATTCCACCTGGGCGGTCTCCACCGGCTTGAGGCGCAGCTTGGCGCGCGTGATGAAGCCCGTCAGGCCATAGCCGCCCACGGTGGCGCGGAACAGGTCCGGATGGACGGCCGGAGAGCAGATCAGGGTGCCCATCGGAGTGGCCACTTCCAGTTCGAGGATGAAATGCTCCAGGGATCCGGAATGATGGTGGTTCTTGCCATGCACGTTGCTGGCGATGGCGCCGCCCAGGCTCACGAACATGGTTCCGGGGGTGACCGGCAGGAAGAATCCGCGGGGCAAGGCGATGCGCAGGATGGCCTGGAAGGTGACCCCGGCCTCCGCATCCATGACGCCGGAATAGGGATTGAAGGAAAGGAACCTATCAAGCCGGTAGGAATTGATGGCGAGATGGCCGGCGGCCGGAAGGCCGGCGTCCCCATAGCTGCGCCCCTGGCCGCGCGGGAGGTACGCGCGCCCGGTCAGGGAAGGGATGCGCCCCAGGGATTCGGGCGCGTCCTCTTCCGCCGTTACGATCGGGTAACGGCCCCAACCGGAAAGCGCATTAGTCGGCATGGATGAATTATAGCGTCTTTTGCCCGCATAGGCGATCCATCCCGTTCGCGCCGCCCATAAGCCGCAAAGGGACCGAGAATGCTTATATTTTTCAGCACTAAAAAGCGGAGGCTATCATGGATTGGGCACTTTTCAACTTCGACGGTATTATGTTCCTGCTGCGTTGGGGGCATTTCATTTTCGGCATCGCCTGGATCGGCATGCTCTGGTACTTCAACTTCGTACAAGGTCCCTTCTTCGCCAAGGCCGAAGCGGCCACCAAGACCGAAGCGACCAAGGGCCTGGTCCCGCGTGCCCTCTTCTATTTCCGCTACGGCGCCATGGGCACCTTGATCACGGGCCTGGCCATCATCGGCATGAAGTTCGGCCAAGCCGGTTCCGCCGGTTCCGCCCTTTTCAACAGCTCCTGGTCCGCCACCATCCTGACCGGCGCCATCATGGGTCTGGTCATGTGGTTCAATGTCTGGTTCGTCATCTGGCCCAGGCAGAAGCGCATCATCGCCTCGGCGAACGGCGAAAAGGTCGAGAACCTTCCCGCCATGGCCCGCCGCGCCTTCCTCGCCTCCCGCACCAATACCCTGCTGTCCGTGCCCCTGTTGTTCTTCATGGGAGCCGCCAGCCATCTCACCATCCGCGTGGAAGAAGGCAAGGTCGGTCTCTGGCTCGGCATCGTCGCCGTCATAGTCGGCCTCATCGAAGCGAACGCCTTGCTTGCCGATAAAGGCCCCACCACCAAGCCCATCGAAAAGGTCTCCGGCGTCATCCACTACGGACTCCTTCTCGCCTTGGTCTTCTACGCCCTCTCGGAAGTGGTCCTCCACCATTGATCCCGGTAATGCGGCGCTTACGGTCGGTTCTCCTGGCGGCGGCCCTCGGCGCCGCCTGCCTGGAGTTCTGGTCCGCCTGCAAAAAGCAGGAGGCCTCCGACCCCCTGGTCACCCGGGGGCGGGGCCTCTACCTGTCGAATTGCATTTCCTGCCATAACGTGAACCCGGCGCGCGCCGGCTCCTTGGGGCCGGACATTAAGGGCTCGTCCCTGGAGCTGGTGCAGGCGCGCGTGCTGCGCGGCGAATACCCTCCCGGCTACGCGCCTAAGCGCCCGACCAAAATCATGGTCAAGCTTCCGCTTACGGAAGTGGACGTGAAAGCGGTTCACGCCTATTTGAATGCGCCCTAGCGGGCCTTGGGCGGTCCTTTTCCAGCGGTCGCGCCCCCCTCACCGTCCCAAAGAGGACGGCAAGGTCCTTCCCAACAAATTCTTGTTGTCCCCTCCCCACATCGCAGCCAAGCGGAACAAGCCGGGCCGGGTTTTCCGGGCCAAAGCGCAGGCGATCCGACCCTCCTTGGCCAGACCCGCGCCGGGTGGATCGATGCCGGGATCAACGGCCATACCCTGATAGGTGGAAAGAAGGAGCTCCCGGCCGGCCGTGCACCCGCAATCCGAGCAGGATACGCCCACCTTGGCCCAATAGAGTCCCACGCGATCCAAGTACCACGCCTTGCGGTCGTCCCATTCCGGTCCCATGTATTGGGTGATGGATTGCATCCCGATGTAAGGAGCCGACAGACCGCTCAAAAGCGAGGACCTGCCTGACACGGTCGCATGGGCATAGAAGAAAACGTCCGTGGTATCCGTATGGCCGAACCGGAGCGAGTCCCCGTTTACCAGTTGGAACTTCCCTCCGAACTCTTTGTACGTCAGGGTACGCAGAGCGACCGTATCCGGCAGGCTGCCGATGAGGCTGTCGCGGGTATAACCCCATTTGTGGGCCACGCGGGCGAATAGGGAGTCATGTTCCAGGACCGTGTAGATGGTGGTGTCCTTTTTCACGACTCTCATCATCACCCTCAATCGCAGCTTTTCCTTGTATCGGACCCGGTATTCCTGCCCGTATCTTAGGGGCGGGATTGCGGTCGGCTCAATATCCCCCGCTCCCGCATATACCCATTCCTTGCCGGGGAGTACGGGGGCAAAATCCGCTCCCGCGGTTTCCATCGGCGCCGCGCCGGCCAGCATTCCTACCAGGAACAATCCCGTCCACCAGCCCTTAATACGCGCTCCCAAGTTTTTCATTCCTTAGCTCCCTCATCTCGTCCGGACTCCGCAATCCATTCCGTCATTTCCGCTCCCGTTTCGCGAGGCTTCCCGTATCCCCGTCCTATCCGGAAGCAAAGTCGGTGCCCGCTCCTTAAATCCTATCGATTACGGTAAACGGGGCAAAACGGGACCTCGGGGAAGCCCACTCTCCGGATTCCCATCAGGAATTGCGCACCTGGGACCCGCTCCTGGTCGAAATCGTTGCAGCCGCCCATGCGGGCCTTTATCTTCCCCTAACACGCCCTTTCCCATTCCAAGACGGAGATAACCATGGCTTTCACCTTGCCCCCCCTGCCCTATCCCACCGATGCCCTGGAGCCTTTCTATGACAAGGCCACCCTGGAAATCCATCACGGCAAGCATCATGCCGCGTACGTGGACAAGCTGAACAAGGCCCTCGAAGCCATCCCGGCCTTCCATGACAAGGGAATCGACGATATCCTGATGGATCTCGACGCGATTCCCCAAGGCATGCGCCAGTCCGTGATCAACAACGGCGGAGGCCATGCGAACCATTCCCTTTTCTGGAGCATCATGGCCCCGGGCAAGGGCGGCGCCCCAAAAGGCAAGATCGGCGAAGCCATCCAGAAGGAATTCGGAGGCTTCGATGAGTTCAAGAAGACGTTCACGGCCAAGGCCCTGGAACTCTTCGGGAGCGGTTGGACCTTCCTCGTCCAGGACGCGGACGGGAAGCTTCAGATCCTGAACCTGCCCAATCAGGACAGCCCCATCAGCAAGCGGCTGCAGCCTTTGCTGCTGGTGGATCTATGGGAACACGCGTATTACCTGAAGTTCCAGAACCGCAGGCCCGAGTGGGTGGAGACCTGGTGGAACGTGGTGGATTGGGATCGCGTGGAGCAGTACTACATCGAGGAGCCGGCTTGGCTCATCGAGCATGCTACCTAGCGTGGTTGAGACGTAGTTTGTTCGGGGGGATGAAGGTTCCGCGGGCGCGGTCGGGGCATGGGGGCGGCTCCGGAAGGCTCCGGGGCGGGAGCGTCGCTGCGGTGGGGCTTCCGGCGGGACGGCTGGGAGGTCCGCTGGTTCCGCCGCGCGCGCTCGCACATGAGCCGGTCTCCCCACAGATCCCTTAGGAAGAGTGCTCGTTTGCGCTTCGCCGTCCCGCCCGCTCCCACCCCTCCGCCTAATCGGACCGACCCCATCCCCGGCCTCACCCGCTGGCCCAACATCCTCCCAACAGGCTAGACCTATGCCTCGGTGCTTGCGTGGTCCCGTTAAAGTAGGGTCGAGGCGGTGGTTCGTCGGTTCCAGCGGTTTGGATCGAGGCTTCGGAGCGCGCGGCGGGGCGCCCGGGAGGGGGTCGCGTGGGATAGCGGGGGAGTGGGTAGGTGAGGGTTGCGGAGAGTGGGTCGCGGGTGTTTTTGTCGATTGGCCGCGGGGAGAATGCGCGCGGCCGGGTTGGCTGGGAGGGGAGGCGGTTCGTAGGGTTTGAATGCGGGGGGCCCCGGGGGTTTTGGGCTGGGAGGCGCGGCGGCCTGCCTTCCAGGCAGGGCGCTTCAGGCGTCTAAGGAGTGACGGGTTGGAAAATAAGAGTTGAAGAGGGGCGTATTGGGTGCGGTGGTGAGAGCGATCGTGCGATCGTCCTAGAACTTATAGCCCAATCCTAAACTGCCCAGGATTTCGCTGCCGGCAAAGGCCTTGGTGCCCCGGGGGTATTGGGGATTTTCCTGGAGGAACCGGGCGCCGATTTGGATAAGGAGGCCGCGCTTTTGGACGAGGTCGAATTCGGGGCCCAGGTACCAGCCGAAGCCGGTGGCGGGTTCGGGATAGAAGAAGACGGGATTGGTGGAAGTCACGAAGTCGATGTATTCGTCGGCGAGGGCCAGCCGGGTGTAGTTCATTCCGCCGGATAGGGCGTAGCGGAGGAAGCCGAATCCGGTGGGTTGGGTGTAGGGAACGACGATGAGGCCGAGGTTCGAACTCCATTCGTTCATGTAGGACATCGCCTTGGTGTCCTTGGCCGAGGCGCTGCCGAAGAGGGCGCCGGTTTCGGCGCTGAGGCCCAGCTGTTCCAGGAAGAAGAAGCGCATGGCGATTCCGAAACCGGTCTTGCCGATGGATGCCTTGTCGCCGTTGTCGCTCACCAAACCCGATTGCCGCTGGGGCCCTCCGGTCATGCCGCCGGTCCTGAAGTCGGCCAGCAATTCGAAACCGGTGGCATTGCGCTCGGGCTTCGCGTACCTCAGGGTGGTGTCCGTGACGACCATTTCCGTGCGGAGGCGGGTGCCGGGCCGGGTGCGCATGACATTCCAGGTGCCTTCGATCGAATCGGTTTCCTCGAGGCGGTTGCGCGCCATGAAGAAGCCGGGGGTCACGTCCTGCCGGAAGAAATAGGTGCTGTCGGCCTTGAAGTCCATGTCCACTTCGCCCGTATTCTCGGCGACGGTGAGCAGGCGGTGCCTGCCCGGATTGATGTTGAACCAGAGATGCTGGCGCGCCAGGGTATAGCCCGCTTCCAGGCTATCGATCCCGGCGTTCTCGGCGAAGACATTGAAGCGGATCCAGGGACCCTGGGAGGAAGGCCGGGCGACATAGACCATGGCCATCCCGGATTTCCTTTCCGCGTTGCCGGGAAGGGCGTAGCCTTCGATTTCCTTTCCCATGTCCGGCCTTTGGACCGGAGCGCAATTCAGGAGGAGGAGGGTCGCCAGGGAGAAGGGGATGGCATGGGCGGCTGTTTTGGATTTCAAAATGATCCTCGTATCGGAACTTTCGCCAAGGGGAACGGCGATAGCCGAAAATGTTTCCGGATTCTTTAAAGCGCAGGGGAAATGGTAGCAAACGCCGGCGGAATGCCGAGCACCAAAAGAAATGGTGCCTTTAAAGGTGCGCTTTGTCGCCCTTTTGCGAAAGCTTCCACAGCAGCAGCCGGTCCAGCATGGCATTGCTCAGGAAGCGGCGGGCGATGCGGAACTTCCTGGCCTCCCTGCCGACGGGGATGCGCACCGGGGCCTTGGGGTTCTCCAGGGTGGCGAGGATGATCACGGCCACGGCGCGCCCGTCCGGCACGGCGGGATCGGAGTCGCGGGTGAAATCCAGGAACGGTTTCAGGCGCAGGGCGTACGGGCTGCCGGCCTTGTATACGGGTCGCAGGCGGTTATGGAATTCGCTGCGGACCCATCCGGGCTCCAGGATGTGCACGCGGATATGGTGTGGATGCAATTCGTAGCGCAGGGAGAGGGAGAAGCCGGTGAGGGCGGATTTGCTGGCGCAGTACTGCGCCTTGAACGGGAATTGCAGATCGTGGACGATGGAGCCGAGGTTGAGGATGATGCCGGATCCCCGGGCGCGCATGGCGGGAACGGCAAGCTTGACGAGGCGGACCACGGAGAAATAGTTCACTTCGAAGAGGGTCCTGCTGTCGTCGAGATCCGTGTCCTCAACGGATCCGAGTTCGCCCTGGCCGGCATTGTTGATGAGGATGTCGACGCCGCCTAGCAGGGATTGGGCCCTGGCGTATCCTTCATCGACCGAGGCCGGATCGGTGAGATCCATGCGCACCAGGCGGAAGGGCGGGGTGCCGCCGCGTTCCTCTTGGAGGCGATGCAGGACCGCATCCGGATTGCGCGCGGTGCCGACCACGCGGTAGCCCCTTTCGGAGAGCAGGTAGGCGGTCGCGAGGCCGATGCCGGAACTGGCCCCGGTGATCAGCACCCCCGGCAGGGTTTTCCCGCCTTCCCGGAAGGACGGCTCAAGCGACGTCCCGTCGCTCATTTCCAGGAGTCTTCGCGCAGGAATGGGACCAGATCGCAAAGGCGGCGGTCCCGGGGGAGAAAGTCCCGGCCGATGCGCGCCAGGCGCACGCGGTTGCTTTCATTCTCGAACTGGGCCATGAACTCGAAGGTATCGTCGTTCTCCCAGATGGCGCCCTGGAAGGTTTTGAAGCCCGGGCATTTGGCCTCGCCCGTGCCTTTGCCTTCGCCGGATATCTTGGCCTTGGTACGGATGATCTTGCCGAAGAGATCCCCCGCCACTCCCGCGCTGTCGGTGACGTACACGAGCATGCCCCAGAGGTGGCCCTCCTTGAAGGCGAGCAGGTATTCGTGGCGCACGCCGTCCTGCAGGAAGCTGTCCATCAGGTTGCCGTTGGGCAGGGTCTGGAAACTCTTCTTGGGATAGGCTTGGCGGATTTGGGTCTGGGTGCTCCCCCAGGGTACGCTGTAGGTGCCCAGCAGGGCGATGCTGCCCGGAATGACCACGGGGGTCTGCTCGTCCGGGGAGAGGGAAGCGGCGGATTTGGGGGCGGAAGCCTGCGCGAGGGAACGGGCCGGCACGGATTGGCGGATCAGGGACTGATAGGCGGCGTCGCGTTTTTCGGAAAGGCCGGGAAGCCCGGGATCGTACTTGAGGCTGGAATCGAAGCATTCCGTGGCGATGCCGAACATGCCGCGCCGGAAATAGGCCTGGCCCAGGGCCAGCCACAGGGGGGCATTGCGGGTATGCTGGCGCGCCAGGGGATCCAGGAGGGAGATGGCGAAGATGGCTTCCGCGTCCGCCGGGCGCGGGCCGGCATAGGACTCCCCGCTGGGCCGGCTCTGGGGTTTCCAGCCCAAGGTGGCTATGGCCTCGGCATAGACGGGATTGGAGGGGTCCTTCGCCTGCAGTACCCGGTACAGGGAATCGGCCTTGGGCAGGAACCCGCGCGACTCCCAGAGCCAGGCCTGCACCAGGGACATGCGATCCGTCTTGATGCCCTGCTCCTGCCCGTATTCCAGGGCCATGCGCGCGCTGTCTTCCGCGCCGTTCTGGTAGAATAGGATGGCCAGCAGATCGTAGGGAACGTTCTCGGTAACGGGGATGGCCAGGCGTTTGCCGGGACGGTAATCCTCCGGGGAGGACTCCATCAGGCCGATGGCGGTGCGGAAATTGCGGTTGGCCGTGCGCGTCTCGCCTTGCTGCAGATGCACGCGGCCGAGGCCGATATAGGGATACGCGAAGTGGGGCGAGGACTTGATGGCCTTCGAATAATGCGCCTCGGCCGAATCCGGTTGCCCGGATTTCTCGAACCAGCGCCCGGCCACGTACTGCATCCAGGGATGCCCCGTATCCTGGGCCAGGCAGGTCTGCCAATCCCGCAGGGCATCCGGACTGATCAATTCCGGTTCCGCGGATTCGCCGGCCTTTTCCTTCCTTCCCTCGGCGGAGGCGGAGCCCACCACCCCCATGCGGATCAGGGAGGAGAGGCCATGCGCGAGGCAGAAATCCGGATGTTGCTTGCGGACGGCGGCGAGTTCGTCCAGGGCTTGCGGGCCGGAGCCGGCTTCCGCCAGCTTCAGGCTCTTGGCGAATCGTTCCCGATCCGCGGAGGGAAGATCCTTGAGTTCCCCGACGCCGCTGAATGCGCGCCCCTTGGGTATGCGTAAGCCCGCTTCAGGCCCGAAAGGGGATTCCTTTACGCGCACCGCGCCGATATCCAGGATCAGGGCGAGGGAAAATCCGGCGGCCATGCCGACGATGGCCGCCAATAGCGCGAAGGGCAGGATCGGGGCTTTCCGGCGGGATTCCTGCATGCGCCGGTCCTGGATGCGACGTTCCTGCATGGGACTAAGTATAGAATATGGAGGGGCTTGAGGTCGAGGCCGATGGGGAGGGAAGGGTCCCCTCGGCGATCTAGTTTTCCGAAACGAACGGCATCAGCTTGTCCTTCGACTCCTTGGACCGGAGCAGCTTGCGCAGGGACTTGTTCTTGATCTGGCGCACGCGTTCGCGGGTCAGCTTCAATTCCTTGCCGATTTCGTCCAAGGTGAACTCGCGGGAGTAGTTGATGCCGTAATACATGCGCAGCACCTTCTCCTCGCGCTCGGACATCTGCCCCAACACGGAATCGATGACGCGGGAAAGCTCGGCCTTCTCGTTGTCCACTTCCTGGTTGCCCTCGTTGCCGAGCACGTCCATCAAGGTGGTCACGGCGTCGCGGCCGTCGCTTTCGGCGCCCAGGGGGGCGTTCAGGGACACGTCCGCGATCTTCTCCATGATCTCGGCGATTTCCTGCTCGTAATCCTGGAATTCCGGCAGGGCGATGGTCTTCTCGTAATCGCCGCCGTTCTGGACCAGCGCTTTCTTGAAGCGATTGACCATGGCCAGCTTGTTCGGGGGCACGCGCACGGCGCCGACCTGTTCGAACAGCGCCTTCTGGATGGACTGGCGGATCCACCAGACGGCGTAGGAAATGAACTTCACCTCGCGCGAGGGATCATAGCGCTTGGCCGCCTTGTAGAGGCCCAGATTGCCTTCATTGATGAGTTCGAGCAGGGAAAGGCCCTTGCCCTGGTAGCGGCGGGCGATGGAGACGACGAACCGCAGGTTGCCCAGGATGAGGCGATGCATGGATTTGGAGTCGCCGCGCTTGATGCGCTGGACCAGATCCTTTTCCTCGTCCGGGGTGATGATGGCGTGCCGGTACAAATCCCGGAAATAAAGCTGTTCGTTCTGATCGACCAAAAGGAAGACTCCATTCCGAAATCAGTGAACCCACCTGGAGGCCCGGGGCTAGCCGGGTTTCCAACGCACACAATCTACAATTCTAAGTCACGCTCTCTCAAGCCTTTGCCTCGGCGGCCTCCGCGGCCGTCCCCGACATTTTGCGGGGTGGAGGCCGGCAAGTCAAACCCCGGAGACGCCTTTTCCGGGTCCCGAGGCCGGAACGCCGGGTTCGAGCTTCTTCAAATAGTCGTAGCTGTAGATGCCGGTCTTATGGCCGTCGCTCCAGTGGATGGCCATGGCGTAGCGGCCTACGGCCAGCACGCGGGCGGGCTTGATATCGGCCGGGATGCGCGACTCGTCGAGCATCTTCTCGCCGGTCCACTCGTTCACGCATACGGCGCAAGGGCAGGATGAGCGCAGAAATCGCGCTTTGAGGTCCGAAACCGTGCCGTCATTCCAGTGGATGGTCAGCATGTCCGGGTCCTTGCGGAAAATCCCGATGGGGGCGATTACCTTGGTCATGGTGTTTTGGCCTTGGGGAGAGTACTTCCCGCTTCGGGAAGCGTATCCCAGGTATAGTCGAAATCCCCCAGCATGCCGGTCTGGGCCGCGCTGAGGATGGAGAGTTCCTGGGCGATGAGGCCGGCGATGTCCCGGTAGGCCTTGGCCGAAGCCGAAGCCGGGTTCTTTTCCACGATGGGGAGGCCCGCGTCCCCGCCGACGGCGACTTCCGGTTCCAGGGGGATTTCCCCCAGGAAGGGCACGCCCAGGGACGCGGAGATGCGCCTCCCGCCGCCCTGGCGGAAGATATAATGCTTCTTCTCGCAATTGTCGCAGATGAAATAGCTCATGTTCTCGATGATGCCGAGGACCGGCACGCTGACCTTCTGGAACATCTTGAGGCCCTTTTTCGCGTCCAGGACGGACACGTCCTGGGGCGTGGTCACGATGACGCCGCCGGAGATGGGGGCGCTCTGGGTCAGGGTCAACTGGACGTCCCCGGTTCCCGGTGGCATGTCTATCAGTAAGTAGTCCAGCGAGCCCCAGACCACGTTGTGCACGAAATTCTGGATCATCTGGGAGACCATGGGGCCGCGCCAGATGACCGGCTTTTCGTCATCCGAGAACATGGCCATGGAAACGATCTTGATGCCGTTCACGACCACGGGATGGAGCTTCTGTTTCTCATCCAGGACAGGCGCTTCCTTGACCTGGAACATCATGCTCATGGAAGGGCCGTAGATGTCCGCATCCAGCACGCCCACCGAGGCGCCGGTCTGGGCCAGAGCGACCGCCAAATTGGCGGTAGCGGTGGATTTGCCCACGCCGCCCTTGCCGGATGCCACGGCGATGATGTGCCTTACGTCCTTGAGGAGCTCCGTCTTCTTGCCCGAAGCCGATTTGGGGACCTGGGCCGTCATGGTCACGTCCACGGAGGTGACTCCGGGAAGCTCATTCACGGCCTGGATCGCCTGGGCCTTGAGGTCCTCCTTGACCGGGCAGGCCGGCGTGGTCAGCTGCACGTCGAATTTGACCGCCCCGCCCTCGATGCGCAGGTTCTTGACGAAGTCCAGGTCCACGATGTCCCGGTGGAGGTCCGGATCCTGGACCACCCGGAGCGCATCCAGAACCTGTTTTTCCGTAATATTTGCCATGGCAAAGCCGCTTCCGCCTCAGGTATCGTAATCGTAAAGAAGTCCGGCACTTGGAGCCCTGCGACTTCTCGATTGGGTGGTGTAATATAGCTTTTGGAAATTATCTTAGCGATAATCAACCCCTTTCGGGGTCGCCGGCATTGATTTCTGAAAGGAATCGGGGATGAGCAAGAATCGTCAAATCGCGGTCGTGGGTCTCGGATACGTAGGAATGCCCATCGCGGTTTTTTTCGGCCGTATCCAAAAGGTCATCGCCTTCGACGTAAACCCCCAGCGGGTCGACGAACTGAAGCGGAACATCGACCGCAACCATGACGTGGCCTCCGAGGAAATCGCCAAGTCCACCGTGGAATGGACCTTGGATCCGGCCCGCATCCGCGAAGCCGATTTCGTCATCGTTACCGTGCCCACCCCCGTCAACGAGGCCAACCGCCCGGACCTGACCCCCCTCCTCAAGGCCTCCACCACGGTCGGCCGCAACCTCAAGAAGGGCGCCATCGTGGTCTACGAGTCCACCGTCTATCCCGGGGCCACGGAAGAGGAATGCGTACCGGTCCTGGAGCGGGAATCCGGGATGAAGTGCGGCATCGATTTCAAGGTCGGCTATTCCCCCGAGCGCATCAACCCGGGCGATCATGAGCATACCTTCACCAAGATCACCAAGGTCGTGTCCGGCATGGACGCCGAGACCCTCGAGGTGGTCGCCGAGATGTACTCCTCCGTGGTCACCGCGGGCGTGTACAGGGCATCCTCGATCAAGGTGGCCGAGGCCGCCAAGGTCATCGAGAACACGCAGCGCGATCTGAACATCTCCCTGGTGAACGAACTCTCCCTCATCTTCCACCGGGTCGGCATCGACACCTCGGACGTGCTGGCCGCGGCCGGCACCAAATGGAACTTCCTCAAGTTCCAGCCCGGGCTGGTGGGCGGCCACTGCATCGGCGTGGATCCCTATTACCTCACCCACAAGGCCGAACAACTGGGCTATATCCCCCAGGTGATCCTGGCCGGCCGCCGCATCAACGACAGCATGGGCCGGTTCGTGGCGCGCGAAATGACCAAGGAACTGCTGAAGGTCGGGACCGTGAATTTCCACGGAGGCAAGCCGGTCATCACCATCCTGGGGCTCACCTTCAAGGAGAACGTTTCCGACATCCGCAATACCAAGGTGGTGGACATCGTGTCCGAACTGGAAAGCTTCGGGTTCAAGGTGCAGGTGACCGATCCCATGGCCTATCCCGAGGAGGCCATGCACGAATACCATCTGGACATCGTGCCCATCGATAAGCTCCTCCCCGCCGATGGCGTGGTGCTCGCCGTCGCCCATGATCAGTTCAAGAAGGACGGCTGGGAATTGCCGAAGCGCCTTCTCAAGGGAGGCAAGGGCGTGGTGGCGGATATCAAGAACCTGCTGCCCAGGGAATCGACGCCTCCCGGAATCGTTCTCTGGCGGTTATAGGCTCGTCGCTATGGAGTTTGCAAGGCAAACTCCACGCTCCTCGCGTGAATCATCCATAGGGTCGGCGCGCTGGAGCGCTCACCGGTTTTTTTATTAAGGTTTAATCCATGACCCAAGAAACCCTGCTCATCACCGGCGCCGCCGGCTTCATCGGATCCCACCTCGCCAGGGTCTGCCTGGCGCGCGGCCACAAGGTGGTGGGCCTCGACAACCTGAACGACTATTACGATCCCACCCTGAAGCAGGCGCGCCTGGATCCGCTCCTCAAGATCCCGGGCTTCGCCTTCGAGAAGGCCAGCCTGGAGGACAATGCCGCGGTGCGCGGCATCTTCGAAAAGCACCGGCCGGATCGGGTGGTGAACCTGGCGGCCCAGGCGGGCGTGCGCTACAGCCTGGAGAATCCCCGCGCCTACATCGACGCCAATATCGTGGGCTTCCTCAACATCCTGGAGGCATGCCGCGCCCATCAGGTGGCCCATCTCGCCTACGCTTCCAGCAGCTCCGTATACGGAGCCAACACCAAGCTCCCCTTCTCCGTGCACGATAACGTGGACCATCCCCTGAGCCTGTACGCCGCCTCCAAGAAGGCCAACGAGCTCATGGCGCATACGTACAGCCACCTGTTCCGCATCCCCACCACGGGTCTGCGTTTCTTCACCGTCTACGGTCCCTGGGGCCGCCCGGACATGGCCCTGTTCCTCTTCACCAAGAACATCCTGGCCGGCAAGCCGATCGACGTCTTCAACGGCGGGCATCACAAGCGGGACTTCACCTATATCGACGACATCGTCGAAGGCGTCTACCGGGTAACCTTCAACATACCCCAGGCCGATCCCGCTTGGGACGCGCGCAAGGCCGATCCGGCCACGTCCTCCGCGCCCTACCGGGTCTACAATATCGGCAACAGCTCCCCCGTGGAGCTGATGCATTATATCCGCACCCTCGAGGACAAGCTGGGCAAGAAGGCCATCCTCAACATGCTCCCGATGCAACCGGGCGACGTCCCTTCCACCGAGGCCGACGTGGCCGATCTGGTGCGGGACGTGGGCTTCAAGCCGGAAACCACGGTCGAGACCGGCATCGGCCGCTTCGTGGATTGGTACCGCGGGTTCTACGGGGCCTAGACCCCGGAAACCGATCGCCCCCCCTGGACCGGCCAAGCGCCCAAAACCGGGAATGTCTTTGTGATCCGCGGAAACCAGTCTATTATATGGGTATGGAATCCAAGAATGCGCGCTTCCTAAGGCAGGGCATCCTCGACCAATGCCGTAGGATGACCCCGGCGCAACGCGTCAGGGCCTTCATCGAACACTCCAGGTTGGTGAAGCAGATCCATGCGGCGGGGGAACGCCGCCGCAAAGCCATGCAGCGGAAAGCTCCCGGCCATGGCGGATGAATCCATCCCGGGCAGTTCGCCGCAAATGCTCGATCGCATCGGAAGAATCCTGGATGCGAACCAGATAAATTGGGCGACGATCGGCGCCTTGGCGGTCGCCTATCATGGTCTGGTCAGGGCAAGCCTGGATGCGGATGCCTTGATCACCTTGAAGGGCGCGGCTCTGGATCTGGAAGGCTTGGCCGGACTTTTGGCCGGACAAGGCTTTTCCGTTGATACGCGAATGGGAGAGGAAGGCGATCCGCTCGGATTTGTCGTCCGTATAACCGATGTAAACGGTCATCAAGTCGATTTGATCGGAGGGATCCTCAGGCTGGATCCCGGATTCTTCACAAGATCCGTCCGTGATGAATTCGACGACATGAAGCTCCGGTTCTCCTCGCCCGAAGACCTTATCGCCTTGAAGGTATTCGCCGGCGGTCCCCAGGATATCATCGACGCGGAATCCATTTTGGATATCCAGCAGGCCGCGATCGATAAGGATTTGGTGCTTAAGCTATGCAAGCGGTTCGGGCCGGCCGAGGAAGCTCTCGGGAGGAAACTGCTCGGGATCTGATTCCGGCGCTCCGGAATAAACTCCGCAAAATCCTCCAATAGCCCCTCCGCGCCGCCGGCAACGGCCCGGTATTCCGCCCTTTCTTGCGCTAAACTCCCGCCACCCCAAATAATCAAATCCGCCGCCGCCGTGCGCGGCCGATCCTGGGGTCTTGATGGGAATGCCCGCTTCAACCGGCGCTTTTCTGGCGTCATTGGCATTAACCTGCGCGTTACTGGCGGGATGCGGCAGGACCGGGGGGGAAAGCGTGGCCGCGGTCCCGGAGGTCCGGATCGCCGGCAAACCGTCCGACACCTCCTCGGGCAGGCCGGCCGACACGGCAGCATCCGCAAGCCTGCGCCGGGCCATGGCCCGGAACGCGGCGGCCTTCCATAAGGACATCGCCTCCCTGGAAAGGCTTGACCGGGTCATGAAGGCCGCCGCGGCTCCGCCCCGCGCAACCGCTTCCCGGATCGAGGCGGGCCTCCTGGACGCCGGGGACCCGGGCAGCCTGGCCGGTCCGATTCCCGGCCTTCCGGGAAAGGCCGGATCCATCGTGCGACCGTTGTCCGAAACATGGCCCTACGGGGTGCGCGGCAGGTCCGGGGCCGCAGGCGCCGGCCGGGGCTCCGGATCGGGAATGACCATGGCCCGTATCGATCCGGATCCGTTCACGGCCTACGCCTATTTCGAAGGGGATACGTCCTGGTTCGTGTTCGATGACTCCGCCCAAGGGAGCATCCTCCGGATCCACGTCTTCAACGATGCGGACGGCGAGGAATTCCGCCTGGTGAAGGATTCCATGGCGTTCAGGTTCCCCTACGATGAGGAGGCGCCGGTCCTCCTGGCCTCCGCCACCCGGTTCTTCTACCCGGACGGAAGCACCTTGTATCAGGGGCTATCGGACGATGACGGGGACGGAGCCCTGGCTACCGCGCCCCAGGGCCTGGATGTAAGGCTGCGCAGGGAATGGCTGGTCGTTTCCGGAGACTCGGCCTGGAAATCCGTCTGGCGGACCGATCACGGCCTTCCCGCCTTGGGGGGAACCCTGGGCGAAGGCCTGGCGCTCTCGTTCGCGGACACCCTTTTCGTCAAGGACGAGCCCGTCACCTGGTCCCGCGCCTTCGACGCGGACGGGGACGGCTTCGCCCTGGAAGCCGCGCCCGGCAATGCCTTGAAGGTAGGGGTTGAATCCTTTTCCCGGGGCGGGGACGGCCTCCGCCGGTATTTCAGCAATGCCTATGGTCCAGGCGCGGACGGGGATATCTTCGCTTCCGCCGACAATCCCCTTTATCCCTGGACCCTGACCGTACTTGCCCCCGGCGGAGACACCGTATCCCAGACCCGCTTCGGCGACCAGGATGGCGATGGCTTCTATTCGGATCCGGCGCCGGGAGCCGCCAACCGCGTCTGGGAAATCCGCCGCTGCCGGAACCGGCCCGGATACCGGACCTACCGGGACAGCTTGGCCCGGATCCTCAACCGCCTGGGCGATCGGAGCGATGACGGGATCGCCTATTACCGGGCGGACGCGGAATACGAGGACGGCGGGGAAGCCCACCTCGCGTGCGGATCGCAGAACGGTTCCGGTATCGCCGGCGAAGATACCATGGTGGTGCGCGAATCGCGCTCCTTCCTCCCTTCAGGGAATGCGGCGCAGGCGGATCCCGATACCGATCCGGCCGCAGCCGAGGCAGCGGCCGGCGATCTGGATTCCCTGGTCCAGGTAACCCTTGTGATACCCGGGGGCCTCTTCGACCCTGCCGACGATTCCATCCTGAACCGGATCAGCCGCGGTTACGCCAGGAATTCCCGGGGTTCCGCAACCCTCTGGTACGATCCGGGATCGGGCCGCTTCCTCGACACGCTCCCGCATCAGGGCGGCCAGGCGGAAGGGTCCGCCTATGAAGCATCAGGCGGCACCTATCATCCGGCGGACGGCACCGGGGAATTCGCCCGCAAGGAGGTTTCCGCGGACGGCGATTCGACCGTGACCCGGGTGGGTATCGTCGGGGATGGTCCGGGCCGTCATATCGTGAAAGCCGTGCTCGACGGCAAAACCGCGATATACCATTGCCATGGAGATAGCGCATCCTGGACGGAAAAGTCCGGGGATACCGTCACGACCTGTACCCGGGTCGCCCGGGCGGATGGTTCCTTCTCCATGCTTCAGGTCATCCGGGAGGAAAAGGGCGGTACGATAGCCGAAGCGGCCTATACCTTCGGTCCGGATGGTTCGGGGAGCGGGAGCTATCGGGAATTCGCGGATGGGAAGGCCCGGCAAGCGGTGGTATTCGCGATCACGTCGGACGGTGGGGTCGCCGCCGTTCCGGCGGCCAAGGATAACGGCAGCCTAAGCGCTCAGCGGTAGTTCTCGGGAAAGAGGGTGCGCTCCACGCTCTCGATCAGGACATGCAAGGCCAGCATGTGGATCTCCTGGATACGCTCGGTGGTCTCGGAGGCCACGACGATTTCATGGGTCCCGGCTCCCTGGAGCCTACCCCCGGTCTTTCCCAGCAGCAGCAGGGTCTCCATCCCCAGGCCTTTGGCCGTATCCACGGCGCGGATCACGTTGGCTGAATTGCCGCTGGTGCTGATGGCCAAGAGGATGTCGCCGGGCTTGCCGTAGGCTTCCACTCCCCGGGCGAACACTTCATCGTAGCCGTAGTCGTTGGCGACGCAGGTCATGTGGGCGGCATCGGTGAGGGGGATGACGGGCAGGGCGCGGCGGTGCTTGCGGAAGCGGCCGGTGAATTCCTCGGCGAAATGGATGGCGTCGCAGGCGGATCCGCCGTTGCCGCAGGCGAGGACCTTGTTGCCGGACTGGAAGCAGGTGGAAAGGGCCGAGGACATGGCGGTAAGCGCGGTCAGGTTGCGATCGTCGGCGAGGAAGGCGTCCAGGGCCCGGCGCGCCTCGGTCATGGAATGTTCCAGGGCGGCCTTGATGCCGGTGCCGGAGAGGGTCCACCCGGAGGGTTCGGGGGCGATGGCCCGGGAGTCCGGGGGGGATTTGGCGGGATCGCGGGGCTTGGACATAGGGTCAATTATGGCTTAGGGGGGCGGGGAGGATCCATGTTGTCGAGGTTAATCCATGCCTGATTCCGGTCCCTGACGGCCCGGCTGTCATCCCGTGGCCGCTCAGGACGACCAGGAGGACCATGAATTTCCTATTGCTGCCTTCTCAATTGCACAAGAGCTATTATTTCCTTCAGTGATCCGAATTGCACGAACAATGATACAAAGGGTTTTCCCTGCCCTGCTCATCTGCAGCGCCCATTGCATCGGCCAAGCGGGCATTTGGGCCCCAGAGGAACCCGTTTGGCCCGATGACGAGATGGGTCGGTTATGGCAGGCCTATTCCTTGACAGCGCAGGCGAAATCCGACCCTGCGGCTTGGCCAAGGACCGTCGGCGAAATCTGCGGAGATTGGGCCGGAAATCGGATGGGGGCCGTCGAAGACACTAATGCCTTCAACAATCCCTTCAACTTTTACTGCAACGAGAAGTCCCGGACCCGCCCTTTCGGTTTGACCTTGGACCTGGGCGCCTATCCCGCCGGAAGGCGATATCCCTTGGGATCGGAATTCGAAAAGTTCAACCCGAGTTGGGGTTCGGATCGGGTCGACGCCGAAATGGCCCGGCACTGGTCAAACATACCGTCTCTGGCGAGGACGGAATTCCGGTACCCGGCCTCGCTGCATTCCTTCGTTTATTTCCGGTTGGGCCTCCATCGGGACATCGCGGCCTGGCACCAGGATCCCTTGGGGTCGAATGCCCCCCTGAGCGACCAGGAAGTGGACCTCAATGAGCCCTCCCTTGGTTATTTTCACGCCGAAAACGAACATTTCGCCTACACCGTGGGTCGGTTTCCCGTCCATTGGTCCCCCTCCTCCGATTTCGGATTGGCTCTTTCCTCCGCCGTTCCCTACCACAATGCGATGGAATTCACCCTCAAGATGCCCCGGGCCCGGTATCGCTTCCTGGTCTCCAGCCTGAACCCATGGTTGGAAGGCACCCCATCCGGGGATACCTCCAGCGAGGACTACCCGCCTGGGTCGGAGGAATACCGTCAACGCCATTATGCCGATCAGCATGGGGCCGTGATCTTCCATAAGCGCGTATACGCTGAACGGGTAAAAACCCTTTTCGCCCATCGATTGGAGGGCAACCTGGGCCGCCTCGGGCTGGGCGTCACGGAAACCCAGATCATCGGAGGCAAATTCCCGGACCTGCGCGATGCCGGGCCCTACGTGTTCTTCCACAACGACTTCAAGGATGGATACACCAATAGCGCCTTGAGCCTGGACGCGTCCCTGCGACTGCCGGCCGGATTCTCGCTCGCCGCGGAACTCTACCTCGATGACGTGCAATACGCGGAAACCGAGGGTGAAGACAATTCCGCGTCACTCCAGGGTTACCTGGGTGCCGTCCGCCATGCCATGAATACGCATGGCTGGCTGCTGTTCCAAAGCCTCCATGCCGTCCGCACGGATCCTTACCTGTACGGGTACCTGCAACCCCTCAATACCATGGCTTCCCGCCACGTCCTGGCCAGCAACTACGGAGGCGTGCGCGGGGCATCCCTTACGGACCGGTACGTGGTTGATTACCCCATGGGGTACCTACGCGGAGGCGACTCATTCGACTTCTGGTACCGGATGGAGGCGTGGCGGGGCGCCTTGGAATTGTCCCTTTCCGCTTCCGTCCTGGCGAGGGGGGGGATCTCGCTTTCCACCCCCTATCAGAACTATTACTCCACCGCTCACGACTCTCCGACGGGGACCGTGGAGCGCGAGATCCGGGTGGACCTGGGAAGCGCCTACCGGCTGCGCCACGGACTGACGGCCCATGCGGGCTTGGCCTTCCAGGGCATCCGCAATTCGGGCAATGTATACGGGAATGAGGCGCGTCGCGCCCAGGCGTCGGCCGGTCTCGCTTGGACCATGCTTTAGCGGAAAACGGGTTACGCGTTTTCCGAACCGGCGAAGGGCCACGTGGACATCGAACGGCCAATTTCTTATACTGTTTCGCTGCCCCAAAGGAACCCAACATGGAAAAGAATGCGAAGATTTACATTGCCGGGATTTATGGGATGGTCGGCGCGGCAATCGCGCGCCATCTGCGCGCCCAAGGCTTCAATAATCTGATCGGGCATTCTTCCAAGGAATTGGATCTTACCAGCCAAAAGGCCGTCTTCGACTTTTTCAAGACCGAAAAGCCGGACTACGTATTCCTGGCAGCGGCCAAGGTGGGCGGCATCTATGCCAACAACTCCTATCCCGCCGACTTCATCTATAGCAACATTTGCATCCAGACCAATATCATCCATTCGGCCTATATCTTCCGCGCCAAAAAGCTGTTGTTCTTGGGGAGCTCTTGCATTTATCCCAAATTGGCTGAACAGCCCATGAAGGAATCCTGCCTATTGACCGGGGAACTCGAGCCCACGAATGAACCCTATGCCTTGGCGAAGATCGCCGGCATCAAGATGTGCCAGGCTTATAATCGGCAGTACCATACGAGCTTCATCTCTTGCATGCCCACCAACCTCTACGGGCCCAATGACAACTACGACCTGATGAACGCCCATGTATTGCCGGCCCTGGTCCGGAAGGTGCATGAAGCGAAATCCAATAAGCAAGATTCCTTCGTGGTCTGGGGAACCGGCTCCCCGAGACGGGAATTCCTGTATGTGGACGATTTGGCCGAGGCCTGTGTGTTCTTGATGAACGAGTACCTGCACGATGAAACCATCAATGTGGGCAGCGGACAAGAGGTCACCATCAAGGAATTGGCGGAAACCATCCGGGATGTGGTCGGCTTCAAGGGGAACCTGGTATTCGATAGTTCCAAGCCGGACGGAACCCCAAGGAAACTGCTGGACGTCTCACGCTTAAAATCCATGGGCTGGGTGCCGAAACATACCTTGAAGAAAGGGATTGAACTGGCCTACGAGGATTTCCTTTCCGGCAAAGTAAGGATGTAGCGCAAATTCTCGACAATTTTATATAATTCCCACAATGCCAATCACTTACAGGTCAAAAGCTCCCCTATTCCTCCTCCTTTTGGTTCCGCTCTCCATGGCGTCCCAGACACTTGAGGAAAAGGTCACCCAGGCGCGCAAGATGCAGGCCGAATCCATGCTCGGCATGGACTCAGCGGTAATGGACTCCCTTGTCGCTGAAAAGAAGAACCAGAACAAGGCCAGTACCGGCAGGAACCGGAGCGCGCTCACGGAAAACGTCATCCTGGATTCACTCCTTTCGGGGCCCGGTGCGCCGGAAGCCCAGGGAGGGGCCATGACCGAGTACACCCACGGCGATTCCTCGGCGAAATCCACCCTGACCCACAAAACACCCCCTAAACGTTACGAACAGCGCGTTTTCCAAAGCATTGATCGAAGCATTTTCTCAAGCGCCAGTGGAGCGGCGGGTCGTGATTATGTGCTTGGCCCGGGTGATGAAATCACGGTTTCCATTTGGGGCGATAAGGAAAAGGAATACAACCTGGACCTGAACCGGGACGGCAAAGTCTTTATGGAAGGGATTGGGCTAGTCGCATTGGCCGGCCAGAACCTGGACGGAGCGCGGCAGGTCCTCAAGCAAAGGCTTTCCAAGGTCTACTCCGGGATCTCCCGGGGATCCACCTCTATAGACGTTTCCCTCGGCAAAACCGGGCCCATGCGCGTTTTCATGCTCGGCGAAGTAAAGCTGCCGGGCGGTTTCGTTTTTTCCGGAGCAAGCAGCGCCCTGACCGCGCTGTATTACGCCAAGGGCCCTACCGATATCGGTACCGTCCGTAACCTGATTCTGAACCGTGCCGGAACCAAATATCCCCTGGATCTCTATAAGTTCCTGATGCACGGGGACGTCCTGACGCCGAATGCCCTTCAGGACGGCGACGTCATTTTCGCGGGCAGGGCCGAAGCGCTGGTCGATATTTCCGGCGACGTCGGCCGGGCCGCGGTATACGAGCTGAAAAAAGGCGAGGGGGTCAAGGAGATACTCGATTTCGCCGGGGGTATCAATGCGACCGCGGCCGCCCATAAGATGACCCTTCAGAGGATTTTCCCGGATGGCAAACCCGGCTACGTCGATTTGGCCGTACCGCAGGATTACATCTCCGGGAAAGCCAAGATGGAACTCCAGGACGGCGATAAAATCGTAGTGGAGAAGTCCTCCGAAATGGCCCTCAATTTCCTGACCATAACCGGCCCGGTCAAGTATCCCGGCAATTATGAATCGACGGACGTGACCACCGTGGATCAACTGGTGGCGAAGGCCGGCGGACTTCGCGAAGATGCCTTCCTGAGTCGTGTCCATGTGCTGCGGTTCAATCCGGAAGGCTCCAGCAAGATGTTCGCCTATTCCCTGGATAGCACCCTGATGGAATCCATCCCCCTCAAGCCCCGGGACAATGTCCTCCTATACAGCCTCAAGGACATGTACCTGCCCGACAGCGTCGAGATCTCGGGCGCGGTCTTCTATCCGGGCAAATTCGAATTCCGCGAAGGCATGACCGTGATGGATCTCGTGATGCAGGCGGGAGGCTTGTTGCCCCACCATGAATCCGGTAAAGCGATGGTATTCCGTGGAGCGCTTCGCAAGCACTCGGTAGAGCAGATAACCTTGAATGCCATCGATTCGCAGCCGCGCTCGGAAACCCACTTCCACCTCAATCCGAATGATTTCGTGCAGATTCCCATTGATCCGGAATGGTACCAGAAGGAGATCGTCTCCTTGGAGGGCCTCTTCATCCATCCCGGGAAATATTCCCTGCTTTATCCGGGAGAAAAGCTGACCTCGGTGGTGCAGAGAGCCGGAGGCTTCAAGGCAAACGCCTATATCGAGGGCGGGCGGTTCTTCCGCTCCAAGGACAGCGTTGGCCGAGTCGGAGTCGATATGCGCAAGGCCCTGGAAAAACCGAAATCGAAATCGAACATACCGCTCATCGGCGGCGACAGCATTTTCGTCCCCGAACGATTGAATACGGTCAAGGTCATCGGGGAAGTGGGCTTTGAAACCAGCCTGCTCCTCAAGGAAGGCGCCTCGGTCCAGTATTATATCGAAAGCGCGGGAGGATTCACCCGCCGCAGCGAGAAGAACCGGGTAGTCGTGCAGTATGCGAACGGCGAAACCAGCCGCGACGGCTATTTCAACCGTAAGCCTGACGCCGGAAGCGTCATTTACATTCCTCAAGGTCCGGAACCCAAACCTATCGACTGGCTCGGGGGCATAAACGGCATTCTCGGCACCCTGGGCGTGGCCGCGGCCATCATCCTCTCCGTCCAAGCCATCAAAAATTGAATATGAAGACCATCCTTGTTACCGGCGGAGCCGGCTTCGTGGGCTCGCATTTGGCCTTGAGATACAAAGCCGCCCATCCCGAAAGCCGGGTCCTGGCATTCGACAATCTCAAGCGGCGCGGTTCCGAACTCAACCTCCCCAGGCTGAAGGCCGGCGGTGTGGAATTCATGCATGGCGATATCCGGAGCCCGCAAGACCTCCTGGCCGCAGGCAAGTTTGATCTGATGCTGGAATGTTCGGCGGAACCTTCGGTGCTCGCCGGTTACGGGGAGTCTCCCGCCTATCTCCTGGAAACGAATCTTGTGGGTACCATCCATTGTCTGGAAGCCGTCAGGCTCAATGGCGCGGGTATCATCTTCTTATCGACCAGCAGGGTCTACCCTATGGAGACCATCGGCAAGCTGGCCTATGGCGAATCGGATAGCCGATTCGTGCTCGCTCCCGGCCAAACGGTGGCCGGTACGGGACCTAAAGGCTTTTCGGAGGCCTTTCCCCTGGAAGGCGTCCGCTCCTTGTACGGGACCACCAAACTGGCCTCGGAAATGCTCCTCAGGGAATACGTGCATGCCTATGGCATACCCGGCGTGATCAACCGCTGCGGAGTCCTGACCGGTCCTTGGCAAATGGGCAAAGTGGATCAGGGCGTGGTCGTCCTTTGGGTCGCGCGTCATTTTTGGAAGGGCAAGCTTTCCTACATCGGCTACGGCGGCACCGGCAAACAGGTCCGGGACGTGCTCAGCGTCGAGGATCTTTTTCCGTTGATCGATCACCAGGCCGGGCGCTTGGATCAATTCCGCGGCGAGGTATTCAACGTCGGTGGAGGTTTGGAAACGAGCCTGTCCCTGTCGGAATTGACGGCCATGTGCAGGCAGGCCACCGGCAACTCCATCGATATCGCCTCGGTTCCGGAAAACCGTAACGCCGACATCCCATATTATATAACCGACAATACCAAGGTCACGACGGCGACGGGCTGGAAACCGTCCATCGCCCCGTACACGATCATCGAGAACATCGCCAGGTGGATCCGCGACAATGAGGATTCCCTGAAACCCATCTTGTCCTGAGCCCAGCCGATGAATAACCCCCTTTCAGAAACCTCGGCCGGAACGGTTCCCCGGGAGTCCCTGCATTACGTGGCCGTCCTCGAGGGAATACCCCATTGCTATCATGGCGGCGGCGGGATTACCGCCTATGCGGCGGTCAAGGCGATGCGGGAGCGGGGCAATCGCGTCACCGTGATCGCCCTTTCCAGGGATCCGAAACCCGGCAACGACGATACCCATATCCGCGAGCTGCGGGAGATTGGAATCGATGTCCGGATGATTGATGCCGTGCAGCCCCCACGCCGCCGCTTTTCAACCGTGTTCCCTTCGGATGAATACCTGTTTCCCGGACTCCTGCAGCGGGATGCGGTCAAGTCGGTCCTGGCGCAACTGGCCCCCGATGCGGTTTTCATGTATCACTGGAACGCCCTTGCCGCCATGCGCGGAATCCGGCATATCCCCAAATTCGGTTCCGTAGGCGACCCCGCTCACCTTCCCTACCTGTTCCGCTCCTCCTTTATGGAGGCTTACGAGGGCCAAAAAGGACCGCGGAAAAAGATCTCGAATTGGCTGAGGCGGCTCCTCGTCGTACCCAGGCTCGTCCGGATGCAGGAAGAGATGCTGGCCGAATGCCAGGTATGCGGCGCGTTCGCCGCCCACCATGCGGACCTTTTCAGCCGGTCCGCGGGACTCGATTGCCTTTATCTCCATACGCCTACTCCCGATCCGTTGCCACAGGCGAGAATAGGGAGCCCGGACGGAAAATTCAAGATCATGCACATAGGCCATCTTCAGGGGATCGCCACCTTGGCCGGCGTGGAACTCCTCGCCAATACGATCCTTCCGCGCCTTAAGAGCCTTTTCGCGCCCGGCACCTTCGAGATCCACCTGGTTGGGGGATTCTTCGATTCCATGCCGCCCTCCCTGCAGGAGGCGATGCGGGATCCGCACGTGAGGATTCGCGGTCAGGTGTCCCCGGCGGATGCGGAGTTCCTTTCGTCCGACGTAGTCCTGGTGCCAACGCCGATCGAACTCGGGATCCGAGTCCGAATCATCACGGCCTTCTCCTTCGGAAATTGCATCGTCGCGCACTCGGCGAACCAGAAAGGCATTCCCGAACTGGAACACGGGGTCAACGCCATGATCGCTTCCGACGGCGGATCCCTGGCGGAAATCTGCAAACGGCTTTACGACGACCCCGCGCTGAGAAGCCGCCTCCGGGAAGGATCACGGAGGACGTACGAAGAGAAGTTCTCCCTGGCCGCCGCTGGCGGGCGGATTAGCGATGTCATGGACGGCCTGGTCAAGGCCGATCGTCGCGTTCCCGCCCGATAATCCAAGCGCGATGCTTCTCAAGCGCTTCAGCCTTTACCTTCTGCCCTCACTCCTCCAAGCCGCGCTTTCTTTCGGCCTGCTCCCCTTCACAACCCGGATCCTGGACCCTGAGGATTTCGGAACCTTCGCCATCCTGGTTTCCCTGACCGGCCTGGGAACGTCGGCCGCTTCCCTCGGTTCGAGCTTTCTCCTTTATTCGCACTACCCGGCCCTTTCCACCGAAGACCGGAAATCCTTCCTGTCTTCCCTGTTCTGGAGCGCCGTCGCGGTGAGCCTTGTCTTCGCGGTCGGATTCCTCCTTTCCTGGCCCATCCTGACCGCTCACTACCAATCGCTTACATCCATTCCCCAGGGGGCGGCGGTACTTTCCCTCGGGGCCATGTTCGCCTCCTTGCCCTGGTTGCTCGCCATGGATATCACCGTTATCGAAGGCCGGCCCGGCATCTATGCGAGCGTGGCAGTGGCGAGCGCCTTGGTCTCCTCATCGTGCAACCTGATCGGCCTTTACGTGCTGCACTTGGGGCTCCTCTCCCTATTCGCCTCCGCGCTAGCGGGCAGCCTGGTGAACGGCATCGGGGGCCTGATCGTGCTGAAACCCTACCTTCGAATCTCGATCAGCCGGCGATGGATGAAGGAAATCTTCCGCGTCGGGCCGGTGTCCTCGGCAGGCAACTTCGCGGAGACCATGCAGATCGCGGCCGAACGGTCCTTGTTATCGGTCCATGTGGGACTTGGGGTTCTGGGCCTTTACAACTTTTCCCAACAATTCCGGCAGATGGTCTTCATCGGCGTAAAGGCCGTAACCCGCAGCATTTGGCCGGTAACGCTGGCGGAAGGAAAGGATCCGGAGTCAGGATTCCAGCGGACCGCGAATGTCTGGTCCCTGGTGCATGTGGGCATCGCCATGGCGGGCGTCCTGTTCGCATTGCTGGGCGAAGAGATCACCACCTATCTGACCCATGGGAAATTCACCGCTGCCTATCCCTACATTTCCCTCTGGATGATCTATCTCCTGGTGAAGCATACCGGTCGCGCCGAACTCGGCTTCCTGACGGTCACCAAGCAAAGCGGCTTCCTGGCCACCTTGATGTTCGGAGCGGTGGGCGTCAGCGTTCTGCTGCTTTTCCTGCTCATCCCGCGTTTCGGCATGGTCGGGGCCTTCAGCGCCCTTTTCGCCCAGGACCTTTTCTATCGAATCGGGGTGAGGGTGCGCGCGCACCAGACCCGGCCGGTTCCATTTCAGGATTATTGGGCCGTTATCGGCTGCATAGGCGTTTCCTCGATTCTGGCCTTCGTCCATTTCGGACATCCGGGGCTGCCGCAACGCGCAGTATTGTTTTTCGTAACGGAAGCGATGCTGGTGTTCGCCCTCTTCAAAAATGCGATTAATGGAGGTCATGTCCCCTTTTTGAGGCGGACAGGTGCAACCTGAATCCCTAAGCAAGGACGCCCATTTTCGCCAGGTTTGCCCCCTCCTGGGCGACTTCAGGCCCGCAAATCATGCTATATTTCATCTTCATGCAGCCCGAAAGGGTTCCGGTTTCCAAACCCGCTGGGGTACGCATTACAATGCCTTTACCGGGGAAGGCGCCGCTACAGGCCTTTCCTGCCTGAACCCATCCTGAAAAAGGGACTATGCCGTTTCTTGACTCCATAATCGAGCGAGGAAAAAGCTGGATTGAAGGAAAGCCGCTCGCTCCCAAGGAGACGGGGGTACCCTGCATGAATTGCGGTTGTCGCGAGGCCTTCCTGGTGGGAACCAAGGTCCACCCCGATTTCGACACTTCGGTCACCCTGCCCCCGGATCTGCATCGCGCCTTTATGGATCGGATGGACGGAATCTGCGTGAACTGCGGCCTGTATCAGGCCTATAAGCGCTTTACTCCCGATCAGGTCCGCCAGATCAACTCCTACGGGAAAGACATCACTACAAAGGAAAAGGCATTCCATGCCTATCCGGTTCCGGCCGACTTCGTCGCGTTGATCGACAAGAGTTACTTCGGACTCCGGCTCAGGAGGTGGGGGCAGTATTTGGACGCCCATCCGATCCGTCCCGAAAACTGCCTTTTCCTGAGGCCGTACTTCGGCGCGGCCCCTAAATTCATCCAGGACCGGTTTGGGAGCCGGGTGGGTGGGTTGGACATGTCGGACTCGTGCATACGGACCACCTGCGACAGGATCCCGGGATTCCGGTCGATGGGGGGCATCATTAACGGCATGCTCGAGGGCGAATTCCTCGATCAGGGGCCTTACGATGCCATCTTCGTCTTCCATACCCTCATCCATTCGATTGATGTCCATGAGATGCTTTCGCGGTTGAGACGCATCCTGAAGCCGGGGGGATTCGCCCTGTTTTCCCATGAGGTCACCCGGAAGCCGGCCAACCCCTTCCATATGGTGCACCTCAGCGAGCCGCAATTGCTCATGCTGCTGTCGGCCCATTTCGGCCGGGTCGACAGGATTGACGACTGCGACGAAAATCCTCCTGCGTTCATTACGCGATTCTCAAGCAAATGCGACAGCCCGGATTTCGTGGCTTGGGCGCTGTGAGGTAGACCAGATGACCAGAACATTCATCATCGCCGAAATCGGATCCGTCCATGACGGCAGTTTCGGGAACGCCACCCGATTGATCGATGTCGCGAAAGCCTGCGGCGCCGATGCCGCCAAGTTCCAGACCCATATTTCCGAGGCCGAGACCTTGCGCAACGCCCCCGCGCCGGCGTACTTCAAGAGCGAACCGCGCTGGGAGTACTTCCGGAGGACGGGGTTCACCCTGGAACAATGGAAGGCTCTCAAGGCCCATTGCGACGGGATCGGAATCGAGTTCATGTCGTCGCCGTTCTCCGTCGAGGCCGTGGATCTCCTGATGCAGGTCGGCATGCGCCGGTGGAAGATACCCTCCGGGGAGATCACCAACCTCCCGTATCTTCGCGCGGTCGCGGCCACGAAGGTGCCCGTGATCCTGTCCTCCGGAATGAGCACTTGGGCGGAATTGGACGCGGCCGTGGAAGCGGTGCGCGGCCAAGGCACCCTTGAAGCCGTGCTCCAATGCACGTCCGAATACCCTTGCCCCGACGAAAAGGTCGGCCTGAACGTCATGAGGGAGATCGCCTCCCGGTACGGCGTCGCCTGCGGGCTTTCCGATCATACCCTGGAGATTTTCGCCCCCATCGTGGCGGTGGCTTCCGGCGCGACCGTCATCGAGAAGCATTTGACCTTCAGCCGCTCCATGTACGGAAGCGACGCCAAGCACAGCCTGGAACCCCGGGATTTCCAAACCATGGTCCAGGGCATCCGCGCCGCGGAGACCATGCTCGCCTCCAAGGTGGACAAGGATAACGTTTCCGCCTTCCGCGACATGAAGTCGATTTTCGAGAAGAGCCTGGTGAGCCTGGTGGAAATCCCCCAGGGGACGAAGGTGACCGAGGCCATGATCGGTTGCAAGAAGCCCGGAACGGGGATCCCCGCCGCCCGCCTCGGCAGCATGATCGGACGCATCGCCGCCAAAGGCATCACCGCCGACTCCCTCCTCGCCGAGGACGATTTCATTTGATTTTCCTCGAAAAGTACCGTTCACGGCTTGCGCCCCTGAAATCGCTCCTGAAGCCCGGCCTATGGAAAGGGAAGCGGGAGGAAGACGCCCTCATTTCCGCCGATCTCGCCAAGATCGCGCCGTTCTACGCGCAGCAGGCCAAACCGGCTTCGATCGGAAAGACCGTATTCTTCGCGAGTACGGTCCCCCTCCCGTTCGCCTTGAAGTTCGAGGGTCTTTTCTCGCGCATGTTCGCCTTGCGCGGATGGGACAGCTTCTGCGTCATGGATATCCACCAAAGCGCCTTCACGCGCAGGTATCATGGGGAGCTGTTCGGGAATCCGCTTTTGCGGATAACGGATTTCATCAACGGGAGGGAAACCTCCCGGATAGAATCGCTCGTGGACGAAGCCCTTTCGCGGGGTCCGGAAGCGGTTTCGGCCTTCACCTACAACGGTTCGATGGCCGGGGTAAGCGCGCTCTCTTCGGTTTCCACCGGGGACGGTACCGGATCGGTGGACCTGGGCAATCCGGTGCATGCCGCCAAGGTGCGCACCTTGTTGATCCGTTCGTGCCTGTATACGGACGCCTGCAGCCGCATGATCCTCAAGCACCGCCCCAACCTGGTGATGACCATCGAAAAGGGAGGCGTAGGCCTGAGCGAACTCTTCTTCCAGTGCGTAAGGCACGGAATCGATTTCGTGCAATGGTCCGGCTGCCACGATCCCGAGTCGCTCATGTACAAACGGTATACGGGCAAGAACCTCAGGAGCCATCCGTTCTCGGTATCCAAGGCCACCTGGTCGCATATGATTGCCAAGCCCTGGGACGAAACCTATCGCGAGACCGTGCTGCGCCAATTCGAAGATGGCTACGGCAACAACAAGTGGTTCCAATACAAGAAGCTCACCGACAGCTCCAAAATGGCCGAGAAGGAGGAGATGGTCGCCCGCCTGGGCCTTGATCCCTCCAAGAAGATCGCCGTCATCTTTTCCCATATCCTGAACGATGCGAACCTGTTCTACGGCGAGGACTTGTTCAAGGGCGGGTTCCGGGAATGGCTGGTGGAGACCGTGCGCGCAGCCGCCGGCAACCCCAACGTCAATTGGCTGGTCAAGCTCCATCCCGCCAACACCTACCGGCGCGCGAACATGGGGTATACCGGGGAGTTCGGCGAAATCCTGGCCATCAAGGCGGCACTGGGCTCCATACCGGCGAATCTCAAGATCATCTATCCCGACGATCCGGCCAATCCCCTTTCCTGGTTCAGGGCCCTGGATTATGCGATTACGGTGCGCGGCACCGTCGGGGCCGAGATCCCGTGCTTCGGCAAGCGGATGCTCACCGCGGGTACGGGCCGGTATTCCGGACTCGGGTTCACGGACGATTCTTCCAGCATAGACGACTACCTCGCGAAAATCCGCGGCATCGAAAGCCTCCCGCCCATAAGCGAGGAACAGATAAGGATGGCCCTCAGGCACGCCTACCTGTTCTTCAAGGTGAGGCCCACTCCCTACCGTACCTATGCGAACGACGCGTATGAATTCCCGCAAGGCCACCCGTACAACCGGGACGTGGTATTCAAGGTCCCGCACTACGGTCAATTGACGAAGGACGCTCCGCTTTCCTCCCTGATGGATTGGCTTACAGAGTCCGACGACGAAGATTTCCTGAGCTGGTGATATGGGATCCTTGAAGGTACTCGGCTTGATTCCCGCGCGCGGGGGCTCCAAAGGCATACCGGGGAAGAATATCCGTCCCATCGCGGGGAAACCCTTGATCGCGTGGACGATCGAAGCCGCCCGGGCCAGCGGACTGGATCGCGTCATCCTCTCATCGGACGACCCGGAAATCATCGCGACGGCCAAGTCCCTGGGCCTGGAGGTTCCCTTCACCAGGCCCGCGGAG
This sequence comes from Fibrobacterota bacterium, assembly GCA_028287465.1. Classification (GTDB taxonomy): domain Bacteria; phylum Fibrobacterota; class Fibrobacteria; order UBA11236; family UBA11236; genus Chersky-265. Next base: position 135,819 of record JAQBPO010000033.1, read on the forward strand.
CTGGCTCTGGACGCCACGCCCGGCATCGATGTGGTGTTCCACGCCGTCGAGCACATGGAGCGGGTGGAAGGCTACCGTCCGGACGCGGTCATGCTGCTGCAGCCGACCTCTCCCCTCCGAACCACGGCGCACATCGATGCCGCCCTTGAGCTGTTCGGGAATCGGCCGGAGGCGGATTCCCTGGTGAGCGTCGTCAAGGCGCCGCACAACATGATACCCGAAACCTTGATGAAGGCCGCCCCGGGCGGATTCCTGGAGTCCGTCGCGGCATGGGACGAGAGGAAGAACCTCCGGCAGGCCAAGCCCGCGTACTTTGCCCGCAACGGCGCGGCGATCTACCTTGTCAGGACCGGCTGCCTGATCTCCAAAAGGTCGCTTTACGGGGATAAGATCCTCCCATTGGAAATGGATAAATCCGAATCGCTCGATATCGATGATTTTTTCGATTTCGAGATGTGTGAATACATTTTGAAGAAAAGAACGGCATATCCGGATGGTTCCGGGCGCCTTCCCCACAAGGATTGAATATGAAGAAGATATGCGTGTTCGTAGGTAGCAGGGCGAATTACTCCAGCTGTAAATCCATCATGAAGGCGATCAACGCGCATCCCGACCTTGAGCTCCAGACGGTATTGGGGGGCGCCGCCGTACTCGACCGTTTCGGGAACATCGAAAAACTGCTGGAACAGGACGGCTTCACGGTAACCGCCAAGTTCTACATGATCGTCGAGGGCGAAAATCCCACCACCATGTCCAAATCCACGGGCTTGGGCATCATCGAACTGTCGATGGTCTTTTCCAACCTCAAGCCGGATCTGGTCCTGGTGGTCGGAGACCGGTTCGACATCATGGCTCCGGTCATCGCGGCGACCTTCATGAACATACCCTTGGCCCACACCATGGGCGGCGAGGTCTCCGGAACCATCGACGAAAGCATCCGGCACGCCGTGACCAAAATGGCCCACGTGCACTTCCCCGCCAACGAGGATGCCCGCCAACGGATCATCAAGCTGGGAGAGGATCCGGCCATGGTATTCAATGTGGGGTGCCCGCGTATCGACACGGTAAAGCATTACCTCGATGACCACCGCACGGGCGGGCGGATCAATCAGGAGGAATTCTTCGGCAAGTACAAGGGCGTGGGCGGAATGTTCAATATCGAGAAGGAGAAATTCCTCCTCGTCTCCCAACACCCGGTGACGACGGAGTACGGCGACAACCGGGCGCATATAGAAGAGACGCTCCAGGCCCTCAAGGAACTGGCCATGCCCACCATCATGATCTGGCCCAATGCGGATGCCGGATCGGACGAGATCTCCAAGGGCATACGCCATTTCCGGGAAAAGGAGAAGCCGGAATGGCTCCATCTCTTCATCAACCTCCCGGTCGAGGTGTACGTCAAACTGATGGACCTCAGCGCGTGCATGATCGGCAATTCCAGCAGCTCCGTCCGGGAAGGCGCCTACATCGGCTCCCCGGCGGTGAACGTGGGAACCCGCCAGCAGGTCCGGGTACGGGGGAAGAACCTCACCGACGTCGAATACGACCGCAAGGAGATAGTGAAGGCGGTGAGGCATTGGCTCAAGGCGCCGCGCCCGGAATCGGAGGCCATCTACGGGAACGGCGAGGCTGGCGCGCGCATCGCTTCCATCCTGGCCGGCCTTAAGCACGTGCCGATCCAGAAATGCATCCAATATTGAATGTTGAGTCCGACCACCGTTGAACGACCACGGCCGGACGCCGAGAAAGGTACCGATGATCGAAACCAGGATGCTCGAATGGACCCCTGAGAGGGTCGCCAAGTTCTGGGACTATTGTTCCAGGTTTCCGGAGGAATATTTCACCAGGCAATTCGGCGACGTTATGGTCGATCGGTTGGGAGCGCACCTGAAAGGCCGCCGCTCCACCTTGGACTACGGCTGCGGGACCGGCTTCATGACCGAGCACCTGCTCGACAAGGGCTATAAGGTCACCGGACTCGATTTCTCCCGGGAATCCGTGCGGGGCGTCGACCAGAAGTTCAAGGGCCGCGACGGATTCGAGGGGGCCTTTTTCGTGGACGATGTCCTGGCGCAGAAGAAGCGCTTCGACGCAATCCTCATTTTCGAGGTCATCGAGCATCTGACCGATGAACAGCTGGAAGTGACCATGCGGAATCTGAAGACCCTCCTCGAACCGGGCGGCGTGGTGATTATGACCACCCCCAACGATGAACGCCTTTCGGATCTCAACATTTTCTGCCCGGGATGCGATTCGGTATTCCATCGTTGGCAGCATGTCCGGAGCTGGAGCGTCCAATCCTTGTCCGCGTTGATGAAAGGGAACGGTTTCCAGGTGGAACGCGCGTTCACGACCAATTTCTCGCTATCGTACCGGCGATCGTTCCGCGCCACCCTCAAGGCATCCATCCGCAAGGCCCTGGGCCGGCCCTATAAGGATCCGCATTTGGCATGCGTATGCACCCTGGCCCCCGCCGGAAAAGGCTAGCCCGTGTGCGGAATAGTGGGCATCACGGGAAGCGCGAACCTCGATCGCATCCCTTCGATGCTCGAAACCATGGTCCACCGGGGGCCGGACGATTCCGGCGCCTATATCGACCGTGAAAGGGGCGTGGCCCTCGCGATGCGGAGGCTCAGCATCATCGATCTTTCCGGCGGCCATCAGCCCATGTCCAATGAGGACGATACCGTATGGGTGGTCTGCAACGGCGAGATCTTCAATTCCCCCGTCATCCGCAAGCGCCTGGAAGCCGGTGGCCGCCACCGCTTCAAGACGGCCAACTCGGACGTCGAGGTGCTGCTGCACCTGTACGAGGATAAGGGCATCGGGATGCTCCAGGAACTCAACGGCATGTTCGCCTTCGTAATCTACGACAAAGTCCGCAACCTGCTCTTCGGCGCGCGCGACCGCATGGGCATCAAGCCCCTCTATTATACCCGGAAGGGGGGCGATCTCGCCTTCGCGTCCGAGCTCAAGAACCTCATGGACCTGCCGTGGGTATCGCGCGACATCGAACCCTCCAGCCTCCGTCATTACGTCTCGATGCAATTCGTCCCCGGACCGGAAAGCATCTTCAAGGACGTAAGCAAACTGCCCGCCGGGTGCCATTTCCAATTCGACCTGGGCTCCAGGAAACTGGAGATCCGGCGCTACTGGGATCTGGATTTCACCCGTGCCGCGCCTCCCGAGGCGGACCGGCCCGCCGACCTCGCGCGCCTGGTCAGGAGCCGCTTCGAAGAGGCGCTGGAACGCTGGACCCTCAGCGATGTCCCCATAGCCTGTTCCCTTTCCGGCGGCATCGACTCTTCGGCCGTCGTGGGCCTCTTGGCCAAAAAGGGCGTAGGGAAAATCAAGACCTATTCCCTGGGGTTTTCCGGACCCGGCGCGGCCGAGCATGACGAACTCGACCTGGCCCGGAAGGTAGCGGAAAAATGGGGCACCGAGCACCATGAGCTGATCCTCGAACCGGAAAAGCTTCTCTCGGATCTGGAGCGCATGGTATGGCATCTGGACGAGCCGTATGGCGGCGGCCTTCCTTCCTGGTATGTCTATGAGTTCATCGCCAAGGATTGCAAAGTCGCGATGACGGGATCGGGCGGCGATGAATTGTTCGGCAATTACCAGAAGTGGGGCATCCAGGAGCGGCCCTTCCCCGTCCGGCTCGTGCGCTCCTTGCGGCATGGGTTGGGGTTGTCCTCGCCCTTGACCGAGGTGCGCAACGCCTTCAGGAACCCCAACGGCCACTTCTACCATCGCTACCTGTCGGACGCGGCCAAGGATCTGCTTTTCACGGTCCCCGGTTCCGGCAGGGGCTCGGAAGGCCTCATCCAGTCCCTCTGGGATCAGGCCAAGGCCCATGGACCGCGAAATGCCACGGCTTTCGTGGATTTCCGCCTGCAACTCCCGGAAGAGTTCCTGCTCGCCACCGATCGGTTCTCCATGGCGCATGCGGTGGAAGCGCGTGTACCCTTCCTCGACCATGAATTCGTCGAGTTCGCCATGTCCATCCCTTCAAGCATCCGGACCCGGCGCGGGGATCTGAAATATGTCCTCAAGGAAGCCATGCGGGACGTGCTTCCGCCCGAACTGCTGGGAGCGCGCAAAAAAGGCTTCGTACTGCCGCTCCGCGAATGGACCCGCGGACGCCTCAAGGAGTCCATCCGGGCGCAGCTGGAACCCGGCCGGCTCAAGAGCCAAGGCCTGTTCTCCCCTTCGCTTTGGGAGAACATGGTCAAGCCGCACCTGGAAGGATCCCGGGACTTTACCCAACAGGTATGGACCTTCTACATGTTCCAGCTTTGGCATTCCCTGTACGCCTCGGGGGGATCGACCCGGGTAGAGACGGCCTTTTCCGCGGCCAGCAGCCGATGACGACGGTGAAAAGGCTGTCCGTCCTGCACGTCAGCCTTTACGACAACCGGGGCGGCTCGGCGAAATCGGCTTATAAGATCCACCGCGGCTTGAAAGCCCTGGGCGTCCAATCCCGGATGATGGTGAGCCAGAAATTCACGTCCGATGCGGATGTGGATACCATCGCCAAGGGCGCATGGAAGGGGGCCGACCGGGTCATAGGGCGCGGGCTGGACAAGCTCAACCTCCAATACCTGCTCTATCCGTCCACCTTCAATTTCCTCCGGCATCCCTGGTTCCGGGAGGCGGACATCATCCAGCTTTACAACATCCACTCCGGATACTTCAGCCATTCCCTGCTGCCCCTGATTTCCTCGCGCAAGAAAATCGTATGGAGGCTCTCGGACATGTGGCCATTGACCGGACACTGCGCGTACTCCGGCGACTGCGGGAAATGGATGACCGGATGCAAAGGGTGCCCGGACCTGGCCACCTATCCCTCACTCGGGGCGGATACCGCGGCCCTCCTCTTCAAATGGAAGCGGTTGCTGTACAGCCGGACCGACATGCAAGTGGTGGCCCCTTCGAAATGGATCAAGGAGATCGCCGAGCAAAGTCCTCTGCTCGGCAAGTATCCCGTTTCCTACATCCCGAACGGCCTCGACACGGAAATCTTCCGGCCCCTGCCCCGTTCCGCCTGCCGCTCCATCCTCGGCATAGACGAGACGAAGAAGGTCGCGCTATTCCTCGCGCACGCCCTCGATGATCCCAAGAAGGGAGGCGATTCCTTCGTCGAAGCCATGAACGCCCTATGGGATTCAGGGCGCACGGACATCATGGCCATGGCCGTGGGAGAGAACGGCCATGCCTGGGAAGGCAAATTGAAGTGCCCGGTCTGGAAGCGCGACTACGTAGGCGAGGACGAGTTGCTGGCGATGGTCTACGGAGCCGCGGACGTGTTCGTCCATTGCGCCATCCGGGAGAATTTCCCCAACACCACCATGGAGGCTTTGGCATGCGGGGTTCCCGTTGTCGCTTTCGATTCGGGCGGGGTTCGGGAACTCGTAATCCCGGGCGTCACGGGCATCCTGGCGCGGCCGGGAAGCGCGGCGTCCCTTTCCGAAGGAATCCGATCGCTCCTGGACGATGAATCGGCGCGCACGCGGATGGCCAAAAGCGGGCGGGAACGGATCGAAGGGACCTTTACCCTCAAGATCCAGGCCACGGCCCTGCGCGACATGTACCTATCCTTACTGGGAACGGAAGCCCCGCGATGATGGCGCGTCCCTTGTACCGGCGCTAGGGCAAGCTTTCGATGGGCGCGGCGGGAACCATGCTGGCGCGCAGGTACAACCATGAGCCGCGGATACCGTCCAAGGCGACCGCCCGAGGGCCCAATTGAACGCGGATCTCTCCGTGTTGATCCGAGACCATGGAATCCATCCTGCCGAACCCCGCGGAACCGCTGCCTCCGGCCGCGACCTCCGTCATCCGCCAGGCTTGATCGGTTGAATCGAACGGCCGGTACGCGGCCGAAGCCAATCCATCGAATACCGCCACCAGTTCGTAGCGCTGTCCTGGGGCCAGGCCGGAAAGGAGAAGTACGGGCAGCGGGTCCCCATCCATACCAACGGAATCCGCCTGATCCAGGGACAACGCCGATCTGCCGTCGGATAATCGATCCTTCGAGAAACCGCCCGCCGGGCCGGCGCCCAGAGATTCCGGGTTGGCAAGGGCATCGACGACGCGGGCGCAATGGAACGTCCGTCCATGGACCGCCCCTCCCCTGCGGCAGGCGAGGTAATGCAAGTAATCCTGGAGGTCGTATTCGTGCGCCAAAGGGGTGGGAGCCTCGCTCATGCCATCACCGTCCACGTCGTCCCCGTGGATTTCCACGGATCCGAACCAGGGAGCGATGCGCGGGATCAAATCGTAAATCAAACCCGCTTTGGAAAGATCCCCTTCCCCCGAGTTCTGGGTGAACACCACGTCCGTGCCTCTCTGGGCGCCGATCAAAGCCAGATCGGCCAATTGCACCTGGGCGACTATCGAATCGGCGGAGCTCCGCATATCGTTATCCTCGGGCATCCAGGCGGACCTGGCGAAGCCGGCCAGATAAGCCGTTTCCAGCCGGCACGAGTGGAGCGCCAGGAAATGATACAGCCGCTCCGCCCCCCCCGATATGCCGATGGCATCGACCCTTTTGAACCCCATCAGCAGGGCGCGTTCCACGATGAGAAGATCCTCGAGGGTGTGGATGACTCCATCGCGTTCGTGGTTATTGGACCAGCTTTCTCCCAGATTCCCGGCGGGAATGAGGTTGTTGCGGCTGTCGTCATAGGTGATGATCGGAATCCCTTTTATCGCGAGCTTCCCCACCGCGGCTCCCCCATATCCGCCACGCTCGTCCAATCCGATTGCGCTGCGTGAAGGCGAATCGCCGAAATGGCCGTTGATCTGGAATACGATTGATTGCCCCGACGCCGAGTCCTTATCGTAGTTGAGGTGGTATGCGCAAATCTTGCGCATGTTGCCGGAGTCGGGCGCAAGCGCCGTTATGATAATCCGTTTGGCCTTTACCGCAACCGGTTCCGCATTTCCGAAATACCCCGCCGGATAACGGTATTCGAATTTTTCCTCCTTAATCGAAACGATGGCGAACGAGGATATCTTCGATGCGACATTGCGGTCGTAATTGGATTTGAGGGCCGCGGCCGTCGCGGCCAGACTGGTTTCCAGGGTGTCGTAGAGGGTATCGGCTTCCGAATAGGCGGCGTAAGCCTGACTGTAACGATCGCTTTGCATTCTGGAAAGCCCGGACTCGGCCGTATTGGAGGGCCAATACGTCCAATCACGCACGGTGTTGGGAGGCCCCGGAACATCGATGGAAAGCACGGAATCTTCCGGCAATGGGGGATGGCCCAAGGAATCCACCGCGACCGTGTCACCCACTGGAGGCAGGGAATCCACCGCGACCGTGTCCGGCTTGGGCGGGATTTCCACCTTCACGACCGTATCCGGCTTGGGCGGAATCTCAACCTTCACCACCGTATCCGGCATGAGCGGAATCTCAACCTTCACCACCGTATCCGGCATGGGCGGGATCTCAACCTTCACCACCGTATCCGGCATGGGGGAGATCACCACCTTCGCGACCGTATCCGGCATGGGCGGGATCTCCACCGTCACCACCGTATCCGGCTTGGGGGGGATCACAACCTTCACCACCGTATCCGGCATGGGGGAGATCACCACCTTCGCGACCGTGTCCGGCTTGGGCGAGATCTCAACCTTCACCACCGTATCCGGCTTGGGTGGAATCACCACCTTCGCGACCGTGTCCGGCTTGGGTAGAATCACCACCTTCACCACCGTGTCCGGCTTGGGCGAGATCACAACCTTTACGACCGTATCCGGCTTGGGGGGGATCACCACCTTCGCGACCGTATCCGGCTTGGGGGGGATCACAACCTTCACCACCGTATCCGGCTTGTGGGGAATCACAACCTTCACCACCGTATCCGGCTTGGGTGGGATCTCCACTTTCACGACCGTATCCGGCTTGGGCGGAATCTCCACTTTCACGACCGTATCCGGCTTGGGCGGGATCTCCACCTTCGCGACCGTGTCCGGCTTGGGCGAGATCTCAACCTTCACCACCGTATCCGGCTTGGGTGGAATCACCACCTTCGCGACCGTGTCCGGCTTGGGTGGAATCACCACCTTCGCGACCGTGTCCGGCTTGGGTAGAATCACCACCTTCACCACCGTGTCCGGCTTGGGGGGGATGGGAATCGTCGAAGCCGCATATGGCTTCGGTGGGTTCGGTATCGCCGCAACCAAGTAAGGCTTCGGTGGGTTGGGTATCGTCAGAGTCACATATGGCTTCGGTGGGTTCGGTATCGCCGCGACGATGTAAGACTTTGGCGCGACATTAACCGTTGTAATCCTGTACTGCGCCGGTAAGGCATTTGCCGTCGCAGACCTGAAGGTCGTTGGAGGGGCCTCCAGGGTCACGGCCGCCTCGGGCGTATTCGCGATGGATACCGGTGCCCCGATGTCTTGAGGTGATGGGATGGAGGCGACCTCATCCGGCTCCGGCAAGGGGAGGATAGTGGCCGTCGTACCCATAAAAGGCGTTAGAGGAGCGGATGCCGTCGTACCCGTGGCCACCTTATGCGGGCTGGATTCCGCCGTGAAAGCCTCGGGGTTTTTGGGGTCGACTTGGGTGGACTCATGGCCGGGAACCGGCCCGGAGGCCAGCTTCAACCGTTTCTTCGCCCCGCTTCCCGGCGCTTTTTTCCCCTTGATGACGATTTGGGCTTTTGAATACGCCTTAGGCGGCTTGGGAGCGGTCGAATCCCGTCCGGAAACGCTCCTGATGGCGGCGGACCCGTTTCTTTGCGATAAATACCCTGCATCCCGGACGACCGCCGGCCCGTGACCGGGCGGAATGGCACCGGGCGAAAAGGATTGGCCCGCTCCGGATCCGATCGCCATTAAGCCCAGCGCGAAGGCTGCCAATGCCTTTTTGATAACCGTTACTCCTAGATGGGCATTCCAGACATTATGATTATCGGATCCGGCGCTTCAGAACTTCAAATTTTCCCTTATAACTTCCCCCTCCCGTTCTTATCTGACCATTCTTTGACCACCCCCAATTTCTAAATTCCGTGTATGTCTTTCGTTTCTTTCGAATTCGCCATCCTCTATGTGCTCACGGTGCCGCTGTTCTATCTGCTTCCCCATAGGTACCGTTGGCTTCTCATCCTGATCGCCAGCTACGCCTTCTACATGTCCTGGCGATGGAACTACATCTTCCTCATAGTACTGACGACCACCTTCGATTACTTCGTGGCGCGCGGCATCCACGCTTCGAAAGAGGCATGGCGGCGAAAAGCTTTGCTCGGACTCAGCATAACCTTGAATTTCGGGCTCCTGTTCACCTACAAGTATTTGGATTTCCTCTCCTCGTCCCTGACCCATTTGCTTGGAGCCCTCGGCCATCCCCATCAAATCCCTGCTCTCCATCTGCTTCTACCCATCGGGATTTCATTCTACACCTTCCAGGAGGTGGCCTATGTCATCGATGTATACCGGGGGGTACTGCCTCCGGAGCGGCGCTTCGGCATTTTCGCCTCCTTCATATCCTTTTTCCCCCAGCTTGTAGCCGGTCCCATCTCCAGGGCGAAGCAATTGCTTCCCCAATTCCACAATGAGATCCGGTTCAATGCGGCCCAGGTCGTGGAAGGCTTCCAACTCATGCTCTGGGGCGCCTTCAAAAAGGTCGTCATAGCCGATCGCCTCGCCGCCTACGTCAATGAAGTTTACGGGCATCCCAAGGATTTTTCCGGATTCACCGTCCTGCTCGCCACGTTTTTCTTCGCCTTCCAGATTTATTGCGATTTCTCCGGCTACTCCGACATCGCGGTGGGCGTGGCCAGGACCATGGGATTCAATCTCATGTCCAATTTCCGTCAGCCCTACTTCGCCCGTTCGATCAAGGATTTCTGGCAACGCTGGCACATTTCCCTTTCCACCTGGTTCAAGGATTACCTGTACTTCCCCCTTGGGGGAAGCAGGGTGGGGCCGGTACGTTGGAGGTTCAACCTCGCCATGGTCTTCCTGGTCAGCGGCCTTTGGCACGGGGCCGCGTGGACCTTCGTGATATGGGGGGGGCTCCATGCCGTCTACATGGTCGCGGAAACCATGATCATGCCCGCATTGCCGAAGCAAGCCACAGGCCCGCTCGCCAGAGCCATGGGCTTCGGAGGGATCTTGCTGACCTTCTCCATGGTCTGCCTGGCATGGATCTTCTTCAGGGCCGGAAGCCTGACCGATGCCTGGCATATCGTCACCGGCATCACCCAATTGACGCCGAACAGGACCGAGATCGCCATGGCCTTCGGCACCAAGCAGGAATTGGCGGTTTCCCTGGGGTTGATCGGAATCCTCCTTGGAGTCGATTGGCAATTGGAAACCCAGAATCTCGGATCCCTCTTCGGAAGATTATCACCCAAGCTGCGTTGGGCCTTCTATTATGGAGGCATGGCCGCCATCCTCCTGATGGGTCGGTGGGGCTCGCAGGAGTTCATCTATTTCCAATTCTGAAACCATGACGCAAAAGCGCAATATGTTCTGGATCAAGCTGGCCGCCTTCCTCTTGCCGGCCTTGGCTTACCTTGCCGCGACGATGGGGATCGGGTTCATCGGAGGGGAGTTCACCAACATCCGGAAAGTGGCGGAGATGCAAGCGCAAGGGAAAGCCCTTATCTACGGCCGCGCTTATCGGGACAATTACTTCGCGTACAAACTCATCTCCAGCCAGGTGCGCAAGCCGGAGCTTTTGATCCTGGGCTCCTCGAGGACCATGCAGTTCCGGTCGCAACTGGCCGACCTCAGGCCCGGCGCGTTCTACAACGCCGGCGGCGCGGTACAGTCCATTTTCGAAGTCCTCCCGTTTCTCCACGCCCTGGAAGAAACCGGGAGCCTCCCCAAGGCGCTGATTCTCGGCCTCGATCAGCCTTGGTTCAATGCTTCAGCCCCATCCTTGAACATACGCCGGCGCGTTCGCGAGCAGATGGACGAGGAAAAGTCCACCCCGCTCAACCGGGCCCTGAACGTCAGTAAACTGATATTCATGGATATGGCTGCAGGGAAGGTAAGCCCGGTCCGGATCCTCGATCGGTTGGATCCCGTTACCGGGCAACCCGCCCTGGGAATCGCCGCGATCATGAGGGGAAGCGGTTTCCGCAATGACGGCAGTTATCAATACCCGATCCTGAAAAATCCCCCGCCCGTGGATGAACGATTAGCCGAGGGCTACCAGCGAATCAAGGATAACATCAGCCACTTCGCGGCGGGCGCCGAGGCGAACGGATCATCCCTCAGGGAAATGGAATCCGTACTCGCATACTGCAAGAAGCACGGGATCTTCGTCGCCGGGTTTTCGCCTCCCTTCGCCCCCGGCGCTTATGCCGCCATGCAAGCGGGCGGAAAGCACGCCTACCTGGCGAAGTCCGCCGATTCCCTTTCCCGGGTCTTTCTCATCTCCGGATTCCCATATCGGGACTTCGGCAATGCCGCATGGGTGGAGGGGGAAGACGAGGATATGGTGGACGCGTTCCATGGATCCGAATTCGTCTATCTCCGCATCTACCAGGAACTCCTGGCCCTCGCCCCCGCGTACCTGGGGCCATTCTCGAATGCGCAGGCTCTTGCTTCCGCCGCCTCGATGCCCAGGTCCCACCGGTTGATCGTCTTCGAGGATCCGGAACCGCCTAAGCAGCGCTGATCGCGGCTTGGGGAGCCCTGGAACGATTGCTATTTTAGCGGGCGCATGACAAAGCCCCCCCTCGGAATCGCCATCGTCACCCCTTCCTACAACCAGGCCGAATTCCTCGAGGAAACCATCCTTTCGGTATTGGGGCAGAACTATCCCAGGCTGGAATACGCCGTCATCGACGGCGGCTCGACCGATGGTTCAAGGGAAATCATCGAGAAGTACGCGGACCGGCTGGTGCACTGGGTGAGCGAGAAGGACAAGGGAACCTACGACGCGGTGAACAAGGGTTTCGCCCATACCAAGGGCGAGATCATGGCCTGGATCAACAGCGATGATAAGTTCCCGCCTTGGACCTTCGCCTTGGTGGCCGAGCTGTTCACCCGGTTCCCGCAAATCGAATGGATGACCAGCGCCTATCCGATGCACTGGGATAAAGGCGGATTGGCCACCAACATCAGCTTCGTCGGCGGGTTCAACGGGAAATCCTTCCTCCTGGGCGCCAATCTGCCCGCGGGGAAATTCCACGTGGGTTCCTGGATCCAACAGGAGTCCACCTTCTGGCGCCGCTCGTTATGGGAAAAGGCCGGTGGCGCCGTGGACATCAAATCCATCTCCGGGGATTTCGACCTGTGGGCCAAGTTCTTCCAGCATGCCGAACTTTACTCCGTGACCGCGCCCCTGGGCGGTTTCCGGCGCCATGGCGAGCAGATCTCGGTCAAGCGCTTGTCCGAATACGTGGCGCATGGCGAGCAAAGGCTGAAGGAGTACGGCGGAGGCCGCGCCGGCCTGCCGCGCAGGCTGATCCGCTTCGCCTTGCACAAGGCCTTCGGGGGACGGCCCCTGCACCGGGTGCCCGGATTCCTTACCGCTCCGATGGCGGCCATGGGGCTGCTCTTCCCGGTCCCGCTGGTTTCCTGGGATCATCCCGGCGGCTGGAAGATCGTCCGCAATTACGTTTTCTGATGCACAGGACATCAATCGCGCCTCGCGACGGCCTCAGCGTCCCAGCTTTTACTTCGAAGCGGTAACGATGGTATTCCCCGTACCATGGGAAAACGACCCACGGCAAAGGATCCGCGCCTGGAAAGAAAATCCCGTTAGGATATCGCCCATGCGCCGACCTTGTCATCGCGACATGGCGTATCCGCCGCATCGCGAATCCTAAGGCCGGTGCCGGCCGAACAAAGGCCAGGCTTCCGACCCCGATTCGGGTCGGCCTAAGGCATCATGGAATTCATAAATGAGCACGGGAGGAATGGCTAATCAGCGATCCCGTCGCGCCCGCACCGCCCGGAACCCCATTTCCGGCCAAGCTCCTGCCTTGGCGAAACGCGGCGCCGCGTCCTTGGATAAATCCCGGAATCGACTCTTTCCACCGGTGGCCGTGTACGAGCCCCCTAGGGCCTCCGCCTCAGGGGATCCCGGCAACGAGTCGCTCCAAACCCACTCCCGGACGTTACCCGCCATATCATACGCGCCCCAGGCATTGGGATGCTTTTCGCCTACCGGGTGGGATTGGGCGCTGTCCGCCACCGCCAAGCCGGTCACGGCGTGATATCCGTAACCGGAATTCTCCGCCGACCAGGCGTATTCGCCCGCGCGCGCGCCCAGGGAATCCTCTCCCCAGAAAAAGTCCGTGGCGGAACCGGCGCCATAGGCAAGTCGCCACTCACGGGCCGTCGGCAACCTGTATCCCGTCGCATGCCAATCGGCTTCCAAGTCCGCGAGCCCGACGCAGCGCTTACCCTCGAATTTCCGGGAGGAAAAGGAATAGGCGGGCTTCAGTCCGGCCCTTCCGCTGCGCAGATTGCAATACAGGATGGCATCGAACCATGTCGCGGATTCAACGGGCAGATCGGGATCCTTGCGCCGGGAAGGATTGTACCCTCCCATTAGCGCGCCGAAATCCCGCTGCGTCACTTCGGTTTCGTCCATGTCCAATGGAGGAACGGACGGAACGCGCACGGGATGCCTGCTCGCCGGCGCGCTATTGAAGGAAGGAATGAAGGTCCCGTAATCCCGGCCCGAGTAATAGTCGCTGCGGTCGATCACGTCCACATCGCGCACTGTCCTGGACAACCCCTCGTGGAAGTCGAGGATCTGCTTCTTGAACCGGTATCCCGGCGAGGCGGGTATGTCCGCATGGCTCAAGGAGAGCGTGGAGCCGTCGTTGACGAAGATGGGGAGGGAGGGCACGGGCAGGCCCCTGTAGCAACGGGAGACGCCGCCGTAGATTTCCGTCCTCCCGCCGCCCTTGGTCAGCACCAGGGTGCGATCCTTCTCGTGCTTGAGGCCCAGTACCCATATGTCCGCGCCGTCGTTCACGATATTGGTCCGCCGCGCGCCTTCCACGTTGAATTGCCGGGCCCATACCCGCTGCCCCTTGCCGAAGAACCAGCCTCCCGCGCCGGCATGGCATCCCACGTCCTCGATGAAAAGATCCCCGGCGGCATCCTGGCGGTAGGCCTGGGCCGATTGGTCCCACAAGGTGATTCCTGAAAGGGTCAGCGCCGCCTTCGACCGATGGTGTATGAAAACGAGGTCGGGATTGTCCAGCTGCCAATTGCCCAGGATGATATGGCTGATGCGCAGGTCCGGGGCGGTTACGTCGATGATGAGCAGGGTCTTCAACGGGCCGATCGGCTCCACTTGCGTGCCCGTTCCCAGTAGATGCCGTAGGCCTCCGTAAAGGCGCAGCGGGACCCCCGTCCTGTATCCGCCCTTGCGGAACCATACGGTCGTTTTGCCCAAGGCGGCCGCGTTGTCCAAGGCGCGATTGAGGGCCGGCCCATCGTCCCCTCCCCCGGGTGGAGGCAAGGCCATCCAATGGGACGTGTCCGCGTCGAAATAATCCGGCGTCTCCCGCACGGGAAGATCCGGGGAACGGGCGCCTCCGGGATTGGACGGCCGGGAGGAGGTGAATTCCGCGTGGTAGCGTCCCGGGATCGGGCTGCCCCGGTTCTCAACGGCCCTTTCGAATCCCGATACCGCAATGTTACGCAGGCGGAGATGTCCCCGGGAAACGATGGCCGCCTGGCCGTACTTTCGGGACCCTCCCAGGTCCGCGTCTATCAGGCTTACCAGGCCGGCCGGGTCGGAATTGAGGAGCGCCACCGGGGCATTGCGAGTGACCAATCCGTGGAGGGTGGAAATCTGCTTGTGGTTGAAAAAGGCCGCCTTGTTCTGATCCTCCAACCGCAGGTTCTCGAAGGTGAGGCTTACGGTCTGCGGCAAGCTGCTCTCTTGCGCATAGATGCCATAGTCGAATCCACGTACGGTGATGTTCTTGAAGAACGCGGGCCCCACCGTCGGCCGGGAAAGGGATAGACCGGCATAGCCCGCCCCTGAGCGCGAGACGATGGCCACGTCCCGCACGCCGCCGGAATTGTTGCCGATGAAATCGATGCCGACGGCGCCGGGATTCCCCTCGCCGACATCGACCGTCAGATTCTCGATGAAATTGAGGAAACCGTTCCCCAGGTTTTCCGCCCCGTTCCCGGCGGCGGTGCCGCCCATTCCATCAGCCGTGACCAGCACGGCGGAGGTCCGCTGGGGATCGCGGAAACCCGGGCACCGGTCCATGAGCTTCAGGATGACCTTGTCGCGACCGTGTCCCACCAGGGAAAGGCCCTTGGACCAGTTTCCGGCGGCGGTTTTCCATTCCAGCGGCCCGTCCAGGAGATAGGTGCCCTCCGGCAGGTAGAGGTAACCTCCGAAATACGGGGAGATGGCGGCGTGGATGGCTTTTTGGAGGCTCGCCCGATCGGAGGTCTTCCCATCGCCTTTGGCCCCGTACGCCTTGGCATCGATAACGGCCCCGGCAGGGAAGGAGATATCCTTGGCGCGGGATTCGGTAAGGAAGAGCGCCGAAAGCCCGATGGCGCTCGCGATCCCCACCCGGCGGAAAAACGCCATAACCGCGACTCCTTCGATCAGGCCGGTGCGGTCGAGGAAGCCGCTCGGTCCCTGCGCGCCGATTTCGGATGGGCCAGCCGGAAAAGGCAAGCGGATACCACCACGAAAGGGCCTATCACTTCGGGATAATCCAGGTAGCACTCGAACATCAGGTTGAACGCGAGGAACAGGAAAAGCAGAGGCGCCATGGAGACGATTTTCCGGGAAGGCAGGAACTTGCTCAGCCAAGGCCAGCCTACCCAGGCGATCAGGACCGTTCCCAGGATTCCCCACTCCCCAATCAACGCCATCACTCCGCTCCAGGGAGTTGAGACGATGGAGGAACCAATGATGCCGGCGGACTCGAGATTATACCGATCGACCAGATTCAAGGCGGTTGGCGGGCTGGCGAAGAGGGCGGAAATGGCCTCCTTCATCGGGAAATGCGAGAACCCCGAATAGTTCGTCAGAATCGCGAAGCGGTTGCCGAAATTGCCGATTCCGTATCCGAGCCATGGCAGGATCGGATCCTGGAAGATCAGGGTCCCGAAATAATGGTTATAAATATCGAGCTTCGGTATCCATCGCGTGTTCAGGGACGCCGCGAATTCGAAAACGCTGGTGGTGTCCCTGAACACGGCGCGGTTGATGGTATTGGCCAAAAAGGCCACGCCCGCTCCCAACGACCCGAAGACCAGGGTTTTCCTGAGATCCAGGCTCATCAGCAAGAAGATCCCCGCCGCGGCGATCGCCGAAAAAATGGTCGTCATCGAAGTCGCGAGCAACAGGACGCATGCGTTGAAGACGAGCGAAACGCGAGTGAGCAGGCGATACCGGGAATCCCCATTCGCCATGCAGAGGATGATATAAAAGCCCGCGCGGATGGAGTTCGTGCGGTTTTGCGAAAGCGCATCGGCGATCAGGATCCCGGAGAATCCCTGCACGAAATCCCCGGGTCCCTTGGTCGCAAGCTGGAAGGCCACCGCGGGCATGTTCAGCACGAGGTCCGAAACCATGAGAATGGCGATGAAATGGCCGAAGGCGGCTTGATTGAGGTTCAATACCTTACGCGTCGTGAGGATGCCGACCATGACCACCAAGCTGAGGTAAAGGACATAGAAGGCTTCCAATCCGAAATTGGTGCCCCCGAAAAAGACCCGGATGAGCCCCGCGAAGGCGACCAGGGCGACCATGCCCAAAAAGTTCGCAGTGGGACGATATGGGACGGGTTGGAGGATACAGGCCGCCATACCGACCATGCTGAACAAGATGAGGGCCGCGAAGGAGCCGAAGGGAAGGAAGGAGATGAGCATCAATCCCAGCGGCAACCAATCATCCCCCGTGGGCAGGGGAAGGCGAAGCCGTAAGGGCACGGTCATCGCAAGACGCATCAGCCGGGGGTTTCCCTGCCCAGTATCCAGGAGCTCTGCGTCCAAATACCGATCGCGGCGATTGTCGCAAAGGCGGCCAGGAGCGCGCCCAGGGCCATGAATTTCGATGGCTTCGGGAAAATCGATGCGGGATCGAAATAGGGCTTATCGATCAGGACCAGGTTCTCCTCTTGCTTTTCCAATTGGATTTTCGCCGCTTCATTTTCCTTTACGGTGAGAATGTATTTCTCTTCGGCAAGCTTGAGATTCAGCATCAGGCCCTGCCTGATCCTCATCAGGTTGGGGCTGGATGCGTCGTGATTATTCTCCTGGAACTGGCGCAGCTCGTCCGACCTGATTTCCATTTCACGTCTGGTTTCCGCGGCCAACTTCTGGATGAATTTGAGATTGTCGGCCGCCGATTGCATCCTCGTCGATTTCAACTTTTTGTCGAAAGCATCGAATGCGGCCTGGGACAGCAAGAAGCTCAATCTGGGATCGGGTGTGACAACCTCGATGATGAAGAGCTCCTTCTCCTTCACGGGCTTGATCAGACCGGAAGCCGTACCGTAGAATACGGAATCGGAAGAGGTCACTCCCGCTCCGTAGAATCGGCTCAACATTCCCGTCAGGACGGTGTCCCCCTGGATATCCCCGCGCATTTCCCCGAGGAAATTGCGGGTCTTCAGGAAGTCCTCGAAATGCGACAGGAAAGGCGGTTCCGAGGCATCGCTGGAAATGCCCAGCTTGCCGGTAAGCATTCCCAAGGCCTGGAGATTCTGGTTCATCCCACCGCCCCCTCCAGGTACGAAGACCACCCTGGCCTTGTACTTCGGGCTCATGAGCTTGGCCGCCCCGTATCCGGCCGCTATGCCTATGGCAACCGCTCCGGCAATCCAGGCCCATCGCCGCACGAGTATCCTGATCAATACGGCGAAATCTATCACCAACTCTTTTGCGTCTGAGGTCATTCAGCTTCCTTTACCGGCCGGCCGGCTTTCAGTCTCCGCTCATGGGACTTGGACAAAACGTTATGAAGCGCCGCTTTAAGCCAGCCGGCGGTTCCCCATGCGATTTCGAATGGGTTCCCGTGGCTGGCGATCATGCGAAAGTACTCTTTTTTGGAAGCGAAGAATTTCTGATAGGAATACCCGGAAGGATCATAATTGACTACGGGGAAATCAAGAAACGATAGTTTATAGTTTCGGCCGGATGCGAAAAGGCGCATGAGCCATTCCCGATCCGCATACACCCTGAAAGAGTCGTCATAAGGCCCGATTTCGGCAAAGATCCTTTTCGAAATCACCGTCGACTGATGGCAGGGGATTTTCCCGTAGAAAATGTCCCATCTGCCCCTGATTGCCATCCCCCGGGTACGGCTTGGGAATCCGCCTCCCGCCATTATCACGGCCTTCCCGTAAGCCATGTCGGCCGGGGCCCGATTCAACCCTTCGCATATGCGGCTTACGACGGAGGAGTCGCAAAACGTGTCGCCGGCGTTCAAGTACAAGAAGTACTCGGTTTGCACCAGGCCTGCCGCCTTGTTCATCGCATCGTAAATGGACTTGTCTTTGCCCGAAACGAACCGGACGGCGGATGGGCCCAATCCTTGCAGCCAATCAAGGGTTCCGTCCGTGGAAACCCCGTCGACGACCAACCAACGGAAATCGCGTTCGGTCTGAGCCTCCAGGCTCCCATGGGTCAGTTGCAGGTGCCGCAGTGCGTTTTTCACCACGGTCACGACGGTCAACCGAGCCCCGGTTCCGGTCCCGCCCGGATTCGTTTTCGATTCAATCGCCATCAATGCCCCGAAGAAAGTTCCGGTGACCCATTTTGCCTCGCGATCGCCGATTCGTAAATCTCCATCAGACGGGAGTAATTCCGGTCGGCGGTGAACTCTTCTTCGAATTTCCGGCGGGCTTTTTTGCCCATCGCCACGCACTTCGAAGGCGTATCGTCCAGGATTTCCAAGGCCTGCCGCAATTCCGCGCTATCACCGGGACTGAACAAAAGGCCGTTGTCCTCCTGCTTGATCAAGTCGGGAATGGCGCCAATGCGGGCCCCCACTACCGGAACGCCGCAAGCGAAGCTCTCGATGATGCTCACTCCGAAGGTTTCGAAGCATTCCGAAGGGACGATGGAAAATCGCCCTCGTTTGAGGATGAGCAACCGCTCAACCCCTCCCATGAAGCCCAAGAGATCCACATTGGCCATGCTTTCGCGCTCGATGAAAGCCTGCACCGCCCGCATCGACTCCCCGTCCCCGATGATCTTCAATCGCAGACCGTTCGCAAGGGGCTTCTTGAATGCCTCCAGAAGGGTGAAGATCCCCTTATGCGGGGCGATGGCGCCCATGAAGACGCAGTAATTCTCCTGTTCATAATCCGGGAGGCCCGGATCCTCTTGGACGAAATGCGGTTTCATCATAAGCTTATGCTCGGGGAATCCGATCGCGAGCAACTTGTCCCGCATGTAGTCGTTGAACACGATCCCCACGGTCAGGTTTTTGGCGAGATTCCCGCTATACTTGTTGAATGCGACGGCCGCCGAGTAAATCGCGCTGATGGGCAGGCTTCCGCGCACACAGGAGTGACGGACGGCATGCAGGTAGTTCCCGTTATGGCACAAGGTGCATCTCTTGCCTTCCCGGAATGCATTCGCCTGGGGACAGAGCATGGCCAATCGATGATCATGGAAGGACTGGATGGACGGGATGCCAAGGCGCCTCAGCAGGGGATAGACGCCAATGGAAATGAGCGGGTAGATATTGTGCAGATGGGCGACATCAGGCCTATTGGCCCGTATCAGGGCTTCGAGTTCCCGCAAATGGGTCCGGTGATGCAGCACATTGGGGAAAAAAGCCATCTTCTCCCGTAATCCGAAATCATCCACCGCCATGTTGGACCTTTCGAAGATGGTCACATCATGGCCCTTTTGGGATAATATCTCCCGTTCGCTCAGAGCTACGCGATCCGTACCGCCGAAAAACTTGTATTGGTTATGTATCTGAAGAATTTTCATGGAGGAAACGGAAGTGGAGAAAATGGGAGCTGCGGTTCCCGGGACGGCGCGCCATCTCCGATCCGCACACTAAGTCCAAGGAAACTAATAAATTCGGGCCCTTTTAGCCAGACTGGCCCAATTCACCGGTATCATGGGAGGTTAACGGGACGGATTTCTCAAAGCTTCCTATTTTACCGTGTCCTATGACTGAATCCAAGCCCCATGCCCAGGTCCTGATTACAGGTGCGTCTGGATTCATCGGAACCAATCTGATCGAAGCCATTTCCGATGCGTATCCGGACATCGTGAACATGGATATCCAATCCCCCATGAATCCTTCGCAAGGGAAATACCTGGTTCACGGCGACATCCTCAATGAAGGGCAGACCCTGGAGGTCTTCCGGAAGGTGCGACCCACCCATGTCATTCATCTGGCGGCCCGTTGCGATTGCGATGAGAATACGACGGTCAAGGACGGGTACAAAGCGAATACGGTGGGAACCGAAAACGTTCTGAAAGCGGTCAAGGCCGTGGGCACCGTTCGCCGCCTGGTGGTCACCTCAACGCAGTTCGTGTTCAACAAGAAGGAAAAGCTCCCCGAGAGCGACCGGGACTACGCTCCCAAGACGGTATACGGGCAGAGCAAGATCATCACCGAACAGCTGACGAGGGACGCGGGCCTGGGCTGTTGCTGGACCCTGATACGGCCAACCAACGTTTGGGGCCCTTGGCATATCCGGCATACGAAACAGTTCTTCAGGATCCTCCGGGCGGGCCTGTATTTCCATCCCGGCCGGGAACCCGTCATGAGATCCTACGCTTACGTCGGAAACGTGGTCGATCAGATCGTCAAGATCCTGGAAGCGGATGAATCCAAGGTGAACGGCAAGGCGATCTACGTCGGGGACGCGCCCTTGGACCTATACGATTGGGTGAACGGGTTTTCCAAGTCCCTTCTCGGGAAGCCCGTCCGAGTCGTCCCGCGACCCCTGCTTCGAACCATAGCCGGATTCGGCGATGTCGTGTCCAAGGCCACCGGCAAGGATTTCTTCATCACCTCATCGAGGTTCCGCAGCATGACCGATCCCTACCTGACTCCGATGGAACCGACCTTCGAGGCCTTGGGTCCTCCCCGCTACAGCATGGCGGACGGCATCCGGCTCACTACCAAATGGCTCCGCGAATTCGAATCTTCGGGGTTGAAGATCGATGGTAACCGGCCCATGACCGCCTAGCTTAAGGCCGGTCCACGCAAAGTATCACTCAATAGCATCAGAGGACTTAAATGAGCGTAGCCATCATCACCGGTTCAGCTGGCCTTATCGGTTCCGAAGCGGTCCGTTTCTTCGCCGGTCGCGGCCTTCAGATTGTCGGGATCGACAACGACATGCGCAAGTTCTTCTTCGGCGCCGAGGCCTCCACGGCCTGGAATCTGCAGCGGTTGGAGGCCGAGGTAAAAGGCTATACCCACCATAACCTGGATATCCGGGACAATGACGGCATCCGGGCGGTATTCGCCCGCTACGGCAAGGACATTTCCTTAATCATCCATACCGCCGCCCAGCCCTCCCATGATTGGGCCGCCAAGGATCCCCAGTCCGACTTTACCGTAAACGCCAATGGCACCCTGAACATGCTCCAGGCGGCTCGGGACTATTGCCCGGAGGCCACCTTCCTGTTCACCTCGACCAACAAGGTCTACGGCGATATCCCCAACGCGCTCCCCTTGGTGGAACTGGAAAAGCGCTGGGAGATCGATTCCAAGCACGTCTACCATCCCGGCATCGCCGAGGACATGAGCATCGACCAGTGCAAGCATTCGCTCTTCGGGGCGTCCAAGGTGGCCGCGGACGTCCTGGTGCAGGAATACGGGCGCTATTTCGGCATGAAGACGGCGGTGTTCCGCGGCGGGTGCCTCACGGGACCCAACCATTCCGGAACCGCCCTGCACGGCTTCCTGGCCTATCTCATGAAGTGCGCCGCCACGGGCAATGCCTATACCATTTTCGGGTACAAGGGCAAGCAGGTGCGCGACAACATCCACTCATCGGATCTCATTTCGGCTTTCGACGCCGTGTTTCGGGACCCGGTTTCCGCCGAAGTCTACAACATGGGCGGCGGGCGCGAGAGCAATTGCTCCATGATCGAAGCCATCGACCTTTGCGAGAAAATCACCGGCCGCAAGATGAACTACACCTATTCCGAAGACAACCGCAGCGGCGATCACATCTGGTACATCAGCGACCTGCGAAAGTTCAAGCAGCGTTACCCCGCCTGGGGCATCCGCTACGATGTGCCCCGCATCCTGCAGGAAATCTACGAGTTCAACCGGGAACGCTGGTCCAAGGCAGCGTGATCAACCTCGGCAAGTTCCCCATCCTCGGCGTGAACGTCCACGCCGTGGATTATGGCTACGCCGTCTCCGCCATCGTCGAGGCCGCGTCCCAGGGCCGCCCCTGCTCGGTCAGCGCCTTGGCCGTGCACGGCGTCATGACCGGCTTCCAGGACCCCATCCACTCCCGCCGCCTCAACGGCCTCGACCTGGTGGTTCCGGACGGCCAGCCCGTCCGCTGGGCCCTGAAATGGCTGCACGGCAAATCCCTGCCCGATCGCGTCTACGGCCCCAACCTCACCCTGTATACCGCCAAGGCGATGGCGGAAAAGGGGCTCGGGATCTATCTCTACGGCAGCACCGCGAAAGTGCTCGCCAAGTTTTCCGAGAACCTCAAGGTCAAATTTCCGGGGTTGATCATCTCCGGCAGCGAACCCTCGAAGTTCCGGCGCCTTATTGAGAAGGAACGCGCGGAGGTGATCGAACGGGTGAAAGCCTCGGGAGCCAAGGCCGTCTTTGTGGGGCTTGGATGCCCGCGCCAGGAGGTCTGGGCCTTCGAGTACCGCGAGGCCTTGGGCATGCCGATCCTGGCCGTGGGCGCCGCATTCGATTTTCACGCCGGTACCTTGCCCCAGGCGCCTCGCTTCATGCAGGACCGGGGCCTGGAGTGGCTGTTCCGGCTGGTGCAGGAGCCCAAGCGGTTGTGGAGGCGCTATGTCATCCTCAATCCGCTCTACCTGCTCAATGTCGCTTTGCAGAAACTCTCGATCCGCGTCCCCGTTACGGCTTATCCCGAAGGCTCGGAGCCGAATCAGTCCTTCGGCTGAACCTCCACCGACCCCCTACCAGGCGAACCGGAGTTCCGAAACCAACCGGCTTTCCGGCCCATCAGCGAGGTCCGTGGACCACGCCAGGCTTCCCGAAAGGAATTGGCCGTACAGAAAGCGCGCCGAGGTCTCCAGGCTCCTGGTGGAACGGACCGGGCCGCTCAGAAGTTCCTTGGTCAGGCCGTCCAGGCTGTCCTCATGGATGGCACCCAGGGTCCCCGATCGGCCGAGGCCCTTGTCGTACCACGCGAACCGTTCGCGCAATTCCAGCCACTTCACGGGCCGATAGGAAATCTGCGTATCCCACGTCCGCGAGTCCGGTCCCAAGCGGCTCGCGCTCGGCACGTTGAAATGCTTGAAGCTGGTCTGGGCCTGCCTGCCATTGTATGTCCAAGGTTCCACGCGCCCGTATTCCATCACCAGGTCCGCGTCCAGCCAGGGTACCGGAGAGGTTACCTGGAAACCCGCCAGGGCCGCCCAGCGGTTTTCCCAGAAGTCGTCGAAGAAGGATGCCGGGCCCAGGAGGTCGTCGATGAAGAGTTCGCCCCAGACCGTGAGGTTCCGGATCCCGCCGTACAGGAAATCGAATCCCATGGCAGAATTGTCCGGACCACCCATATCCGATTCGGTGAAGGTGATGGGGACCAAGGGCAACGCGTAGCGCAGATCGGGATTCCGGTCCTGGTAGATGACGATGTCCTGGAAGGCCAGGCTCAAGGAGCGCATGGGCCGGAACTCGAACCGGTGCAGGTTGGCGTATTTGTCGATATCATGCCGGGTATCCGTCATCCGAAGCAGGTAATCGTCGAGACTGAGCCAACTCGCGAAGTCGAAGCGGGCCTCGAGCATATAGTAGGGCGGGGTGTCCTGAGTGGCCATCAGGGATGAGAAGTAACCCGGACCCAAGTGTACGCGATCCCGTCCCGCTTTCAGGGTGACCCAGGGGAGGTCCGCGAGCAGGTAGCATTCGAAGCGGTTGTAGGTTCTATCCTTGAGCAGGGAATCGCCCGCGCCTTTTTCCACCGAATAGGTTTCCCCGGATTCCGGGCTGAATTGATGGCTGAATTGCGCCTTGTCCGTGAATTCGGTATAGACGGTGGCATGGCTGTAAAAGGACAACCGGGGGAACAGGGCTCCGTAAAGACGGCCACCCATCCCCACCAATCGGGCATCTCCATCGGGATCGTCGCCGGAAGCGATGCGCCAGCCCGTTTCCAAGATGGGTGATATGAAAAGGGAATGCCCCCGTACGCTATCGGACCATTCGACCAGGGGCCGCCGGAAATCCGGCAAATGGGCGCGGAGCGAAGCGGAGTCGAAACCGGTCAAGGTCCCATGTTCCAGGAAGCCTTCCATCCCGCGCTCCACCTGGGGATAGGCCTGGGATGGGTATAAGGAGTCGGAGCGGGTCTGGATGCGGCGGAGGGTTTCGAAAGCGGGCGTGTCGGCGGAGATGTCGAGCAGGGGGCGGGCGGTTTCACCGCGGCCGTAGCCGACCGCATACAGCAAAACCAGGGTCAGGGAGGACCAGGCAGGGAATCGAGACGGCTTTCCGGCCTTCAAAAGCGCGGCCATGGATGAAAAGATTAAGCGCCGTTGGCGGGCGTCCGCCGGTTCATGAGAATGCCTTGAGGTCGGCCTTCATCATGATTTCCACCAGCTGCTCGAACTTGACCTTGGGCGTCCAGCCCAGCTTGGCCTTGGCCTTGGAGGGATCGCCGAGCAGCAACTCCACTTCCGAGGGACGGAAGAATTTGGGATCCACCTCGACGAGGAGCTTCCCCGTTTTACGGTCGCGTCCGACTTCCTTCACGCCTTCGCCTTCCCAGACGATTTCATAGCCGGCATAGGGGGCGGCCTTCTCGATGAACTCACGGATGGTATGGGTTTCACCCGTGGCCGCCACGTAGTCGTCCGGCTCCGGCTGTTGGAGCATGATCCACATCATTTCGACGTAATCCTTGGCATAACCCCAATCGCGCTTCGCGTCCAGGTTGCCCATGCGCATGGTATCCTGGGTGCCGGCCTTGATCTTGGCGAAGGAAAGCGTCACCTTGCGCGTCACGAAATTCTCGCCTCGACGGGGGGATTCGTGGTTGAAAAGGAT
Organism: Fibrobacterota bacterium; assembly: GCA_028287465.1. Classification (GTDB taxonomy): domain Bacteria; phylum Fibrobacterota; class Fibrobacteria; order UBA11236; family UBA11236; genus Chersky-265. The sequence goes on from JAQBPO010000033.1 coordinate 160,987, forward strand.
CCCGTTGCTGGCATGCATATTGTAAGATTCGCGGTAATTCTTGACTATCCAGAAGGCATACAACTTGGCGACGCCATAAGGGGATCGGGGATAGAAGGGCGTATTTTCGGTCTGCGGGGTCTCCATGACCTTACCGTAGAGTTCCGAGGTTGAAGCCTGGTAAATGCGGCTTTGCAGCTTGTTGCTGCGAACAGCCTCCATCAACCGGAGCACGCCGGTGGCGTCCACGTCAGCGGTGAATTCCGGGGAGTCGAAGGAAACCTGTACGTGGCTCTGCGCGGCCAGGTTGTAGATCTCATCCGGACGGGTGGCCGCAACGATGCGGTTCAGGCTGCTGGAATCGCCCATATCGCCATAGTGCAGGTCGTATACCATCCCGGCTTTCTTGGCATTGCTGCGGGCGTCTTCGATCCGGTCACGGTTGAAAAGCGAGGTGCGGCGGATGATGCCGTGGACATCATAGCCCTTTTCCAGGAGAAACTCCGCCAGGTAGGATCCGTCCTGACCGGTGATGCCGGTGACCAGTGCAACTTTCTTAGCCATTTTTCCGATTCCTCATTCCATTTTCAACACAATTGGGCCGGATAGAGCCTCGAAAATAGAAAATTACTCGTATTCTTATCACCTTTTTGGCCGGACCGCCCCGCTGCGATTCAGGAAAAGCCGGATTTTGTTCCGTACAAAGGAGCGCTATTCCGGGTCGACTCTTCGGCCCACCGCAGTCCTAAGGTACTTTAGGGCCATGCAAACCCGATTTTTCCCCAAATACCGTTGGTGCGCGCTCCTTTTTTGGGCGACCCTCTCGGTTTCCTGTCTTTTCGATCACCAGGCAAAACGCGATTCCGAAATGGAAAACGAGGTCAGGGTGGGTACCCTTTTCCTGGAGCAGGGCGGCCCGGCCGTCCACGCCCGTGTCCGCGTCTATGAGGTGAGCCATATCCCGGACTCGGCGGGGACGCCCAGGGATTCCTCGGCAAACGACTTCATCTACTCCACCACGACCGATGCCAATGGCAGGTACCAGGTAGTGGCCCTGCCCAAAGGGGAATACAACTTGCTCGCGGATCTGGACGGGAATGTTTCCTACCGGGATTCGGTCCTGATTTCCGATCGGACCGGCATTCTCGCGAACGATACCCTCGACCGACCCGGGTCTTTGCGCGGCGTGATCCGCCTCCAGCCCGATCACGATCCCCGGTCCGCAACGGTACAGGTGCTTGGAACCGACCACTATGCGAACGTGGATGCCGAAGGCCGTTTCCGGCTCCGAGGTCTCGCCCGGGGGGTTTATTCCCTGCGCATCCTGGTGAATCGGCCGGAGTACACGGCCCTTTTCACCTCGGCCCGGGTAAGGACGGGATCGGACGATACCTTGCCCGATACCCTGAGCCCGGCCTATACGGGAATCCCGGTAGTGACCGGGATGAACGCCTCGTACGACACCCTGCGCGGCGTGGTCCGCCTGACCTGGAGACCGGTCGAGTACCGGGATCTTTCCGACTACCTGGTCTACCGGGATCCGAGCCTTTCCCTGGACCCCTCCGCCACTCCCATCGGCAAGGCCTCGGACACGGTCTTCCTCGACACGCTTTACCTGCCCTCCCGAACCGGACTCTTCGATCCCGAGGACGGCCTGGATCGGGTGATGTCCTATCGCGTGAGGGTGCGCAATAAATCGGTCCAGGTCGGCTTGGCGTATGGATCCAGGGATGTCGACATCGCCGCGCCGGCCAAGGTCAGGACATCCATGGAATTCCGCACCGGGAAATCCAGGTGGGACTCCTCCAAGCTCGGGGACTCGGTAACCGTTATGGTGAAGCTGGGCAATCCCGGCCGCGGCCTTACCCGGATTGCCTGGTTCATCGGAGATTCCCTGAACCCGGGACCGGTCCGTGACCTGGCCGCGGACAAAACGGTATCGGATTCGATCCGGTTCCTTTGGACACGGGAAGGCCCATATCGGGTCCATGCCCGGGTGCGCGACGAGGCGGGAACCGAGTGGAAGGACTCCGTGGCCCTTCCGGGCAATACCGCACCCGAACTAGGCGGAACCCCGATCGCCAAAGCGCCCGCCAACGTGCCCTATCTCTTCAAGCCGACCGTACTCGAACCCGATGGCGACCCGTTGGTCTTTTCCATCGCCAACCGGCCCGCATGGGCCCATTTCGATTCCTCGACTGGCCAGCTAACGGGAATTCCCGCCAACTCCGATGCGGGTTCGACCAAGGGCATCGTCATCCGCGTTTTGGATGGCCGCCGATCGGATTCCCTGCCGGGATTCGATTTGCTCGTCGAGTCCAATGCCTGGATCATCCGGAAAAACCTGGCCAAGAATTTCGAGTCGGGTTTTTCCGGATCCCTGGATGGCAAGATCTACCTCTTCCGCGACTGGTACAATCCGGATCAATCCGTGGATCGCTACGATCCCGCGACGGACTCGGTTTCCAGGGCCATCAGTCTCCAGGAGAACTGGATCCTGCACGGCGCCCATCGGATCGGCGGGAAGTTCTACGTCATCACCACGCCTAACGTGAACCCTCCTTCCGGATTCCACATGCGCCTCTACGACCCGGTCGCGAACTCCTGGGAGGACAAGGGTCCCTTGGCCTTGGAACGCTCCGCGTTCACCAGCGCGGCATACGGCGGCAGGATTTATTTCTTCGGGGCCGGGAATGCCTTGGTGGAAGAGTACGATCCGGCCGCCAATTCCCTGACCGTGAAAAAACCGGCCCCAAGGGCGCCGGCGGGAAACGTACGGGCGGTAACGGTGAAGGACCGGATTTACCTGGTCGGCGACATTACCGGCGCATCCTCGGGAACCTTGGACTCGATGCAAGTCTACCTTCCCGTGGCGGATGCCTGGGTCCGCAACCAGCCGATGAAAACCCCCAGGTCGCTTGTCGCGGCCTGCGCCTTGGACGATCGGCTTTATACCCTGGGAGGATTCCTGGAACCGGATAATCGGACCCCGGTGGGTACGGTCGAGGAGTTCGATCCGGCCACCCTCCAATGGACGATACGAGGCCCAATGCCCACCCCAAGGACAGGGGCGACCTGTAGCGAGGCCGGAGGCAGGCTTTACGTGTTCGGCGGCATGGGGGGATTCGACGGTTCACCCTCCGTTCCCCTCGCGGTGGAAGCCTACGAAGCGGCGCAGGATCGCTGAAAAAAGGAGTTTCTTGCTAACTTTCCCGGGATGAAGATACGCATTGGAATTATCGGCCTGGGCACGGTAGGCTCAGGGGTCCTGGACCTCCTCGAATTGCACCGTGATTTCTTCACCCGTGACCTGGGCTTCGATTTCGAGGTCACGGCCCTTTGTTCCCGATCCCAGGCGCGCCTGGACCGCTTCGCCGCCAAAGCGCCCTTCCTCACGAACAAGCCCCTGGACCTGGTGTCCCGTCCGGACGTGGACGTGGTCCTGGAACTGGCCGGCGGCGAGGAACAGCCCCGGGCCTGGGTCGAAGCCGCCTTCGCCGCGGGCAAGCACGTGATTACGGCCAACAAGGCCCTCCTGGCCAAGCACGGCAAGGATCTCTTCCCCCTCGCGGAAAAGACCGGCCGGTTCCTGTTGTTCGAAGCCGCGGTGGGCGGGGGCATCCCCATCATCCGCACCCTGCAGGAAGCCTTCATCGCCAACGACATCCACGGCCTGGCATGCATCATCAACGGCACCTGCAATTACATCCTTTCGGAAATGACCCAGAAAAAGGTCTCTTTCGCCTCCGCCCTCAAGAACGCCCAGGAACTCGGTTACGCGGAAGCGGACCCCTCCTTCGATATCGAAGGGACCGATTCCGCCCATAAGGTCGCCCTCCTGGCCTCCCTCTGCTACGGCAAGTACGTGGACTTCGCGAGCATGACCGTCGAAGGCATCACGTCCATTTCGGATGTGGACATCTCGATGGCGGAGGAGATGGGATTCGCCATCAAGCTGCTCGGCATCGTCTCCCAGGATCGCGAAGGGAACATCCAGGCCAACGTCTATCCGGCCCTGCTGGAAAAGAAGCATCAGCTGGCCACGGTGGACGGAGTATTGAACGCCGTGTTCCTCAAGACCTCGGCCGTGGGGCCCATCCTCCTGACCGGCGCGGGGGCGGGCATGCTGCCGACCGCCAGTTCGGTCATCTCCGATCTGGTCTCCCTGGCGCGCCAGCTCGCCACCGGGAATCCCAAGGCCCAGCCCATGTCCTTCTTCTCGACGCGCAACCGCGCGGACCTGATCCCGATAGACGAGCTGGAAACGGAATTCTACCTGCGCCTCACCGCCGTGGACAAGCCCGGCGTCCTGGCCAAGGTCACGTCCATCCTCGGCGAAGAAGGCATTTCCATCCGCGCCCTGGTGCAGAAGCCGGAGCACGATCCCGAGCACGTGCCGGTCATCTTCCTGACCCATTCGACGCGGAACTCCAACGTGAGCAAGGCCCTGCGGCGCATCGACGCCCTGGATATCATCCAGGCGCCCACCCAGGTGCTCCGCTTCTACAAGTAGAGCCGCGGCCATCCCTGGAACACCTCAAAGCCTCCCGACCCGACTCGTGCGCATCCAACCGGGCCCGATGGCCCGCACGTCCAATCCGTCATGCTTGTGTCACGATTGCGCCACCCTTGGGATGCGGCGGGCTTTCCGGGGCCAACCCGCCCGGTTTCCGCTTCGCACCGGGCCGTCCAAGGCCCGGTCCTTCCGGGTGCCGGGATGCCGTAACCTTGTAAATTACCCGCATTCTCAGCCGATGGAAGCCTAGATGCTCGCCAGAAAATTCGAGAAATACCTCATTTTCGTTTCCGACGTCGTCTCGATCAATCTCGCTTTCGCGCTCATTTTCTGGATGCGGTACAAGAGCGGTCTCTTCTCCGAGTCCTTCGATCCCGACCGCAATTTCGGCCACTTCACGCGCGTGGCCTTCATCCTGTCCCTCATCTGGATCGCCTACTTCTTCATCAGCGGCCTGTACCGCGATTGGTACCTGCAATCGCGCGCCGTACAGCTCCTGGTCGTCTCCAAGGAGATAACCACCGGCTGCCTGATCATCTTCGCGGTCACCACGGGTTCGGATATCCTCGAACAGATCTACGAGCATAACCTCGACCACGTGTTCACCTGGTCGCGCCTGGCCTCCTTCAGTTCCTATTGGGGCACCTTCCTCATCGCCGTCAACGGGTTCCGCATGGTGGCCCAATCGCTCGTCCGGCGCATGCTCCGGAAGGGCATCGGCCTGGATCGCGTGCTGATCCTGGGCGCCACCGAGGCGGGCGCGCGGTTGCAGAAGGAGCTGCAGGACGTGCCGGAAATGGGATGGCAACTCTTCGGTTACGTGGACGAGAACGCATCGCTCAAGGGCAAGTCCTTCCAAGGCGTCCCCGTGCTGGGCAAATACGCCGACCTGCCCGAGATCATCCCGCGGGACCATATCGGCGGGATCATCATCAGCCATGAATCGGCCTCGCACAACGAGATCATCCGCGTGCTCTCCCATGTGGCCGAATTCCCGCTCTCCATCTTCATCGTGCCCGATCTGTACGACGTGGCCAGCGGCCATTTCAAGACCAGCGCCGTCCACGGCATCACCTTGAAGGTCCTGTTCCCGGAGCACATGCCCGCTTGGGAAGCCAAGATCAAGCGCCTCATGGATATCGTCTTCTCGGCCACGGTCCTGGTCCTGGGCTTTCCGCTCATGGCCATCACGGCCCTGCTCATCAAGTTCGATTCCCGCGGCCCGGTCTTCTACAGCCAGGAACGCATCGGCCAGTACGGCAAGCGCATCCATGTGCACAAATTCCGCACCATGCGGACCGATGCGGAGAGCCAGGGGCCGCAATGGGCCACCGCCGGGGACAGCCGCGTGACCCGCCTGGGACGGTTCCTTCGCCGCTCCCGCATCGACGAGTTGCCTCAGCTCTGGTGCATCCTGATCGGGGACATGAGCCTGGTGGGGCCCAGGCCCGAGCGCCAGCACTTCATCAATCAGCTCAAGCACGAGGTGCCGCTTTACCTCCGCCGCCTGAAGATGAAGCCGGGCCTGACGGGTTGGGCCCAGGTGAAGCACCGGTACGATACCAGCATCGAGGACGTGAAGACCAAGGTGATGTTCGACCTGTGGTATTTCGAAAACATGTCTTTGTCTCTGGATGTGCTGATCCTTGTGCGTACGGTGTGGGTGGTTATCACCGGGCATGGCGCTCAGTAAGGTCTCTCGGGCTCGTCTGCAGGGGCCCGGTCGTGCCCGGGCCGCGGTCCGGTGCGGGGCAGCTTCGGGCTCGGCTGTTCCTTAGTTGATGCCGACGGCCGGGCGGGTCGGTTTCCCTGGTTCTCGATATCTCCGTAACGCGCGTTGGACGCCGCTCGCACGCGGGGTCGCGCAAGGCGCTGTTCTGCGTTCCCGCCCGGCCAGGCCTCGCCCTGCGCTGATCCGCCCCGGACCGCGGCCCGGGCCCGACCGGTCGCACGGAGTCGGTCCGCAGCGGGCGATCGGACGGCGCGCCATGCCACGGTTGTTTTGCGGGTGGTGGGGCGCGGGAGGAGGAGCCATCCTTCAGGTCATCGGGTCGGTGGGGTCTCGCGGCGGGGCGCCCGGGAGTGGGTCTTGGAGGCGGCGGGGAGGTGGGTCGTGTGAGTTGGGGGCCGCGATGGCGGAGCGGACTAAGCGGTGGAATGCGCGCGGCGGTTGGGCTGGAACATCCGCTCCCGGTTGGCTGGCTAGAGGAGCGGTCCGGTTCCTTCGCGCTCGGGGCCGGATTCCCCGAAAATGGCCTTGTATACGCCTTGGTTGCCCGGCTCGGGGTAACGCAGACGTACCCTCTCCCGGAGGGCGCGCGTATGGCCGGGCGCGTACTCGCGCGCGGCCGCGGCCTCCCTGAGGGGGTCGCTGCCGGTGGGTGGCAGGCCGGATCCGGCCGAGAATACCAGCAAGCCGAATTTGCCCAGCTTCACCTTCCAGGCCTTGCGCTTCCCGGCGGGAAAGGCCTTGGCGGAAGCCAGGACGCCTTCGGCGAAGGATCCGGGAACCGCGGTCGAAAAGGTCCCGTCCGCGGAAGGCGCAGGTCCGTCCGGCCAGTCCATGACGGGCCAACCGTTGTCCTTGGCCAGGCGTCGGAGCTTGGCGGTGGGCCGGGTGCAGATGGGGAATTCGGCGAAGCGCAGAAGGAACCGGTCGTGCTGATGATCGGAGTAGGCGAAGGAGAACGGTCCCGCTTCGCCATAGCCCAGGGCCTTGAGGCGGATGATCTTGTTCTCGCCGCGCAGGTTACCGTCCCGGTAACGGGGGAGGCCGAAGCCGCCTTTGGGCCAGATGAGTTCCGTGCCCTGGATGTCCGCCATGGGAAGGAAGGCCTTGAGGTGGCGGAGGTAGAAGGTGCCGCTGGCGGAGAGGATGACCACCTTATGGCCCAGCAGATGGTGGGTCCAGAGCCTTTGCAATACCGGGACGTGGAAGCGCGCGCTCAGATCCTCGCGCACGAAATCCGCGGCCAGGAGATCCAGGTCCGCAGGGGATTCCAGGCCCATGGGCATCAGGAAGATGCGCTTGAGGGCATGGCTGTCGATGAGTCGCAGGGCGAAGAGGATCAGGCCGGCCCAGTTGGCCAATTGGAAGACGCGGCGCGCGGGGCGGCGCCGGTAATAGTAGCGGAGCCAATACAGGATGCTGTCACCGCTCAGGAGGGTGTCGTCGAAATCGAAAAAGGCATGGACCCGGGGCACCTTGCGAAAATAGAATATTAAGAGGGGGCGGCAAAAAATCTATCTTGTCGACGGGACCTCGGACCCTCTCTCAAAACGGGCATCATGAGCGGAAAAAACGTGCAAGGAATCCTGGAAGACCTGTCGGCCAAGTTCGACAAGGTCCTGGCCACGTCCGAACTCGTCGCCGGCCTGAGGAGATTGACCCAGACCGATCGCCGCCTCTCGTCGGGACGTCCCCTCAGTTACGGCGAACGCCTTTGCCTCGAGAGCCAGGGCAACATCTGCGCCGACTGGGCGCGCGTGCGCATCGAAAGCGATGCGGGCATGGAAACCATCCGCAACAACTGGTTCGAGGGCGATGTCCTCATCGCCGGATTCCGCGGCGAATGGAAAGGCCCCGATGGCCGCGCCTGGCCGGCCGGCATGGCCAACTGCCGCGTGCTCGACGCCGTCATCGGCAATGCCTGCCTGTACCATATCGCACGCCTGGAACGCCAGGTGATCGAAGACGGAGCGGTCCTGGTAGGCCTCGGCGAAATCGACTGCCCCTCGCCCACCCTGTTCAGCCTGGGCACGGCCATCCATCCCGGCACGGAAGCGGGAACCCGCAGCGTGTGGATCTGGGATTCGCTCACCCTGGACGATTGCATGGACGCCATCTCCCTCACGGCCGACGCGCAAAAGACCTTCCAACAAAAACTGGACGCCGTCCTCGCCCCGCTCCGTTCCAGGTTCGGTTACGTCGGCAAGGGTGCGGCCGTATCGCATGCGCGCCATATCCACTCCTCCTTCATCGGCCCGGGCACCCTCATCACGGGCGCCTCCCTGATCCGCGAAGCCGCCTTCCTCTCGACGCCGGACGAACGTTGCGTGGTGGCCGAGGAGGCCTGGATCGAACACTCCCTCCTGCAGCCGGGCGCGCGCGTGGAATCGTCCGGCAAGGTCTCCAGCAGCGTCCTGCTCGAGCATTCCTCCGTGGCCTGGGGCGGCATGGTCTTCCAAAGCGTGGTCGGGCCCAACACCCAGGTGAACAAGGGCGAGATGAGCACCTCCATAGTGGGCCCCTTCGTCGGCTTCCACCACCAGTCCCTGCTCATCTCCGCCATCTGGCCCGAAGGCCGCGGCAACATCGCCTACGGAGCCAACGTCGGCAGCAATCATACCGGCAAGAAGCCGGACCAGGAAATCCGCCCCGGTGAAGGGAACTTCTTCGGCCTGGGTTGTTCCATCAAGTTCCCGGCCAATTACGAGGACTCGCCCTACTCGATCATCGCGACGGGCGTATCGACCCTGCCCCAGCGCTTGGCCTTCCCGTTCTCGCTCATCAATCAACCCTTGTCCAGCTTTCCCGAACTGGGCCCCGCCATCAACGAGATCGTTCCAGGCTGGATGTGGTCCGACAACTCCTATTCCCTGGTGCGCCGCAGCTACAAGTTCGAAGGCTCCAACGAAGCCCGCCGCCACGACTTCACCATGGACAAGACATCCTCCTGGAAGACCGGCTTCTTCGCCGGCCGCATTTTCGCTTCCGCCCTGGCCCGCAAGGTGCTCAAGGCACGGCAATCCCTCCGCGCCGCGCCCGCCGATCGTCCCTATCACCTTGAGAGCGAAATCCCCGGCCTCGGGAAGAATTTCGTGCGCAACAAGGTCCGGGAACGCGCCGTAGCCGCCTATGAAGACTACCTCGTCTTCTTCCTGATGCGCACCTTCACCGATCGCCCCCAGGAAGCCTGGGACCCGCAACTGCACGAGCTGATCGCCGCCATCGCCAAGGAACTCTCCATCGGCGCGGACACCAAGGCCTACCTCGCCGCCCAACGTTCCCGCCTCCCCGTACTCAGGGACAATATCCTGACCTCCCTCCAAAGGGATGACAAGCGCGGCCGCCAGATCTTCGACGACTACGGCGACTTCCACTCCCCTCCCGAAGAAGACGCCGCCATCGCCCGCCTCGACAAGGACCTGAAAGAACTCGGCCAACGCCTGGAAACCTTCCTGAAACCCCGCTAAGGCTTCAACCCTTCTCCTCTCTCTCCTCTCTCTTTCTCCCGGCTCCCCCGCAGCCAAAACCGCCGCGCGCATTCCGAAGCGTAGCCCCACCGCCGTCGCGGCCCCGACTCACGCGACCCACTCCCCGGGCGCCCCGCCGCGAGACCCACCACCCCGCCGCGCGAATAGCCGGGGGAAGGCTACGGTCCCGGGCTATTCGGCGGAGGTCGAAGGCATGGCCAAGCGGGCAACCCTACAGCGCCTTGCGTGACCCGCGTGCGAGCGGCCTCCAACGCGCGTTACGGAGGACTTTCGACCCACCGCCCCGCCCCGCTTGGCCGGCAGACCCGGAGCCCCGAATAGCCGAGGCCGCAGCCGTCAGCCCGGGACCGTAGCCTTCCCCGGGCCTCCCGTGCGATAATGGGAAGGACAAGATGCCCTCCGTCCCCATAAACGTCCTCACCAACCTCCGCCTCCCCCCCGCGGACGGCTTCCTCCTGCGCACCTTCGGCGACTACCTCCCCGGCGGCCCCGATCCCTCCTGGCGCGCCGAAAAGGAGCGCCGGGACCTGGCCGATATCCTCCCTCTCATTCCCGCCGCCGAAAAGCCGGATATCCTGGTCATCACCAGCCCGGAATACCTTCCCATCCCCACCGACCTGTCCTCTTTTCCCGGAACCAAGATCCTCCTCATCACGGATTGGAACGTATGCCTGCGGTTCCTCCCGGATCTATGCCCGCTCTTCGACTTCTGTTATACGGATTGGCCCGGATACCGCCTCCTGCGCAAGGCCGGGATCGCGAACGTGCATCATCAACCCCTTTTCGGCCATGACCCCGAAGCCTTCCGCTTCCAGGGGAAGCAGCGTAACCTGGATGTTTCCTTCTGCGGCAACCTGAACGCCGGGCTCCATAGCGAACGCAACCGGCTCCTGGCCCGCCTGGTCCGATGGGGGCGAGAACGGCCTCTCCACCTCGGGCAGGCGTTCAACGAGGCCTACTTCGACATCCTGAACCGGAGCCGCCTCGTCTTCAATTACTCCATCCGGGGCGAGGCCAACATGAGGCTTTACGAGGCCATGGCCTGCGGGGCCGTTCCCCTGGTGGAATCGTCCAACCAGGAGGTCGGCATCCTCTTCCAGGAAGGCCTGCATTTCTTCCGCTACGAACCCGATCGGCTCGAGGAAAACCTGGATGCCCTGCTTGCCGATCCCGCGCGCATCGAGGCCGTGTCCCTGGCGGCCCGCGCCGCCGTGGCGCGCAATACCAAATCGGAACAGATCCGCGCCTTGCTCAGCCATGTCGGACGGGAAAGCGCGATTAGCGCCTTCAGGGGCCCGGGCTCCGCCGGATCCGCTACGGCCCCCGCCGCGGATGCCGCGTCCCTGAAGGCTCTCGTCAAGCTCAGGGTATTGGGCTCGGGCTATACCATGCCGGAGGCCCTTTCCGAATTGCGGGCCCGCGAGCAGGGGCTGCCGGGCTTGTATGCGGAAACCCTGCCCGCATGCCTTTTGACCCTGATGGAAAGCCATCCCGGGGAGGCCATGGTCTCGGCCAATAATGTCCTGGAGGCGATGTTGCGGGAGGGAGGCCGTCCCGAACCCGTTCGCGCCTTGTTACGCATGGGGCTTTTCTCCCTGCATGGCCGCTGGCCGGAAGTCCTCGAGGAATCGCAGGCGTGCCTAAAGGCCCTGGAGCGGGTGGAATCGGACGCATCGGGCCAGGGTGGATACGCGTCGGCCGGAACCATGGATCGGTCCGGTTTCCTGACCCTCTACGCGCACTTCTACGCCCCGGTGGATCTGGGCAAGGGCGTCACCTCCGATCTCAATCGGGCCTACCGCCAGGACATCGCCGAGGGGTCACCGAGGGGTTACCTGGGGCTGATGCGGGCGCATTGCCTGGCCGCGCAGGCCGTCGCCCTGCTCGCCCTGGATCGCCCGCGGGAGGCCCTCGAACGCGCGGAACGCATACCCGCCGGAAGGTTCGCCTCCCTGGAGCCCAATGGCTTGATCACGGATGCCTGCCGCCGCCTCGGCGACATCCCCAGGATGCGGGAGGTGCTCCGCGCCTGGTTCCGGGAGAAACCCCTGGACACCGAGGTTTGGAACCGGATGGTTGCGGGACTGGGCGAAGGGGAAGGGGAAAAGGCGGAGTTGATCGCGTTCCTGGAACAGATCCTCGGCCTCTCGCGGTTTTTCCTGAACCGGGACCAGGCGGAAAAGGTGCGGGAGCTTTTGGAGAGCCGGCGGGTTTGACGCCGTGGATCGCGAGGTCCTGGACCTATGCCCGGGAAATCAGGGCCTGATCAAGGCGTGATATCGATTTGGGTGTCCGGGCCCTTTTCCGGGGAGGAATCGGCCAGGATGAAATAGCCGCCCGCGGCCGCACCGGCCACCGCCAGCCCGCCGATCCACCAAAGGGCCGCATGGCCTTTCCCCGAAGCGATCTTTTCCGGCTCGGGATCCTTGCGCGTAGGAAAGGCCTCCTGCCTCGGTTTCGGTTCGGGCGAGGAAAGCCGGTCTTCGCGTCGCCCTCCGGGAAAACCGTCCTGGCCCATCAACTCATCCAGGGTATTCTTGAAGATGTCCTGCACCACGATGCTCACGTACATGTCCAGGATCTTCGCCTCGGGATCGATCTTGAGCAGCTTGTAGAAGTAGCTCTTCCCCTTTTCCCGGGTGCCCTGGTCCGCGCAATACATCACCCCCAGGTACTTGTAGACCATGAGGCTTTCCTCGCGGGTGTACCCGGAATGGGTCTTCTGGAATTCCTCGAGGATGGCGATGGCGGGATCGAAATCCCCCTCGCTGTAGTACTTCTTCACCATGGCCTGATCCAGGGACTTGGTGACGGGCCGGGCCGTCGGCTTCGGCGATGCGGGCTTGTCCGCCGCGCCCTGGGAAAGGGTAACCAGCATGAGACAGGAAAAAAGCAGCATCGGATTTTTCACGGGTCGCGCCCTGCAGCTAAAGGAATCGACCTGGAAAACTAATTAAAAGCCCCCGGAGCAAGAATCTCGGGAAATGCCCCAGGGGTGGGGGGATCCGGCATAGAGGGGATCCTGGGAAATCACCCTTAAATCAGCCCTCAGCGGGGAGATGCAAGAGTGGCGATGTGGGCCCTATCACGCATTCCCGAGGGCACCCGTTTGCCGTCCACGCTATGCAGGTCCGTCCCGGCCCGAGCCGTCCGGCCGTGCCGGATTTTCGCCCGCGGGACGATGGCATCCCCGCCCGGGAATCCCAAATCCATGCTCGCGGATTCCGGACCGTTCCCCAGATCCACGCTCCCGTCCAGGATCAGGGACTCGCCGTTCATGCTGGTTCCGTCCACTTCCAGGAGCCCATTTCCCGAAACGGGATCCGTATAAATCCCCTTCAGGGAAACCGCCGCGACCATGCGGCCCGAGGCCGGTCCCGTTTCGATGGCCTTGAGGATTTCCTGATCGCCCTGCTCCGTCCTCAGGACCACGTCCACGGTATCCGGCTTGGCCGGATCGAGGGTGTCGCATTCCACGATCACGAGGAAGCGGGGATCGTCGGCGAAGGATATTTGCGCGGTATCCACGTCATTGGCGTACCACATGAGCAATGAGGCTTGCGCCCGCGGAGAAAAAGCCGAAGCGGATCGGTCCGATGCGGGATGGGATGCGATTGTAGACGCGGAGACGGAATGGGCGCCGGAGAACGCGAGCGCGGCCGATCCGGCAATGGCGGCGGATCCGATGGCGGCCCGGAGGGAATTCACGGAAGTCCGCGTGCGTAAGGATGGAATGGGTTTAGCCTGCATCTTGACCCCCGGGTAACCGAACGGTTTACCGATTAAACCACGGTTGGAGACGGGGTGTCAATGGGCGGAACCGCCCTAAACCTCGCCCTTGAACCGCTGCAGCAGGTAATCCTTGTACGGCGACTTCGGCATCCGCTCCACCGTATCCTTGAACTTGTCCAAGGTGATGAATTTCCGCAGATAGGCGATTTCCTCGAGGCAGGCGATCTTAAGCCCCTGCCGGGCTTCAAGCGTATAGATGAAGGTGCTCGCCTCCAGCATGCTCGCATGGGTTCCCGTATCCAGCCAGGCGATGCCTCGCCCCAGCAATTGCACGGACAGCTTGCCCTGTTTCAGGTAGGCCAGGTTGAGATCCGTGATCTCGAGCTCGCCGCGCGGGGAGGGCTTGATGTTCCGCGCCATGGCCACCACGTCGTTGTCGTAGATGTACAGGCCCGGGACCGCGTAGTTGGACTTCGGGATCGTGGGCTTCTCTTCCAGGCCCACGACATGGTGCTCCTTGTCGAATTCCACGACTCCATAGCGCTCCGGATCCTTGACGTAATAGCCGAAGACCTTGGCGCCGGATTTGAAACCGCGGAGGGTCTCGTCCAGTTTCATGGCGCCGTAGAAGAGATTGTCTCCCAGGATCAGGGTGACCGGATCCTTGCCGATGAATTTTTCGCCGATGAGGAAGGCCTTGGCGATGCCGTCCGGCTTCTCCTGCACCGCGTATTGGATGCTGATCCCCCAGGGGCTGCCGTCCCCCAGCAAGGCCTGGAACCGGGGCGTGTCCTCGGGAGTCGAGATGAGCAGGTATTCCTTGATGCCGCCCAGCATCAGGGTCGCAAGGGGATAGAAGATAAGGGGCTTGTCATAGATGGGCAGCAATTGCTTGCTGGCCACCGAGGTCAGGGGGTAGAGACGGGTGCCTGCACCGCCCGCCAGGATAATGCCTTTCATTGGGACGCCCTTTTCTCGGATTGTATCATCCGCATCGCTCCGCTACAAGGCCGGGCCTCCCGGGCGTTGGTCCCGTGCCGGTTACTCGGAAGCTTCGGTGCTCAGGGTATTCGAATTCATCGGCTTCGGCTGGGCCGGGAGCCCGAGGGACTTGCGGATTTCCTCGAACACTTCGGGGATGGACTTGGTCGCGTCGACGCTGTGGAGGATATTGATGCGGCGGAAGAAGGTCAGCATGGGCTCGGTCTTGGCGTGGTAATCGTCGATCCGCTTCTTGATGGCCTCGGGATGATCGTCCGAGCGCTGGAGCAGTTTGCCGCCGCATACGTCGCAGATGCCTTCGACCTTGGGCCGGTGCCCGATCAGGTTGTAATCCAGGCCGCACTTGGAGCAGACCCGGCGCGCCATCACCCGTTCGGTGACCAGGCTGTCCGGCGCGTCCATGTGGATCACGGCGTTGATGTTGTAGCTCTCGAAGAGGAACTCGGCCTGGGCGAAATTGCGGGGGAAACCATCCAGCACGAAACCGTAGTTCCAGTTGTGCCAGGTCATGCGCTCGGAAACGACCTTGGCCACCAAATCGTCGCCCACCATCTGGCCTTTGCTGATGATGCGGTTGATTTTCGCCGCCAGCTTGGTGTGGTTGGCGATATGCCAGCGGAAGATATCCCCGATGGAGATATGGGTGAAGTCGTATTTATCGCAGAGCAGCTTGGCCTGAGTGCCCTTGCCGCAGCCCTGGATGCCCATGATGATGTACTTGTACATGTGTTGGAGTCGTTCCTTGGTTCGGAACTAATTTAAAAAACCATCCCCATTTTACGATGATGGCCGGGGCAAATCCCCTCCCTATTTGGATTTGCGGGGGATTCCGGACCGTATCCAGGGGATCACGCCGAATCGGGCGCTTCGGCCTGCCGATATTTACTTGATAACCCCGAAGCGGACCCATTTCTTCTGCTTTCCGCCGGGGAACCAGACCTCGACCTGGGCGGAATAGACGTCCGGGGCGACATTGCGCAGGTCCAGCACTTGGTTGAAGGCCTGGAGGCCCTCGGTCAGGTTCTCCCATTTCACATCCCGCACCACCACCCCGGCGATGTCATAGACCCGGATTCGGGCTTTTTGGGCCGCGGCCCCGATCCTGAGGTGGACCGTTGCCGTGGGCCCGCGCACCGGGCTCGGGAAAAGGTGGAACTCCTGGATGGACTCGGCGGTTCCGGCCGCCGGAGCCGCCGACCAGCCGCTCACGTCCAGGAAGTTCCGGCGGGCGGCATCGCCGCCGGGCATGGTCCAGGATTGGCCCTGGGGAGTGGCGCTCTGCTTGAGGGTCCAGGCATTGAGACTGCCGCTGCCGCTTTGGGCCAGCAGCTCCAGGTTCCCGTCCGCGTCCAGGTCCACGGCGGAGAGGTGGATATAAGGGTTGTCGTTGGAGTCCAAGGTGAGGCCGCCCATGGTCAGGGGCCAATCGGCCACGTCCGAGGCCAGGATGCCGCCGCGCCGGTTCCGGGAGGCCTCGAAGGAGGAGGAGCGCACCCTTTTGCCCAGGCTGTCCACCGCCAGGATCAGGCCGTCCGGGGATCCGATCAGGACGGTGGCATGGCCGCCCAGGGAAAGCGCCAGGGGGGAGGACCGCACCGCGGTCTCCGGATGCAGGGGATTGCCGTAGGCGAAGCCCACGTTCTGGCGATCCTCCAGCAGGAAAGGCCAGCCCTTGAGGACGGCCCCATGGTAATCGATGGCGAACACGGAATTGGTGGCCGAGAACAGGATGTCCGGATGCCGGTCGCCGTCCAGGTCCGCCAGGGCCGGGGCGCTCGCGTCGTCGCTGTTGAAGTCGATGATCCTGGAAAGCTTGCGCGCGCCGTTCTTGGTCTCATAGAGCGTATCCAGGAAATGCACGCTGCGGGGAAAGCGTTGGGGGAACCCGGCGAAGACCTGGACCGCCGCGCCACCGCCGATCTTGAACAGGGTGGCGGCGCCCTTCGACCCCAGCAGGAAGAGATCCACCGCGCCGTCGCGATCGAAATCGGCCGCGGACACCGTGAAGCTTTCATCCTTGCCCGGTGCTTCGTTGCCCCAGGCTTTTTCCAGCCGTATCGCCAGGCGGGCATCCGCGTTGATGAGGACGACCGCGCCGCCCTTGGCCGCCGCCGCCAAGCTCATGGGCTTACCGCTTCCCGCGCCGTTAGGGAAAGCCGCCAAACCCTGGTATTCCAGGTCGGGCAGGTCGATGCTGTCCACGGGGGCTCCGGCCGGCGTGAAGGCCACGGCGCGATGGGCGCGCGTGAGGATCCATACCCTATCCCCCGCGACGATCGGACCGGCCTGTCCCGGCGCGGCGATGGAGACCGTTTCGGCGGAGGAATCCCTGGAGCGCGCGGCCAGGCCGGCGGGGCGCAATTTCAGGAAGGTGATCCTGTCGGCGGTCAGCACGGCCATGACGCTGTCGCCCGATGCGGCGCTCCCGAGCGGGCCGCCCAGCCTTCCGGCCAGGGAGGTGATGGGGACGGTGGAGGTATCGCGCGTGAGACCGCTGGGCAGCAGGGTCCTCACCGAGTCGTACCCGGGCTTGCCCTTGAAGGTCGTGTCCGGGTCCATGGCCGTCGTCCCTTCCGCGGTGAAGGTCTGGGCATAGCCGCGATCGCTGAGGGCCACCACGTAACGCCCGCCGCCCGGGCTCTTCAGGACATTGAGGGACTGGGGGTGGCCGCCCGGATCGAGCTTGACCGGCCAGGCCCATTTCGGATCCTGGCTCACGGTCTTGTTGTCCGGCCATACCACGCGCAGGGTGAGGACCGAATCCCGGACATTGTAGATGGAATCGCCGCTGAAGGAACTCATGCCCGGTTCCAGCCTGGGATTGGACGGGACCACGGCTTCGAGGCGGAGATGGGTGCGTCCGTCGTTCCAGGCATTGGTGTTCGCCGCGCCGTAGGGACCGATCGCGTCCAGGGTGTCCCGGGTTTTCGACCACGAAGTGTCCTTGGGCGGGTTCACGCGCTTGACGCGCACGTGCGGCAGCATGTCCGATCCGGAACCGTAGTCGAAGGCGGGCTGGCCCAGCTGATCCTTGAACTCCTTGCCGATGCTGAGGGAGCCGTCGGCCTCCACCAGTTCCAGGCCCTTGTACTGGCTCTTAAGGGTGTCCCCGAGATAGGCGTTGACCGCGCCTTCCTTCAGGAACTGGGAGATGAACCATTCGTTCACGTGCCAGACCAGCATGCCGGAGGAGGGGAGGCCCAGGTCATAGCTGCTCGCTCCCGTAATGACGCCGTTGGGTTTGAGGGGATTGACCATCATCTTCCGGGGCTTGGAATCGGGCTTGGAGGGATCCGGAATGGAATCCAGGAAGATGGAGTCCACTTGGGAGAATTTGACCGTCTTTGAGCCGTTCTTGGTGAACGCCAGGTCGCCGTCTCCGGCCCGTTCGCTATAGTAGATGGTCACCGTGGTATCTCCCGCCGCCCGCTGCCGGTTCTCCACCAGGAAGTATTCCCGGTCATTGATGGGAATCTTGACCGTGGTCGCCCTGCCCGCCTCCGGCCGCGCCGTGGGGCTCCACAACTTGTATTCGCTGAACGGGCCCGTTCCCGCCTTG
This sequence comes from Fibrobacterota bacterium, assembly GCA_028287465.1. Lineage (GTDB taxonomy): Bacteria > Fibrobacterota > Fibrobacteria > UBA11236 > UBA11236 > Chersky-265. The sequence goes on from JAQBPO010000033.1 coordinate 178,992, forward strand.
GCCACCACCGGCTCGTCCCAACCCATGTAAGCGCGCACCCAGGCCGATGGATATACGGGCAGGAACCCGTTCAGGGTATTGTACCCGGCGAAATCCATCACGTCGAAGAAGCCGAGTTGGGAGATGCCCTTGACCACGTCGAACATGTCCGGCATGCCCATCTGCCGGGCCAGCTGGTTGATGAGGATGCCGTTGATGCCCCAGTTGACCTTGTCCTGGCTCGCGGCTTCGGACAGCATCATGATATTGTCGACCGTATCCCCCGTGCTGACCTTGACGCCCTTGGCGGCCGCGCGCTTGTCCACGTCCGGAGTCCCGCCCTTCTTCGCGTTGGTCGTAGCGCTGTCCAGCAGGCTGAAATCGTCCTTGGTCACGTAGAAGTCGGTGAAATCATTGGGCGTATTCGCGCCGAAGGCCCCCAACTGCCCGCCGTCGAGCAACCGCGAGTGGCCGGCGTGGAAGATGAGGTAACACCGGTGTTTCTTCTTGTTCAGCGGGTCCGCCAGGGAATCCTCGTGGGCCGTCCTGAAAGGGTTCTGGGACTTGTCCTCGGACTTGTCCGCCGCCTTGATGCTTTCCACCACGAAAGCCATCAGCCGTTGGCCGCGCTCCTCGTTGAAATCGCTGATCTTCTGCTTGGAGTCCCGATCCAATTCGGACGGGTTGTATTTCTTCATGCGCCCGGAAAGGGTATACGGTTCGACCTTACCAGAGGCGTTCGGGGTGGGGAATATCCTGGGGACCACGGTCACGCGGCCGTTGGAGACCCGTTCGAAATAATTACGGGCGAACTCGAAATGCTTTTCGAGATAGAACCGGTGGGAGCGCAGGATTCCGTTCGGGTCCAGGGTATAGGCCTGCTTCTTGTCGGGATCGCCCTTGCCGGATCCGGCCGTTCCGAAGTGTCCGGTGCCCGTTGTGCTCGGATCATCTTCGAGATCGGTCTCGTCCGCGAAGTTGACGTAGAGGCAGAAGACTTCCAGGGTATCCGGGGCTTCCGCGGCGGCGCGCGCCAAGGAGGCCGGGGCCGAGGTTTTGAAGAGGGGTTGGCGCTGGGATTTCCCGAAAGCCGGACTTGAAGCCGTCCCGATACCCAGGACGAGACCCAGGGCAAGACCCAGTTTCGCGCGATTCGCCGTCATTTGCCCGCTTTCGGTTGGAGGGACAAAAGTACAAACTCGCCGGAATCCGGGGTAGGTTGGGCGGTAATGCCTAGACTCGGCGGAAGCCTTTGGGGACTTTGACGAAGAACGGATCGCGGCGCCAATGGGGATCGTCCTCCAGGGACTTCACCCGGATTTCCAGGACCTGCTCGCGATAGCGATAGAGGCGGACCCGGCGCGGCACCGGCCGTCCCTTCTTCTCCAGGGCCCCGCCGCTTACGCCTTGATAGTCGGAGAAGGCCAGGCGGAAGGCCGAATCCTCCCGGGAGGCTTCTCTCACGAAGCCCGTCTTCGCGTCCAGGCTCACCCGCCATGCAACTCCCTGGGCGGAATAGGTGAACACGCCTTCGCCCGCGGAAGTCAGGCCCTCAGGAGTGCCCGACGCCCCCGCGCCCCCCGCGGCGGGAATATCGCCGGGGAAGAAATCCCCCCACAGAAAGGAGAAGACATCATGGACCGAGACCTCTTTGAGGCCCAGATTGCCTATTTCCACGTGCTCGCCCGCGCCTTCCGTGAACTGATCGCGATCGAACAGGACCAGGGTCCATTTGTCCGGCGTCCAGAGGAAGCTCCCGGCAACCATGCCCGGCAAGCCGAAGAGATCCAGCTTGTACGCCAGTCGGGGCCTGGCCGAGAACGCGGCGGACACGGAGGATTTGCGCCCGTCCGCGAAGGCGGTCAGTTCCAGTTCCGTGCGGAGGGAATCCGGGGCGGGGGGAAACACCGGTGTTTCCCCCTTGAGTATTGCCTGGCCCGCCGGGAACCGGTGCGAGGCGGCGCAGCCCGCCAGGAGCAGGGCGATCAGGAGGAAATGGGATGAGGTCGGGGAAGCGGAAGGGCGGGCGCGCATGGCGCCCTAAATCTAGATGAAAAATCGGCCCGCAATCAATTCAGTTTGCGATGCGCCAATTCATGGGCCGGATCCAATTTGAGGATTTGGCGCCACTTCTCCATGGCCAGGTCCGAGAGGCCCATCTTTTCCAGGATCAAGGCGTAATGCTCCAGGATGGTCGTGTCCTGAGGGATATGGTTGACGGCCATCTCGATGAACTTCTTGGCCTTGGGGAAGTCCTGCTTGCGGTAGAACAGCCAGCCCTTCGAATCCAGGAAGGCCCCGTTCTCGGGCTCGAAGTTGAGGGCGCGCTCGATGAGGTTGCCCGCATAGTCCAGTTCCCGGCCCTCTTCCACCAGCATGTAGCCCAGGTAATTGAGGATGGTGGCGTCGCTGGAATCCAGCTTCACCAGCTTCTTCATCACCTCGATGGATTCGGCCCGCTTGCCTATCTGTTCCAGGGCCACGCCCAGTTCGAAGAGCACCCGGCGGTTGTTGCCTTCCAGCTCCAGGGCCTTGCGGAAATAGTCCACGCCCTTTTCGCGGAAACGGCGCGTCTGGGAGGTCATGCCGGTATCCCGCGAGGCTGACGGCCTGGCTTTTCCCGTCGAGTCCGGCTTCTGATCCGTTTCCAGCTTCTTGGCCACCTGGGTGAAGACGATGCCCTGGATATAGCAGGCGTACCAGTCCTTGCCCTCGCCCATCTTCTCCAGCAGGTCCAGGGCCTTCTGCTCCTGCCCTTCCCGGATATGGAAGGAGGCGAGCTTGGCCCAATACTCCGGTACCTTCCCGTCCAGGTCGATCGCCTTCTTCAGTTCGCCCTCGGCCAAGGCGCGGTCGCGCAGCTCCATGCCGATGGATCCCAGGAAGAAATGGTAGATGGGGTTCTCGGGCTGGCTCTTGATCAGCTTCTGGAAGATTTCCTTGGCTTCCGCGTACTTGCCGCGCTCGAAAAGCAGGGTCGCGTAGGGGGACAGGAACTCGCGCTCTTCCGGGCTGCGCTTGATGAGGGCCTCATAGGAGGCCATGGCCGAATCCGGCTTGCCGGCCAGGATCTGGGCGCGCGCCTTCTGCAGTTCGTAATGGAGGTTCTCGGGATTCTCCAGGGCCAGCTTGCGCAATACGTCCAGCAGGCTGGAGTACATTTCCTGGTCCTCGTAGAAGGAGGCCAGCTTTTCGCCGAAAAGGGGGTTGGCCGTCTTGTCCCAGGAAGTGCGGTACAGCTTGGCCACCGCGTCCACGCGGCCCAGCAAGCGATAGTTCTGGCCTTGCTTCTCCACCAGGCGCACCGGGTATTCGATGCGGGGCAGGAGCTTTTCCATCACGGCCACGTGCTTGGGGATGTCCTTCAGGCTCTCGTACAGGGTCGCCAGGGTATACAGGAGATCCTTGTCCTGATCGTCCAGCTCCACGGCCTTGTTGTAATAGGCGAGGGCGGACTGCACGTCCCCTTTGCGGAGGTGGATTTCCGCCACGGCCTGGAACTCGCGGCTGTCGGGCTTACCCTTCAGGTCCAGGCAGCGGAGACCGGTCACCAGGGCCGAATCCATCTTGCCCGCGGCCTTGAGCTTTTCGGTCAGCAGGAAGCAGAGGTCCCGGCTCTCCGGATCGTATTCATAGGCGATCTGGAAATAGGAAAGGGCGACCGCGTCGTTGCCTTCCATCTCCTGCTGGCGGGCGCGCAGGAAGAATTCATGCGCGATGAAGGCGCGCTGTTCATTGTGGATTTCCTGCTTTTTCGCGCTTTCGGCGGCGTCGGCCTTGACGGGACCGGCCTTGCGCGTAGGCGCGCAGGCGCCCAGGAGCAAGGCCATGCCCGTCAGGGAAAGGACCGCAAGGGTTGGAGCGCCGTACGGGCGGGCCGGGTTTCGAATCATGCGGTTCCTTTGAACGATGGACGTCCGGCGCGGCTTACTTGGTGACGACCAAGTCCACGCTGTGTCCTTTGGTTTCCCCGCCCGCGGATGGGGATTGTGAAAGAACGGTATTGGGAAGGCTTTTCGGATCCTTCTTGAAAGTAATCTTGCCCAGGGAGAGGCCCCGTTTCCGGACCTCCTCCTTGGCCTGGCTCAGGGACATTCCGGTCAGGGAAGGCATTCCCTCCGATTCCGAGTCCTTGCCCATGGACAATTCGATATTCACTTCGCGGCCCTTTTCGAGGGTGGCTTTGGCGGCGGGCGAGGTCCCGATCACGGCTCCGGCGGGGATTAGGGTATTCCTCACCTCCCGGACCCGGCCCACTTTCAGACCCAATTGCTGCAAGGTGATCTCCGCCTGGCGCAGGGACAATCCCCGCAAGGCCGGCATTTCCACGCTTTTGAAGCCTTTGCTGATCTTGACCCATATACGGCGGCCTTTTTTCACCTCCGTACCCGTTTCCGGGTATTGGGTGAGGATTTTCCCCGCGGCCACGTCGGTGCTGTAATCGCCGGTCGAATCCAGCATGTAAATGAGATCGTTCTTGACCAGTATAGCCTTAGCCTGCTCGGGGGGCAAGCTCACCAGGGCGGGTACCTTGACCGTGCCCTTGAATTTGCCCGCCACATAGGGCATGGCCACCATATTGATGAGCATATAAAGGATGGCCGCCGTGAGGAACCACAGGAACAGGGCCAGGAAGAAAGGTCGGGATAGAAAACGGGACAACACCGATTGGATTTCCCTCTCAGGTTTTGAGTTCATCCTCCTGCAAGATGAGGAGGTCTTTTCCGTCCAGCACAATATACCCTTTTTTCTGGAAGAAATTCAGCACCCGCGACACGGTCTCCCGGGTGGTACCCGACATATCCGCGATGAATTGCTGGGTGGGGCGGTCCTTGACCACGATCATGCTTTTCCCGTCCTTGGTCTTGGAACGGATGCCGCGCTCCTCCATGAGCTGGAGCAAGGTGGCGGCCACGCGCCCGTAGACGCGCATCAGGGCCAGGGAGGAAATCTGCCGGTTGGATTTGCGCAGGCGGCCGGACATTTCCGAAAGCAGGGTGAGGGCGAGATCCGGCTGTTTTTTCATGGCCAGGAGGAAGTCCTCCCGGCGGATGGTCAGCAGCCGGGACTCCTCGACGGCCCGGACCGTGGCCGAGCGGGGTTCCCCGTCCAACAGGGACATTTCCCCGAAGAAATCCCCCTCTTTCAAGGATGCGAGGATGGCTTCGCGGCCGTCTTCGGCGGTCAGGACCACCTTGACCTCGCCCTTGGCGATGATGAACAGGCTCTGGTTGCTGTCATCCTCTTCCATAAGGATGATGTCGCCCTTGCGGTAGGTCTTCTCGATGAGCATCTGCGCGATGGTATCGAGCTGGGCATCGTCCAGGGCGGAAAAGAGGTCTACGCCCTTGAGCAAATCGTTCTTCAGGCCCATTGATTCTCCCCTTGCACGCCCCTGAGGGATGGCTTGTTTCACATTTCCAATTGGATGGTCTGGTGCCGCTTGGGCCCCAGGGAGATGATGCCGATGGGCACTTCCAACAGATCGGCGATGCGCGTAAGGTATTTGCGCGCATTCTCGGGAAGGTCCTTCCACTCGCGCACTTCCACGGTCGGGGACTTCCAGCCCGGCATGGTCTCGTAGATGGGTTTCACCCTCTCCACGGCCGAGATCTGGGACGGGAACTGGTCCAGGCGGCGGCCGTCCAGTTCGTAATGGGTGCAGACCTGGATCTCGTCGAAAGCGTCCATCACGTCCATCTTGGTGATGGCCAGGTGGGTGAGGCCGTTGACCATGGCGGCGCGGCGCACCAGCACGGCGTCGAACCAGCCGCAACGGCGCTCGCGCCCGGTGGTGGCCCCGTATTCATGGCCGACCAGGCGCAATTCCTTGCCGATGGCGCCGAGCTCCTCGGTCGGGAAGGGGCCGTTGCCCACCCGCGTCGTATACGCCTTGACCACGCCGATCACCTGTTGGATGGCGGTGGGCCCGACGCCCGAGCCCACGCAGGCCGCGGCGGCCACGGTGTTGGAGGAGGTCACGAAAGGATAGGTGCCGTGATCCACGTCCAGGACCGTGCCCTGGGCGCCCTCGAAGATGAGGCGCTTGCCCTGCTTGAGGGCGGAGTTGATGATGGCGACGGTATCCGCCACGTAAGGGGCGATGCGCCGTCCCAGTTCGCGGTATTCGGCGAAGATGGCGTCGGCCGAGAGGGGCTCGCCTCCGTACATCTTCTGGATGGTCTCATTATGCGAGGCCACGTGGCGGGTGAGCTTCTCCCTGAGGGAGGCCTCTTCCAGCAAGTCCCCCACGCGGATGCCGGTGCGGTTCACCTTGTCGTAGTACGCAGGCCCGATGCCGCGGCCGGTGGTGCCGATGGCGGCCTTGCCCGCGGCCTTTTCCTTCAACTGGTCGAGCACCTTGTGGTACGGGAGCACGACCTGGGCGTTCTCGGCGATCCAGAGCCGGCCGTCGAGATCGAATCCCTTGGACCGGACCTCGTCGATTTCGTTCAGGACCTGGGCGGGGTCCAGGACCACGCCGTTACCGATGACGCACTGCTTGCCCGGATGCATGATGCCGGCGGGAATCAGGTGGAAGATGAATTTCTGGTCCCCCACTTCCACGGTATGGCCCGCGTTTGCGCCTCCCTGGAAACGGATCACCAGGTCGGCTTCCTCGGTGAGGAAGTCCACGATTTTGGCTTTACCTTCATCGCCCCATTGGGCGCCCACTACGACTCGATTCGGCATTCTACTTCCCGCACCCCGGAACCCGGGGAGAACACAATGCGCCCACACGGGCCAAGGGCCCGAAAAGGCCAAGGGGCGAAAGGTAAAAACAAGGTTTAGCCCCCGCAATGCCCCACCGGCGCGGTTTTAAACGAAAAAGCCCGCCTTGATGGGCGGGCTTCCATTCCAAGAGCCGAAAGTCCGGCGGGGTGGGGCTCCAGGCCTTCCTACCGGTTGCTTCAGGCTTGGCTTGATCGGGCTCTAATCGGCTTTCAATCGTCCTCTTCCTGGGCGAAAAGCGCGGACCAGGAGGGATTGATGCCGGCCTGCTCCACGGCCACGCGCCATTCGTTCCCCAGGACTTCCCGGGCCACGGAGCAATGGGCGAGCTGGAAGCAGGATTCGCAGGCGCTGTCGCATCCGTCGATATGGGTGATTTTGAAGGAGGAGGCGTTCACTTCCAGGGGCGAGTCCAGGAGTTGCAGGATCCCGCGATACGCAACGCGGGCGGGCAGGGTATCCAGGAAGTCGACGCGCACGCGGTTCTGCATCAGGTCGAATTCGATTTCGTTGAGCAGGCTGATGATGGCCGTTTCCGGGAGACTCCCCGCTTCCGGAAGCTCGCGCGGTAGCAGCATCTGCCGGAGGGTGGTGAACGCCGGAGCCACGCGTTCGCGCGTCTCTCCGAAGGTCCAATCGTAATGGTGTCTCGTGAGGTCTTCGTCGGAATGGCGCTTTATCATATTCCCCTGTATGTGGTATGCGATGGCAAGGACTATTCTACCAGGGCCGAAATCGCGCGATCCAGAATAAAATCAATGGGTTAGGCCACAAAAACCCAAGCTGCTCAAAGAGGCTGGAGAAGCTTCAAAAGCGTAATGGCATTTGAGATTTCGTTGACTTGCGGTCTATCCGGAGTAATGGGGATCCCAAGTCCAGGCGCCGCCTGATCTTCCATGGCGAGCGCCCGGAGGGAAGCCTGTTTTGACGGAGCCCCGATGCAATCCAAGAGGACTGGCCTCATTCAAGCGATGAGTGTGGAGTTTGCTCCCCAAACTCCGGAACGAATCGCCTTAAAAGGCCCAACCCACATCCAAACCGTAGATCATGCTGAGATCCCGGTTGAAGTTCCCCTTCCGCACGCCCAGGCCATCGAGGAAATGCAAATCGTAGAAGACGGCGCCCAGATGCGCGCCGACCAGGACATGCTCCGCCACCTTGGCCTGCAGGGTCATGCGCGAATGGCTGATCCAGCCGATGGATTCATGGTCCGAAGTGCCGTTCAGGAATTCCAGGCTGAAGGACCAGGGGTCATTGTCCCCGAAGCGCAACATCGGGCCGGCCAACAGATACCCGCCCTTGAAGTCGAAGGTCGTGGAGGGATCGGCCAGGGACCGCAGGAACACGTCGATATAGCCCCCCTCCACCGTGATCCCGAGATCCATTCCCGGACGATCGAAACCCATGGCGAAACGCAGTCCGCCCAGGTAGGCGTCCCGGTAGAGCGCCCCGCTCCCGTTGGGATCCTCGAAGGCCTTGCCTGAATAGGAGAGCCGCAGTCCCGCTTCGAAGAATAAGGGGGCGTCCTCCTGGTTGATAGCCAGTTCGGCGATGGCCTGGATCCCGTAGATCACGAAGGCGCCCACCACCACCACGCCTATCACCACGTAAATGATGGCCGCCCAATCATCCCCGCTCCAACCGCCGCCGCCATGGCCGTGGCCGTCCTCGCGATCGGTCAGATCCACGAACAGGTTGAGGAACCAGTTCGTCCGCACCGCCCCCTCTTCCGTGTCCAGGTGGTCCGCCTCGGCGCCTCTTCCGGGATCCGTTCCGAGCACGATGGTGTCGCGGCCTGCGGGCTCCTCCTCCTCATGGATCCGGGCAGGTTGCGGTTGGACCCGGCGCGATCCATAGCGCATCACGGAGTCGCGATGCAGGGAATCCCGGCAAGGCTTTCGCGCCTTGGGAAGGAGGGAATCGCAGAAAGCGCCGGGCTCCGGCTTGACCGACCGATCACGCGCCGGGTCGTTCCCGCCGATGGCCGCCGCCAACGCCGGCCCCGTAAGCCGGCGGCCTTGGCCGGAGTGGAGGCTTACGTACCGGTTGAAGGTGATGGGATCGACCTTTTTCGCGGCGGCGCCCGGAAAGGCCGCCTTGAATTCCGTGACCGTGGGCCCCCCCAGGTCCAGGGCGGCCGGCGGCGATGACGGGGAATGAAAAGAGGAGAGGGATGCGGAGGGTAACATCGATGAGGACGACGCGGGCGGGGTTACGGAACGGGTGGGCTCCGCGAATCCGGGCAAGGCCGCCTGCAAGGCCAGGGCGAATATGAGGGCATAGGCCAAGGACGGCCCTAAATGCCGGGCCATCTTCGCGATGCCGACTTTTGGATTTGGAATGCCGTGCCGCATGGTTACCGCCCCAGCATTAACGTACAACTTACCCGAAAGCGCTATGGCGGGAAAAAGGTTTTGGGAACGGACCGGAGTGCCGCGTTTCCAGGGTCAAAACGGGATCGAATGGGGCTCGACCTGGGGAAGCGGTATCAAGACCCCGTCCACCCGAAAGCGCGGCTGTCCGACCCTGCCGGCTCCGGCCGATTCTTGTAGGAATCCCCCCAGGGTCCAATCGAACCTTTTCGATTCCGGTTCCGGGCGCGATTGGACCCGAGAGCCCGCCGGGAGAAGACCGGTCGTTGGTTGGTAATTCCCCAACCAGGCGATGGCCCAGGCCCTGAAGGCTTCCGTCGACGGGATCTTTCCGGTCCTGGACTTCTGATCGGCGACATAGGCCTTGCCCTGGGCCAGGAAACCCTCCAAGGTGTGATACAAGGGCTGCTTTTCGTTCTTGTCGTCGATCAACCAGAATCCCCGTTGCGACCCGTTCGCGATTTCATTGTTGTACATCTCCCAATACAGGATGTAGGGGCACCCCCATTTCAGGAATTTGATCATGATCTCCCGATTGGCCTTTTCATGCCCGTACCCGTCGAAGGCGACCTCAGCGGCCGGGATCCCGAACTCCCCGATGAAGACGCGCTTTCCCGCCAGGCCCGCCTTGGGGGGAAGCTTGGATGCTACGTAGTCCAAGGTCGAATCCAGGGCCCCCTGCCCGAGCCGCATCGCGTCATAGGACGAATAGGAGACGAAGTCCACGTTCGTCCGCGGCAGCACCGCGTTCACGATCCGCTGCTTTCCGTCCACCATGGCGTCGCGCACCCGGTTCACCTCCGCGTATTGCCAGACCTCCACGTTCTTGTGGGGCGTATCCCTCTTGGCCTCGTCGATGCCCTGCTGCCGGGCATTGTACCAATCCACCATGCCCTGGATGGCCGCGGCCGGCGGTTCCTTGAAGGTTACGGTACCTCCCAACAACTGCCAATCCCCCTCCCAATGCCCGAGGAAGAAGGAACGACCGGTCCCATCGTAACGGACCAGCAGGGATTTGGTCCGGGCATAGGCAGCGTCGCGGATGGCGGTTCTTTCCTGGGGGGTGACGCCGTCCGTCCAGGGGAATTTCTTATCGTCTTCATACCAGGAAAAGGTGGTCCGGAACGAAAGGGCAAGCAGGTCCTCCCGCGAATCCGCTCCCAGGGCCTTGATCATGGAGGAGCCCATGGACTTGATGGCGCGGGCGCTTTCGACCACGGCATCTTCCGAGGTGAAATGATAGGAGGGGCCGAAGGTTTGCGAGCCCAGGATATACTCGAACCCGGCGATCTCCGGATCCTCCTGGGCTTGAAGGTCCGGCGGAAGCAGAACCCAAATCAATCCCCAGAACAACCCGAATGATAAACCTTGTCCCGGCATGGTCCCCCCACCAAGGGAGAGAACCGCGTCCTAACGCGCAATCAGCCCCCTAGCCCCTAGTATAGGGCATGATGGATGAGTATGCCTGGAGCTGCCGGATAATCCGCTTCCAGGTCGAAAACGAAGGTGGAATCCGGAGGAATTGGAAGAGCGAGGGGTATTGCGAAACGCGAATTCCTGGAATCGGCCCTACCGATGCACCTACCGCCCCATGCGCCACGCGAAGGAACGAAGCGACGAGCCGGTGGACCTATGAAAGCGAGGAAGCGTCGAGTTCGCAACGCGAACTCGGTAGCGACGAACCGGCAGTCACTATCAAGTGAGGAGCGTCGAGTTCGCAACGCGAACTCGGTAGCGACGAACCACTATACGTCGAGTTCTTTGACCAAGTACGCATTCTCCTCGATGAACTTCCGGCGCGGCTCCACCTCCTCGCCCATCAGCATGGTGAAGATCTGGTCCGCCTCCACCACGTCCTCCATGGTCACCCGCTTCAGGACCCGGTTGGCCGGGTTCATGGTGGTGATGGACAGCTGCTCGGGATTCATTTCCCCCAAGCCCTTGTAACGCTGGATGTAGATGCCCTTCTTGTCGCCGATCTCGGCCAGGATCTTGTCGCGCTCCTGCTCGTTGAAAGCGTACTTCTCGATCTTGCCCGCCTTGATCTTGTACAGGGGGGGTTGCGCCAGGTAGAGCACGCCCTGATCGATGAGCTCCTTCATGTAACGGCAGAAGAAGGTGAGCAGCAGGGTCTGGATATGCGATCCGTCCACGTCGGCATCGGTCATGATGATGATTTTGTGGTAGCGGAGCTTGTCCACGTTGAAGGACTCCTCGCCCAGGCCGGTTCCGATGGCCTGCACCATGGTGGAGATTTCCTCGTTGCCGAGGATCTTGTCCATGCGCGCCTTTTCCACGTTCAGGATCTTGCCTTTGAGGGGCAGGATGGCCTGGAAGCTGCGGTCGCGGCCCTGCTTGGCGCTGCCTCCTGCGGAGTCGCCCTCGACCAGGTACAATTCGCAGTCGGCGGGATTCCGCGAGGAGCAGTCGGCGAGCTTGCCGGGCAGGCCGCCGCCTTCGAGCACGCTCTTGCGGCGGGCGAGCTGGCGGGCCTTGCGGGCCGCCTCGCGGGCCACGGCGGCGCTGTAGACCTTTTCGATGATTTTGCGGGCGATGGCCGGGTTCTCTTCGAAGAAATTGGTGATCATGTCGAACACGGCGGTCTCGACGATGCCCTTCACTTCATGGTTGCCGAGCTTGTGCTTGGTCTGGCCTTCGAACTGGGGATCGAACACCTTGACCGATACCACCGCGGTCAGGCCTTCGCGGACATCATCGCCCGTGAGATCGATGCCGTCCTTCTTGTTCTTGGGAAGGACGTCCTTGGCCTTGTTGTTGATGACGCGCGTGAGGGCGGACTTGAAGCCCACCACGTGGGTGCCGCCGTCAACGGTGTTCACGTTGTTGCAAAAGGAGAACAGGTTCTCCGTATAGCCTTCGTTGTATCGGAAGGCGATTTCGACGGGGGTGTTGTCCTGTTCCTTGAGGATGTGGACCGGCTTCTCCATGAGGGGTTTCTTGGCATGGTCCATGTATTCGATGAATGCGGAGACGCCGCCGGGGAAGCAGAACTCGTGGAACTTCTTATCCTCGCGCTCATCCCGGATCGTGATGGTCAGGCCCTTGTTCAGGAACGCGAGCTCGCGCAGGCGGGAGCTGAGGGTGTCGAAATTGTAGACCAGATCGGTGAAGATCTCGTTGTCCGGCTGGAAGAAAATCTTGGTTCCCTGCTTGTCCGTGGTGCCGACGAAGACGCCCGGGGCCTTGGGCACGCCGCGGTGGAAGGTCTGTTCGAACAGCTTGCCGTCCCGGCCCACGGTGACGATGAGGGTGGAGGCCAGGCCGTTCACGCAGGATACGCCCACGCCGTGTAGGCCCGCGGAAACCTTGTAGGTATCGTGGTTGAACTTGCCGCCCGCGTGGAGCTTGGTCATGACCAGTTCGACCGTGCCGATGCCTTCCTTGGGATGGATGTCCGTGGGGATGCCGCGGCCGTTGTCCTGGACGCTGATGCCGTTCTCGGCGGTGATGACCACGTCGATCTGGGTGCAAGCCCCGGCCAGGGCCTCATCGACCGAGTTGTCGACCACTTCGTAGACCAGATGGTGCAGGCCGCGCGCGTCGGTGGAGCCGATATACATGGCCGGGCGCTTGCGCACCGCCTCCAGGCCCTCGAGGACCGTGATATCGCTGGCTTCGTACTTGCGTTCCGGGAGCTTCTCGCCCACGACTTTGTTGTCTTCCACGTTCACATCCTTCTCAAAACATCAGAACCGAATCGACCGACTTGTACCGGATCCCGGACCTTGGGCCCTAGACCAATTGGATTTCCTTGACGAGATCCGCGCCCAAAATCTCGTTGGCGCGCTTACGGATGGCTTCCCGCTGGAAATGCAGCTCGTTGCGCCAAGTGGCGCTTTCCACCCGCACCCTCAGGGTCCACCCCTTCAGGCTTTCCAGCTTGGCGATACCCGAGGCCTTGGGGCCCATCAGGGCCGCCCAGTTCCCGCGCAGCTTTTCCTCGTAAATCAGGTGCCCCAGGCCGGCGCGATCCAGCATGCCGCCCAGGACCTGGGAGATGCCCGACAAATGTCTTCCTGAGCCTTTTGCCATCGCTTGTATCGGCAGGGTTTCCGTACGTGTTTTTCAGCCTTATAAAGCTAGAAAAAATGCCTTTTCCGGGCTATGCCGGAGGGGGGTCCAAGGGGAGGCTGAACGGGTCTGGAAGGCCCGGAAAACGGGCTGTGGGAGCAAGTCCGGCGCGGGCGGCGGGGAGCGGCCCGGATCGGCCTCAGATCGCCCGGCCGCGTTGCAGGGAAATGACCTTGTCCGCCTCGAAGGGGAGGTCCGCGGCGCCGGGGTTGGCGATGAACACCTGGCCCTTGCCCCGGATCATTCCGGCGATGCGGCGCCGGCGTTGTTCGTCCAGTTCCGCGAAGACATCGTCGAGCAGGAGGATGGGCGGCCTTTCGTTCTTCGCTTCCAGGAGCTTGGCCGATGCCAGTTTCACCGACAGGGCAACCGAGCGTTTCTGGCCTTGGGAACCGAAGTCGCGCACGGCCTTGCCGGCCAGGAAGAAACCCAGATCCTCCCGGTGGGGCCCCGCCAGGGTGAGGCCCGCCTCGCGTTCGGCGCCCCGCAGGGACGCCAGCTTGCGCCGGAAGTCCTCCCTCATGGCCTCCTCTTCCCCCGCCTCCGACACGCAGCCGGACAGTCCCAGGGTCAAGGCTTCGCCTCCGTCCGAGATGTCATGGTATCCGGCGGAGGCCAAGGGGCCCAGCTCATCCAGGGCGCGCCGCCGCATGAGGGTGATGCGCGAGCCGGCCTCGATCAGGGCCGAATCGTAGGCCGCCAGCACCTCCGCGTCGAAGTCGCCCATCTGCTTCAGCAGGCTGTTGCGTTGCTTGAGGGCCTGATTATAGCGGCGCAGGGTGTCCAGGTAATCGAGGGAGAACTGGCAGAGCAGGATGTCCAGGAAACGCCGCCGGATTTGGGGCCCTGAGCGGATGAGATCCAGATCTTCCGGGCTGAAGGAGACCACGGAGAAATGGCCGATCAAATCGGAAAGACGCTTGCTCTCCCGCCCATCGACCTTCACCCGCTTGGCCCCGGTTTCGGTGTATTCCACCGACTGGGCATGTTCCTGATCCCCTATCCGCCCGCGGATCCGGAGCACGAAGGAAGCCTCGTTCCATTCTATGAGCTCCTTGTCCTTGCGCGTGCGTTGGGAATGCGCCAGGCACGTATAATGCAAGGCCTCCAGCAGGTTGGTCTTGCCGTGGCCGTTGGGCCCCGAAAGGAGGTTCAGGCCGGGGCTGAATCCGATCTCCTCGGAACGGTAATTGCGGAAATGGGTGAGGGCGACGGATTCGATATGCATCAATGGCCCGCGGATCCTTCCCAGGTGACCTTGACATTGCAGACCCCGTCCTCGCTCATCTCCAGGGTTTCCCGGCCGGCCGGCCCCGTAAGGATGCCCGCGGAGGGAGGACCCCAGAGTTCCTTCCATCGGCCGGGTTCCCCGCCCAGGCGCAGGTCCACGGTCATGCCGGCATCCAGGCCGCGGAACCGGAAGTCGCGCTGAAGGGCATTGTCGCCGTAGTGATCGTCCCAGGAGGGCTCCTCGTCCACCAGGATGCTTTTCCCGCCCGGCAGATCCAGGGCGTAACGGAAGAGGGCGTATCCGGTGGAGTCCTCGGCGAACCCGATGAACCGGGCCCGGGCATCCAGGGTATCCTGGCCGTTACGGACGGTCCATACGCGCGGAACCGCTCCGGGAAGGCGGTGGTAAAGCGGACCTTGGGGCGGATAGGAGGAGCCGTCGGCGCCCAAGGCGAAACCCACCACCGGGCCCTTCCAGGCCGCGACCAGGCCGCAAAGGACCGTATCGTAGGCCACGGTGAGGGCGGTGTCGGAGGCGGCGAAGAATAGGACCCCCTGACGGCCTTCCAGGCTGCCGCGGTAGACGCGTCTGCCGATGCGTTCCGGCGGGTTGTCCTGGACCTGGTACCTTTCGGCGTCGAAGACGCAGGCGCCGACCAGAAGGGCCAGGAAGGCCAGGCCAGGGCGCATCGAAAGTTTTGGCCACCGCATCGTCATGCCCGGGGATCCCCGGTTCCGGCCGCATCGAGGGACATCGCGTAGAGCAATCCTCCGGCCAGGTGCCCCAGGTAGAGCGGATCCGAAAAGCTGCGTTTGGTATGCCCGCAGCCCGTATACCAGGAGCGGCCGCCCGCGTTCTCGTGGCACCAGACGATGGGGTGGTCTTGGCCCATCTTCCCGCCGCGGTAGGTCTTCTCGTCCAGGGTCGCCAGGACGCGCACCTTGCCCCGGGGATTCGCCTTGAAATCGTACCATTCGTCCCAGCGGGGCCATGCCGTAGGCAGGGATCGGGTGGAGGGATGCCCGGGATCCTCGATGCGGACCACGGCCTTCTGCTGCAAGGGATGGCTCATGAACCAGGCGCCGACCAAGGTCTCGTACCAGGGCCAATCGTACCCCGTATCGCAGGCGGCATGGATGCCGGCGAACCCGCCGCCCCGTTCCATGAAGGCCTGAAGGGCGCTCCGCCCCTGCCCATCCAGAACGTTTCCCGAGGTGTTGAGAAAGGCGACGGCGGTGAAGTTCTCCAGGAAACCGGGACGGATGCGTTCAGGGTCCTCGGTCGCCACCACCGCGAATCCCCGCTCCCGCCCCAGGCGCCGGATGGCGGCGATGCCGGAAGGGATGCAACCGTGCCGGTAGCCGGCGGTTTGGGAATAGACAAGGCAGGCGGGCGAACCGCCGATGGGAACCATGGGGTAAAGGTAGCAAGCGGGGGGAGGCGCATGGGCCCGGACCAGGCCCCATCCCCGCTTCCGATTCCGGCCTCCGGTGCCGGGGACGCCGTACCGGTTCCGGACCGATTCCGTTTTACGGCAGGAAACAGCCAGGGCACCGGATCCCCGTGCCCCGCGGCCTTTCCGGGGTTCCGCCCGCAATTTCTCCAATCCGAAATGGAGTTATCCACGAAACAGCCGGGGTGGAATCCCGGGACCGGCATTATGTTATGGCCTTGATCGACGTATACCAGTATTTCGACTATCGCAAGCTCTTGAAGGACCTGTACCAGGAACGGAAGGCCCGCGACGCGAAATTCTCCTATCGCTATATCTGCCTCAAGACCGGGATCCGGTCGGCCGGCTATTTCTCGAACGTCCTGGCCGGCAAGAGCAATATCTCCCTGAAGGTGGTCCTGAAGCTTTCCCAGCTGTTCAGCCTCAAGCGCGCCGAGTCCGATTATTTCGAGCTGCTCGTCCTGTTCAACCAGGCGAAGACCCACGACGAGAAGAACCTGCTCTTCGATCGCATCCTCAAGGTGAAGAAGTCCAAGGTGAAGACCCTGGACGCCAGCTACTACGAATTGTTCAGCCATTGGTATTACGTGGCCATCCGCGAGGTGATGGACTTCTACCCCTTCAAGGGCGATTTCCGCGAACTGGGCCAGATGGTTTCGCCGCCCGTCACCGCCAAGGAGGCGGAACGCGCCGTGATCGTGCTGGAAACCCTGGGACTCATCGGCCGGAACGCCAAAGGCGTTTATGAGCGGGTGGAGGCCCTGGTGTCCACGGGCGAGGAGACCCGCTCCATGGCCATCGTGCAATTCCAGAAGACGACCCTGGACCTTGCCAAGCGCGCCTTCGACGCCTTCCCCCTGGAGGCCCGGGACATCTCCACCTTGACCATCAGCATTTCCCGCCGTAATTTCCCCAGGATAAAGGAGAAGCTCCGGGCCGTGCGCCGCGAGATCCTGGAGCTGGCCAAGGCCGATGACGATACCGACACGGTTTTCCACCTCAACATCCTGGCCTTCCCCTTGAGCCGATGGGCCGAGGAAAAATGAAAGTCGCCCCCTCCGGATCCAAAGGCGCCGCGGCCGCGGCGCTCCTGGGCGCCGCCTTCCTTATCGGTTGTTTCGATCAGCGGGGCGAACAGGTCGCGGGCGGGGGCATCGAGACCGGCAATACCGGTTCCCTCACCGGCCGAGTGCTCACGGACGCGGGCCGTCCCGTCGCGGACGCCAACCTGATCCTGATGGAAGTGAAGCTGACCCCCGGCGGTCCCGTCTCCCTGAGCGAGCGCCTCGCCGCTTCCGACGATTCGGGCCGGTACCGCTTCGACTCCCTGCCGGAAGGCCGTTACACGGTTTATACCCCCGGCGACGGCCGCCTGTCGGCCATGCTGACGCGCATCCACAAGCCTAAGGGGGACCTGGGCCTGCCCGATATGAACGCGCGTGGCACGGTAACCTTGATGGGACGGGTCATCCCGGTCCCCGGGTCGAACGTCCTCGAAGCCTCCGTGTGCGTCCCGGGCCTGGGACTATGCGCCCATCCCGGAGCGGACAGCGTGTACAGCATTTCCCCATGCCCGCTGGGCAGCTACGAGGCCGTGGTCCTTTCCGGCCGCTCGGTCCAATACGTTGCCCTGGACGTGCGTCCGTCCAATGCCGGCGCCGCGGGCGGCAGCGACACCGCCTATATCCGGGATATCGCCCTGGGCGAGACCGCCGAGGACGGCCGCCTTCCCTATACCTTCTACCCCGCCGATCTGGACCATAGCTTCACCGGCCTGCCGGTCGCCTACCCGGACAATGCCCAACCGGCCTGGTACCGTAGCAAGGCCTTCGACAGCGTCCGGTACTTCATCCTCAATGACGGCGATATGCCCAAGGAGGCCCTGCCCCGGGACTACCTGGCGCAATGGCGCTACAGCTCGGCCTTGCAGGGAGCCTTCGTCGCCGACGCGCCGGACCTTTCCGCTCCCCTGGCCGGCTTCCCGGTTCCCATCCGCCTGGCCGCCCCGCGTTTCGACTTCTCCAAGGCCGCCGCGGACGGAAGCGACCTGGCGGTCTCGGACGGCCAGGGAAGGCTGCTCCCCATCGAGATCGAAAGCTGGGACGCGGCCGCCGGCAATGCCGTCATCTGGGTGCGCCTGGACAGCCTGGCCGCCAAACGCGGCGACCGCAACCTGGTGCTGCATTGGGGCCGCGCCCAACCCTTGCCCCTATCCCAGGGATCGGGCGTGTTCAGGGCGGACAACGGTTTCGTGGGAGTCTGGCATCTGGGCGAACGCGGCGCCGGATTCAAGGCCATGGACGCGCGGGGGGTGTTCACGGGCTTCCTGATGGCGATCGGCGACGCGGATCCCGCCTTGGTACGGTCCGGCGCGGGCGCGGTCGGCGGCGGATACGCCCTGGATACCACTTCCGGCTACGTCAACGTGCGGCAGCAGCCGAGCCTGGACGTGTCCAAGGCTTTCACCCTTTCGCTATGGGCGCGCGCGCTCCAGGCGGCGCCCGGCAAGGAGCAGGTGCTCGTCTCAAAATGGGAGCCCGGAGCCCGCGAATGGCATTTCAGCGTGCTGCCGGACGGGAACCTGGAGCTGGAGTTCGGGGATCCGATGGGGCAGATACAGGGTAACGTGAACGGTACCGTGCCGGTCGCGTCCCTGGATCAATGGCACCACTACGCCGCCACCTACGATCGCGGGACCATCCATCTCTACCTGGACGGCAAGGAGGTCCCGATCCGGAACGCGGAAGGCACCATCCCCAAGCTCGTCCACCTGTTCGAGGCGGACATCCATATCGGTTCCGATCAGGATCCGGGCATCAGCTGGAAGGGGTCCATCGACGAATTCGAATACCTGTCGGAGGCGAAATCGGCGGAGTGGATCGCGTCGGTCTACGCGACCCAGAAGCCCGCCCCCTAGTCCGGGGCCGGGCCTTCAGCAGGGGCCCAAGGCCCGGTCGATCAGTCCAATCCGTTCCAAGCCTGGGTGAAGGATTCCTTCCCGATGGTCAGCTTGAACAGGAGATGGCCCGAAGCGGACTGCAAGCGGTTGGAAAAGAGGGAAAGGCTATGGCTGCCCGCTTCCTGGTTGCCGTCCAGGAGGGTGGCGATGGCCTGGCCGTTCGCGTCGAATGCCTGCAGGGAAACCTTTTCCGCTCCAGCCAAGGCGAAGGAGACTTCCAGGTTGCGCGTTCCCGCGTCGAAGCGCATGGCCGGGGCGGCCGCGGCCGCCCTTTCGCCGTTGACCCCGGTGGCGGCCACGATGGTGAAGTTGCCGCTCTTCAGGATGTAATCGGCATCGGTGCATTCGCCGCCCGCCAGCTGGCAGACCCGGTACACGCCCTTGGTCGTCACGGAATTGGGAACCGTCCAGGTGTACTTGACGGTATCGCCGTCCGCTTTGGGTCCCTGGAAATGCGCGGCGAACTCGCTATAGGTCGCTCCGGCATCCTTGGAGAAGTAGAAGTCGTACAGACCGCTATTGTGGCCGATCGATTGGACGAAGGTTACGGGCACTTTCTGGCCCACGGTGAAGGTTTCACCGCCCTTGATGCTCAGGGAGCCGGCTTTCAGGTGCGCGGACGCGAGGGACGCGGCGACGGCAACGGCCGTAAGACAAACGTTCAGGTTCTTCATGCTGGAGTCCTCCATTCGGATTGGGGCGAAAGGGTAACCCACCGAGACCCTTCCGACTGGGCTTCAATATATTCCCGGTCGCGGATACGGGCCGGGCACCATTTGAGAAAGCGTTTGCGGAAAGGAAACACGGCCCGAAATCCCTATTTTTGTAGATTTTCCGGAATGATTCCTCGATCCCGGTCCGCGATCAAGATCGCCGCCGCCGGCTTCGCCGGCCTGCTCGGCCTGTCCGCCTGCGGGGATTGGAAGCCGGATACCGCCGAACTGACCGCAAGGACGGCCGAACCGGCGCAGGGCGCCAACTGTTCCAGCTGTCACGGTTATCCGCTGCAGGATACCAATCATGTGTTCCACCTCTACCATACCACGCCCAACAAGCGCTTCAACGGGCCCATCACCTGCCTGGATTGCCACTTCCAGGCATTGCAGCATGCGAGCGTCGTCCTGCGCGATTCCGTCTACGTCGATCCCACGGATTCCATGCCCGGCCACTGGTCCAGCCTTGACTTCCCCATTCCCGGGACGGACGACAGCCTGGCCAGGCTCATCCGCACCTTCGATCTGGACACCGTGGTCTTGCGCCCGCAGAACCGGCCCATCCCCCTGCCCAAGCGTCCCGGCGCCTTTCCCAACTTCACGGAATACATGACCGGCCTGGCCCACATGAACCGGAAGGTCGACGTGGAGTTCGATCCCAAGGTAACCGACGTGGTACGCTTCGGCGGGGAGAAGGCGGCCTTCAACCCCAGGGAAGAGACCTGTTCGGCCGTGGCCTGCCACCCGGGGGACACGCCCTTCCGGTTCGCCGCCCCCGGAAAGGGCCTGCCGGAACTTCCCCCGCCCGATCAGGCTTCGGAATAGGAGACAGCATGATCGCACGAATCCAGGCATCCCGCTCCGCCGGTCTCGCCTTCATCCTGTTCACGGGTCTTTTCCTGGGATCCCTCCTGCAAGGTTGCGCCAAGGTGTCCCAGAAGGATCGGGAGTTCCTCAGCGATCCCATCCTGCAGCGCTCCCCGGATCCCCTGGGAGAGGGCATGGAGAGCCATAACCTGCCCCGGCGCGAAGGCTCGGCGGGCGGCAGCTCCGGCTCCGGCGGGGGATGCGGATGCTGATGGCGCGGCGGGGGAAGTCCCTGCTGATTTCGTTCTTCCTGGGCCTCGCGGCCCTGGCTTCCCTGCGCCCCCCGTCCGCGATCGCCTCCGGGTCCGACGACGGCCTGGAGATGAAGTACATGTATTACTGGGATCGCAATGGGGTATGGAACCATACCCCCGCCTTCGATTTCTTCAAGAAGATTTCCACCTACCTCAGGTTGCAATACAACCAGGAGCTGGACGCCGTTTCCGGCGCCTCCCGGAGACTGGGGTACAAGGACATAGGCATCCTCGGCGATCACGATAAGGAACTGGACGGCATGACCGGCGCTTCCAAGCGGGAAATCCGCCATTCGGAGCAGGCGGGACTCACCTATTCCAACCAGGGTCGGGTCGCCACCGGATCCTTCTACTTCAGCGATGAGCCGGACTACCGCTCCCTGTCGCCCTCCTTTTCCGGATCCTGGGACTTCAACGATCGCAATACCACCCTCGGCGGGGGCGCCGCGTTCTTCTTCGACGATTTCCATCCCTTCGGCGCGTTCAAGGGTCAAGGCGGCAAGCGGACCATCGCGTCCTATTCCGCGACCGTCGCGCAGGTGCTGACTCCCCTTTCCCTTGCCGGCATCACCGTGAACGCCATCCGGAGCTCCGGATATCTCGGCCACATGTACAACCCGGTCATCACCGCCCAGGGTTCGGTCCTCGAGGAGAATCTGCCGCGCGAAAAGAACGGCTTCGCGATCTCGGGGCAATTCATCCAAGGCTACCGCCTGGCGGATCGCCTGGGATCGGTCCGCGTGGAGGCGCGCCATTACCGGGATTCGTGGGATCTGGTTTCCAATACCGCGGACCTGCAATGGTACCAGCACTTGACCGAGGGGACCTGGGTGCGCCTCCGGGCCCGCGGGTACAGGCAAAGCGCCGCCGCCTTCGCCAAGGCGGCCTATGCCGGGGACGAGGCCTTCCGCACCGCCGACATCCGGTACTTCCGCTTCTCGACCCTGACCCTGGGGGCGAAGATCGCGTCCACCTTCCCGGAAAGCTGGGGCGAGTCGGCATTCTTGCCCGATCGGTGGGATATCGGCTACGATCACGGGGTCAGGGACACCAAAGGGGAGCGGGACGGCATCCATCCCCTCTACCATTACCAACTCTTCTCCCCGAATGAGTATTATATCCAGGGCACCTTCATGGCCGGCCTGGGTTTCGATTTTTGAGGAGGAACGAACATGGAAGATTCCCGCACCGCATCCGCCCCAGGTAACCCGAGAGTGACCCTGGGGGCGCTGGCCTCGGCATTGGCCGCCTTCGCGTTCTCTTTGCCCACCACGGCTTGCGCGATAGCGGCGGCTTCGGCCCCGGCAACGGCATCCGCCACCTCGGCCTCCGCGGCCAAGCCCGCTTCCTCCCCGGCGACGCCGTCCGCGCCCGCGGCTCCGGCGGGAGCCTTGCGATCCCTGCCGGCCTTCACCCTTCCCGATCTGGAAGGCAAGGCCCATGACTCCAAGGAGTGGGCCGGCAAGGTGGTGGTTCTGGATTTCTGGGCCACCTGGTGCACGGGCTGCCGCGAGACCATCCCCGTGCTCATGAGGTTGCAGGACAAGTTCGGAACCAAGGGCCTGGTGGTGGCGGGCGTTAGCCTGGACAAAGGACCCAAGGAGAAGGTCGCCAAGTTCACGCGCAAGATGAAGATGGGATACCGGATCCTGTGGGATGCGGACGATACCCTGTCCAAGGTCTTCGGATTCGAGGGCCTGCCCTCCGTGTACGTATTCGGGCGGGACGGGGCCCTGCTCAAGGCCATGCCCCAATACACGGCCGCACAGGAGAAGGAAATGGAAGCCTTGGTGGAAGGCCAGTTCCAGGGCGGGTAGCCGCCCTTTCAAGCCGATCGGCGCAATCGCGCCGGGGATTCTCAGCGCGCCTGGGAGCGCATCTCGGCGAGCACCGCCGATCCCGACCGTAACTGGAAGATGACGTGCCCCTGCATCCCCTGCAAGCGGTTGGAAAACAGCGATAGATGATGGTAGCCGGCGGCCTGGAATTCGTCCAGCAAGGTGGCCAGCAATTTGCCCCGGGTATCGTAGGCGTATAGGGTAAGGCGCGCGCGCTCCTCCAGCCCGAAGCTGACGTCCAGGCCGCCCGCCTCCGCATCGAAGCGCATGGCAGGGGCGAAATAGGCGCCGTTGTCCGCGGGAATAACGGCCGAGGCCGCGGCCACCGTGAACGCACCGCTCACGATCCCATAGTCCGGATCCGTGCAGGAGCCTGCCAGTTGGCAGACCTGGAATCTGCCCTGGGCGGTCGCCGCATTGGGGACCGTCCAATTATAGGTGACCGTAACGCCGTCGCCGGAAGGGCTGGTCCAATTCGCCGCTACCGGGGTCCAGGTCTTGCCGTTGTCCTTGGAAAAATTGAGGTCGTACTTTCCGGTATGGCGTTCCTTCTGGAGGAAGCTGACCTTCACCGCCTGGCCGACCGCATACTTCTCGCCGCCGACGATGCTCAGGGATCCCTGGCCGATATGGGCGGCTCCCAATCCCGTTCCGAATGCAATCACGAGCAGTGCTTTCCGAACCGTCATAATCCCGTCCTCCGCGAACCGTCGACCCCACCCAGGGCTAACGTACCACCTGGAACGAATATATCGCGGAAGTCCGGATTTTTCCGGCCGATTGGGCAAATGCCGTTCACATCCGACAACGCCGGGATCGGATGATGGAGGCGGCGGGGGGCGGTACCGGGTGATTACGGCTTTTTCGCCGGATCGAAAGGAAAAGGGGCGCTTACGCGCCCCTAAAAATGGATTCGGCTCTACTTGGCCGGACAGCCGGCCCGGGCGATCAGCGGGGGGAGTTCCAGGTCATGGTGCTCACCTGGCCGCCGGCCTTCAGCTGGAAGACCAGGGTGCCCGAAGCCTGGGAGACGCTGTTCGAGAACACCGAAAGGGAGTGGGACCCGGCGGCACGGTTGCCTTCGAGCAAGGTGGCGACCACGCGGCCACGGGCATCCATCGCCTGGATCGAAACGGGTCCTGCCTTGGCCATGAAGAAGGAAACTTCGAGGTTACGGGTCGCGGGATTGAAGCGCATTTCCGATCCGTTGGTCCCGTTCCCGGCATTCGCCGCGATCCCGGTCCCGGCCGTGATGGCGAATTTGGTGCTGACCAGGACGTAGGGCGCGGTGTTTCCCGGGCTCGAAAAGTTGTTCGCATCGCTGCAGGTGGCGCCGGCCAATTGGCAAATGCGGATCCGCGCGTTGGTGGTGACTTCATTGGGAACGGTCCACTTGAAGGAATTGACTCCATCCGCATCGGCGAATCCCGCTTTGACGGTCGTCCAGGTGGTTCCATCCTTGGAAAAGTCGATATTGGTTCCGCCGGGATGGTCGACGCTCTGGGTCCAGGTGACCGTGAAGGAGTCGCCGGGCTTCAGGCTCTCGCCGCCTTCGGGTTTGAAGCCGGCGTTGCTCAGATGCGCGTTCGCCATTCCGGTCGCCGCCACTACGGCCCAGGCCGCCAGGTTCAATTTCAAAGTCTTCATGTTTGCCTCCACTAATACGGAAAATGGGTGTTTCTGCTCCCGCACCGTAGGGAAAAGTAGTCATCCCAACAGCCATCGATGCGTTACAGGATTTTTCCGGATTCCCGGGAATCCCATCCATGGCCCCGGCGCCCGCCCTCGGCGTCAATCCCCGGAAACCGGCCTCTGGTCGCGGATTTCCAGGATCTGCCAGGCCGTGCCGCCCTTGTTCCCCGCCATATCCAGCGCTTCCAGGCGGAAGGCATAGAAACCCGCCGGTACCCTCCGCCCCGCCGCGTCATCCGCATCCCACCGGATCACGCGCGGGGGCAAGTCCTTTCCGCGATAGGCCTTCATTTCGGTCCCGGCCAGGCCATCCGCGCCCACGGCGCATATGACAAGGCTCCATTCCTGGATCCGTCCCGAGGAAAGCAGGTGGTTCTCCTGCACGGCCGCCTTGCGATCGGCCCACCCCCCTTTTGAGGAAGGCAGAGGTTCATCCGGGCTTCCGTCCTCTTCCGAATGGCCGTGGGAGTAGGTCTTGTCGCTGGCGGAGAGCCGGAAATGCACGCGGGGGCCTTCGCCGTCCGCCGGGCGCACCAGCACGCTGTCGGCTACAACCTCCACCATGGGCGGGATGGGATCGAGCTTGCCGCCGAGGCGGAAATTGAGGGATATCGAATGCGATGCCGCCGCTTCCCCCGTTTCTTCGAATCCCCCGGCATGGAAGGTATAGGCGATGCGCAAGGCGTTCCGCCCGAAGGGAAGGTTCAGGAAGGTCCCCACGGCGAACCCAGGCGACCCTCCCTGGGGCAGGAGGAAGGTGCCCCGGAACCCGAGTTTGCCTCCGGGGGTGAAGGCGGAAGCCAGGGAAAAGGCGTGTGACGCCCTTCCCTCCTGGATCGTACCGGAGGCGCGCAATTCGTAATAGGCGTCCGGGTCGTGCAAGGTGATCCCCGCGAAGCGCAGGGCCGACAGGCCCGTGCCCAGGGCCAAGGCGTAACTCCGGTGCGTCTCGTAACCCGCGGGTTCCTGTCCCGCGCCCGACTCCAGGAGGTTGCGGACGGACAATCCCGTCCATAACGCGTTCCAGGGCCGGAACAAGGCGCCGGCGTCGCCGTCGACGCCGAATCCGTCCAGGCCCACCCCGGACCCGGTCCCGACGCTGCGCACCGAGCCTCCCAGGGAAGCCCGGCTGCCGGCCTTCCACGACGCGCCCGCGACCATGCCCTGGCGCGGATCGGTCGGGTGACCGGGGTCGCCTGGGCGCATATCGTAGAAATACCCGATCGCATAGGCGGACGTCTCCGAGGTGCGGGCGCCGAACAGGAGGTAAGGCGAAAGACCGGCGGACAGTCCCATCAGCCCCCCTTCGGCCTGGAACGCATCGGGGACGGAGAGGGCCGCGGGATTGTCGAATATGGAGTTGAGGCCGGAGGCATGGGCGGCCCCCCCACCCGCGAAGGAGGCCGAGCCCGTTCCCAGGGGAAGCTCGGGCAGGGAAGGCCGTTCGGCCGCAGGGCCGGGAAGGGTCGCGAGGAATAGGAGGAAGGCGGGGAGGAAGCCGGGCTTCGCCCCCGGCGGAGAGGACCGGTTCACCTGGGGATTATAGAGCCCTGAGACCGGGGGGTGCAACCATGGGGTTGGGCAGGAGAGAGTTCAAGATGAAAGGTGGATCGAGGGCTTCCCCGGTGAATCCGCTCCGGGCGGCCTGCCGGTTATCCGTTCAGGCCTTTGGAAGCACCCGCGGGGTTACTGACCGTCTTTCAGGATTCTCAACGGCATTACGATGAAGAAGTAATAGGGCTTTTCCATAACCGGCTCCACGATGATGGCGCCGAGGGGATTGTTGAACTTGAAGATGACGTCTTCGGTATGGATGAGCCGGAATACTTCTAGGACGTAATTG
>JAQBPO010000063.1 GCA_028287465.1 Fibrobacterota bacterium
CAGTTGGAAAACGGAAACAAGCAGATCGCCATCCTGGATCAATTCCATGGAGTCGGTGAGGACCTTGGCGGCCTGGTTTTTGAGGATGGCCTGCACCCTGGTCTGCAAACCGGCCTTGTCCTTGGGCAGGTTTCCCAGGAGCTTTTCCTGTTCCGCCAGAAGAATCAGAGCGGGGACGCCCTCGGTCCGATATTTTTCAATTGCTTCCAAATTCAGCTTCATGGAGTCCCCAAATAGGAATTTTCAGAAAAAAATACTCTGAAAATCCAATGCATTAACCGGTTTTGTCGTATTTGAGGTTTATAAGAGAAAACACAACTCAAAAACCTCCCAAATAACTGGCGTCCAATTTGCTTTTGTAAAGATTAGGCTGTAATGAGCAAGGTAAAATACAACAAAAGATGACAAAAGCAGCATTTGTCTCTTTTATATTGTCAAAAGATGACACTTTAGGATTGAGGCCATGAAAGATTTTACCGTCCATCAGGCGCGCATCATGGCGGCCCTTACCGAGATCAGTAAGCTTTTCAGCTCTTCCCTGGACTATAAGGAAGTGGCGAACCAATGCCTCCGGACCCTTTCCGAAACCCTGGATTTGGAGCGAGGCACCTTGCTCATGCCCACCACGGATCGCAAATGCCTGGTCATCAAGGCCAGCGTCGGCTTCGGTCCGGAGGAGATCCGCAACTCCGTCTATAAGATAGGCGAGGATTTCGTCGGGAAGGTCTTCAGCAATTGCCTTCCCATGGCCCTGCCGGACGCGGACGAGGTCCCGGGCGTTCCCATCCCCAAGGAAAAGAGCGACGACTTCAACCTGTACCGCATCGGATTCATCGCCGTGCCCGTGGTCCTGGATTCAAGGCCCATCGGCGTCATCACCGCCCACCGCACTTCGCGCAGCACCACCATGGTCGACGAGGACATCAAGGTGATGAAGATCGTGGCCTCCCTGCTTTCCCAGACCTTGCGCATCGCGGAGATGATCCGCGAAGAGAACTCCAAACTGGTCCAGGAGAACAAGGAGCTGCACGCCGAGTTGGAAGAGCGCTTCAACCCCGAGAACATGATCAGCAATTCGTCCGCCATGGCCAAGACCCTGGCCATGGTGAAACGCGTGGCCGGTACGGACGCCTCCGTGCTCTTGCGCGGCGAAAGCGGCACCGGCAAGACCCTGCTCGCGCGTTCCATCCATTATACCAGCACCCGCCAGAAGGCCCCGTTCGTGATCGTGAACTGCGCCGCATTGCCGGCGGGCCTCATCGAAAGCGAACTGTTCGGCCATGAGAAGGGAGCCTTCACGGGCGCCCTCCACCAGCGGATAGGGCGCTTCGAGGCCGCGGACGGCGGAACAATCTTCCTCGACGAAATCGGGGAGATCCCCATCGAGACCCAGGCCAAGCTGCTGAGCGTGATCCAGGACGGGACCTTCGAGCGCGTGGGCTCGTCCAAGACCATGACCTCGGACGTGCGCCTCATCTGCGCCACCAACGCCAACCTGGAACAGCTGGTGCGGGACAAGGAATTCAGGGAAGACCTGTATTACCGCCTGATGGTGGTGCCCATCAATGTCCCGCCCCTGCGCAGCCGCCGCGAGGACGTGCTGCCCTTGGCCTCGTACTTCCTGAAGAAATTCACGACCAAGTACAATAAACGCATTTCCATCTCCCGCGAGGTCATGGAGTTCCTTGAAGGCTATCCCTGGCCCGGCAACGTTCGGGAGCTGGAAAACACCATCGAACGTACGGTGGTGCTGGCCGGGGGCGAAGCCCTCACGGCAAAGGACATACCCATCCTGAATTCCATGGTGGAAGCGCCGGAGCCCGTTCCCGCTCCGGCGGCCACCAACAGCGTTGTGACCTTCTCGCCCTTGAGCCGCCGCTCCAAGGAGCGCCAGCTTTACGAACGGGTTCCCTTGCGCGAAAAGGATATCCGGGAAGCCATGCACAATGCCGGAGGCATCCAGACGCATGCGGCGCGCATGCTGGGCGTTTCCCTCCGCCAATTGCGCTACGCCCTGAGCCGGTTCGGCATCAAGGCGACGGAGTTCAAGTACTGATAGAAGGGGCCGGTATCGCCCCTTTCGAAGCCTCGACTTCGGCGAATCTTTCTTATTTTCCTTCCATGTCCGATTTGTCCCGGTTGACCGGAGTGGGCCCCAAACGGGAGAAGGTCCTGGCGGAAGCCGGCATCGCCACCCTGCGCGATCTCATCTACCACCTCCCGCGGCGTTACATCGATCGCACCAAGTTCACGCCCATCGCGGATCTGGCCGTGGGCAAGGACGCCATCTTCCCGGCCACGGTCCGCTCCATCGCCATGGCCCAGATGCGCATGATGGTGACGGTCGAGGACGGCTCCGGCACGGTCGAGCTGGTCTTCTTCAACGGGGTCCAGTTCCTGCGCAGCCGTTTCACCGAAGGCCAGCGCCTGCTGGTCGCGGGCGTCCCCAGCTTCTTCCGGGAACTGCAGATGGTGCACCCGGAATTCCAGTCCATCAAGGACGATCAGGAAATCAAAGGCGAGGTGCTGCCCCGCTACCCCCTGACCATGGACATGTCGGAAGCCCATGTCGAGCACAAGTTCCTGCAGAAGATCGCTTTGGAGGCCCTGCAGGGCTTTACCTTCTCCGATGCCCTGCAGGAAAACCACCGGCGGGAACTGGGTCTGCTCCCCGAGGCCGATCTCTTGCGCTCCCTGCACAAACCCGCCACGGCGGAAGAGATTCCCGCCCTGCGCAAGCAACTTAAGGTCCGGGAGCTGTTGCCTTTGTCCCTGCGCTTGGAGGCCATCAAGGCGGAACGGCGCAAGGTGGGGAAGGCTTGGCCCGAATCCGCCAAACTGAAAGCGGCCTTACGCGAGGGCCTGCCGTTCACCCTTACGGCCGGCCAGTCCGAGTCGGTCTCGGCCATCACCGCCTGCCAGGCCGAGCCGGGGCAATTCTGCGGGCTCCTGATGGGCGACGTCGGATCCGGCAAGACCGTGGTGGCCATGCTCGCGGCTGCCAACGTATTGGAGGCGGGCGGACAGGTGGCCCTGATGGCCCCGACGGAAATCCTGGCGTCCCAGCATCATCAGACCCTGGCGCCCTTCCTGGCCAAGGCGGGCATCCGCGCCGGCCTGCTCACCGGTGACACGCCCAAGGCGGATCGGGAAGCCATGATGGCGGACCTGCAATCCGGATCCCTGAATTTCCTGGTAGGCACCCATGCCCTCTATTCCGGCGACGTACGCTTCCGCAATCTCGGCCTGGCCATAATCGATGAGCAGCATCGCTTCGGCGTGGAACAGCGGAAAGCCCTCGGCGCCAAGGGGGGCAACCCGGATATCCTTTACATGTCGGCCACCCCGATTCCGCGCACCCTGGCCCAGACCGTTTTCGGGGATCTGGAGACCTTCGTCCTAAAGGAAAAGCCGGCCGGCCGGCTTCCCGTAAAGACCCGCCTGGTGCCCCCGGAAAAGCGCAAGGACATGCTCGGTTTCCTCCTGAAGGAGGCCGTCGGCGGCAATCAGGTCTTCTGGGTGGTCCCGCAGATCGGCGCCAAGTCGCCCACCGCCAAGGCGGCGAAGGCCGCGGCGGAAGACCCGGACATTTTCGTTCCCGCCAACAAGCGCCCTGAGGAGGACATCGCCTCCGTCGACAAGATCAAGACCGAATTGGCCGCATTCTCCAAGGAGTGGAAGGTCGGGATCGTCCACGGCAAGCTGCCTCCGGAAAAGAAGGAAGCGGCCCTGGCCGCCTTCCGCAAAGGGGAATTGAACGTCCTGGTCGCGACCACGGTCATCGAGGTGGGCGTCGACGTGCCCCAAGCGAACCTGATGGTGATCGAGGGTCCGGATCGTTTCGGGTTGGCGCAGTTGCACCAGCTGCGGGGCCGCACGGGGCGAGGTTCGGCCCAGGCCTGGTGCTTCCTGGCCATGCCCAACGGGGACTGGCCGGTGGAGACCTTCGATCGCCTGGCGGGATTCGCCGAGACCACGGACGGCTTCAAGATCGCGGAAATCGATCTCAGATCCCGGGGAACGGGTAACCTGGAAGGGACGGACCAGAGCGGATACGGCGGGCTGAGGTTCACCGACCTGATCGAGGATTTCGAACTGACCCAGGAGATCCGGCGTTATGCGGAAGCTCAAGTGGCGGGTGCCGGCAACGTACCCATGAAACCATAGCCGGGAATCCGGAACGGGGCGGATCCCGCGCTTTTCCGTATTCCCCGGGTAAACGGAATTCCCTTCGGGCGGCTTCATCCCCTCATGCGCGGCCCAATCACCGGGTAGACCTTCCCTTTTGGGGGTAGATTACACTTCGTGTTCCGATCCTGGGGGGTTATGGGAATCCTGGCATTGCGCATCCTGATCGCCGTATCAGCGGCGATACCCGCATCCATCCACGCGGGGACCATCCTGCTTTCCCCCACCAACCAGGGTGGCATCAACCGGGACAGTTCGTTCGTCGCGGCCTTCGCGTCCGCACGGGCCGGGGACACGGTGCTCGTCCAATCCGGCTTCTGGAACATCACCAGGCCAATCCGTCCAAGGTCCGGCGTGGTATTCACGGGTT
The DNA here is from genome assembly GCA_028287465.1 of Fibrobacterota bacterium. Lineage (GTDB taxonomy): Bacteria > Fibrobacterota > Fibrobacteria > UBA11236 > UBA11236 > Chersky-265. Next base: position 4,559 of record JAQBPO010000063.1, read on the forward strand.
CAGCCACCTTGGAATTCATCGGAACCGGTCTCGCGCCCCTTATCGACCTGGATGGCGTTTCCAACGTGGAGATCTCCCACCTCACCCTCCGCGGGGGATTGAATGGGCGCAACGGGATCTCCGCATCCAATGCGACGGGACTTTTCCTCCACCACCTGGACATAGGGAAATTCCTGGCCAAAGAAGGGATGGTTGTCGGGATCCATTTCAGCTCAAAGGTCACGGGCAGCGTCATCTCCGATAATATCCTTTCGGACATGGCGGTCGACAACGAGTGGGGCGGGGGAGTGCGCCTCAGCGCAGGAAGCGGGCACAATCTGGTGCGCGGCAATACGATCCTGAACACCGGTCGGGGGGGATTGTTCGCGGACGCCTCCAGGGGCAATGTCTTCAGGGGGAATACCGTTTCAGGTTCCGGACTCGCCCAGGGCGGGACGGGCGAAGGGCTGGGTCTGGAAATCTGGGGAGGATGCGACAGTTCCCTGATCGAGGACAATGTCCTGGACCACTGGCTCAGCGTGGACGGAAGCCCTTACACCGCGGTCCGCCGCAATAAGGTCGGGGTCGATGACGGCACCTTCAAGCAGTGCGGGCTGGAGCTGGTGGGAAGCGGCCATTGCGTCTTTTCCGGGAATACGGTTAACGGTGGGGCGCATAAGGGCATTTCCATCTCCAATAAGCCCGCCAAGGACAACGTCTACTGGGCGCGCAACGCCATCGGCGGTTCCTCGACCTGGGCCCTGCAGATGCAGGGCGAGGAGGGTGGGGCAAGCTACCACTATTTCTACGGGAACCGGTTCGCGGGCACCCTGGCCGATCATCCCCTGGCCCTTTATAAGAACCAAGGCCACGGCCTCCGGTTCAACGCGAACTGCTTCCATATCGCCTTCGACAGCAACGCCATCGAGGGCAACGGGGGCGCGGGTCTGGATTTCCTCGGGTCCCTGGAGGATTTCAGCTTCACGCGCAATGCCTTCCGGAACAATGGCAGGATGCTCACCAATCCCTTTTCCGGCGCGCTTTTCGATTGGAGAGGCAATACCCTGGAAGGCCCGGGAATCCAACCTGGGCCCATGGGGACCTTCCGTTTTCCTGAAGCCGCATTCTCCGCTCCCTCCGAGTCCGGAATAGGGGATACCGTCCGGTTCATCAATGCATCCAAACCCTCCCAAGGGTCCGGGTCGGGCTGGGTACTATGGGATTTTGATGACGGGCTCCCATCCACGGACCCGGACGGCAGGCATGCCTTTCTCCGGGCGGGAACCTACCGGATTTGCCTGGTGGTCTGGGACAAGAACGGCCAAAGTGCGCGCTCCGAGAGAATCCTGACGGTAAAGCCGGGGGGTACCGCCCTCGGGGACCGGATAAGGCGGGCCGGGATCGGGGCGGCGGCTCCGGTCCGGGGAGGCCGAAACCTCCTGGGCCGTCGTCTTGCGTCCCCTGTCAGGGCCGTTTCACCCTAGCCTTTCGAAGCCGGGCTTTCCCAAGGGGTTACCACCCTTGACCCTGCCGCCCTCAGGCCCTTATCGGACCAGGGTTCCCGGACCGGCAGCCTGGGGTCCGGGCGCCGGGAAGACCCCGCCGAAAGTGTTATATTTGCCCTCCGATGCCTAAAAGAACCGACCTAAAGAAGATCATGCTCATCGGAAGCGGCCCCATCGTCATCGGGCAGGCTTGCGAATTCGACTATTCCGGGACCCAGGCCTGCAAGGCTCTCAAAGAGGAAGGCTATCAGGTCGTACTGATCAATTCCAATCCCGCCACCATCATGACCGATCCCGGCCTGGCGGACGCAACCTACATCGAGCCCATCACCTGGGAGATGTGCGAGAAGATCATCGCCAAGGAAAGGCCGGACGCGCTCCTGCCCACCCTGGGCGGCCAGACCGGCCTCAATACCGCCGTCGAACTCGCCAAACGGGGCATCCTGGAGAAATACGGCGTGGAGATGATCGGCGCCAACCTCGAAGCCATCGAGAAGGCCGAATCCCGCCAGCAGTTCAAGGTCGCCATGGAGAAGATCGGCATCGAGTCCGCCCGCTCCTACGTGGCCAATACCATCGAGCAGGCCCGGGAAGGCAAGGACAAGATCGGCCTGCCCCTGGTCATCCGCCCCGCCTTCACCATGGGCGGCGCCGGCGGCGGCTTCGCGTATACGGAAGAAGAGTTCGAGCGCATCGCCGCCAGCGGCCTTTCCCTGAGCCCCATTTCGGAAATCCTCATCGAGGAATCCATGGTCGGGTGGAAAGAGTTCGAGATGGAGGTCATGCGCGACAAGGCCGACAATGTCGTCATCATCTGCTCCATCGAGAACCTGGATGCCATGGGCATCCATACGGGCGATTCCATCACCGTGGCCCCGGCCCAGACGCTGACGGACAAGGAATACCAGCGCATGCGGGACGCCTCCATCGCCTGCATCCGCGAGATCGGGGTCGAGACCGGCGGTTCCAACGTGCAGTTCGCGGTGAATCCCGCGGACGGCCGCATGATCATCATCGAGATGAATCCCCGCGTGTCCCGCAGCTCGGCCCTGGCGAGCAAGGCCACGGGATTCCCCATCGCCAAGATCGCGGCCAAGCTCGCCATCGGCTACAACCTGGACGAACTCCTCAACGATATCACCCGGGTCACGCCCGCGTGCTTCGAGCCCACCATCGATTACGTGGTGACCAAGATCCCCCGCTTCACCTTCGAGAAGTTCCCGCAGGCCGAGCCCATCCTGGGCACCCAGATGAAGTCCGTGGGCGAGGCCATGGCCATCGGCCGCAGCTTCAAGGAAAGCCTCCAGAAGGCCATGCGCTCCATGGAAATCGATCGCTACGGCCTGGGCGCCGACGGCAAAAAGGAGATACCGGATTCCGAACTCGAGGCCAACCTCAGCTTCCGGCGCCCCGGCATCAACCGCGTCCTCTCCGTGCGCCGCGGTTTCGAACTGGGCTGGAGCGTCGAGAGGCTCCACGAACTCAGCAAGATCGATCCCTGGTTCCTGAACCAAATGATGGATCTGGTGCGGTTCGAAAAGGAAAAGCTCGCCGGCAAGACGATCGACACCCTGCCCAAGGCCCTTCTCAAGCAGGCCAAGCAATGGGGTTATTCGGATTACCAGCTCGGCTTCCTGCTGAAGACCACGGAGAACGCCGTGCGCATCAAACGCAAGGCCGAAGGCATCATCCCCGTGTACAAGACCGTGGACACCTGCGCCGCCGAGTTCAAGGCCTTCACGCCCTACCATTACTCGACCTACGAGGAAGAGAACGAGTCCATCCGCTCGCCCCGCAAGAAGGTCCTCATCGTCGGCGGCGGCCCAAACCGCATCGGCCAGGGCATCGAGTTCGATTATGCCTGCTGCCAGGCTTCATTCGCCTTGCAGGAAGAAGGCTACGAATCCATCATGGTGAATTCGAACCCCGAGACCGTGAGCACGGATTACGACACTTCGGACAAGCTGTACTTCGAGCCGCTTACGCGCGAAGACATCCTCAATATCGTGGAGCTCGAGCAGCCGGACGGCATCATCCTCCAATTCGGCGGGCAGACGCCGCTGAAGCTGGCGAAAGCCCTGGAAGAGGCCAAGGCCCCGATCATCGGAACCTCGCCCACGTCGATCGACATCGCCGAGGACCGTAAGCTGTTCGCGGAAATGGTCGAGCGCCTCGGCCTGCGCCAGCCGCCCAACGGCATCGCCACCAATGCCGCGGAAGCGGTCGCCATCGCGGCCCGAATCACCTATCCCGTGCTCTTGCGTCCTTCTTTCGTATTGGGCGGCCGGGCGATGATGATCGTCTATGGCCAGGAAGAGCTCGAGAAGTACATGGCCACGGCCGTGGAAGCTTCGCCGGAGCGCCCGGTCCTGGTCGACAAGTTCCTGGATTCGGCCATGGAAGTCGACGTGGACGCGGTCTCGGACGGGACCACGGTCGTCGTCGCCGGCATCATGCAGCATATCGAAGAGGCTGGCATCCATTCGGGCGATTCCGCCTGCATCCTTCCGCCCCAGGACCTCTCCCCGCGCACCCTTCGCGAGCTGGAGCGCCAGACCATCGCCATGGCCAAGGAACTCAAGGTCATCGGCCTGATGAACGTGCAGTACGCCATCAAGGACGAGTTGGTCTACATCCTCGAGGTCAATCCCCGCGGCAGCCGCACCGTGCCCTTCGTGAGCAAGACCATCGGGACCCAGCTCACCAAGCTGGCCACCAAGGTCATGATCGGCCGCACCCTGGAGGAGCTCGGCTTCACGGAAAGCAAGATGCCGCCCTACGTGGCCGTCAAGGAGAGCGTGTTCCCCTTCGCCAAGTTCCACGGCGTGGACACCTTGTTGAGCCCGGAAATGAAATCCACAGGCGAGGTGATGGGCATCGATCGCCACTTCGGCCAGGCCTTCGCCAAGGCCCAGATGGGCGCCGGAAACTCCCTGCCCCAGGGCGGCAAGGTCTTCATCTCCGTGAACGAGCGGGACAAGGAGAAGGTCGTGCCCATGGCGCGCAAGCTTTCCGAACTCGGCTTCGAGATCCAGGCGACCTCCGGGACCGCCGCGGTACTGGAGCGCAATAAGATCCCCAGCAAGGTGGTCAAGAAGGTCTCCGAAGGGCACCCGAACGTGGGCGAGCTTATCGGCCGCAAGGAATTCTCCCTGATCATCAATACGCCGCTCGGCAAGATGTCCAAGGACGACGATGGCGTCATCCGCAAGGCGGCCCTGCTGGCGCAGATTCCCTATACCACCACGCTTTCGGCGGCGGAAGCGGCGGTGGCGGCCATTGCTTCCCTGCGCGAAGGGGAGTTGGGCATCTGTTCCATCCAGGAGTATTATCGCCTGGCCGGAATCCCGGAAGTGAAGGGCCTGGTCCAGCTGCCGGCGGCGGTCTGATCGGCATTATCCCGGGATAACGGCCGCTCTAGCGGCCTGACTTGAAAACGGGGCCCTTCCAAGTGGGCCCCGTTCCGATCCGATCGGATTCCACCCACGCTACCATTGTTGAAGGGAGCTTCGCCGCCGGGTCCCGGTTTTATCCGGATGCGCCTCCCTTGGACGGGTCGGAAGGGACGCCTCCCAAGGCGATAGTAAATCCCGCGCGGATCCTGGTATGGATTCGGCAATGCGACGGGTGCGATGCGATCGGATGGGTAATCGCTCGCGAAAAGGCGTCGTGCCGCATCGGATCCGCATTTACATTCCATGGGACCGAAGCGAACAACCGGGCCTGCCGGCTTCATCACGGTTGGGGGTACCTCGAATGTTAACATGGTTCCGCATCCCTAGGGGATACCTTCCCCTTTTCGCGTTCCTGTTTTTTTCGGGATCGGGCCCGGCCTCCGCCCAGGACCTTTATCCGGTTTCCGAAGGCGGCTTCCCGACCTTCACGGGTCCTCCTCGCACCGTCCATCCCGCCTATAGGATTTTTTCCCTGACTCCCGCAGGTTTCGCGTTCAAGGTGACCGGGATGGATTGGATGTCGAATGGGGATCTGGCCGTGGTGACCATTGGCGATACGGTCTTCCCGGAAATAGGGGGAGGCTTGGGGGATGTGTACTTATTGAAAGGCGCGCGGAACGCCGTCTCAAATGCCATTTCCGTCACCCATCTCTACTCCGGCTTCAAGGTCCCCTTGGGACTGGCCGTGGCCGGGGATCAGATCTACGTTTCCGATTTCAACGGCCTGGAAAAGCTCGTCGATCGGGATGGGGACGGCAGGACGGACACCCTGGAAAAGCTCATCGCCTACCCCGAAAAGTCCACGGTCAGTTTCGGTTTGTGGAACGCCAACGTCATCCATTCCGGAAACCGGTTCTATACGGCCTTGGGGGCGTACCATTACGTGGACTCCCTCGACGACAGCGCGGCATGCCTGCCCAATCCCAAGCGGGGGACCATCCATGAAACCGATTTGGAGGGAAACGCCGGATTCCTGGGCTCCGGTTTGCGCGAACCCAATGGGCTGGTCGTTTCGGCGGATGGGGAACTGTTCGCGACAGACAATGACGGGGAATGGGTGCCCAGCAATAAATTGGTCCATATCCGAAAGGGCGCTTTCTACGGAATGTGCGTAGGCACCCACTGGGATCCGATCCTGGAATACTCCCCGCCCGCCGTCTGGTTTCCGCACCTGCTCCGCTCTCCCGGCCAGCCCGTCGTGGTCCGCTCCGGAATCTACCAGGGCCAGATGGTCGTCGGAGACTATGCCCTGTTGACCCTGAGCCGCATTTTCCTGGAAAAGGTGGGCGGCGAATACCAAGGTGCCCTGTTCCCCTTCTCCGGGGGCCTAACCTCCGGCGCGCTGCGGCTTGCGGAAGACGGCAAGGGAAACCTATACCTGGGCGAAATGGAAATCGAATCGACGGAAGGTTGGTGGTACGGCGATCCCAAGTACCGTCCCACCCATATCGGTTACGGACTGCAGAAGATGATCTATACCGGGGATCCGGTTTTTGAAATGCTTGCGGTGCGCGCCACGCCCAAGGGTTTCGCCATCGATTTCACTTCCCCCGCGGGCCCATCGGCCTCGGATCCCCGTAATTACCGGATCCAGCAGTGGCGCCATGAGCCCACCTTCAGGTACGGAGGGGACATGCTCGACCTGCAGACCCTGCGTGCCGATAAGGCCGACCTGTCCCCCGATGGGAAGACGGTAATCCTGGATATACCCGGATTGAAGGCGGACCGGGTCGTTCACATCCAACTGCATCAGGATTTCCGTTCGCGCGACGGCATGGCTCCCTGGACCTATGAGACCTGGTATACCTTGAACGCGATCCCAAGCGGGGAAATCGGCGTGGTGACGCCGTCCCCGGATTCCGGGCCCATGACCGCATTCACCGTGGCGCATGAGGCAGGGGGCGGGATCCGGATCCGCGTCTCGCTCCCGGAAAAATATACCCTGGGGGTGTGGAACCTGAGGGGTAAGCGGATCCTTTCCGGTACCGGCGAAGGCCCTAAGGATTTTCCGCTGGAAGCGGTTTTGCCTGAAGGCTTGTTCACCATATCGCTTGAGGCGGGGAAGCGCTCCTATCGGGGTCTTGCCCGGTCGTTTTAGAAATTTGGATCCAGGTTTCCGGCCTCAATCCGGAACCTCCTCGGGATCCGCGGGCACGCCCGCATCGGCTCATATCGGCTCTCAGGTCGTCAATACCGCCGATCCGGGCCCGATTTACCTGCCTTAATACCGTCCAGTCCTCAATCCGAACCGGATCGGGCAAAACCAGGCGCTTCCCATGGGTCAATTGCGGCCTAAATTGGTACAATGTGGGCGCATGCTTACCGTTTCGCTCCTGCGTAGGGCCCTTTTAGGCTGTTGCGGATTGGCCCTGGTGTCGGGACTGGGCGGGTGCGTCTATTTCAATACCTTTTTCAATGCACAGAAGGCTTACGATCAAGCCGTCCGCCTCCATGAAAAGCGCATGGACAAGAACCCGGAGGATTCCGTACTGGTTTCCTCCGAGGAGAAGGCCAAGCTCGAACGCAGCATCGCCAAGTCTTCCAAGGTCCTGGAACTGTATCCCGACAAGAAGAAATACCAGCCCAAGGCCCTGTTCCTGATCGGTGAGAGCTACCTGGCCCTGGGCGAATACTCCAAGGCCATCCTCAAGTACGAGGAACTCGCCCGTTTTTATCCGGATGCCAGGGAGATGCCGACGGCGGACTTCCACCGGGCCAAGTGCCTTTTCCTGAACGGCCAGTACCTGGTCGCCCGTCCGGCCCTCGAAAAGGTCATGAACACCTCGGCGAACGACGGATTCCGCACGGAAGCGATGGAATACTTGGCGAAGTTGGAACTGGAGAACAATTCCCCCGCGGCCGCCCTCGACATGTATGAAAAGCTCCTGAAGAACCAGGCCCGCACCCCGATCGCCCGGGCCAATGCCCACTTCGAGGCCGCCAAGCTGGCCTTCGATCTGAAGCAATGGGAACGGGCCCGCGGCCATGCCAAGGACAACGATATCAGGCATCTTCCCTCGAAACTGCGCTACCGCAGCGAGATGCTCGCCGCCGAATGCCTCTATCGCCTGGGAAAGGTCCAGGAAGGGATCGACGAGCTCTCGGTCATGAAGAAGAACCGGCTCTATTTCACCCTGGTTCCGGAAATCGATCTCAAGCTGGCGCAAGGGTACTTCCTCATCAAGCAACCCGCCAAGGCGGTGGAACTCCTGACCGGCGTCCCCAAGCTCGCTCCCAGGACCGCCTTCGCGGCGGAAGCCTTCTATCGCCTGGGCGATCACCAGTTGCGGGACTTGAAGGACGAGAAACAGGCCAAGGTGTTCTTCGATTCCGCGGCCGCGGCCGGCGCCACTTTCGAGTACGCGCTCCTGGCCGCCGACCGTTCCGCCGCCCTGGGCCGCTTGGCGGACCTGCGCAAGCCGGCGGATTCGACTGCCCGGGAAAGCCACTACCGGGATTTCATGATCGCGGAACTCTTCCTCTTCCGCCTGGAAACCGTGGACAGCGCCTTGGGGCATCTGGACCGGATCGTGGAGGATCCGCGCCAGGATTCCAGCCACAGCATGCGCGCGGCCTATGCCCGGGCCTTCATCCAGGACGAGTTCAAGCAATCCAAGCCGGTTAGCGATTCCCTGTACCGTTACGTGCTGGACAAGTATCCCAATACCGAATACGCCAAGCAGGCGGAGCGCAACCTGGGCATGAAGCCCTCGGTCCAGACCGAGGAGGATAAAGCCCATAAGGCCTTCCTGGACGCCGAAGCCCTCCGTTTCGGGGGCGGCGACCTGCGAGGGTCGGTAATCCCCGCCTACGCGAAGGTGATCAAGGACCATGGCGGCACGCGCGAGGCGGCCAAGGCCCAATTCGTCATCGCCATGCTCTACGAGCAGATCAACAATGGCGAGGAAAAGGTGGCCGGCGGCCTCGACTCCGCCATCAGCGCGTACCAATCGATACGGGAGCGCTATCCGCAAACCCCTTACGGAACCGTGGCCGAGGCCAAGCTCGCGGCCGCGAACATCAAGCCCAGATCCCTGACCCCGGCGGCTTCCGCCGCTCCGGCCAAGGCTCCCGCCCCCGCCGTCCCGAACGCCTCCGCGCCCGCGGGCGCCGCTCCGGCCGCAGCCGCCACTCCTTCAACCCCGGCCGGAGCCGTTCCCTCAACCCCCGATCCCGCCGCGGTTCCCGCCACCGCCACGCCTTCCGACGGGCGTTATCGAGGCGGCCGCCATCCCACCGAAGTCCAACCCACGGCGCCCGAGACCTCTTCCACGCCGGACACAGCGGGCTTCCAGCCCGAAGGCAAGGCCAAGGAAGTGCTCGACAATGATTACGAAAACGTTGACCAGTACTGAAAAACGCCTAAGCCTGATGGCCCTGTCGTCCCTTTTGCTAGGGGCCTGCGCCTTCCATCCCGGGCCCGATCGTCCTGGATACGATCGGGACATGGGGCAATACCCCGAGGCCACGCGCTCACGCTCCTCCGGTTTCGAGGAGCAGGGGAAAATATCCTACTACGCGGAAAAGTTCCACGGCCGCAGGACGGCCAGCGGCGCGATCTTCAACAAGAACGCGATGACGGCGGCGCATCGCTCCCTGCCTTTCCGCACCAAGGTGGAAGTCACCAATCTCGATAACGGGAAATCCGTGGTGGTAGAGATAAACGATCGCGGCCCTTACTCGGAGGACCGTATCCTGGACGTATCGCCGGCGGCCGCGCGCAAGCTGGGACTTTTGGGAAAGGGAACGGCGAACGCGAAGTTGGTCGTGCAGTAGACCGCCTGGTCCTTACCGCCGCGGCAATCTCCGTTTTCACTCCCGGCTCCCGACTCCGGACTTCGGACGTGATGTCTCGATATCCCTCCCCTGCATTTTCCCGCCTCCATCGCTTCCTTCCGCGCTCTTCACCCTTCTCCTATGTATCGTCCCCTTCCACGTGAATTCCCCGAAGCTACCCGCCAGGACGGCCGCGATGATCAAGGGAATATGGACCAGGCTGGTCCCGGCATAATGGCGCATCAGGCCGGGCTTGGCGAACAGGCGGGTCCCCTTGCGCATCACGAGCCAGTCCGATACGAGCTTAACGCCCCAGCTGGCGAGGCCCACGGCGAGCAGGCCGCGGTGGAATATCCCTGCGAGGATGCATACGGGTATGAGGGAGTAGTAGGCGAAGATACCCGCCAGGAAAGCGGTCTGTTTGGACTGGTAGAGGCTGGTCTTGCTGGCCCAGCGCTTCCTTTGTTCCCAGAATTGGCGAATGCTGAGGGGAGGCTCGGTCTGTACCTGGCTTTCCGGCTGCACGGAATACCGGATTCGCCATCGCCCCAGCTTGTGGATGGATTGGATCAGAAAGTCGTCGTCGCCGCTGACGATTCCCCCATGGCTGGCGAATCCGGCCGATTGGTCGTAGACCTTGCGGCGGTAGGCGATGTTGTTGGCATTACCGTGGACGGGAAAGCGCAGCCCGATCAGGGCAGCGGCCACCACTCCGTGGGAGAGGAAGTCCAGGGCTTGGATCCCGGCCCCGAAGGTTTCCTTCGGCATGGAGTAATAGCTGGTCATGCCCAGGACCAGGCCGGTATCCTCGCCGAATTCCGAAACCAGGGTCGAGATCCAGGCCGGGGACATGATGCAATCGGCATCCGTGGTCACGATGATCTCGCCCGTGGCCTTGAGCAGGCCCTGGCTCAGAGCGTATTTCTTGGGGCTGAACCCGGGCGCGGTGGCTGTCAGGGAAACGGGATCGAACCTGCCTGGCCACCGGTCGGCATATTCCTTGAGGATGGAGGCGGTGCCGTCCGTCGAGCGGTCGTCCACCACGATGACCTGCAATTTCCCCATATCGTAATCCTGAAGGCGCAGGCACTCGAGGCAGGAGCGGATCCGGTCCTCTTCATTGCGCGCGGCGATAAGGACGGTGACCGTGGGAAGCGGGGTGGGGGGGGCGGGACGCGGCTTGGAGAGGTTGGCCAGGCCCTTCAACAGTTTTAAATTAAGGTAGGCGTAGATGGTATTGGCCGTGCCCAAAAAGACCAAAAGGGGTGGAAATACCATTGGGTTGGCCATCTGCGTCGTTTGGAGGCCATTTCCCCCCGCCCTTTCGCCACCAAAATATACACGAAAGAGCCTTCCGGGATTTGACGGAAATGGGCCATTTTTCCTAATTTAAACCCCGTTTTGATACTATCCCTAAGTTCGACAAGTAGCGAGCCCACCGAGTTTACCCTCGAGGGCCGGAGTGATGAACTCCCTGAATTACTGGAGCTCGGCTGCAGTGGTGCTTTGACGGCTAAGGTCAAAGCCGTCCCTACCCTGACCCATCTGATGATGGATTTGGCGGTAAGGGGTTCCATCACCTTGGATTGCGGCCGTTGCCTGGACAAACTCACGGGCGCCTTCGCAGTGAAGCTGCGGCTGCTCGTCGAGAAGAAGGATTCGCAAGGTTTGGAGTGGGAGGAAGACGAGGGACTTGGAATCGAGGAGTATCTGGTCAAGATCGGCCCGGATATCCAGGAAATACCCCTGGAACATTTGATTGCCGAACAGATCATCCTCAATTACAATTTGAACCCTCTGCCTTCCCTCGATGAGAAGGATCGCTGCATCCAATGCAATCGCCAGGCTTTCCAGGCGGAAGCAGTCCGTAGGGACAAGGACAAGGTGGACCCGAGGTGGCAAAAGCTCCAGGCGCTGAAAAAGCCGGAGCTGGATAAGCCCGATGCGGACAAGCCGGATCAGGCGAAGCCAAAGGGTCCGTGAGCGGAATTCCCGCGGGTCGCCTGCGGAAGAGAAACGATTTTTGAATTTTTGACTGGAGTCGAACATGGCAGTACCGAAACGAAAAACCTCAACGGCCCGGCGCGATAAGCGCAAGACGCATTATAAGCTGAAGGCCCCTTCCACCACGAAGTGCTCGCACTGCGGGCAAATCAAAATCTCCCATCGGGTCTGCTCCAATTGCGGATACTACGCTGGGGCGGAAGTCCGCCAGCCGGCCGAGTAGGCTTAGCCGATGATTAAGGTGGCCCTGGACGCCATGGGAGGCGACCACGCCCCCAAGGCCATAGTGGAAGGCGCCATCCTGGCCGCCAAGGAAAGCCAGGGGAAATACGGGATCATCCTGACGGGACCCGAAGGCGTCATCAAGGACACCTTGGCCTCTTTCGGGTACAATGGCGAGGGCATGGAAATCTTCCACGCGCCTGACATTGTCACCATGGAGGATTCCCCGACCGTCGCGCTCAAGACCAAGCAGAATTCCGGTCTCGTCACCTGCGTCGGCCTCCAGAAGGCCGGCAAGGTCCAGGCCAGCGTCAGCGCGGGCAACTCCGGCGCCATGATGGCCGCCTGCCTGATGGTCCTGGGGCGCGTGGGCAATATGCCCCGTCCCGCCATCGCCTGCGACGTCCCCTCCTTCGGCCGCAACGTCACCCTCCTCGATTGCGGCGCCAACGTCGACGAGAAGGCTCCCACCCTGGTCCATTTCGGCATCTGCGGCAGCATCTACGCCGAAACCATGCTCGGGATATCCAATCCCAAGGTCGGCCTGCTCAATATGGGCGAGGAAGAGAAAAAAGGCACCGAAGTGCTCCAGGAGGCGCATCAGCTCCTGAAGCAAGCGCCCATCAATTTCGTCGGCAACGTCGAAGGCCGGGACATCATGCTGGGCGAGGTCGACGTGATCGTGACCGGCGGTTATACCGGGAACGTCGTGCTCAAGCTGATGGAAGGCTTCTACGAATACCATCTGAAGACCTTCGGCAAGATCGACAGCCCCCAAGGCAGGAAGTTCCACGAGGATTGGGATTATTCCAATCGCGGCGGCGCCATGCTCCTGGGCCTCAAGGGCACGGGCCTCATCACCCACGGGCGCGCCAATGCCAAGGTCATCAAGAACGCGTTGGATCTGGCGTATCGTCTAGCGAACAGCCAGGTCTCCGAGAAGATAGCGGCCAAGCTGAGCCAGGTGGCCTGATGGGCGCGGTCTTCCGCGGCATCGGGGTATACTACCCCGAAACGGTGCTGACCAATTCCGACATCGAGAAGATCGTCGAGACCACGGACGAATGGATCACCACCCGCACCGGCATCAAGCAGCGCCACATCATCCCCAAGGGTTCCCCCCTCAAGGCTTCGGACTTCGGGACCTTCGCGGCCAAGGCCGCCTTGGAAAAGGCCGGAGTGGGCCCGGATGAAATCGACGGCATCATCTGCGCCAACATCAACCCGGACAAGCAATTCCCGGCAACCGCCTGTTTCATCCAGGCCAAGCTCGGGGTCAAGAACGGATTCGCCTTCGACGTGACCGCGGCCTGCGCCGGATTCGTCTATGCCGTGAACATGGCTGCCCTGCTCATCGACGCCGGGCAATGCCGCAACGTGCTCGTCATCGGGGCGGAAATCATATCCCCCGTGCTGGATTGGACCGACCGGAATACCTGCATCCTCTTCGGGGATGCGGCCGGGGCCGTGGTGGTCGGCAAGGGACCCGAGGGCAGGGGCCTCATCCGTTCCCAGCTCAAGAGCGATGGGACCCAGTCCGAGGTCCTGTACCTGAACCTTCCCGGGGACGAAGGCCGCCGCGGCATGTTCATGGACGGAAAGCAGGTCTTCAAGGCCGCCGTGACGGAAGTGACGGACATCGTCCGTTCCACCGTGGCGCAGGCCGGATTCAAGGTCGAGGATCTGGATCTGCTCGTACTGCATCAGGCGAACGTCCGCATCCTCAACGCCATCGCCGAGAAGCTCGGGCTGCCTCCGGAAAAGGTCCTCATCAACGTCCACAAGTTCGGCAATACCTCCTCCGCATCCATACCGCTAGCGCTCCATGAGGCGGATGGGGAAGGCCGTCTCAAGCCCGGCATGCTCGTGGCGCTGGCCGCGGTCGGCGGTGGCATGAGCTGGGGCTGCAACCTGATGCGCTGGTAAGGTTCCGGCGCCGGCGGCGTTCGGCCGTCATTTCGCGTTCACCTTTTTTCACTTTGGATACCGCAGGATAAACGATGTCAAAAAGAATCCTCCTTTTCCCCGGCCAAGGCTCGCAGTACGTCGGCATGGGCAAAAAGCTCGCCGAATCCTCTTCCACCGCCAAGGCCATGCTCGCGCGCGCCAATGAGGTCCTGGGGTTCGATCTCGCCGACATCCTTTTCAACGGCCCGGAAGCGGCGCTAACGGCGACGGAAGTGGCCCAGCCCGCCATCTTCACCGTTTCCATGATGGCCATGGAGCTCGTAAAGGAGAAGGGCGTTCCCTTCGATTACGTGGCCGGCCATTCCCTCGGGGAATCCTCGGCCTTGTGCGCCGCAGGCGCCATGACATTCGAAGAAGGCCTGGCCATGGTGCGGACCCGCGGGCTCTTGATGGCCAAGGCGGGCGAACTCAAGCCCGGAGCCATGTGCGCCGTCGTTGGCCTGGAGCGCGAAAAGCTGGAAGCCGTGGTCAAGGAGGCCTCCTCCGCAGGCGTGGTGGTCCCGGCCAATTACAATAGCCTCACCCAGATCGTGATTTCCGGTACCAGGGAAGGCGTGGCCCAGGCAGCCAAGCTGGCGGAAGCCGCGGGCGCCAAGAAGGTCGTCATGCTCGCGGTGAGCGGCGCCTTCCATTCGCCCTTCATGGAATTCGCCGTGCCGGGCCTGCGCGAGGCCCTCGCCAAGTTCTCCTTCAAAGCGCCCAAGGTCCCGGTGATTGTCAATGTGGACGCGAAACCGGTTTCCGACCCGGGCGCCTTCGCGGGCTTTCTGCTCCAGCAGCTGACGGGTCCCGTACGCTGGGTCGAGTGCATGCAGCAGGCGCAGGCCCTGGGATGCACCGAGGCGTTGGAAGTCGGTCCCGGCAAGGTGCTGATGGGCCTGGCGCGCGGCATCAGCCGTGACTTGAAAGTTACCCCGGTGGAAAACCCGGAAGATTTGCAGAAGTAGGAAAGCGGGAACCATGAATTCGACCGACTTGCAGGGGCAAACCGCCATCGTCACCGGAGCCAGCCGGGGATTGGGATATTCCATCGCCGAACGCCTCGCCAAGGCCGGCGCCAAGGTCCACCTTCTGGCGCGCAATCAGGCCGGCGTGGAAGAGGCTGCGGCCAAAATCGCGGCCGCCACCGGCGCGTCGACCAGGGCCTGGTCCGCCGACGTGGGCGATTCCGAATCCCTGAGCGCGGCCTTCACGGCCATCCTGAAGGATTCCCCTGCGGTGGAGATCCTGGTCAACAATGCCGGCATAACCCGGGACGGGCTGCTCATGCGCATGAAGGACGAGGATTTCGACGAGGTCGTCCGGATCAACCTCCGCTCCGTTTTCCTGGGAACCCGCGCCGTCCTGCGTAGCATGATCAAGCAGAAGTACGGCCGCATCATCAACCTCACCTCCATCGTGGGGGTGCATGGCCAGGCCGGCCAGGCGAACTACGCCGCTTCCAAGGCAGGCATCATCGGCTTCACCAAGAGCTGCGCCAAGGAAGTGGCTTCCCGCTCCATCACGTGCAATGCCGTAGCCCCGGGATTCATCGACTCGGACATGACCAAGGTCCTGACCGAAGACCAGAAGACGGGAATCCTCGGAAGCATTCCCATGGGACGCATGGGCGATCCCGGGGAAGTCGCCGCCTTGGTCGGGTTTCTCGCCTCGAAGGATGCGAGCTACCTGACGGGGCAGGTTTTCGGCATTGATGGAGGTATGGGGATTTAAGGACCCCTAGCCATCGAGTTATGGCGCAGCGTCGCCTGGTCACTTTGAAAAGTTCGTTTTTGATGAAATTTTGGGGTTTAAGCCTTGCGGGAGCCCCTAAAACCGAGTCGATTAGATTATATTTACCCCTACCTTTCTAAGGAGAAATTGAATGTCAGAGGATATCAACCAGAAAATCACCAAGGTCATCGTCGAGAAGCTCGGAGTCTCCGAAGATCAGGTGAAACCCGAAGCCGCTTTTATCGACGACTTGGGAGCCGATTCCCTGGATCAGGTTGAATTGGTGATGGCCCTGGAAGACGAATTCGACATCGAAATTCCGGACGAAGAAGCCGAAAAGCTGAAGAAGGTAAGCGACGTCATCGCTTACGTAACCTCCAAGGCTTAATCCCCTTAGCCAAAAGATGAAGGCGCTAATCCCCGGATCGGGTATCTAGTTGGTGAGGTGCTTGGAGTTCGCGAAAGCGAACTCCATAGCGACGAGCCACATTAGCGCCTACTCGCATTCATGGTCTTTGGATTCCTCCGCAAATTGTTCAAGGGAAGGCGGAAAGAGCCTTCCTTATCCGAATTGGAACGGATTCTGGGATATCGTTTTCAAAACAACGGAATCCTGGTCACCGCCCTTTCCCATCGGTCCTACGTGAACAGCCAGCGCACCGACAAGAAAATCGAGTCGAATGAGCGCATGGAATTCCTGGGCGACGCCGTACTCAATATCGTTGTCACGGATTTCCTGTATCACGAGTATCCGGACAAGGAAGAAGGCCGGATGTCGAAGATGAAATCCCTGGTCGTGAGTTCCCGCGTGCTCGGCCTTTGCGCCGATACCTGGAAGCTCGGGGACTTCATCCTCCTCAGCCGTTCGGAGGAGAAATCCGGCGGCCGGAAGCGGCTCAGCATCCTCGCGGACGCATACGAAGCCGTAATCGGCGCCGTCTATCTCGACGGAGGCCTGGAATCCGCCCGCAAGCTCATCCACAGTTCCTTGATGTCCATTATGGAAGAAGTGCTGGACGATGAGGAGCTGGCCAACTACAAAAGCAAGCTGCTCGAATACACACAGTCGCGGGGCATGGGCATCCCTTCCTACGACGTGATCCAGGAAACGGGCCCGGAGCATCAGAAGAGCTTCGTGGTGGGCGTTTACGTTCAAAACCAGGAATGGGGCCGGGGCAGCGGCAATTCCAAGAAAAGCGCGGAACAGGCGGGTGCCCGCCAGGCGCTCACCAATATGGACGCGGACAAGGCGAAGGAAAAGGAGAAGTCCCCCTCCAAAGGCGCCGCCGTAACTCCCGCGCCGCGCGACCGCGCCTCCGAGGATGTCCAAGGCCCGACCTGACGGGACCGGGTCCGATCACTTTGGGATATTGATCCCTTGTCGCCTCCATCGAGGCCGAAGCACGAGTCGATGTCCAATCCGGAGCGTTCAGGCGGCGAACCAATGAAATGGCGAATCCTTACCGATAGTTCGCGGAACGCCGGTCGCAGCGGCGCCTGGAACATGGCCGTCGACGAGGCGATCCTGTCCGAGGTCGAGGCCGGACGTTCACCGCCGACCGTGCGTGTCTATGGATGGACGCCGGCCTGCATCAGCTTGGGGCATTCCCAGAAGGCCGCCCATGAACTGGATCTCGATCGCGTCAGGAGCCTTGGGTACGACATCGTGGTGCGCGCGACGGGCGGGCGCGCCGTCCTGCACATCGACGAATTGACCTACTCGGTCATCGCGCCCAACCGCGCGGAAACCTGGTGCGAAACCCAGCCCCTTTCCTACCGGACCATTTCCCAGGCCGTTGCCCAGGCCCTGGCGGATGCCGGATTCGGCGTTTCCCTCGATCGAGGCTATCCGGTCGAAAAACCCCTGGCCTTGCGGGCCATGACGCCGTGTTTCTCCTCCACCGCCCGCTCCGAAGTGGTGTGGGGGGATCGCAAGGTCGTCGGCTCCGCGCAACGGCGCATGCGCGACTCCTTCCTGCAGCACGGTTCCATCCTTGTATCCAAGGGGCACCGCAACATCGTGGATTGCCTGAACCTCGAGGCGGACAACCGTGCCCGATACCTGGAAATCCTGGACCGGAATGCGGTATCCTTGGAGGAGGCATTGGGCCGGACCGTGAGGTGGGATGCCATCGCGAAGGACTTCGAGGAAAGATTCGTCGCCGCCTTGGAAATCGATTCCGGATTCGGCGGACTGAATGAAATCGAATCCCGAAGGGTCGATGAACTGATGGGCGAGAAGGTCGGGCATGGCGAACTGTTGAAGCAGGCCATGCCAGGAAACAATCGCTTTATGCCGGAAGGAATGCGGTCGTAATGCTCCAAGTCACCAACCTCTCCGTCGCATTCAAGAACGGCCCCGATTTCGTGCCGGTCACCAAGGGGATCGATATCTCCCTGGAAGCGGGCGCCACCCTGGGGATCGTAGGCGAATCCGGCAGCGGCAAATCCGTATCGTCCCTGGCCTTGATGGGCCTGTTGCCCAAACGCAGCTCCAGGGTCACCGCGGACCGGATGATGTTCGACGGCCGGGACATGCTCAAGATGTCCCCCTCCGAATGGCGCGGGGTCCGCGGCAAGGACATCGCCATGGTGTTCCAGGACCCCATGACCAGCCTCAATCCCCTGATGCGATGCGGAGAGCAGATTGCCGAGGCATTGAGATTCCATCAGGGCAAGGGCCGGCGCGAGGCCCGGGTGGCCGCCATAGCCCTTCTCGATCGGATGGGCATCCCTGATCCGGAGCGGCGCGTGGAAGCCTACCCTTTCGAGCTTTCCGGGGGCATGCGGCAGCGGGTGATGATCGCCATGGCCCTGTCCTGCAAACCCAAGCTCCTTATCGCCGACGAACCGACAACCGCCTTGGACGTCACCATCCAGGCCCAGATCCTGCGCCTCATTCGGGACCTCCAGAAGGACTTCGGCATGGCTTTGATGCTCATCACCCATGACCTGGGTGTAGTGCGGGACATGGTGGAGGATCTACTAGTCATGTACGCTGGAAGGGTAGTGGAAAAGGGGAAGGCAGCCGCCGTGCTGGAACGGCCGACCCATCCCTATACCCTGGGCCTGCTTAGGTCCATCCCGTCCCTGAACCGGAAGGTCCAGCGCCTTGAATCCATCGAGGGCGTAGTGCCGAAACCGACGGATTTTGTTCCAGGATGCCGCTTCCACCCGAGATGCTTCATGGCCTTGGAGGCCTGCAAGCAGGCGGAACCGGCGCTGGAAGGCGGGGCTTCGCAATGTTCGGCCTGCATCCGCCGCATGGAATTGATGGGAAATCCCGTCCCGGTTTAATTTCCATTTCAATCCGAGCGCTCGCATCGTAAAATGTTCATTTTAAATGGAACGCCAGTCCTGGCCCGTAGGTCCAATCCGGACTTCGGCAAGGGAGCGGGCCATGCGGGATGGACGCTTTTTGAAAATCCTTATCGAACGTCTTTTCATGTCCGGAATCCTCCCGGTTTCCGGTGCGAACCTGTACCGAGCCTTGACTCTCGTCCCGGCCCTGGTTTCCCGTCCCTTCATACGGCCGGGCCGGGCCTCGACGGCGCAGGCAAAGCGTGAATACGATGTCATCCTGACCTGCAATTATTCCCCCTGGTCGCGCTACTCCGGCGGAGGGCAGAA
>JAQBPO010000066.1 GCA_028287465.1 Fibrobacterota bacterium
GCAGATAATAGAGGGACGGAAGGATGAGCCCGGCTCCGACGAGCAGGGCCGCTCCCAGATGGAAAAGCGTGGCCGCGGGGGCATGGGCGTTGAAAAACGTCAGGTCGCGGCCATGGCGCATCCGGACCAGGACCGGGAATTGGACCGCGAACCAGGCCGCCAGGATCAAGGCTATCTGGGTTCCGGCCAGGATGCGGGCGAGCCAGCCCTGCTCCTTCGCCAAGGCGGACCATAGGCCGGGCATGATCAAGGTCGCGGCCACCACGCATGCTCCCGCCGCGGGAGAACCCAGGAACTTGGCCGCCAAGGGGATCCCGTCCCGTTCCGCGGCCCAAAAGACCAGGCCGCCCGATGCCATCGCCGCCACGCTCGCCACCGCCGCGCGGCGCGCGAAGCGCCTGCGGATGGTTCCGGCCGGGCTTTCCCCGATCAGGTAGACCGCGGCCAGGTAGGCGAACAGGCAGACGGTGAATCCCCCCAACGCCAGGGGAAAGGGACGAAGCCAGGGCCATACGTACCCGTCGAGATACCCTTGCGGTTCCGCCGCCATGCCGCCCGGGACCAGGGCCCCGGTCACGACTCCCAGGCAGAAAGGCGTCCAGACGCTGGAGTAGATGAAGAATAGGGTATAGGTCCTTTGGGACCGGCCTTTCCTGGCATCGTAATGGCGGAAGGTGAAGGCGCATCCGCGGGCGATGATGCCCAGCAACATGGCCGTGAGGGGCAGATGCAGGTTGGTGGACACCCGGCTGTAAACGGCCGGGAATCCCATGAAAAGGATTACCACCATCAGGATGAGCCAGATATGGTTGGCTTCCCAGACCGGTCCCAGGGCCCGGTCGATGATTTCGCGTTGGGCGCGGCGGTTCTCCCGGCCCATGAAGATTTCCAGGATCCCGGCCCCGAAATCCGCGCCCGCCATGAGGCAATAGAGGAGCAGGGAAAGCCCTAGGAACGGGATGACCACCCAGAGCATACGGGGTTCGCCAGCGGGGACCTCAGGCATGGATCTCCTCCACCGCCCGGATATGCCTCAGCAACAGCCAGGATACCACCACGGCCAGGAACAGGTAGACGGCGGAAAAGATCAGGAAGGGATAGACGAGTCCCGGCATGGGGGTCAGGGCGTCCCTGGTACGCATGATTCCGTAGATGATCCACGGTTGCCGGCCCACTTCCGTGACCGTCCATCCCGCCTCGAGGGCCACGAATCCGAGAGGCGTGGCCAGGGCGGCGGCCAGCAGGAACCGCTTGTCCGCCAGCAATGCGGGGCGTTTCCAGGACAGGAAGAGGAAGGCCAGGCCCAGGGCCGCCAGGGCGGAACCCGCTCCCACCATGACCTGGAAGGCGCCATGGACGATCATGAGGGGGGGCCAGTCGCCGACCGGGAACTCCTCCAACCCTTTCACCTCCGCCTGGAAATCCCCATGCGCCAGGAAACTGAGAAGGTAGGGAAGGCGGATGGCGTAACGTACACGCTTCCCTTCCGCGTCCGGCACGCCGCCCAGGATCAGGGAGGCGCCGCGTTCCGTATGGAAATGCGCCTCCATGGCGGCCAGCTTTACCGGTTGCCGCACGGCCGTGCCCTTGGCGAGGCGATCCCCGCTCAACGGCTGGACCAAGGCGGCGATGGACCCGATCAGGAGGGCGATTTTGAAGGCCTCCCGGTGGAACGCCGAGGAGGGGCGGCGCAACAAGAGGAGGGCATGAAGGCCTCCTACGGCGAAGCCCGTGGCCTCGAAGGCCGCCAAGGTCATATGCAGGGCCTGGGATTTCCAGGCCGGGTTGAACATGGCCCGGAAGGGATCGATGTCCACCGCCTGGCCGCCCACCCACGCGAATCCGGCGGGACTGTTCATCCAGGCGTTGGCGCAGACCACGAAAACGCCCGACAGGATCCCCGTGACTCCCACGGCCACGCCAACGCTCCAATGGATCCAGGGGGACAACCGGTTCCAACCGTACAGGAACAGTCCCAGGGCGATGGCTTCCAGGAAGAACGCGGTGCCCTCCCATGAAAAAGGCATGCCGATGATGGGACCGGCATGTTCCATGAACCTGGGCCAGAGCAGGCCGAGTTCGAAGGACAGGGCGGTTCCGGAGACCGCGCCGGTGGCGAAGAAGATCGCGACGCCGCGGGACCAGGCCTTGGTGAGATCACGGTAGACCGGATTGCCGGTGCGGAGCCAACGGAAATGGGAGATGGCCATCAGGAAGGGCATGGCCATGCCGATGGATGCGAAGACGATATGGAAGCCAAGGGAGACCGCCATCTGCGATCGGGCGGCAAGGAGGTCTTCCATTCCCCGAAAGATAGCAAAGGCCGGGTCTGGATTGCCCGGGCCGGGGCGGAATCCCCGGCCATGGCGGGTGAGGGTTTACCTGGGCGTACCGGCGGACTTCGCCGCGAAGACTTCCTGGTAGAAGTCCGCCATCTCCTGGAAGGAACGCTTGTCGGCCTTCGCGTTATAGGCCATGCCCTTGGAGTTGTCGCTGCCGGCCGAGGGATTGGTGAATGCATGGACCGCGCCGCCGAATTTGGTCAGGCGCCAATCCACCGCGGCCGACCGCATCTCCTCCGTAAAGGCCTTTACCTGATCCTCGGTCACGAATGGATCGTCCGCGCCGTGGAGGACGAGCACTTCACCCTTGATGTTCTTGGCCTGCTCGGGGTGGGGCGTATCCAGGTTGCCATGGATGGAAACCACGCCGTTGAGCGGGGCCCCGCTGCGGGCCAGTTCCAAGGCGACCCCGCCGCCGAAGCAATACCCCATGGCCGCGACCCGTCCCGCGTCCACGTTCGGGGATTTGATCAGCTGATCGTAGGCGGACCGGACGCGCGCCTGCATGAGATTCCGATCGTTCTTGTAGATGCCGGACACGGTGGCGGCCTCCTTCATGTCCTTGGGACGGGTCGCCTTGCCGTAGATGTCGGCGACGAAGACGATGTAACCCAGCTTGGCGACCCTTTCGGCATAGGCCTTGGCCTGATCGGACATGCCCATCCAATCCGGGACCAGGACGATCCCGGGTTGCTTGCCTTTGAGGGAGGTTTCCCGGACCAGCATGCCTTCCAGGGAAGCCGTATCCTGCTTATACGCTATGGTCTGCGATTTAACGGCCGACCACGCGGTTTCCAAGGTCCCCGTTGCGAGAGTGGAAATGGCGATGGCGGTCGCGAGGTTGAGGAATCTGGACATGACGGTCTCCCTGGATTCGATGAATCCTGTCGATATAAAAGTTTCCCGGACCGGGTGCAACGGTTTTCCCCGGAAGGGAATTATTTTGACCCCATGGCCGCGGCGGGAATCAAGGATGCGAACGGTGCCATAAGCACCTGGAGGGAGGGGCTGAAGGACATGGCAGGCCCGATGCGCCTCGCCGAACTCGCCGTCCATGCCATGCGCCTGTCGGAAGCCCTGCCCTCCGCGGATGGGAAGGTTTCCTGCGCGAAGGGGTGCGCTGCATGTTGCCGGCAAGTTGTTCCCGTTTCCCCTCCGGAAGCCTTCCTGCTTTCGGATTGCATCGGGGCGATGCGGGAAAAAGATCGGCGTGCGGTCCTGGACAGGTTTTCCCGGCTCGCCGATCGGTTGCGGCTGGAGGGCATGGATGGATTGCCCTTGTTCAACCATGCGCGCGAGTATTTCAGCCTGGGCATGCCCTGCCCCTTCCTGACGGACGAAGCCTGTTCCATCCATGTCGGCCGCCCCCTTGGATGCCGCGAGCACCTGGTCCTTTCCCCGGCCGAAGCGTGTTCCGGGTTCCCTGATGCGTTCATCCGGACCGCTCCGATTCCCCTGTCGGTCAGGGAAGCCTTGGCCGAAGTGAGCGCGGAATGCGCCGGTAACGTCGTGGAAATGATCCCCTTGGCGCGAGGCCTGGAATGGGCCGAAGCGCATTCCGAAATGCGGGACCGGACCTGGGAGGGGAAATGGCTCCTGGATCGGCTTGCAGCCCGGTGCCTGGCCAAATTGTCACCCCATTGGATCCCGATTGCGGAACCTGCGGGGGATGTATTTTATTAAGGTGGCGACTCGGAACGGCCACCGGATAATCCACCCTAACGGACGGTATCATGGAAACGGAACGACAAACCTCCCAGACCACGGATTTCGACGCCTTTCTCGCTTCCCAGGATCTTCCCGTCCTTTCGGATTTCTGGGCCGAATGGTGCGGGCCTTGCAAGATGATGCATCCCGTGCTCCAGGATCTGGCCAAGGATTGGAAGGGCCGGATAAAGGTCATCAAGGTCGATACCGATAAGAAGCCCCATCTCGCGAACCGGTTCAAGATTTCGGGAATCCCGACCTTGATCCTGTTCAAGGGCGGACGGGAGGTGCATCGCGTCAGCGGCGCCATGCCCCTGGCCCAATTGAAACGGGAATTGGAATCCCGCCTGTAAAAATCTTCTTTCCCCTTGACCCCGCCCAGGCGGGGAGAGGGGGTGATTCCATGAGAATCGGAGCGCTATACCAAGGCCAAGGAACCTGCCTGTTCCGCGTCTATGCCCCGAACGCCGGGCGCGTCGCCCTGGAGTTCGCGGCCAGGGGCGGCGAGACGCGGGCCATGGAAAGACGTCCCCAAGGCTATTGGGAGGCCCGGGTGGAAGGCATCCGGCCCGGCGAGCTTTATAAGTTCCGCCTCGACGATAAGGCCTCGCATCCGGATCCAGCTTCCCATTACCAACCCGATGGCGTTCATGGGCCGTCCCAGGTCTGGGACCATGCTGGCTTCAAATGGACCGATGAGGCCTGGCAGGGGATACCCCTGGACGAATGCATCATGTACGAAATCCACCCCGGGACCTTCACCCCCGAGGGCACCCTGGAGGCCGTAGCTTCCAAGATACCCCATCTGAAGGATCTGGGGATAAACGCGGTGGAGATAATGCCGGTCAACCAGTTTCCGGGGGTCCACAACTGGGGCTACGACGGGACCTACCTGTTCGCCGTGCAGAGTTCCTACGGCGGGCCGGACGGCTTCAAGCGCCTCGTGGATGCCTTCCACGCCGAAGGCATCGCCGTCATCCTGGACGTGGTATACAACCACCTGGGGCCGGAAGGGAATTACCTGAGCGAGTTCGGGCCCTATTTCACCTCCCATTACAAGACGCCTTGGGGCAGCGCCATCAATTTCGACGGGGCCGGCAGCGACCAGGTGCGCGATTTCTTCATCGAGAACGCATTGTACTGGATGCGCGAATTCCACGTGGACGGCCTGCGCCTGGACGCCACCCACCAGATGTACGACATGTCGGCGCGGCATTTCCTGTCCGAACTGGAGGAACGCATCACCGAATTCTCCGGCAGGCACGGCAGGCAGCGCCACCTGATCGCGGAAAGCGATCTCAACGATCCCGGGATCCTGACGGGCCGCGACGCGGGAGGCTACGGCATGCAGGCCCAATGGCTGGACGACTTCCAGCACTGCGTTGACTCCATGCTCCGGGGCGGGAAGTCAGGGTACCGCACGGATTACGGGAATTCGGATCAGTTCGTGAAGGTGAACCGCGAGGGATTCGTTTACGCCGGGGAATACTGCCCTTCGCGCGGACGCCGCTTCGGGGCTTCCTCGGCCCTCAGGCCGCCCGGGCAATTCATCGTGTTCATCCAGAACCATGACCAGGTCGGGAACCGCCCATTGGGCGAGCGCTTCAACGAGATCGTGGACTTCGAAGCCTACAAGCTGGCCGCCGGGGCCATGTTCGTTTCCCCGTACATCCCCCTCCTGTTCATGGGCGAGGAGTACGCGGAAACGAATCCCTTCCTTTTCTTCGCGGACTTCAGCGATCCTGCGATCGTAAAGGCCGTCCGGGACGGGCGGCGGGAGGAGTTCGCCTTCCTTCATGTCGGCGACGACGTGCCCGATCCCGCATCGCCGGAAACCTTCCAGCGTTCGAAGCTGGATTGGAACCGTAAGGAATCCGGCCGGCACCGGGTCATGCTGGATTTCTACCGTGAGCTGATCGCGTTGCGGAAGAGCCTGCCTTCCCTGAAGCGCCTGAACCGGGAAGGCATGGAAATGGACGGGGAAGGCCTGGCCTTCAAGCTCGTCAGGCGCAGTCAGGGAACGGGGGACGTGGAGACCGGGGAAATCCTGTGCCTGATGAATTTCGCCCCCGGAGCGGCTAGAATGGATTCGCATGTCCGGGAAGGGGAATGGGAACTGGTGCTCGATTCATCCGACAAGCGATGGGGCGGGCCCGGACCCGGGGCGCCGCGGCTCGTAAGGCCGGGAGCCGTGCTCGAAGTGCCGGGCCGATGCTTCTACCTGTACAAACGGTCCGACGTCAAACCAGGCTAAACCGTTTCTTGCAGGACCACTACGGATCGGGGATGCGCCCAATACCGATCCGAGATCGTTCCGGCCCTTTCGGCCGGCCAGAAATTCCCATCCGCTTCCGCCCAGGCCGCCGTATCGATGATGCGCAGCCAGCGTTTCCCGGCTTGCGCCGCGGGGATCGGGAATTCCGTTCCTTCCCCGTCCATGTTCACGCAGAGCAGGAAATCCGTGTCGCCGATCCCGCTCCCATCGATGCGCCAATGGATGCGCGAGTCCCCGTCCCGCACATCGGCATTCCCGTCCGCGGACTTGAACCAGTAGGTCACGTCGTTCCCCGAGTCCATCCGGAAATCCGCGAAGCGATCCAGCCGCAGGCAGGGGTGGGCATTCCTGAGGGCTATGAGGTTGCGGGTGAAAAGGAAAAAACCGTTCTTGCCGGTGCCGCCGCCATCCCGGCCGTAATTGTCGTGGTAGGAACCCGTGCCGCCCGTGGGCAGGGCGGTGGGAGCAGGGGTGGCGATCATGCCGTAGTTCTGCCAGATGCCGATGCTGTCCAGCTTATAGGGGTTGTTGTTCCCGTTCTGGGTGCGGGCGAACTCGTCCCCGCCGCAGGTCATGGGCACGCCGCGGGAGAAGAACTGGACGGCCAGGAAGTCCCGCAGGCGCTGGCGGCGTAGGCACGTATCGCCCGACGAATCCCAGGACAGGTTGTCGTCGGTGCCGCCGTCGCTGGGGCCGAATGGCCAGGTCCCGCCATTGTTCTTGCCGTTGTAGCTCACCAGGTCCATCAGGGTGAAACCGTCGTGGGCGGTCAGGAAATTGACCGATTTGTGCGGACCGCCCTGGTCCTGGAAATGCCGGTAGTCGCCGTTCACGGCCTGGATGAAGGCCAGGGAATTCCCGTCCCCTTTCATGAACTTCCTCACGGCGTCCCGATAGATGCCGTTCCATTCCGCCCAGCCCTTCGGGAAGTCGCCAACGTGGCATCCCGCAAGGTCCCAGGCCTCGGCGATGATCTCTATGTCCTCATGCTCCGCCATGGCCGCGAGATCCTTCAGCAGCCTGGAGCCCGACTCGAAATCGAAACCGGCTCCGCTCCGTCCGAGTATGGCGGCCAGGTCGAACCGGAAGCCGTCAATCCCCATCTCCTGGGACCAATGGCGGATGGAATCCTTGACCAGCCGCTGCACGGCGGCTTTGGAGGCATCCAGGTTGTTGCCGCATCCGGAACTGTCCCAATAGAAACGGTTGCCCCCCGTCAGGGCGTAATAGCCCGCATTGTCGAATCCGCGCAAGGTCAGGATCTCGGCGGTTTCGCCGGTACCGTCCCAAAGCCCGCCCTCCCCGGTATGGTTGTAGACCACGTCAAGGTACACCTCCATGCCATGGTCATGGAAGGCCTTGACCATGGCCTTGAATTCGCGCGTGGGACCGCCGGGGGACTTGTCATGGGAGTAGCGGAGGTCCGGCGCGAAGAACCCATAGGTCATGTAACCCCAGTAATTGCCGTGGGGCGGTTCATCATGGCGGCGGTCCCAGCCCGGGAACTCCTCCGGATTGATATCGTTCGCGAACTCATGCACGGGCAGGAGCTCGATGGTGGTATAGCCCAGGGCCTTAAGGTACCCGGCCATGTATGCCGCGCCCGCATAGGTCCCCCGCAGGGAATCCGGCACGCCCGCCACGTCCTCGAAGCCCGGGATCCCCGTGAGGATTTCCTTGAGCCTGGCTGAGGAGGGATGGCGCGTCAGGCCTTTGACATGGGCCTCATAGATGATGGCGTCCTTCTGCGGTACCCGGGGTTTCCGGCCGGATCCGGACAGGTCATGCACCAGGATGGATTTGGGCGCCCAGGGGCCGGTATCGAATTCCCGTCGCGCGACCGGAGGATGGCGGTCCAGAGCGCCTGCGTAGATGCCGGGGCCGGAGCCGTACATGGTGGCGTTATGGCCGTGGATTTCCAGCATTTCAGGGGTCTCGCGGTCATGGGACACCTCGAGCGCATAGGGATCGAGCAGAAGTTTGTTGGGATTGAAGCGATTTCCGGAGGCATCCACGTCCGCCATGAATCCGGCGATGCTATTGCCCCGGGTCCACCCCTCGGCCGTGCCCCAATTCGGTCCCCAGCAACGATATCCATACAAGGTGCCGGCCGGGATACCGTTGATCCTGGCGCGCCAGACATCGTCGGATCCCTTTGCCATCCAGTAATCGTACCTGGCCGGCACGCCCAGAGCGCTTTCGTAGATCTCGAGGAGGACATGGCGGGCGCGCCCGGAATAGACTGCGAATTCGGCGACGCCCGTCGGCCGGGAACCGGAGTGGCCGGGTGCCGGATGCAATTTGGCCCCCAGGGCGAAGGTTTCGCTGGGCCAGTCCCTTTCGCCCAGGGGAGCGAAGGGAACGGGGTCGAGGCCGGGATTGGGGTGCATGGTTCCAACGGCAGGGATAAGGTCCTCGGCGGCGGTAACGGGCAAGGAACCTCCCCGGGGCGGCGCTGCCCCGTCTCCGCTCTTCCAAGGGATCAGGAATGGGCGTGGGGGGAATTATAGCAACCGTTGGGTTCCGGTGCGCGTCGATCCCGACCGGGGATAACCCGGTACCAGGGCGTCAGGGAAGGTAGGCCAGGAGCCGGACCGTCCTTCGGGAGGCGCCTTCCAGATCGATGTCGGTCGGATAGGTTTCTTCCAGCAGGACCTTTACGCCCGTGCGCGGGCCGAACGGGCGGGAAGCGTCCGCGATGAATACCGCCGCGCCGTTCGAGCGCGCGCGGCCCAGCCACGCCAGCATGGCCTCCGATACGGATTTCTCATAGAACATGTCCGCGACGAGGACGACGTTCCAATCCGGATCCGGGGGAGTATCCAGCAGGTTCCGTTCCTCTATGGAAAGGCTTACGCCGTTCAAGAGGGCATTGCGTCCGGACAAGGCCAAGGCCGCGGGATCGATATCGTTGGCGGTGACCCTCGCCGCCCCGGCCTTCATGGCCGCGACCCCGGCGATGCCGCTGCCGCAACCGAAATCGAGCACGTTCTTCCCCGCGAAGAGGCCGGGATTCCCTGAGATGAACTTGGCCGTCATCAGGGCCGCGGGCCATACCGTGGCCCAGAAAGGGACATCCTGTTTTTCGCCGGTTTCGTCTTCCCAGGCCTGCCATAATTCGAACACGTCACGGGCCTGGTGGGCGCGGAGATGCGGAAGCCCGGGAACGGGCGCGATGGGCGCGAAGCGGGCCAGAAGGGATTCGGAAGGGAGGGAAAACGTTGATTGCAATTCGGCGTCCGGTTTCAGGGTAATGGCGTCACGAGCAAAATAGCATGACCGGGCGGTTATTTCAGCCCGCATGCCTTTGGGGCCTATTTAGCTGGGCGCCCGCCTGCCCGGGACCCGTATCCGCCCGTGCTTGCTATATTGGCAGGCGACCGGGCCTACGGAATCGGGTCCTTTATCCAAGGAAATCAGGCATATATGGGGAACGATTCGCAGAACGGCTTCGCATCCTGGTACGAAACCCGGCACCCCTACCTGAGCGGGCATGGCTTCTGGCTCCGGGGCGGGGAATGGAACACCCTGGCGCCTTCCCAATGGGAATCACGGCCCTTGCGTGTCCTGATCACGCGCCTCTCCACCTATGTGGACACTTCGGAATCCTTCACCCACCCGCTCCTGTACCAGGCGCTCGCCGATCTGCCCAGGGTATATCCGGACCTCGCTTACCTGCCGCCGCCCAAGGACGGGGACCTCATGACCGCGGACGGCGTGCCCTGGCTTTTGGGCACCCAGACCAAACGGGGCGCCAAGGAATTCGACGTCATCGCCCTGAGCAACGCCATCGTGCAGGAACTGGTAAACCTTCCCGCTTTGATGGAACGCAGCGGCCTGGCCATTCCGCCCAAGGAGCGTCTGGAACGCGCGGACATCCCGCTCATCCTCCTCGGCGGGGCGAATTCCCTGCATACCTCCCTGCTCGATCACGACGATTCCCCCGTGGACGGTATCTTCACGGGCGAGCAGATCGAGGACATCCAGGAGATCATGCTGATCTGCGCCGATGCCAAGCAGGCCGGAGTCTCCAAGGCGGCCCTGCTCGACAGGCTCCTGGAGGTGCCCGGGTTCGCCCGGCCCGGCCAGGACAAGCGCGCGCGCAAGAACAATAAGGAGACCCTGGATCTGCGCAAGGTGAACGCGGCGCGCCCGGTCATCTTCAAGGTGGAAGGACTGGGCCAGGAGCCCGTGGCCATCAGCCGCGGTTGCCCGGCCTTCTGCTCCTTCTGCGCGGAAAGCTTCGATACCAAGCCCTATCGGGAGAACCCGGTGGATGCCGTCGTCAAAAACGCCCTCAAGCTCAAGCGGGACATGGGCCTGGAGGGGATCGACCTCTTCAGCTTCAATTTCAACTTCTACCAGGATCTCTATCCCTTGCTCGAGGCGCTCGCGAAGAACTTCAGCGCCATCGGCCTCAAGAGCCAGCGGTTCGACATGATCGCGCGGGATCCGACCATCCTGGACTACCTCCGCGCGGTGGGGAAGGGGAGCCTCACCTTCGGCATGGAAGGGGTATCCCAACGGATACGCCGTTACCTGCAGAAGGGCCTGGACGAACCCGATTTGATGAAGGCCCTGGGAGCCGTGCTCCGCCGCCCCCTGCGCGAATTGAAGGTGTTCCTCATCATCACCGGCGTCGAGGAGGAGGAAGACCTGAAGGAATTCGAGACCTTCGTGCGACACCTTCCGGATATCATGCGATCCGCGACCCATCGCCCCCGCATCGTCTTCAGCGCCACGCCCCTGGTCCGCTTTCCCTGGACGCCCCTGGAATTCGCGCCGGCGTATCCGCCCGAGGTCTATTCCAAGGTGGCGCGCCAGATAGGCCATATCGCCCGCAAGGCCGGTTTCGAATACCGCGGCGCCGCTGACGAGGCCGAGAACTATGTTTCCCAGGTGCTGGTGCGCGCCGACGGCCCCGGATTCTGGGCCGCCCTGAAGCAGGCGACGGCGGAGACCGGCTTCCTCTATTTCCGCGAGATGGCGGATACCTTCATGGACGCCTTGCGCGGCAAGCTCGCCGATCAAGGCATCGGGGACGATCGCTCCCTGGGCGGCTTCGACCTGGAAGCCAGCCGCAAGAAGCCCTGGAGCCGATGGGAGACCGGCGTGCGGCGGGAATGGCTGCATGTGCAATACAAGCGGGCCCGCCGTTTCGTGGATCCGGGCTACTGCCTGGGCACGGTGGAAGAAGAGGCTTCCTGCCTCGCCTGCACCGCCTGCGAGACCAAGGAGGAAATGGATTTCCTCACGGATATCCGGCGCAAGCACGAAGCGGACGCGGAGGGTTTCGATAGCCGCCGGAAGTTGATCCGGCAATCGGCCGGGACCATCGCTCTCGGGGTGCATTGGACTTCGAAGACCCTGAGCCTGCCGCGCAAATATCCCGCCCTGGTCCTCGCCAGTTGCCTGATGCGGGCCGATAAGGCCCTGACCCCGTTCTTCTGGCGCTTCCGGGAAGCCTGGGCCCCCGGCTCCAAGGAGCTTTGCTGGGTGGCCGGCGATGACGGCGTTCTCCTGGACTGGCTGCCGGAAGGCCTGGCGCTCCTCCGTGAACGCCTCGCGGATCCGGATTTCCTGGCGGACGTGAACGGCGCCCTGGCCGAATGGGGCGAACTGAAGGGGGAAATCCCCCTGTCCCTTAAACCGGCCGAGGAAGGACGCGAATGGGCATACCAGTTCAGATCTCCCTTCCGCCTCGATTTCGATTCCTATGCCAAGGCTAAGGGCCTGAAGTTCACCTTGAAGAAGGTGGACGGAGTCCGGGTCTATGAATTGAGCAAGGACAGCCTGAAGAAGCGCGTGCTGAGTACCCTCACCGCCGTGGAAGGCGATGGACCCAAGGGGAAGGAATGGGTCGTGTCCGCCCAAGGCGCGGGGAAATTCGTTCCCGAGGATTTCCTCCGCAATGCGTTCCTCCTCCCCTCCGGCGAGGAATGGATGCGGACCACGGCCTATGCGGCATGGCTCCCTCAAGAAGCTATAATCGCCGCCCGCGAGAGGGAGACGATCGAAAAAGAGGGATAACCATCCGGCGCCCTCCCGCGTCCAAGGGTTTGGAATCGCCGCCCGATATGTACCTTTCCGTCGCGGCCGGTTCTGAGGGGAATCGGCCTTATCCGCATGGACAAAGACATATTCATAATCCGGTTGAATCCGGTATGTTGCCTCACCTTGGCGGGTCTCGCCATCGATATGGCGGCATTCCTGATCCTGCTCGACCTGCCCGCCATGGGCCGGGGCGCCAGTTTCACCTTGACCGGAGGTCCCGCCCCGCGATTCTTCCTGGCGGTCGGCCTGATGTACCTGGGCATGCTGACCGATGCCTTCGACGGAATCATCGCCAGGCGGTTCGGCTGGGATGGCGAATTCGGGCGCTATCTCGACGGGTTCGTCGATGTCTTCAATTACCTGGTTCTCCCCAATCTGCTCTTGTGGCGCCTGGGTTTCAGCGGGCCCGCCGCGGGAATGGTGATGACGGCCATGATCGCCGCCGGCGTCCTCAGGCTTTCGAAGTTCAACATGATCGGGAACATCAAGGTGGAAGGCGCAAGCAAATACCTCGGCCTTCCGGTATTCTGGTCGCAACTGTATTTCTTCCCCCTTTACCTGGTCTTCGCCCTGGTTCCCGGGCGCGCGTTCGCCATCGCCACCGGCGCGGTATGGCTCGCCATGTCCTTCGCCTTCCTTTACAACCGGCCCTTCTTCAAACCCAAGAACACCTGGCTCATCGCGGGAGTCACCCTTTCCCTGAGCGGGGCCGGATTCGCCCTGTTCCTGCTGGGGTTGCATCCGTGAACACGCTTTGCCTTTTCAATCCCCGCGCCGGAAGGTTCGGGAGGCGGATGCTGGAACAGGCCTTCGCCGGGCGGAGCGCTTCCGGGCTCGATTTCTGGGGCCGGGTGGAATACCGATCCCTCGCGGAACCCGAAGGCCGCGCCTGGGCCGGGAGCCTGGACGGTTTCGGCCGCGTAGCCGTATTCGGCGGGGACGGAACGGTCCATCACGCCATACAGCCTCTCGCCTTCGGCGATCGGGAGCTGTGCGTATTCCCCGCCGGGACCGCCAATGACCTGACCTGCGCCATCGGCCTGCCCCTGGATCTGGATCGGAACCTCGACCTGTTCGAGAAGGGCAAGACGGTCGCGTATGATACGATCTCCGTGAACGGAAGGCATGTCATCACCGGCGGCGGTTTCGGGCTCGGCTACCGGGCCGCGGCGACCGCGAATACCCTGCGTTCGGGTCCCCTGGGCGGATTCTTCCGCAAAGGCCTGCGCGCGAAAATCTACCTCGTGACCCTGGCCTGGCACGGCCTGGTCGCCCCGCCCCGCAAGGTGGGCTATACCATGACCTTGGACGGGACCGCCTCGGCGGGAGAGACCCAGTCGATCCTGTTCTGCAACCAGGCCTTGATGGGAAAGCGCGTCCTCATCGCCCCCGGAACCTCGGCCGTGGACGGACGCTTCCACCTTGTCCGCTTCCGCAACCGCAATGCGGCGGGCATCCTCCAAACCCTCGGGCATCTCAAGGCCGGGTCTCCCCGGGCGGAAACCATGCTGGATCGAGCGGAAGCGTCGTTGGCCGAAATCACCTTTTCCGAACCCGTTCCGGCCTACGGGGACGGGGAGGAATTCCCTCCTGAAACCAAATGGATCCTCCGCTGCAACCGCGGGGCAATCCGTCTCCGGGTCCCGGCGGATTTCGGGGGCGCCCATGCTTGACAGGGCCCCCGTCGGCGCGGATTTCCTGTGGCTGATGGGTTTCTACGCGGTTTGCCTCGCGGCCGGTTTCGCCCTCAAGGCCGCGGCGCGGAGGCCGGGGCGGGCGGCATCTGCAACCGGCGCTTCCTTGGACGGGCGCGGCCCGGAAGGACTCCCGAAAGGTCCCGGCATCGCCCGGAAGTTCAAGGTCTTCTTCCTGTTCCAGACCGCGCTCCTGGCCTGCTCCTTCTGGTCCGTTCCCGTTCTTGCGCTCTTCTTCCTGGTCCTGTTCATCCTTTCCGCCTGGGAAATAGGGCTCCTTCACCGCCGCGTTACGTACCCTACGGGTTACCGGTTCCGCCCGCTCCAGGCTTACGGCCTGCTGGCCTTGTTCGGATTCTCCCTGGCCTGCTTCCTGCTTTCCGCGGCGCGGATCTCGGGGTGCGCCTTGCCCCCCGGGGGTACCCCATTCCTCGCCTTCACCTTCCTGCTCATCGCGGTCGCGGACGGATACGCCCAGATCACGGGGCAAATCCTGGGCGGGCCCAGGATCGTGCCGCGCATCAGTCCCGGCAAGACCTGGAGCGGGTTCGTGGGAGGCATGGCCTTTTGCGCCCTGGCCGCCTGGCTCGGGAACCGGTTCCGTTTCGGGTTCATGGGGGACGGCGCGGCGGTCCTCTACGGCGCATCGGCGGGAGTCCTGGCCTTTCTCGGGGATATCACGGCGTCATGGGTCAAACGGCGCATGGGCATCAAGGACTTCTCCGATCTGCTGGGCCCGCAAGGCGGCGTCCTCGACCGGGGGGACAGTCTGATCTGGTTGGGACCGGCCTTGTGGCTGAGCATTCGGCTGGGCCTTTGACTATCGAGCGCATTTTCGTTTTTGGCCGAGGCCGCGGCGGCGCGGACCGGGAAATAGGAGGTTTGCCATGTCGGTGAACAGCGGATTCTTCAAGCAACTCAGGGAACGGCTCCTCAAAGGCGCCACGGTGGAACAGTTGGCGGAGCGGATCAGGCCGCGCCTGCCCTCCGAGGCGCCCTTGGAGGCGACCCTGCCGTCCGCGAAGGATATCGCGCGCAACGGGGTCGGCATCGTGGCGGAATCCCTGCGCCAGCAGGGCAAGGAGATGCCCGTGGTGACGGGGCGCCAGGCCTTGGACCATGGTCCGGAAATCTACGAACGCAATATCGAGAATTACATCGGTCTCTGCGCCATTCCCGTGGGGGCCGCGGGGCCCCTGCGTATCAATGGCTTCCATGCCCATGGGGATTTCCTGATCCCTTTGGCCACGACCGAGGCCGCCCTGGTGGCCTCTTTCCACCGCGGCTGCAAGGCGCTCACCCTTTCCGGAGGAGTGGCCGCCACCTGCCTGGTGGACAAGATGGGACGCGCTCCCATCTTCGTCTTCAAGGACATGTCGGACGCTTTGCGCTTCTGCGCCTGGCTGGGCACGGTGACGGAGGAGATCCAGAAGGTCGCCGAATCCACCAGCCGGTTCGCCAGGCTGGTGGACTACAACGTTTCCCTGAACGGCCAGGACGTGGTCCTCCACCTGGAGTTCACCACCGGGGACGCTGCGGGGCAGAACATGGTCACCTTGGCCGCGGACGCGGCCTGCCATTACATCCTGGCGGCCTGCCCGATTCCCGTGGTCCGCTGGTACATCGAGTCCAACATGTCCGGGGACAAGAAGGCCAATGCCATGGCCTTCATCCAGACGCGCGGGAAACGCGTCACGGCCGAAGCGCGCATTCCCGCGGAGATATGCCGGGACGTGCTCAAGGTCAAGCCGCAGGAAATCTTCGAGGCCTGGAAGATATCCATGGTCTCCAGCCTGAAATCCGGATCCATCGGAAGCCAGAGCCATTTCGCCAACGGGCTCACCGCCCTCTATATCGCCACCGGCCAGGACGTGGCCTGCATCGCCGAGGCGGCCGTGGGCATGACGACGTATTCCGTGGATGAGGACGGCGCCCTATTGGTGAACGTCTGCCTGCCCAACCTCGTGGTGGGCACGGTCGGCGGGGGCACCGGCCTCCCGACCCAGAGGGAATGCCTGGAGTTGCTCGGATGCGCCGGACCGGGCGGCGCGCACAAGTTCGCCGAGATCGCCGGCGCGCTGACCATCGCAGGGGAGATTTCCATCACCGCCGCGATCGCCGCGGGCCATTTCACCGAGGCCCACCGCAAGCTGGCCCGGGGTCCCGCCGCCGCGGGAACCGGGATGAAACCCGCCTGATGGAACCCCGCCTCGGAAGCCTGACCCAGACCGAGTTCACCGTAGCCGGCCGCCTTCTGCTGGCGGAGCTATGGGATGCGGGCCAGGAAAAATACGAATCCTTCTGGCTGGGTCCGGCGGCGCCGCCCCGGGCCAAGGGCGAACTCCATCTTTTCGGCTGGATCACCGGATCGGGAATCCGGGCCCGCTTGGCCGTCTACAATCCCTCCGCGGGCGACTGCCTGTTCATGCTCTATGCCCGCGCCGCCGATGCGGCTCCCGCCGAGATCGCCGCATTCCTCCTGGCCGTGAAAGCGGATTGCAAGTCGCGCGGCATGGGTTCCCTGACGGGGCCGATGCAATTCTCGACCTGGCATCCCTATCGCTTCATCAGCAAGATGGGTCGATTGCCCTATTTTCCCGGGGAGCAACGGATCCCCACGGCTTATCATGGGGATTTCCTCGCGGCGGGGTTCTCGGATCTGGCGGAGTACCAGAGCATCCACGTGCGCGGATACGTCAAGGCCTGGCTCATAGGCATGGCCCTCGGCGTTAAGCGCGGCCTGCAGGGCATGGAGGTGAAGACCTTCGGTTCCGAGGACATGCTGGCCATGTTGCCGGAACTCTACCGGCTTTCCTGCGATATCTTCAAGGACAATTTCCTTTACGAGCATATCGCCTACGGGGATTTCCTGGAGCTTTCCTCAGTGTCCGCGTCTTCCGAAGCGGTCCTGATCATGCTGCTCCGCAACGGCACGCCGGCCGCGTTCGCCTACAGTTACGGAATCGGCCGTTATCCTACGGCGTCTTCCGGACGGACCGCGGTGCTGAAGACCCTGGGGGTGGCGCCGGCCTTCCGGGGGCGCGGCCTGGGGTATTCCGTGAGTTACCTGACCCACCTGCACTGGAAGGAACGCGGGGCCCGCAACGTCATCCACGCCTATATGAAGAGCGATAATCGCTCCCGGGCCATGTCCGGCCATTTCGGGAAGAGCATCCGATCCTATGTCCTCATGAAGGGGAGCCTCTAGCCTTGGAAAAGACGGGGTCCGTGAATATCGCCTTGGAAGTGGACGCCCGCGTCCGCTCCCGGCCGGATTCCCCGGCCCTGGTCGAATGGGACGCCCGCGGCCGGGAACTGCGCCTTAGCTTCGGCGGATTCGGATCGCGCACGGCCGCCCTGGCCGCGGGACTCGCCAAAGAGGGCATTGCCAAAGGCGATCGGGTCCTTTTGCTGGTTCCCATGGGCATCGATCTCTACGTCGCGATCCTCGCGGTCATCCGCCTGGGCGCGGTATGCGTCTTCGCGGATCCCTACATGGGTCCCAAGCGTTTCGATGCCTGCTGCGCGGCCGTCAGGCCCAAGGCCTTCATCGGCATCCCGAAGGGCCACCTGTTCCGCCTGATGTGCCCCAATCTGCGAAAGGTCCCGGTCCAGATCGCTACTCATGGCCTCCCGCGCTGGTTGGCCCTCGGCATGGGGCGCATGATCCGCGGTGCGGAGGGCGTTCATTCCGCGATCGCCGCCGTCGAGGCCGGGGACCCCGCCCTGATCAGTTTCACCACCGGCAGTTCCGGCGCGCCCAAGGGAAGCAATCGCACCCACGGGTTCCTGCGCCGCCAATTGGAGGCCCTGGACGATCCCCGCAAAACCGCATGCGCATCGGACTTCCCGGGCTTTCCCATCCTTCCCCTCGAAAACCTTGCCCGGGGGCGCGTCTCCTTCATCCCGCGCCTCAAGCCGGGAAAGGTAGCCGAGGCGGGCGGGTCCATCGTACGGCAATTGCAGGCATGGAAACCGGAAATGATGTCCGGGTCCCCGGCCTATCTGGAATCGGTCGCCGATGCGGCCTTGGCCAAGGGAACGACCCTGGGTTCGGTGCGGATGCTCTTCACGGGCGGCGCTCCCATCACCGCCAAGGCCCTGGAAAAACTCACCCGCGTCTGGACCTCCGCCGAGATCGCGGTCGTATATGGATCCACGGAAGCGGAACCCGTCGCCAGCCTGGATGCGGCGGAGTTGCTGCGGGAGTGCCGTCCCTTATCCAGGCAAGGGCTGGGTTTCTGCGTCGGCTATCCGGTGGCGTCCTTGCGCGTGCTCATCCTTCCCCTCGATTTCACGGCCTCGGAGTGCCGGGACCTGGCAGCGGTCGGCATTCCTTCCGGGAGGATGGGGGAGATCGCCGTTTGCGGGCCCCATGTGAACACGGAATATTGGAACAATGCGGCGGGCGAGCGCGCCAACAAGATCAAGACCCCGGACGGCATCTGGCACCGCATGGGCGACGCGGGGTACTTCGACGTCAAGGGACGGTTGTGGGTGACGGGCCGGGCGCATGCCGCCATGGCAAACCCTCATTACCGGCCGCTTCAGGCGGGGGCGGGCCTTTCACCTTCCGGTTGGGAATGGCTTTTCCCCTACCAGGCGGAGTGCGTGGTGGACGAAATGCCCAAGGTCAGGAAATCCGCCTATCTGGAAGCCATGGGGGCCCATTGGGTGGTGGTGGAAACCGCCAGCGGGGAAGTCCGGGATCCCGGCCTGGCTGCGGAAATCCGATCCGCCCTGGCGGATTTCCCCGTCGCCGGCGTGCGCTTCATCGACCGCCTGCCCGTCGATCCCCGGCATAATTCGAAGGTGGAATACGCCAAGGTAAGGTCGCTCCTGGAAGCCCAGACGGCCCGTTCCGGCCGTTCCCGCGAAAACGGCCAGGAAGGCCTGGTCATGGAGATACGCGCATGAAATCCTTTCCGGCCGCGGCTTTCGCCTCCGCTTACAGGGCCTACCTTGCTGAGAGGTTCCCGCCCGCCCTCAACGGACTGGCCATTTTCCTACTGTATTCCTGCACCCTGACGGCCGCCCAGCGGATGCTTGGTCTCGGCCATGCCTCCTGGCCCGCGTACCTTTGCGGTTACCTGTGGGTCCTGGGCGTTTTCTACCACTTGCGCGTATTGGACGATCTCAAGGACCGTAACGACGACGTCAAGGCCTACCCCGGGCGCGTGCTTTCCCGCGGCCTCGTCACCTATACGCAATTGGCCTGGACCGGCCTGATCGCCGTACTGGCCGAGACCGCCATCGCATCCGCCTTCGGTCCGAAGATCCTGGCCTTGCATCTGGGCACCCTCGCCTACTCCCTGCTCATGTACAAGGAATTCTTCGTAAGGGATTGGCTGAAGGCCCACCTGTTCCTGTACGGGGTGTCGCACATGCTCATCCTCGCCTTCGTCGATTTCACCATCCTGCAGATGGCGTCACCCTCCGGCGGCCTGGTGCGCATCCCGGGGTTCTTCCTGTTCGCCTTCCTGGGTTTCTCCATGACCTTCTCCCTGGAGGTCAGCCGCAAGATCCGCGTGGCCGCGGTCGAACGTCCGGAGGTGGATACCTATTCCAAGGTAATCGGCATCGGGCCATCCCTATTCCTGGTCCTGGCATTCCAGGCAGCCGTGATGATACTCGCCTGGTTCCTGCGCGCGCATCTGGGACTTCCCCTGTGGTTCCATGGCGCCGCCTTGGGGACCTGGCTCTTCGTCGCTTCGGTCTATGCCGCCTGGGGCCGGCGGTTGACGGAGCCCCATAGCCGGAAGCTGGACAAGGTGGCCTCCCTGTTCTACCTGCAATTCTACCTTTGCCTGCTGGGGATCCTGTTATGGCGCAAATGAAGCATGCTGCGGAAATCGGAGGCAAGGCGGAGAACCTTTCGATCCTCTCCCGTCTCCCGCACGTTACCGTGCCGCCTTTCCGCGTCATCGATGCCTCCTGGTTCCGGGAGGCCGTCGCGGAAGCGGCCGGGCGCGGGATCGAAGGCCTGAATCCCGGTCCCCGGTTCCTGTCCCATCTCGACGGGCTTTTGGAAGGATTGCGCGATGGCCGCCTCGCCTTCCTGTCGGTGCGGTCTTCCGCCGTAGGCGAGGATTCCGCCGAAGCCTCCTTCGCCGGGCAATTCGACACCGTTCTCAACGTGCCCATCCACGATCGCGAAGCCGTGGCCGCGGCCGTATTGCGATGCTGGTCCTCCGCGTTCGGCGAACGCGTCCAGGCCTACCGCCGGAAATTCAACCTGCCGGCCCCGGCCATGGCCGTGGTATTGCAGACCATGATCCCGGCGGACGCCGCCGGCGTCTGCTTCACCTTGAATCCGGTCACCGGGGACACGGGGGAGATGGTCGTCTCGGCCTCCTGGGGGCTAGGGGAGGGAATCGTATCCGGGCGCTATGAGGGGGACCATTACGCGCTCTCCCGGGAAACGGGCCTCTATACCGAGCGCATCGCCTCCAAGCCGGAACGCATCGTGGCCATCCACGCCATCGCGGCTGATGCCCCGGTCGGCAACTCCGGAAAGGGGGGGACACGCGAGGAATCCGTTCCCGAGACCCTCAGGGAAATCCCTTGCCTGAAGCCCGCCCATCTCCAGGCCTTGAAACGCGGCGCGCTCGCCATCGAAGCCCGCTATGGCCAGCCCTTGGACCTGGAATTCGCCTTCCTCGGCGACTCCCTGTATTTCCTTCAGGCCCGCCCCGTGACTTCCGCCTCTCCCGCCGTCCGCGCCGCATGGGGGCGCAAGATCCTCTGGGACAATTCCAATATCGTCGAAAGCTATAACGGCCTGACCTCGCCCCTGACCTTCTCCTTCATCGCCTTCGCCTACCAGGAGGTATACGAACAGTTCGGCCGCATGCTGGGCATCCGCCGCCGCCTGCACGACGAGAACCAGATGGTGATGCGGAACTACCTGGGCCTGATCCGGGGACGGGTGTATTACAACCTCATGACGTGGTACACGTCCCTGGCCAACATGCCGTTCTTCCGCTTTACGGGAGAGGCGATGGAAGCCATGATGGGCGTGCGCCAGGGCTTGCCGATAAAGAACCTGGAAGTGCCCAAGGCAGGGCTTAAGGGGACTTACGATCGTTTCCGCCTCGCCACCCTGGCCCTGTGGAACGTATGGCGCGCTCCAGCGCGCGTACGGGAATTCCAGGCCCGCTTCGCGGAAAAGTTCGCCCTCTATGCGGCTACGCCCTGGGACCAGCTTTCCCCTCAAAGGCTTATCGCCCTATATGAAGAGATGACCCTGGTCTTCCTGAAACGCTGGCAGGCGCCCATCCTCGCGGACACCCTGGCCATGGTGTTCTACAAAGCCTTATCCTCCCTGTGCCTGAAATGGGTGGCCCCGGGGGATCCGGGTTTCCAGAATGACCTGCTGGCCAACCAGGGCCAGGTGGAAAGCACCGAACCCACGCGCCTCATCCTGGAATGCTTCCGGGACATCCGCGGCGACTCCGTCCTAGCGGGCATCCTGCGGGATACCCCGGCCGATCGGACCCTCGCCGCGCTCAAGGCATCGGGCGCCGAGGGCGCGCGCGGTCTTCTGGCCTGGCTGGACGGATACCTCGAACTGTACGGCAGCCGGTCCATGAACGAGCTCAAGCTGGAAGTTCCGACCCTTGAGGAAGATCCCTCCTTCATCTTCGGCACCTTGAAGAACTATTTCTCGGCTCCTGAGCTGGCCCTATCGGCCTTGGGGCATTCCGCCGCGGGCGGACGCGAGGCCGCCGAAGCAAAAGTGGACGCCGCCCTGAAGGGCCGCCCCCTGCGCAAATGGCTGTTCGCCTGGGTGCTCAAGAACGCGGTCCGCCACATCCGCAATCGCGAGGCCATGCGCCTGGCCCGGTCGCGCATCTACGGCCTCGTGCGCAAATTGGCGCTCGCCTATGGCCGCAACCTGGAAGCCGCCGGCATCCTGTCCCGCCGGGACGATGTCTTCTTCCTTTCCATCCAGGAATTGCAAGCCTTCGCGGAAGGCCGCAGCCTGACCCTGGATTTGCGCGCCCTGGCCGACCTGCGGAAAGGGGAATACGCCGCCTTCGCCCTGGAGGCGGAACCGGCGGAACGCTTCCATACCATCGGGCTCCCGTATTACCGTCAGGAGTACGCGGCTGAAGGAGCCACGGCAAACCTGGACGGGAATCTCCTCAAGGGCCAGTCCTGCTGCGCCGGCGTGCGTCGCGGGAAGGTCCGGGTCATCCGCGTGCCCGAGGACGATTTGCGCCTGTCCGGGGAGATCCTGGTCGCGCCCCGCACCGATCCGGGATGGATCCCGCTCTTCCCGTCCATCAGCGCGCTCCTGATTGAAAAAGGATCGATGCTTTCCCACTCGGCCATCGTGGCCCGGGAAATGGGCATACCCACCATAGTCGGCATCGAGAACCTGACCCAGAGGCTCAAGGACGGCGATGAAGTGGAAGTGGACGCCGGAGCAGGCACGGTCCTGATCCTGTCGCAAGGGGGAGCCGGCGGCGCCTCCGCCGATGCCGTAACCGGTCCCCTCCGCGCGGAGTCAGCGGCATGAAGCGGCGCGACATCGGCGCCCTGGACGTGCTGAACCGCAAAGCGGTCGAAAACGCGTACGACTTCGAAGACCTCGACTGGTCGCGTCCGGTCGATCGATCCAAGCCCTGGTCTCCCGAACATATCGCGCCTTTATTCTACCTGCCTTCCTACGCCAAATTCACGCCGGAGGAAAAGCGCCGTTACAACCAGCTGTTCTCCATGGGCGTTTGCGAGCAGTTCATCTGGCTGGAAGAGCACCTCCTGGTCAATACCTTGCGCAAGGTGGTCCAGCGATCCGACCCGCCCGCGCCCTTGAAAGAGGCCCTGGGTCATTTCATAGCGGAAGAGCTCAAGCATACCCGGATGTTCTGGCGCATGCTGGAGAAATCCGAGCCCGGTTGGTACCCCACCCGCAAATTCCGCTTGTACAACATTTCCGCCCTGCAACAGGCGGTGCTGGACCTGGTGCTCAAGTTGCCGAACGTGTTCCTGATCTGGATCTGGACGGCCGTCTTCTTCGAAGAGCGGACGGTGGATTATTGCCGGCATTACCTCGAAGCCCGCAAACGGGACCCCGAAGCCGTGGACGCGACCTATACCCAGGTGCATGAATACCATTTCAAGGATGAGCTTCGCCATTACCAGTTGGATCAGCATCTGCTCGCCTGGATGTACGATCCCCAGCCCCGGTGGAAAAAACGGCTCGCGGCGCGGATGTTCCGCTCCCTCATGCGGAGCTATGTCTTTCCGAACCGGACCAGCAGGCGCGTCCTGGAAGTCCTCGCCGGGGAATTCCCTCGCTTGCGCGCCGAGGTCCTGCCCGCCCTGCTGAAAGAACTCCCGGATATCGGCCGCTCCCGGGCCTTCCATCGCATGGCCTTCAGCAAGGACTCGGTCCCCAAGACCATGGCCCTCTTCGCGGAATACCCTGAACTGGACGGCTTGTGGAACCTGTTCCTGGAGATCACCAAGGAAGAAGCATCCGGATGAAAAGAAACCGCCGCATGAACGGGGAATCGGAATGAGGAACGGATCCAAGGCCGCCCTGCTTACGGCGGGCGCGCTGGCGGCCGTAGCGGCGGCAATGATCGCCTTCAGCCCTTATAAACGGCAACCGGGCTTCGGCTACCGCGTGATGCTGCATACCGTGGATATCGCGGCGCCGGCGGATGCGGTCTTCCGCTTTCTGGGGAATTCGGGCAATGCAGGGAAGTGGTCCGTTTTCGTGGATC
The DNA here is from genome assembly GCA_028287465.1 of Fibrobacterota bacterium. GTDB lineage: Bacteria > Fibrobacterota > Fibrobacteria > UBA11236 > UBA11236 > Chersky-265. The sequence goes on from JAQBPO010000066.1 coordinate 23,810, forward strand.
ACATCACTCCGCTCAATGCGGACAGCATTCGCGATGGCCTGCCGGGTTCCCGCCGGCGCTGTTTCTGCAAACGCGATGAAACCGGCCGCCGGTGGGACGAAACCATCACCGAGGTCGTGCCCGGGAGGAAACGCCGGCTCGCCTTGTACGACTTCGTGGGATTCACCGCCGCTTCCGATTCCCTCGCCACGGAACAGATCTATGAAAGCACGGAAGGCGGGGGATGCCGGCTGACCTTCACCGTATTCTTCACGAAAGCCGAACCCGCTTGGACGGAAACCCTGGAGATGTACCTGGCGGCCTATACCATCAAAAGCATCTTCGCCCGCAACATGGCCAACATCAAACGTCTCAACGAGACCGGAGGCTGAGATGGCCGCACGCCGCATTAGCAGGTTCGCCTTGCTGGGGATCCTCGCCGCGAGGCGCCCTTGGGTCTTCCTCGCGGCCTGGACCGTGATCGCCCTGTTCGGCGCGGGCGGCGCCAAGAAGGCTCCCGCCCTCCTGTTCAGCGGTTCCGGCGACATCCCCCGCAGTCCTTCCCTGCGCGCGGACAGCCTCCTGCGCGAGAACTTCGACAATCCCTATTCCCAATTGCTGGTGGTGGCCATCCGCGGGCTTCCGGAAGGGGAGGCCATGGACATGGGGGATCCGGACTCCGCCCGGACCGCCTTTCTCGGCCGGTTGGACGGGGCCCTATCGCACCTGCCGCAAGTGCGCGCGGTGATGACTCCGGCGAATGTCCTGGACAAGCGTCTCCTGCCCGCCCCAGGCGAGGGGATGCTGATCATGATCGGCGTGAAGGCCGCTACCGTCCGGGACGCGGAACAGGCGATCCCCGTGGTCAGGAAGGCCGTCGACGGCGTGCTTTCCCTGGAGAAGCCGCGATACCCGGATCTCCGCTGGGCCGTGACGGGACGATCCGCCCTGACCTACGATCTGAACCTGTTCAACGCCAAGGATACCGCGGAGGCGGAAGTGCGCGTCATCCCCTTGACCCTGATCATCCTCCTCTTCGCCTTCGGTTCCGTGGTGGCCGCGGGAGTTCCCGTGCTCCTGGGGATCCTGTCGACCACGGTGAGCCTCGGCGTGATCTTCCTGATGGCGCGGCACTGGGTCTTTTCGAACCTGATCCAGAACGTCTCCAGCATGATCGGCCTCGCCGTGGGCATCGATTACAGCCTCATCATCATCCACCGTTATCGCGAGGCCCTGGCCGGATCGGCCAAGGCTTCCGGCGGGCCCGCCACCCGGGACCAGCGGGCTACCTCTTTGGCGGAAAGCATGGGGACGGCGGGCAAGGCCGTATTCTTCAGCGGCCTGGCGGTCATGATCGGGTTGGGAGGCATGCTCTTCACGCCCTTGATGGAAACCCGATCCATCGGCTGGGGCGGTTGCATCGTCGTGCTCGTTTCCATGGCCGCCGCCCTGACCTTCCTGCCCGCGCTCCTGATAGTATTGGGACCGGCCCTGGAATGGCCTAGGGTCCTTTCCAGCCGCTTCGGCGGCGGAAAACGGGGGAGGCGCTGGGAAGCCTGGTCGGAATGGGTCATGCGGCACGCTCCTTTGTGCGCCCTCCTGGGCCTGGCCGCCATCGCCTTGCTTTCGTATCCGGGACGCTTTACCCGCTTCGGATTCCCGGAAGGGCCGTTCATCCCCAAGGAGCTCGAATTCTCCAAGGGATACCTGATGCTCGATTCCATGGGCATGCAAGGCCTGGTGCGGCCCATCAATATCATCCTCACCTCCGAGGACGGCCCCGCCCTCACCGCCGGGAAAGTCGACTCCCTCTACGCCTTTTCCGCGCGCCTCCGCAAGGACCCGGCCGTGGCCCGCGTATTCGGTCCCGTGGATCTTTCGGATTCCTGGCCCGTGGAGAAGTATCGGGCCCTCTACGCGGACATGGACGATGCGATGGAGAAAGCGCCGTTCGTGAAGGAGTTCTTCCTGAGCCGGGACGGGCGTTCCCTCTTGCTGCAGGCCATGCTCAAGCCCGAGGTGACCCTGGAGCAGGAAAAGATCCTGGCGCGCGAGATCCCCGCCTGGCTCAACCTCCCCGGCACGCGCATGGACCTGGGAGGCCAGGCGGTCTACTACAATGATTTCGACAAGGCCATGATCGCCTCCTACCTGCCCTGCATCGTGTTCGTCTTGGCCGTTACCATGGCCGCCCTGCTGCTTTTCTTCCGGTCCCCGCTGGTTTCCTTGAAGGCGATCGTCATGAACGCCATGTCCGTCCTGGCCGGCTACGGCGCCGTTGTCTTCGTCTTCCAACTTGGCCATGGCCATGCCCTGTTCGGGACTCCCGGACCCGCCGAAGTCGTCCCCCTCACCATTCCCTTGATGCTGTTCTGCATCCTGTTCGGCCTGAGCATGGACTATGAGGTTTTCCTGCTCAGCCGCATCCGCGAAGGGTTCCTGGAATCCGGGGACAACGTGAAATCCGTTTCGGAAGGCCTTGCGGCCACGGGACCCATGATCACCAATGCCGCCTTGATCATGGCGGCGGTTTTCGGCGCTTTCGCTTTCGCCCGGGTGGTGGTGGTCCAGATGCTGGGTCTGGGCCTGGCCGTCGCGGTCCTGGCGGACGCGACCTTGATCCGCGTTCTCCTTGTCCCGGCGTTCATGAAGATGGCCGGCCGGTGGAATTGGTGGCCGACTAAGCGATAATCCCCGGAGGTCCCTTTACCGTTCCCTGTATTGTATTTTTCAGGGCATGAAATTGGGTCTCGCCCGGCATTTCCAGATACCGCATAACCGGATCCTCATGGTGGACGGATCCGGTTTCGATGAATGGGCCAAGTGGTACGATACCACGGAAGTGGATTCCCGCGAGGTTCCCTTGGCCGGAAGGGCCGGGGAAACCTGGGATCATTGCTATTGCAGCGATTTGCCCCGGGCGATCTTCACCGCGAACCACCTCTTTAAGGGCCCCATCGTGCCGACTCCCCTGTTGCGCGAAGTCCCCTTCTCCGGATTCCTCCCCCGCAAGCTGAAGCTGCCACTCCTTTTCTGGCAGGCGACTAGCCGCATGGGCTGGTACCTGAACCACAAGACCCAAAGCGAGAACCGGACCCAGACCCTGGGCCGCATCGCCGAGTTCGTCGACCTGATCCAATCCAGGCATGTCGGCGACCAGCGCATCCTGATCGTGAGCCATGGATTCTACATGCAATTCCTGGAGAAGGCCCTCGTGATCGCGGGTTTCCGCGGGCAGGTCCCGGTCCGGCCCCATGGGGGCATCATCTATCCCTTCGAACGGGTCTGATCCATCGCCGGATTCCCTCCCCACGGGGGAACCCGGCGAAGCCGGATCAGGGCCGGATAAATCCGGGCCGGGTTAATCCGGACCGGAGTACGGTAGGACCAAGGACTCGCATCAAGGACGGATTCCGGCCACGGGCAGGGATCCCGTGATGGCGCTCCCGCTCCGGCCGCGGAAGGCATAGAGCCCGGCATTCCCGCCGGCGGAGTAAATCACCTTCCATGCCGAGCCGTCGTAGCGCAACTTGCGCGTTACCTTGCCGGCCAAATCGAACAGGGAAAGGTCGCCCGGTTCCAGGCGTCCGTCCGCCAAGGGTTCCCAAATCCCGTTCGCGCCCATGCCGAAACGCAGACCGCGATTGGGGGCCAGCACGCCTCGCGCGCCGCGTTTCCCGTCCCCGATGGCCACGGGCTGGAGTTCCGGGATGGCCGGTTTGGTGGCCAATTCGGCCACGCCGGACTTGAGGAAGGCGAGCTTGGAGGCATCGTCCAGGTTGCGGAAGTCCACGAACATGGAAACGCCCGCGGCCTTGTTGGTGTTGTTGGCCAGGGCCATGAGGGCCTGGATGCGCACATGGGGATCCGTGTCATTGACGCGGCCCTGGTCCTTGATGGCCTGGGCGGAAGCGGCGGTAAGGGGCATGGCCCTGAGGACGTTCATGCGGGCGCCGGCGGCGGGATGCAGCAAGGCGTCCTTGAGCAGGGGATCCCATTTGGCCGGGGACGCTTCGAAGAGTCCCAGGTTCTGGGCGGTCCACAAGGCATGCACGAACAACGGATCGTTGTCGACCTCGTCCTTCTGGCGGTTCTTCACCGCGGCGATCAGCAAGGGCTCAAGGGCGGCCTTGGCCTCGGTCGTGACCGTATTCCGGAGCAGGATTTTCTGCGCGTTCAGGCGCCAGAGCATATTGGTATGGCGGAAGGTCGAGACCAGGACCTCGTTCGAGGCGCCGGTCAGGTTCGGGATCGGATCCAATTTTCCGCTCGCGGGCGCTACCCGGTAGATGCGGCAGGCCTTCTTGGTCCGCAGGTCGCTGATATAGGCATGGCCCACGCCTTCCGGGGACTCGCCGTTATGGAGGAAGAGGTAGTTGTACCAGTCGAGCACCCATACCGCGCCGTCCGGCCCGACCTTGGAAGCCACCGGGGCGGTCCAGGCATCCGTGCTGGCGAACAGGTTGGGGGCGGCGTCGATGCGGGTGGCCTCCCAGGTGCTTCCCTTGCGTTTCAGGAAATCCACGTTGACCAGGTGGCCCGTGCCTTCGCAGACGAAGGCGGCGCGGTTCCAATAGGCCTGGGGGAAGAGCCGGGCGGTGTAGATCTCATGGTTGGAGGCCGCGGTGAAATTGCCGAACCAATCCCCTTGGCAGACGTCCTTGGTCACCGGCTTGTACGATTGCCCATAGGCGGATATCCCCTGCATGGGATCCGAGGCGCTGGGAACCGACAGGTGGAACGTGTGGTCATTGTTGGCCGTGGACGCGAAAACCTCGCCCTCCTCGCTGATGCCGATGCCCGCCGCGTTGTTGGTGAGCTTGCCGAGGAACTCGAACTTGGTCCCGTCCAGCTTGGCGCGCCAGGTCCCCTGGGAGAAGCCGATGCCCTTGACCACGCCGCCGTTATAACCGACCGATCCGTAGAGCCAGCCGTCCGGGGCGTACTTGATATGGCCGATGCCCCCATGGGTATCGCCGGGATCGTTCTTCTTGAACCCGGTATAGAGGATGGTGCCGGTGGGGGAATCCGCCTTGTCGTCCCCGTTCTTGTCCGTAAACAAAACCAGGTGCGGTGCCATGGCGACCACGATGCCGCCAGGCACGATCTCGATACCTTGCGGGATGTTCAGGCCCGAAACGAAAACCGTCTGCTTGTCCATCACCCGGTCGCCGTCGGTATCCTCGAGGATGATGACCCGATCGCCGCCCGCGAAGGGGTCCTTGACCGTATTGGGATAATCGAAGGTCTCCACCGCCCAGACGCGGCCGCGTTCATCGAAGGTGAAATTCTGGACCGCCTTGATGTTGCCGATGTCCTTTTCCGAGGCCCAGGTCTCGACCTTGAAATCCACGGGCGTCTGGGTGCAATTCACGGATTGTTCCGGGGGAAGATCCACCTGCATGGTATTGGGGAACTTCTTGATGGTGATGTCGTTCGGATTGTTCTGGAAGCGGGGCGGGGAAGGCATGGGCGCGCGCGTCAGTTCCGGGCAAGGTCCCGTTTTGGCCAGCGGGGTCTTGAGCGCGGCTTCGGCCCGTCCCGAAAGGACGGCCAGGCCGGCCAATCCGGCGAAGGCCAAGGCGGCCCGGGTCATCGCCAAGGAAGTCCGCAATCCGGTCGGTTTTCCGGATCGTCCGGTGCCGGTTCTGTTGATCATTACGCCATTACGCAAACCATACCCCCTGAGCCATCCATAATCATGCCCCTTAAACGTCGAGCAAGGCAACCGCCTCGATCAGGGACTGCATGGTATCCCGGACCGGGATGAATTCCAGGCCCACATACCCGTCATAACCGATATCCAGCAAAGCGCGCATCAAGGGCGGGAAATTGATTTCCTGATCGGCCCCGATCTCGCCGCGGCCGGGATTCCCCGCCACCTGCACATGGCCGATTTTCCCTTTCAAGGTCCCGATCCTCCGGATGAGATCCCCGTCCATGATCTGCACATGGTAGATGTCGAAAAGGAGTTTCAGCGCCGGGGAACCCACCTTGTCGATGACCTCCAGGCAGAAATCCAGATGGTCGCCCTGGTATCCCGGATGCCCCTTCATGTCCGCGCCGTCGCGGGTATTGAGCGGCTCCAGGCAGATGGTGACCTTCTTGCGCTCCGCGTGCCCGACGATCTTCTTGTACCCTTCGACGCAGTTGCGGATGCCTTCCTCGCGGGAAACCATGCTACCCGCCCTGGTTCCGGGTTCGGGCACGGTCGTGTCCGAGAAGCCGGTGAAGGTGACCACGTTGGGGAATCCCGCTTCGGCATTGGCGTCGATGGAGGATCCGATCTTGTTCAGGCATTCGTCCCAGTGCAGGGGATTGTTCATCCCGCGCACGAACATGTGGGACGTGGTCAGCGCCGAGACCAGGCCGAACTTCCTGAGCAGGGGGAATTCCTCCGGCGGCACGACTTCGATGGCGGGCACGCCCATTTCCACGGCCGTGCGGCAGATCTTCTCCATGGGCCATTTCTCGCCCAGGTCGTGGAGGCACCAGCGCGTCAGCGCCTGCTTGATCCGGCCTTTGCGGACGACGCGTCCGGCGGGGACCGCGGCCCCCTTCTGGAATTCCATCGACATCAGCGAATCCTCCCCATTAATGGTACGCGCCGGAAGGGATTTCCGCACCCGGAACCGTTTCCGGGGCGGCTTTCCGCATCCCCCGGCGGCTTCACCCCGCCACGGCGGCGATTTTTGAGCCTGTCGCGGACTTGGCTTCAGCCGCCTCCTTGGCGGCTACCCGGCTCATCATCGGTTTGCCCTTGGAGAAGGTCCATTCGGGCAGGCGGATATGCTTGCCGCCTTCCATGGCGCTCTGATGGGACAGGATGCCTGAGCACGTGATGTTGGCGGCCTGGCGGGCGTTGGGATAGGGATCCCGGCCTTCGAGGATGGAGGAGACGAATTCGTGCACCAGGTGGGGATGCGATCCGCCGTGGCCGCCGCCCTGGGTGAAGGAACGATGTTCGTTCTCGCCGATGTCGTACACGCCGCCGGTGGTGAAGACCTGGATCTCCTTGGGCAGGCGCGAGGCGAAGTCCGGGATCTTGATCCGTTCCGGCTTCTCGCCGGTGTGGATGATATGGTCCTCATGCTCGACCAGGGTCCACTCGAACGTCTTCTTGGAGCCGTAGATGTCGAAATGCTCCCGGTACTGGCGGGCGGTATTGAACAGGGACCGGGTCACCTCGGCCACCACGTCGCTGTCCTTGAACTTGATGTGGGTGGATTCGATGGCGAACGGGCAACCGTACTTCGGGATCATGAATTCCTGGACGCGGCCGGAACCGAAGCAGGAAACGTATTCCGCTTCCCAGCCGCCGATGGAAAGGCAGGGGGAGATGGCGTGGGTGGCGTTGTACATGGGCGGCATGCCGTGCCAGTAATCGGGCCAGCCCCACATCTCCTGCTGGTGCGAGGAGCGGATGAACTGGATCTTGCCGAGCTCGCCCTTCTCGTAGAGTTCCTTCACGTACAGGTATTCGCGGGCGTATACGACGGTTTCCATCATCATGTAGGTCATGCCGGATTTCTCCGTGGCTTCGACGATGCGCTTGCAATCCTCCACCGAGGTGGCCATGGGGATGGTGCAGGCCACGTGCTTGCCTGCCTCCAGGCCCATCACCACCTGATCCGCGTGCATCTGCAAGGGGGTGTTGATGTGGACGATGTCGATGGCGGGATCCTTCAGGAGCTCGGCGTAGTCCTGGTAGCGGACGGCGATCCCGAACTGATCGCCGGTCTGGTTCAGCTTCTCCTCGTTACGCTGGCAGATGGCGTACATGTTGGTATTGGGGTAACGCTGGTAGATCGGGATGAATTCCTTGCCGAACTCCAGGCCGACGATTGCGACGTTCAATTTTCTTGCCATTACGGGTTTCCTCACGCTGAACCTAAGGTTTTTTGCGGCGCGGGTTTCCGGGGGAAAACCCATCGGGCGCGCTGATTCGGTACGCTATGAAAAGTAAGGCGCGAAAACCGGAAAATCTTGGCGATTTATGGCCTGGAAAATATGAAAACCGACATTATATTAAAACCGTCCCGAGGTTAGAATCGGATCAGCACAGGGGAGTCGCGATGTTGGTGAAAAAGCCGGAACCAAACGAAAAAAAGGTCCATTTCCTATCCCAGATCAGTTTCGAACAGCACTTCAACAAGCTCTTCGATTACCTTCCCGGCGTTCTCTTTTTTGTAAAAAACCGTAATGGGGAGATTCTCTTCGCCAACGATGGATTGGTCCGTCTTTACGGCTACAGCAACGAATCCGATTTCATCGGCCGCACGGATTACGAGCTCGTACCGCGGCGCCTGGCGGAGAAATACCGCGCCGACGATCTGAAGATCCTGGAAACGGGAACCCCCATGCTGAACATCGTGGAATTGTTCCTGAACTTCCAGGGCATCCCTGAATGGTACCTAACGCATAAGCTGCCGGTGCTTTCCAAGAGCGGCCATGTCATCGGCATCATGGGTACCATCCAGGAGTACAAGGGCCCGGACCCGCGCGGGGAAGGCCTTGCGGGCATCGGACCGGCGGTGGACTATCTCAAGAGCCGCTTCCGCGAGAACGTTCCCGTGCAGCGGCTCGCGGATCTGACCGATCTCTCCTTGCGGCAGTTCGAGCGCCGTTTCAAGTCCGCCTTCAATACCACGCCGCACCAATACATCATCAAGATGCGCGTTCACATGGCATGCGATCTGTTGCGCGACCGTCGCCTGTCCATCTCCGATATTGCGTCCGAACTCGGGTTCACGGACCAGAGCGCCTTCGCGACCCATTTCAAGAAGAACATGGGCTATACACCTCTTCAATACCGCAAGCGCTACATCTAGCATCGCCTCCGGGCGAGGCCAATTCCACCCCAGGGAAATGCGGGTCCCTGGGGTGAATCCCTCCTTTCCACGGTAATCTGATCACGGAAGGCCGCGCCTCGGGGTGGCGCGGCCGGCTTCCGTTCCGATCCTTTCCGTTTCCGTCAAAAAGGGGGATTACCATGTTCCAAGCCCGATTCCGCATCCTTGCCGTCTCCTTGGCCGTATCGGCCTTGTCCTTGGTTCAAGCGCGGGCCCAAAACCCGGCCTTCCGGGTCCTGGTCTTTTCGGGCACCGGGGGATTCGTTCATGATTGCATCCCGGCCGCCAACAAGTTCATGCAGGATCTGGGCGCGGCGAACAATTTCACCGTGGACGTTTCGAACGCTGCCTCGGTCTTCACCGCGGCCAACCTGGCCAAGTACAAGGTGATCGTCTGGAACAATACCACCAAGCCGGGTTCCCTCCTGAACCTGGATCAACGCGCGGCCTTCCTCGCCTGGGCCAAGACCAACGGCTACTTCGGCCTCCATGCCGCCCTCGACACGGAAGGATCCTGGCCCGAGATCATCGACTGGGTGGGAGTGCAATTCAGTTCCCACGGCACGGGCATGCCCACGGTGCGCCTGGATCCGGAAGGCAAGGGAAGCGAGGTCACCGCGGGCGTGGGGGACTCGGTGAAGATGGACGAGGAATGGTACAGTTTCAAATCCAATCCGCGCGGCATCCCGGGCCTCAAGGTGCTATACGCGGTCGATGAATCCACCTGCCCTTATTGCGTGAAGATGGGCGATCATCCCGTGGCCTGGATCCGCGAGCATCCCGCCACCGGCGGGCGCGTCTTCTACATGGCCATGGGCCATATGCCCTACGTGTACCAGAACCATGCCTTCTCCAAGAAGCTGATGCTTAACGCCATGCTATGGGTGGCCAAGGCCGGCACGCCATCCGTCGCCTTGCGTCCGGCCCGTCCCGCCGGAGCCGAGGGCGCCGCCAATGCGCGCGTCGAAACCGGGGTAGCCAGCCTCACCATCGCCTTCCCGGAGGAAGGGTCCCATTCGCTCTTGGTCTCGACCTTGCAGGGCAAGCGCATCGCCGCCAGGCAGGGCCATGGCCGCGCCAGCTATGCCATCGGCGGGCTCCAGTCCGGCATGGTCTATTCCGTGGCCTCGCATAGCTCCGCGGGCAGCGTATCGAAACTGGTTCTGATTCCCTGACCCTTTCGGATTAAGGATCAAAGGAAAAGCCCCGGGGTCCAAGACCCCGGGGCTTCGTATTTTACCGGGCGCCTATCGGCGCGCCGGGGAATGGGTTGCGGCCACCTGGGCGGCCGTGGCCTCAACGGCCGTTGCTGTAGTATTCCCGGGTATATTCCTTGCCCTGGCCCTGGGAGTTGCGGCGCTTGGTAGGACCGCGGCCATGGGTGGGCTGCGCGCTCTGGCCATCTCCCGGACCATTTCCGTTACCGCGCATATGCGCAGGCCGAGTATCCTCGCGACGGGGGGCATGGGAGGGCTGGGAGCCCGCGGGTTCATGGGATACGCGCGCGGGCTGGCTGCCGTTGGAGTCGCCCTGGTAGGCGCGTCCGGCCGGATTGTGGCCCGCCGAAGGACGGCGGTGACCGCTATCGCGGCGGCCGTCCGTGCGCTGGCGTCCCTGGCCTTCGCTGCTGCGGCTGCCGCTGCGCTGGCCGCGGGGGTTCCTGCCTCCCGAACGGTTCTCGGAGCCGGCCAGATCATCGGAGGCGGAGCGCCCGACGATTTCCTGGGGCACCGGGGTCTTGAGCTCGGAGTCATGGGGAATGGGCGTCACGCGGATGCGCTGGCGGATGAGGCGTTCGATGCCGACGAGGTTGCCGCGATCGTCCGGTCCGCAGAACGAGAACGAGATCCCGGAGTGCCCGGCGCGGGCCGTGCGGCCGATGCGATGCACGTAGGTCTCGGGCTCATGGGGCAGATCGTAGTTCACAACGTGGGTGATTTCGTCCACGTCGAGTCCGCGGGCGGCCAGATCCGTCGCCACGAGCACGCGGGTGGAGCCTTCCTTGAAGTTGCTCAGGGAGCGCACGCGCGCGTTCTGGGACTTGTTGCCGTGGATGGCTTCGGAAGGGATGCCGAACTGCTCCAGGTTCTTCTTGAGCCGGTCCGCGCCATGCTTGGTGCGGGTGAACACGAGTACGCGGCTGACCGTCTCATCCGCGAGGATGTGGCGGAGCAGGGCGGACTTGTTGTCCTTGGTCACCATATAGACGCTCTGTTCGATCTTCTCGGCGGTGGTGGCGACCGGGGTCACCTCCACCTTCACGGGATTGCGCAGCAGTCCGTGGGCCAGCTTGCTGATTTCGCTGGGCATGGTTGCCGAGAACAGCAGGGTCTGGCGCTTGGCGGGCAGCAGCTGGCAGACCTTGCGCACATCGTTGATGAAGCCCATGTCGAGCATGCGGTCGGCTTCGTCCAGGGTGAAGATCTCGATGTTCCCCAAGGTCAGCGAACGCTGCCCGAGCAGATCCATGAGCCGGCCCGGGGTGGCGATGAGGATGTCCACGCCGGCGCGCAGCTTGGCCTTCTGGGGGCCGTCGCCGACTCCGCCGAAGATCACGGCCATGCGCAGGTCCAGGTTCTTGCCGTAAACGGCGAAGCTCTCGGCGATCTGCAGGGCGAGCTCACGGGTGGGGGTGAGGACCAGGGCCCGGATGGGACGTCCGTTGGCGGGACGCTGGGCGGAAAGGTTCTGCAGCATGGGGAGGGCGAAAGCCGCCGTCTTGCCGGTGCCGGTCTGGGCGCAGCCCAGCACGTCGCGGCCTTCGAGGATGGACGGGATGCAAGCGGCCTGGACCGGGGTGGGCTTGGTATAGCCTTCGGCTTCGACTGCGGATAAAATGGACGGAATGAGATTCAGATCTCTGAATAGCAAAATAGAACTCCTAAGTTCTCAGAGCGGTGACGCTGGCTTTGCTCGGGTCCACGAGTAGTCCCCCTTGGACCGATGCCGCGTTTGGTGGGACGAGGAAAACTCTGATGGTTCCTGGTCCGAGGAAGGCCGGCGAAATGAGGGGGAAACGTGCCGGTCTGCCTTCAATGATACAAATATTGCCGTTTTAAACAAGCAGTATTTTCGGTACGTGCCCTTTGCAGGGTGCAAAAACCCAAATCGTTCGGGCACGGATGGCGGAACCCGTTCAAAAAGCCCCTCCGCAGCCGGACCCGTCCGCTTCCGGCCGGGGGGTCACACCCATGTTTCACCCCGACCGGCATCCCGAGTCAAGCGGCGCACCGCATTCCCATGCGGCGCACCCCGTTTCCCTTACGGGACGCCGCATTTCCTAGGCAGCCAAGCCCGGCTCGCGGCCCAGGCCGAAACCTCCGGAACTGACCGCTTCCGAACGCCAGCGATCCGCGGTCGCGCGCAAGGCGGTTTTCACTTCCACCATGCGCTGGTTCTGGTCGCCGTGCACCTGGCTGTTGATCACCGGCAGATAGGTGATGTCTTCGATCCCCATCCAGCCGAAAACCCTGCGGAGGTACGGTTCGTGGAAGTCCCAGCCCTCGCGCGGACCGCCCTTGGCATAATCCCCGGCCCGCGTGGAAACGATGAGCATCTTCTTGCCCTTGACCAGGCCTTCCAATCCCTTCGCCCCGCGCGCCACCGTCCTGCCCATGCGCACCACCTGATCGATGTAGGTCTTGAAGGATCCGGGGATGGTGAAGTTGTACATGGGCACGCCGAATACGTAGGCATCCGCGGCCAGGAACTCCTCCACCAGGGCGTCGGAAACCTCCAAGGCCGCGCGCTTCTTCCCGGTCAACTCCGATCCGGCCGGGGCATAGATGGCCTCGAGCAGATCACTGGTGACGATGGGGGCGGGATTCAGGTTCAGGTCCCGGTAGACTATGGCGTCCCGGGGATTCTCCTTCAGCCAGTCCGCCGCGAAGCCGGCGGTAAGCTGGCGCGATACCGATCCCATGACGGTGGCGCTCGAGTCGATGTGTAACAGGGTGTTCATGCGGTGACCTTTCTTTCCGATATCCCCGGGGATATCCTTGTTGTTAAAACCCGTTCCCGGAAAACCTGCGAGCGATGGAGCGATCCGCGGCCCAGCGGCCCCCGCCCTTGATCATGAGCACAACCGCGATGGCGATCACGGGGATGAAGTACTCGATCCCTTCCCCGGCCTGCTTGCCCATCCAGTTCAGGAAGAACCCGTTGGCCGCGTGCACCATCAGGGCCGCTCCCAGCATCACCAGGCTTATCCCGAACGCCGACCACCGCGTGAAGAAGCCGGCGACCAATGCGAAAGGCCCCAGGAACTCGGCGGCCATCACGGCCAAGGCCAGGGGGAGGGGCATGCCATTGCCCGTGAAGGCGGCCAAGGTGCCCTTGAATCCGAAACCGCCGAACCAGCCGAGGACCTTTTGCGCTCCGTGGGGGAACATGGCCAGGGCGAGGGTAAGGCGGAGAATCAGGGAACCGATATCGCCGTCGGTGGCGAAGAACCGATACAAGGCATTGCGGACCCGTTCAGGGCGTTGGGACGCATTGCGGACAGGGGTGGGACGGAGGGCGGTTTGGGTATTCATCAGGAATCCTTTCGATAGATACGGTTTAGTGATTGATGGTTTCTGGATGGATTGTTAATAGCGGAATTGTTCATGTATAAACTATATGGGTAAAAAAAATCAGTCCTGGAGGGAGAGCCTTTTCAGCAGTCCTTTAAGGGTCTCGAGCTCTTCTTCCTGCAGACCGGACATCATGGTTTCCACGGCTCCGACTTGTTCTGGAAAGGCTTTACTCAGTATTTCCTTGCCTCCTTCGGTGATACGGACCTTATTCACCCGGCGATCACCCGGAACCTGCAACCGCTCCACCCACCCGCGCTCGGTCAGGCGGTCGATGAGGCCGACCAGGTTTCCCTTGGTCACCTGAAGCCGGGCGGCCAGTTCCTGCTGATTGGTGCAATCGGCCACGGCCAGGGTGGACAGGACTTCGAACTGGGGAACGGTAAGGTTATGCCGTTGCAGCAAGGTCGCGACCTGGGACTGCAGAAAATCATACGTACGGATCATCTGGAGCCAGCAATCGAGGCTTTTCTTCGATTTTTCGCCTTTGGGGCAACTGTTCTCATCCATACAGTTTAAGTATAAACCATTTCTGACCAGAAGTCAATAGATGCGGAGAGAAATGTATGGAGGGGGCTGGTCCTGCCAGTATCAGCATCCCTTCCTTCACCGACATCTTTTTCGCCTTTCCCGCCTCCACCGATTGGCCCGGTTCCACGAGCACCATCCAGACGTTTCCGGAAAGGTGGGCGTCCGCGGGCGTGCCGGATTCGGCCGGTGCCCTGGTAACATCAGCGATACCCATGGCCCCGCCTTCCGGTTCCTGGGGATCGCGTGCTTCCGGAAGGCGGTATGCCCTTTCTCCCTGAAGGCGGGGGAGGGCCCCGGCTTTGTCCTTGAGGAAGAAGCTATAGTCCCGCAACCGGAACACTTTGGGTTCGGTCCATAGGCCCTCTTTAAATACGGCCGAGGTAAGAGTAACCTTACCAGACGATGACGCTCCTGCAGGCCCTCGTCCTTTTCCTCGCGGGCATCCTGGCCGGCGGCCTGAACGCTTTGGCGGGCGGGGGCGGATTCATCACCCTGCCCGCCCTCATCTGGAGCGGCGCGGCTCCCATCCTGGCCAATATAGGCGGCACCATAGCGGTATGGCCTGGCCTCATCGCGGCCCTGTTCGCGTATCGCCGCAACCTGCAGGGACATAAGCATCCCCTCAAGGTCTACCTGACGATCGCCGTATGCGGCGGCGCTCTGGGGGCTTTCCTCCTCCTTTTCACCACCAATGCCTTTTTCATGGCCTTGTTGCCCTGGCTTCTCCTGTTCGCGACCACGCTTTTCATCTCCGGAAAAAGGATCACGGCCCGCCTGACCGCGGCCCGGGGCGAAGGCAAGGCCTTTCCGGCTCCCATCGTGCGCACCCTGCTGTTCCTGATCGCGGTCTACGGGGGCTACTTCGGCGGCGGGATGGGCATCATGACCCTGGCCGTGCTGACCTTGATCGGGATGCAGGATATCCACGAGATGAACGCCTTGAAATCCCTCCTGGTCGTGGTCATCAACGGCATCGGGGTGGCCATCTTCGTGGCGTCGGGCAAGGTGGAATGGTCCCGTTGCCTGGTGATGACCGTCGGATGCATCATCGGCGGCTACGGAGCGGGCAACCTGGTGCAGAGGGTGGACCCGGCCAAGGTACGGATACTCATCGCCCTCCTCGCCTCCGGAATGACCCTGTACTTTTTCATCCGCGCCTATGGCTGAGACCGTCGCCGGGACCGCCCGCATGCACCGGCGCAAGGAGGATTCCCCTTCATGAACCCGGTTCCCGCCTGCACCCCTTTGGGAGTCCTGGAAGGCGTACGCAAGGATGTGCTTCGCCGGATCGAAGGCCTCGGGGAATCCGATGCGACCGCCGTTCCCCAGGGGTTCAGGAATTCCATCCATTGGAACATCGGCCATCTCCTCCATGTGCAATGCGCCCATTGGTTCGTGCGCCGCGGATTGGACCTGCCGAACGACGTGGCCGACCTGGGCTTCCGCGCGTATTTCCGGGAAGGCAAATCCCCGGTCGATTACGACGGCCTGACGCCGTCCTTCACGCGTCTGTTGGACGCCTATCGGAAATACAGCCTGGATTTGCAGGCGAACTTCGGCGGCCTCCTGGCCGAGCCGCTCACCCAGCCTTTCGACTATCTGAATACGCGCTACGCGACCGTGGCGGATGACGCCCTTCTATTGGTGTTCCACGAAGGAGAGCATTTCCCCATGATCAACCGGTTGCTCAAGGCCCTTGGGAAATAGATCCGGGGAAAAGCGCCGCCGGCCTATAGGGACGGAATGAAAACATCCCTGGGCGGCCAGGGGCGATCGATTCGGATCCTTATGTTTTGCTTGGGAGCCTTACCTGAACCAAGGGTCAGGGGAGGCGGGAAAGTTGGCTGGTCAGGTAGGGGTCGAACCTACGACAACTCGGTTAACAGCCGAGGGCTCTACCACTGAGCTACTGACCAATGCGGGTTTTAAGTTAATAAACTTCAAAATCGGCGTCTATGCCGTCCGGTGGGAAATTTCCCTCCCCAAGCCCCAAATTTCTGATTGATTAACTTTAACATATGGCATTTACCCAGATTTTCACCCTGCTCCTGCTTCCCATCCTCCTTGCCGGCCTTCATGGCTGGTTCACCAATTGGCTCGCCATCAAATTGCTCCTTAAGCCGGTGCACCCCGTCAATATCCTGGGTTTCAAGATCCAGGGCCTGCTGCCCCGGCGCCAGGCCGATCTGGCGGATCGGATCTCCGAGGCGATTTCGAGGGAGTTCCTCAAGGAGGAGGACATCATGGTCTTCCTCAAGAAAATCGAGCCCGCCAAGGCCATGCGCCAGTTGATCCTGGACAAGTGGGAAGAGAAGGTGGGGGAATTCCTCGGCACCATGCCGTTCATCAGCATGTTCGTGTCCTCGGACAAGCTCATCCGGATCCGGGACAAGGTCGCGGAAATCTTTTCCACCGAGGCGGAGAAATATACGGAACTCCTGGTCCAGAGCCTGGAAACCAAGATCGATTTGCGCGATACCATCAAGCGCAACATCCTGGCCTTCGATGTACAGAGGTTGAACAAGATCATCGAGGAAATCGGGTACAAGGAGTTCAATGAAATCGCCTTCATCGGCCTCGTGCTCGGCGTATTCATCGGTGTCGTCCAGGCCTTGGTGAATTTCTTCATATTCCGTGGCGGAACCTGAAGCGTAGGCTGATCGTTCCATACCTCCGTTCCCGATACCGGATATCGTCCTTTCCATCCCTAAAAACCTGAATTCAGGTTCGGAAATGCCTATCCCGCCTTACATTAGGGTGTAGGTTGGCCTGAGGTGGGCCAAGCTCGTTCAAGGTCTTGTCGGGGCCTTGCGAGTGTCTGGGGGGGGATGAAACGCGTGGATGCGTCGCCTGGGGCCATGGGCCCGGTGGTGGCAATTTTATTGTGGGTCGCATGCGCCGGAACCCTGGACGCGGCACCTAACGCTCCCGTAAACCCCCGGGTGGACCTACCCTTCCTGCAAACCTCTCCCTATCCGATCCCCAACGGCGGCCTGACCGCGGGAAACCGGATTCCTGAAGCATTCTCGATTCCGGGGATCAAACATTTCAAGCGGGTCGATGTCGATCCCGTCGGGATGCTCAAGCGGGTCGAGGGTCTTGAGTCCGGCTTCCTGCCGCTGGATCTTGGATTCGGGCTGCATTGGGATCTGGAGCTGGAACGGATCAGCATAAGGGCTCCCGGTTACCGGGTCCGGTTGCTCACCGCCAACGGACTGGTGGACATGGCGCCGGGCCAGGAACGCTCCTACCGGGGCCGCATCCGGGGAAATCCCGGGAGCAAGGTCCGGCTCTCCTTCGCCGACGGGCGCATCACCGGTTTCATCGATGCCGGGAACGGGGATAGGACCTTCGTGGAACCCCTGGCCATGATCGATTCCAGGATGTCGCGCGAAGCCCATGCCGTATACAAGCAGGCGGACATGAAAATGCCGGTAGCCGCCGCCTGCGGCTGGGCTCCCACGGGCGTGGCGCCCGATCCGGTACGGCTTCCGGTTCCCGGGATGAACGCCATCCCGGTCCCGCCCCTGGGGAAATATTCGGGACTCCCGGCTTCGGCCCAAACCGTCACCGGCGCCGAGCCTTGCGCCCTGGTGGAAATCGGCGTCGCGGCGGAGTATTCCATGGTCAAGGGATGGGGCACTCCGGCCGCCGTGGAGAAACGCATCAACGATATCTTCTCCATGGTCGAAGGGCTTTACGAGGATCCGCGGATCGATATCCATATCAAGCTCACGGAAATGATCATCGAGTCCGGGCCCAACCTGACTTGGGGTCCCATGAACATCAATACCTACCTGACCAACCTCAGCGTCTGGGCGAGGGGCGCCGGCGGTTTCAAGAACGCGTACGATGTGGCGGACCTATGGTATTTCGATCCGCTGGTCGCCACCAGCACGACCGGTCTGGCGAACGTGGGCACGGTCTGCAACAAGACCTCGGGCGGCCATGTCATCCGGGATTTCACCAGGACGGCCTCCTTCCTGATGATCAACCAGGCCCATGAGCTCGGGCACAGTTTCGGCGCCAACCATGTCGACAATCCCAAGGCCCTCCTCAATCCCATGATCCTCGGGGATAATACGGCCTGGGACGATACCACCATCGCGGCCATCCTGAACCATAAGCATTCCCGTACCTGCCTGTCCTCCTGCAACCAGGGTCCCACGGCGGAATTCCTGGTCACGGCCAAATCCCCCTGCTCGGACACGCGGCAGTTCGCGGACGCGTCCAAAGGCGCCCCCGTTTCCTGGGCCTGGAATTTCGGGGACGGTCAGACCTCGAATCTCCAGAACCCATCCCATACCTACGCGGCGGCGGGAGTGTTCACGGCCCAACTTACCGCCACCAACGAGGTGGGTTCCAATGCCGTCTCCAAGGCCGGTATCCTGGTCAAGCCCTTCAAGGCACCGGCGGTGACCGGGGCGCGGAGCTGCAAGCCTGGTCCTCTGGCGCTCAAGGCTTCCGTGGCCGCGGGGACCCTGAAGTGGTATGACCTTGCCCAAGGGGGCAACAAGGTAGGGGAGGGGACAAGCTTCCTGACCCCGGCCCTGGCAGAGAGCCGGATCTACTTCGTGGAGGCCGGCGATCCGGATTACCCCGTGGAAAAGCTGGGACCGGCCGGCAATACCATCGGGGCAGGGCAATACTTCGTCGCGAATCCGGACCGGCGCCTGTACTTCGATGTCCATCGCCCCATGCTCCTCAAGACGGCCAAGGTCTATGCCACCGGAGCGGGTCCCCGCACCATCGAGATCCTGGACCAAGGGGACGTGCGCGTGGCCTCCAGGACCGTCCAGGTGCCGGCGGGCGAAAGCCGGGTGGCCTTGAACATCGATCTGGAACCCGGAGATGACTACGCGATCAAATATTCCGGAAGTCCCGATTCCCTGAACCTCTTCCGGAACAGCGCCGGCGCCACCTTTCCGTACCGATCCAAGGACAGCCTGGCGACCATCACCCATTCGGATGCTACGCCTTCGGACAGCACCGCCCAATCCGGGTACTATTACTTCTTCTACGATTGGGAGATCCAGGAACGCGCCTGCGGCAGCGTCCGGGTCCCCGTGGCCGCGGAAATCTCCTGCGTGCCGGTCGCCTCTTCCGGCCGGACGGGTCCCGCCGTTTTAAGCGCAAAGGGGGCGGGCAGGTACCGCTTGGCCGGTATCGCCAAGTCCGCCCAGGACGTGGAGTTCCGGATACTGTATCTGGACGGGCGCGAAGCCCGCCGGAAAGTGGAGGCGGTTGCCGCGGGCCCTTTCGCGGTGGATTTGGACCTGGTCGGCCTGCCGGCGAACCTCTATTTTGTTGAGGTACGCTTGGGCGGTTCCAGGACTCTGGAAATGCGGGTGGGATTCTGACCCACCGTTGCGCGGCAGCCGATCCGCCGATGGATTCGCACCGGGCAGTCGTCCGGCCGGACCCGGTGGTACAATCAACCTGGCCAAGGCTCGATGGGGGGTGGGTGTGAAGGTTCTGGCGGCGGATAAATTGGACGCTTCGGCTCTCAAGGGCCTTGAGGCGGCGGGGTTCTTGGTATCGCAATGCAAAGCCCTGGCACCGGGCAACCTGCCCGCGGACGCGGCGGCCTCGGAAATCCTCATCGTGCGATCCACCCTCGTCCCCAAGGAACTCCTCCCGGGCCTGCCGGTCCTCAAATTGATCATCCGGGCCGGCGCGGGCACGGATACCATCGACGTCAAGGCGGCCGCCGTCCGCGGCATCCAGGTGAGCAATACCCCGGGCAGGAACGCGGATGCCGTGGCGGAAATGGCCTTGGGGCTCATGCTCGCCGCGGACCGGAGAATCCCGGAAGCCACCTTCGCCTTGCGTTCAGGCAAATGGGCCAAGGGGGCGCTGGGCCAGGGGTTAGGCCTGAAGGGAAGGACCTTGGGTATCGTAGGATTGGGGGCCGTGGGCCGGGCCATGGCGCGCAAGGCCCAGGGTCTGGAGATGCGCGTAATCGCCTGGTCCAGGAGCCTGACCCGGGAAGCCGCCGATTGGGCGGGAGTGGAGTTCGCCGAGACCCTGCTGGACCTGGCCAAAACCTCGGACGCGGTAAGCCTCCATGTCGCCTCGACCGGGGATACCCGGAACCTGATTGCCGGCCCTTTCTTCACGGCGCTCCGGCCCGGAGCCTTGTTCGTGAATACCTCCCGCGGCGAGGTCGTCGATCGCGCCTCCTTGCTGGAAGCGATCCGCACCAAGGGTCTCAGGGTGGGTCTTGATGTCTTCGCCGGGGAGCCGAAAGTGCCCGAAGCGGATTTCGCGGACAAGGAATTGGCCTCCTTCGCCGTATGCGCGCCGCACCTGGGCGCCTCCACCGATCAGGCCGCGGAAGCCGTGGCCGAGGAGGTGGTCCGCATAGCCGTGGAGTTCCGGAGCACCGGAATCGCACCCAATTCGGTTCGGATCTAGCGCGGGTGCGCATGACTCTCCCTACCCTTCGGTATTTTCTCCTGCAGGTCTGGAATGCCGGACCCGGTAAGCCCTTGGTAAGGCTTCCGCAACCAACGGCCGATTGATAACTTATGCGAATCCATGAAAGCGCCATGCCAATGACGAATTGCCGCAATATGACCGCAAGTTTCCTTGACGGATTTTCACTTCCGGCCGTACCCTTTCTGGGTATGAAACGAAGACTTCCCGCTATCCCCGGACTCCTCTTCCTGCTGGTCCATGGTCTCGCCCCTGCGGGCGATTTCGGCACCCAAAGGGTGATGCTCGATCATCGCGTTTACGATGTCCGGGATCCCGCCAAGGCGGATTTCCTGGACTGCCCCGATGGACGCGGCGCCTGCCAGGCGGTCGGAATCCCCCGGGTGATGGCGGACGAGAAGATCATCCTGCCGCGCAATAAGCCGCTGGAATCCCTGCGGTTCCTTTCCCTCAAGGGAATCCGGGTCCAAGGCGGGGATCCCCTCCTGACCTTGGCCCTGTTCGGTGCGCCGTCCGGGGATTCGGTCTTTATGGACATGAACAATGACGAAGACCTGGGAAACGATGGCCCGGCCCGGTTCTGGCCGAAAGGGGATTCGTGCGTGTCCCTGGAACGGGTGGGTGGAGGGGCTCCGCCCGTAGCCCTATGCCGCTCAGGAGCCAAAGCCAAGGCCTGGCAGAACCGATGCGAAGCCATGAAATCCTCGGTGACCTGGGCGCTTTGCAATGAAGCCCCCTACCAGGTCCGCATCCTGGACCTGTCGACCGGCACCCTCAGCCATGGAGGCGTCAACCGTCGCATCGCCCTTTGCGACGCGGATGGGGACGGCCGCATCCGCCTGGATGCCGGCGACCGCCTGGTCATCGACTGGGACGGGGACGGGACTTTGGAGAAATCCTTGGAAGCGGACGGCTTGACGGCTCCTCCCGGGGGCGCTCCCTTCCGGTTCTCCTTGGACTCCACCAGTTATGAGGTCGCCTCCGTGGACGACCGGGGCGGATGGATCGACTTGCGCCGCCTTTACGCATTCGACCCTGGTGCGGCCGCCTTCAAGGCGGTTGAGGGCCGCAAGGCCCCGGACCTCCGCTTCATCAACCTGGACGGGGACACCGTACGCCTGTCGGACTTCAAGGGCAAAAAGGTCCTGGTCCACTTCTGGTCCACCCTGTGCAAACCCTGCCTGGAGGACATGTCCGGGATCCGGGAATTCCATAAGGTTTTCGGCGCCAAGAACTGGCAAATCATAAGCCTCACGACCGATACCGACCTGGGCGAGGTCCAGCAGGCGGCCCTCAAGTACCATATGGATTGGATGGTGGGAATGGCCGGGCCGGACGCCCGCCGGTACTATTCCACCCGTCCGCTCCCGGTCAGCGTCAAGATCAACGAACAGGGCATCCTGGAAAAGAAGGATCTGGTCCTGGGCAAGCGCGCCTTCTAGTCCCGCCCGGGGTCCTCCGGGAGGCGTTTTCCCGGGAGGCGGCTCTGTACAGAATGTGCGCGGCCGAATTCCATTTTCCCCTCGTAATACTTTACCCTATGCGGGTTCCCATCCCTACAATCGTAATGGACCGGGTTTTAGGGTTTCCCGGGTAATCGTGTTTTCAACGTTTTAGGGGTTTGATTTCCATGTACAAGAGCCAGAATCGGAAAAAGCATATGCGGACCTTGGCGGTGGGCGCGGCCCTGGCCAACGGGTATTGGACCTCTTTGACCCAGACCCATTTGGGAAATGGAGGGGCTCATGGAGGGGGTTGGTCGCCCGTATTGCTTGCGATGGCCTCGGTGATGGCCTGCTATTTCAGCGTGGCGTGGCTGGTCCAGGGGATGCGCGCGAAGTAGTTCCCGATCAGGGGATCAGGGGACCAGGGCCGAGGCCGCCTACGCGGCATCGGCGATCGCCAGGGACTATTTGACGAAGGAGGCGATCAAGGCGCCGGCGTCCATCAAAGCCCCGCTCTCCTCGTCCGAGAATTCATAAGGCACCGGCTTGGCTACGCCCAGGGTGCCGTAGAGTTTCCCGCTCAACAGCATCGGCGCGGAAATGGAACCTTCCATCTTCGTATCGCGCGCGCCCGGCTTGGCCACTCCGGAATTATCCGTCTGGAGGTTGCAGACCTGAACGGCCTGTTTACGCTCGGCGGCGATTCCGGCCATGCCTTTGCCGATGGGGATCATGCGCACCTTGTCCAGGATGCTATCGGGAATGCCCCGGCGGGCCCTGATCTTGAGCATGCCCGTGGAAGAATCCACCGTGTGGATGGTGCCCACGGGACACTGGAACGCCTCAAGCAGTTTGCCCAGGACCAGGTCCATCGCGGGGTCGGCATTGCCGCCCTTCTCGAGGATGGAACGGATGTCGCCCAGAAGGGTTTCCCTGGAAATGGTATTCGGCATGTTACGGTCCTCCCAACCTGACGGGGTCCGCCCCATGTCAGGCGGCGTCCCCGACCCATAATATAACCTTTCCCTCTACGGCTGACAGGCGCGGATGGGGTCCGGAATGGCCGTTCCATACCCCTTATTAGTGTATTTTACCCGGACCGGACCCCGTCGCGCGGGCCACCCCGGCCTACGAACCGGGTGAATGCGGCGCGTCCGAAGGATTATAATCGGTCAGGACTGGAGGAGCCATGGGAGCTAACCCGAAATTGGATGCTTGGGTCAGGGAGATCTCGGACCTTTGCGGGCCTGCCGCGGTGGAATGGTGCGACGGTTCCCAGGAGGAATTCGACCGGCTCTGCGACCTCCTGGTGAAGGGCGGGACCTTCACCCGCCTGGACCCGGAAAAGCGGCCGCGCAGTTTCTATGCCCGTTCGCATCCGGAGGACGTGGCCCGCTCCGAGGAGCGCACCTTCATCAGCTCCTTGCGGCGCGAGGACGCCGGCCCGACGAACAACTGGCGCGCACCGACCGAGATGAAAGGCAAGCTCACCGGCCTTTTCCGCGGGTGCATGCGCGGCCGCACCCTCTACGTGATCCCCTTCAGCATGGGCCCCCTGGGATCGGACATCGCGCGCATCGGCGTGCAGCTCACGGATTCGGCCTACGTGGCCGTAAGCATGCGCATCATGACCCGCATGGGCGCCGCGGCCCTGAAGGTGCTGGGCGACGGCGATTTCGTCAAATGCCTGCATTCGGTGGGAGCCCCATTGGCGCCGGGCGAAAAGGACGTGGCCTGGCCGTGCAATCCCCCCGAGAAATACATCGCCCATTTCCCCGAGGAGCGTTCCATCTGGTCCTTCGGCAGCGGGTACGGGGGAAACGCCCTGCTGGGCAAGAAGTGCTTCGCCTTGCGCATCGCTTCCGCCATGGGCCGGGACGAAGGCTGGCTGGCCGAGCACATGCTCATCCTGGGCGTGACCTCGCCCCAAGGGGACAAGACCTACGTGGCCGCGGCCTTCCCCAGCCAATGCGGCAAGACGAACTTCGCCATGCTGGTGCCGCCCCCGTCCATGAAAGGTTGGAAGACCTCCACCGTGGGGGATGACATCGCCTGGATCAAGCCCGGTCCGGACGGGCGCCTGCGGGCGATAAATCCCGAAGCGGGTTTCTTCGGCGTGGCTCCCGGCACCTCCTGGGAATCCAATCCCAACGCCATGCACAGCCTTTCCCGGGATACCATCTTCACCAACGTGGCCCTCACCGCGGACGGCGACGTCTGGTGGGAAGGCATGGGTCCGGTCCCCAAGGGACCCATCACCGATTGGCGCGGGAACCCGTGGAGGCCGGAAAGCAAAACGCCTGCCGCGCATCCCAATTCCCGGTTCACTTCGCCCGCCGCGAATTGCCCTTCCATCGATCCTTCGTGGGAGGATCCGGCGGGCGTTCCCATCAGCGCCATCATTTTCGGAGGCCGGCGCGCGACCAATGTGCCCCTGCTGTTCCAGGCCTTCAATTGGATCCACGGGGTGTTCCTGGGGGCGACCATGGGTTCGGAGACCACCGCGGCCGCCGAAGGCAAGGTCGGCATGGTCCGCCGCGATCCCATGGCCATGCTGCCCTTCTGCGGGTACAACATGGGCGATTATTTCGCCCATTGGATCAAGATGCGCAAGCTCATCAAACGGCCGCCGCTGGTGTTCCACGTCAACTGGTTCCGCCGGGACGGGGCCGGCAAATTCATGTGGCCGGGTTTCGGCGAGAACATGCGCGTGCTTTCATGGATCGTCGAGCGTTGCAAGGGCCGCCGCGCGGCCGCGGAATCGCCTTTGGGATGGATGCCCCTCACCGAGGACTTCGATCTCAACGGGTTGGAAGGCGTCGATCGCAAGGGCTTCGAGGATCTGCAGGCCATCGATATCGAAGCCTGGAAACGCGAGGTCATCTCGCAGGATGAGTTGTTCATCTCCATGTACGATCACCTGCCGAAGGAGTTGATCTTCCAGCGGGAGCTTTTGATATCGAGGTTGTGAGGCGGGCGGATTGCCGCCCAATCGGAACGGCGCGCGTGCTTCGAGGGTAGCCCGGCTTAAGCCCGCGCCACGACCGACCAGGCCTGGCCGTTCCAGATCTTACCGGTCTTCTTGAGCATCAGCACCGCGAGGGTGCATTCTTCCCAGCTTTTGAATTTCTCGAAATAACCTTCGGGGGCTCCGGCGGCGGTATTTCCCAGCACCTTGCGGAAGGCTTCCAGGGACGCGGTGAAATCCCCGAACATGTCCATCAACTGGCGCAACTGCGGAAGCCAGACCTTGGCATTGTCCTGAGGGATGTTGTGGGAATGCTCGTCGATCATCGAAACCATGCCCGCCGGGGTGAAGGCGGATTCGAAGATGACGAAGTCGCCGGACTGGAAGAGCATGCCGGCGAGCCGGACAACCTGGACTTCCTGGGCCGCGGCGGCCATCTTGATGTATTCCCCTGTGAAAGGGTGCTTCATGCGCTTCTCCCAGTGTATTCCATTTTACCATGGGTCCGGACCGAATTCAAAGCGGGATTTGGGGCTTCGGGAGCCTCCAGAAGCTTAGCCCATGGTCAGGACCCGGGTTCGCCGGAACGTTCCGGCTGCCCGGGTGCGGTTTCCGCATCGGCTGGAGCGGCATAAATGCCGTTGGCCAAGGCGCGGATCAGGATGGACGCCTTTTCCAGTTCCTCGGTCAGGTAGCTCTTCCTATCCGAAGCCCGGTATTCCAGGTAGATTTTCTCCTTGTCGCTGGCTTCGCCCAAGGCCAGGGCCAACCGGTCGGTTTCCGTCGGACCCAGTTCCTCTTCCGCGCATTCCTTGAGCTTGGTGGAAAAGAAGATGAGTTCGCGGCAGGCCTCATGGGGCAACTGGTCCCGGCTCAAGTCCGCGATCAGGACCTGGATGCTCTGGGAAATCTGCGAGAACAGGGTGGACGCGTTCCGTTTGCGTTCGACCGCGGCCTGCGAGAAGCGCTGCTCGAATTGGATCAGACGCCTGGCCACGAAGGAAAGGGTTTCCGCCGGTCCGGCCATGGCTAGGTCCGCTCCCCTGGATGGATGCGCATGGCCTACTCGTCGTCCTTTTTCCCGCCCTTATGGGGCGTGATTTTCGGTTCGATGCGGACGAATGGGATGCAGCGCGAGGGCTTTCCCTCCGGTGCCGGGGAAAGGGGCGGCGCCGAGGTTTCCAACAAGCCTTCCTTCGGAGCGGATTTGGCCGAGTCGGCTGGCGCGGATGCGTCTTCCTTCTTCATTCCCTTTTTGCCCGGTTTCTTGTCCCCATCCCGGACGGTCCCATCCTTGGCGGGCTCCTTCGCCGGGTCTTTGGAAACGGGGGGGGTGGCGTTCTTGGGCACGTCCATCCAATAGAAGCAGCCTTCCTTGTCGAAAACCGTCTTCCCGGCGAGCGGCGTCACGATCTTCTGATAATCGCTCTCCTTGATCTGGACCTCGAAGTCCCGCACGTCGATCGGATCGTGGATGATCAGGTTCACCGCGCCGGGATCGCAACCCACGCATTTGATGACCCTGATGGTGCCCAGCAGCGGATCCTCCGCCCGGACCGGCAGGGACGGCAAGGCGATGGCCAGGAATAACGCGGCGAAGGCCGCGGTTCCGGTCGTTTTCGGGCGTAAGCGGGTTTCTGGTTCGGAATTCATTTTCTGCTCCCCTTGAATGCAATGGCCCGCATGGTCCCTCATGGCTCCCGTTCTCCGGTCCGGGAAGGACCGTGGAACAGGTGGGACCCGTATGCCGGGCGTGTTTCGATCCTGCCGTTCGCCCGCACGGGCCGTCCGGCATCTCCGGATGCGGCGCGGCTCCGCTTTCCAGTGCGCGGGATAACGGAGGAAACGCCCTCCGTGACCCAGATGTTACGGTAATAGACGGAATCCCCATAGGCCTGGAAGCGCAAGGGGCCGGGTTCCGGGCTTTGCGGATCCCCCAGAAGGGTCGAGTTGGCCAAAGGGCTTTTTTCCTGCACGACCACCCCGTTCCAGCGGACGGTGGCAAAGGCCGGGGACACCTTGGTCTTGCCCGCGGCATCGTATTTCGCGGCGATGAATTCGATATCATACGTCTGCCATGAAAGCGGGGGATAGGCCATGTTGAGCGAGGGGCGGAAATATTCGAAGAAGGCTCCGCACTCCCGCTTGGCGGCCATGGTATCGCTTCCTTTGTCCAGGGCGTTGCCGAAGGAGTCCAGTACCTGCAATTCATCCCGTCCCTGCAGGTAGATCCCGCTGTTGCCCCGGCGCTGGCCGCGGGCCGCGGGCATGAAAGGCTCCATGAATTCCAGATGCAGGGTGAAGCTTCCGAAGCTTTGCCGGGTAACCGCCCCGGAAGCGGCGGAAGAGCCTTCCGGCTTGAACAGGTTCCGTTGGTCCATGCTGGCGGTCCCGTCCTTCCAGGCGGAGACGCCCTTGCCGTCGAACAGCACGACGGCGCCGGCGGGAGGCGGTGCGTTAAGGGTAGGGCTGCGGCGTTCGACCCTGGCCAGGGTGAAAGAATCCCCCTTGTCGGTCCTGCCTATCAAGGTCACTCCGTCCGTGTCGATCGAGGCGGTAAAGCCTTGTCCGGAAAATTCCGCCTTGCCGTTCGTGATGGCTCCTGGGGCTTCTATCCGATCCTTGCCGTTCCACCCTTGTCCGGGAAGTCCTCCCGGGAGGAACACGGCCTGGAAGGTCCTCGCCCCCAGGGCGATGACCTGGGCCGCTACCGGCGCCGGGTTTCCGGCCTTGGCGGCATACTCGCCTTGGACTGCGAATTCCGTTCCGCCTTGAAACGGGTCGAGGAGGGTCTGGGCCCGAGCGACCCATACGAACGCCAGGATCGCTAGACCCGCGCGGCATAGGCCGGAGGGCGCGATAGGGCGGGCCGGAAGGGCGCGGGGGGACATGGGTAACTCCTCGGTGACGAACGGCCCTCCGGGGCCGGAATATCCAATTTAACCAATTTTCCGCCGGCGGACCCGGTCCGTTGGCCGGACTGCTTGCGTTTTTTTTAGTGGCTTGGGAGTGGGCCATCTATTATTTTCGGCCTGAAAGACGTTCCAGGCGTGGTTTGCCCCGCACGATGCCCGCCTTCGGGCCAGGTTTCCCGCGAAGCGGGAGAGGAGGTTGATAGCATGCTCCATCGTATCCCCAAGGTCCTGATCGTCGATGATGAACCTTCCGTGTTGAATCTGATCACGGACGTGCTCAGGATGAATGGATATCCGGCCCTTACGGCCCGGAACGGAAAGGAGGCCCTGGAGCTCTGCGAAGGCGAGGCGGGACTGCCGGATTTGCTGGTCACGGACGTCGTGATGCCTCCGTATTTCAACGGGGTGGAACTGGTCAAGCTGCTGCGCGCGCACAAGCCCGATTTGAGGGTGCTCTACGTATCCGCCTATGCGGGCGATCCTGTGCTGGCCGAAGTGTTCAACGACGTCCTGGCGGATTTCCTGCCCAAGCCCCTGAGCCCTATCGTGCTGGCCCAAAGGGTGGAGCGCATCCTGGATGATACCCCTCACGCCCGGGACCGGGATGCCTTGCGCCAACGCGGGACCATCCTGCTTTGCGTGGCCGAACCCAACCGCCGGCACTGGATCCGGGAAAACCTGCGGAGCAGCGGTTTCTGGGTTTTGGATGCGGCCCATACCGCCGAGGCCCAATTCCTGGGCCAATGGCACGACGGCCCCATCCACCTCCTTCTCTGCGATCCTCCCGCCGCTTCGGGACGGGGATCCTGGCATAAGCATCTCGAGGAGTTCCGGCCCGGGATGGAGGTGATCTTCATCGACGAAGACGCGGATCAGGTCAGGTTGACTCCGGACATCCATCGGGACAAGATTCCGGAGTTATGGGAAAACGTGCGCCGATCCTTGGGCCGTTCTTTCGTTTGAGGGACCCCGGTTGGGTGTGATTATCATTTGAGGGGATTTACGCAAGTCCCCTGAAACGGAGGACTTGGATTGGAATCCCTTCCCCTCGGAAACAAGGTCTCGACCCTCCCGGTCGATTTCCCCAGGCGATTGCTGGAAGGCCTCGATGAAGGCGTACTGGCCGTGGATCCCGAGGGGACAATCCTGTTCTGCAACCCCCGGTTCGCCGCCATGCTCTCCTCCTTGCCGGAGGATTTGCTGGGCTTGGGGCTGATACGGTTCCTGGGCCCCCCGGATCAGAAAGCCTTCGCGTCCCTGTTGCGGGATCCTGGGGAAGGAACCTTCAGGCGGGAGGTCCGGATGGTTCGCAAGGATGGGTCGGAAGTACCGGCCTTTCTATCGGCCAAGCCGGCCCGACTGGGAGGCCAAAAGGCGTATTGCCTGGCGGCCGTGGATCTGTCGGAAATGCGCAGGGCGGAAAGCGTCTCCCGAATCACCGAGGAACAATCCCGCCAAAGCCAGAAAATGGAGGCCATCGGGAGGCTGGCGAGCGGCGTCGCCCATGACTTCAACAATTTCCTCACGGCCATCAATGGGTTCAGCGCCTTCCTGCTGGACATGGTTGAAGAGGAAAGCCCATTGCGGCCAGGGCTCCTGGAAATCAGCCGCGCCGGGGACCGCGCGGCCTCCCTGACCAAGCAACTCCTCGCTTTCGGCCGCAAGCGCGCGCTGGCGCCGCAGCCGGTGGACGTTAACGGCGTGGTTTCAGAGATGCACAGGATGCTGCGCAGCCTGATCGGGGAGGATGTGGAACTGGTCCTGGGCCTGGATCCTTCGGCGGGTTCGGTCCTTTTCAATCCAGGGCAGATGGAGCAGATCATCCTGAACCTTTCCCTCAACGCCCGGGACGCCATGCCCAAGGGAGGACGATTGGCGGTGGAAACGCTGAACGTCGCGCTCGACCCGGCTTTCCGGGAGGTCCCGCCCCCCGAGGAGGCGGGAGCCCCCTTCGTCCGCATCCGGTTCGCGGACAACGGCATGGGGATGGACGCGGAAGTGCGGGATCGGCTGTTCGAGCCTTTTTTCACCACCAAGAAAAGCGGCCGCGGCACCGGCCTGGGACTCTCCACGGTCTACTCGATCGTCAAACAATGCGGGGGCCATATCACGGTGGAGAGCGAACCCGGGTCCGGAACGGCCTTCCAGGTCTACCTGCCGCGCACCCGGACCCGAACGAAGGGAAAGCGACCGCTCCAGGCCGACCACCAGCCCCCGCAGTACCGCGGGGCGGAAACCATCCTGGTGGCGGAGGACGAATACTCCGTGCGCAAATTGATCCGGAACCTGCTTTCCGGGAACGGCTACCTGGTTCTGGAGGCATCGGACGGGCTCGAGGCGTTGGCCGTGATCCGGGAATACCAGGGACCGATCCATATGCTCCTGACCGATGTCGTGATGCCGAACCTGAACGGACGTCTCCTGGCGGAAGAGGTCGGCCGCCTGCGCCCGGACATCCGCGTCCTCTACATGTCCGGCTATTCGGGGGATTCGGTGGTGCGATGCGGTATCATGGAAGGGGAGAATCCCTTCCTGGCGAAGCCGTTCACGCCCCAGGCGCTGGCCAAAAAGGTGCGGGAACGCTTGGAGATGCCGGCCGTCAAGCAAGCCTGAAAGCGCGTTGCCGGTCGCCTTACCTGGGCCGGCCCCAGTTGATATGGACGTTCCGCCAGAAGTGGATGGCGTCGGTCAGGCCGTCCTTCTTCGCGACCTTGAGGAGATCCTGCAAGGCATGGGTCATGCTCAGGGCATGGTCGTAAATCTCCCTCTGCACCAGGAACCGGCTCGCGCCCTTGGACGTATCCTGGCAAGCGACCACGATTTCCTCCAGGCCCTTCAGGACGGCCGTGGATTGGACCGTCAGGCTGGCGAGCTGGGCCAGGGTCCTGTTCGCGCGTAATATCAGGGTATCGCTGTTCGCGGCCATGTCGCGTCCGAACCGGTCCACGTTCAGGCTGGCGGCGGTCAATTGATCGAGCTGCCGCCCGGCCTCGTTCTGGAGGGTCTCCATATCATGGGTCATGGCGCCGAATTCCTCCAGCACCGGGTAGACCTTGGTGGTCAGGAACATCTGCAGGGATAAGGAGGTATCGCTCCCCCGCTCCAGCCGCGAACTCAGCTTCTTGTATTCCATCACCGTGACCAGGAGATCCTCCACCCGGTGGATGGTCTCGGCGACTCCCGTGCTGAAATCCCCGGCTTGTACCTGATCGGGGTCGATGCGTTCCTTGGATTCCCCGGGAACCAGGATCACCATGCGCGCGCCGAAGAGGCTGTAATTGAAGTTGATGAAGCGGGAGCCCTTGGTGACGGGGGTGCGGTGGAAAAACTCCAAGGTGGCGATGGATACGCCATCGACCGCGTCGATGCTGGCGATCCGGCCCACCTGGACTCCCTGCATCTTGACCGGATCGTCCTCCATCAAGGTGCCGATGGCGGGGAAGCTCACCTTGACCCGGTTGTGCGGGAACAGGACGCCTTCACGCAGCATGGATACGATAAACAACAACCCGGCCAGGAGGGCCAGGGCCACGGAGTATCCAGCGAAGCGAGCGTATTTTTCCATTGAGGCGTAAACTGTTTCCAGATGGCTGAAGCCGAGTGGATGAATTTAGGTGATAAGCGACCCCGCTCCAAGCGAACGGCCCTGGCCGGATTACCATCATACCAAATTTGACCATGCGATTACTACGGGGCCAAGTTTGTACCTTTGAGCCATGACGCGGTCGGCGAAGGCCTTTCTCCCGAAGTCCCTGGTCTTGGCGGTCCCGATGGGTGCCATCCTGATCGGAGTCGGCCTGGTCCTGGGAGGCTGCGATGGGCGCCGCGCCCTGCGGGAGACGCCGCTGCCCCCCTCCCAGGAGAAGGTCGCCTTGGAGCGGTTCCAACCTCCCGAAGCCCTTGAACAGATCGGCGACTGGTACCCCCACGATTGGCGGCTGCACCTTTTCCGCGCCCTCATGGATACCTCCTGGTCCGGCAAGGTGGAGAGCCTGCGCCGGGCGGACAGCCTCCATCCCGGCGAACCCCTGATCGCATACGAATTGTGCCTGGCCTTCCTGGATCGGGAGGAACCGGAGGTGGAACGCCAGGCCCGCCCCTGGCTGGACAAGGCCCTGGCCGCCGATCCCGGCAACGGAGTACTGCGCGTCATGGAAGCTTATGTGCTGCTGAAGGAGGGTCGTCTGCCCCAAGCGCGCGCCCTGTTCATGGACGCCCGGCGGATTCCCGGAGGGGATTTCTACTATCCGCGGCTCGAGGAGGCCCTGGTCGGGCTTTTCAGCGATAGCCGCCATCTCAATCCCTATACCCTCACGGAAGCCGTGGAGCTCTACCGGCGCGTTCCATTTCCGCCCTTCGAGAAGTTCATCGACATCCTCTACTCCGTTTTCCTGTCCCCCTTGCCGGAGCATCCCTACGACATCCGCATCCGCGGCAGGGATGCGGCCAAGGGACTGTTCCACCTGGGAAGCAGGCTGCGCGTGCAATCCTATTCCGGCCCCAAGGCCCTGTCGGGCGGATATGAGCAACGATCCCTGGGCTTCATGTTCCAGCTCAAATCCTCGGAATTCCTGACGCTGTTCTACCGTACCTTCGAGGATACCGCCGGGGCCAGCGCCGCCTACGGGGACCTGGTCGACGTGCAGAAGGAATACGAGGCCTTCATGGCCTCCCAGCCCTGGCAGGACACGACGGTGACCGCGTATCTGGACAACTGGAGCGGACTGATCAAGGGCCACCCGTCCATGACCCTGACCGAAGCCGAGGGCGAGGCCCGCAAATGGACCTTGTGGAAAAGGGTGATGGCGATGAGGGTGCCTGAGAAGGACAGCCCTTAGGAAGCCCTTCTCTCCTTATCCCGCTTTTCTATTGAACTTCAGGACCGAAAACGTGAAGACGGTGAAGCCGATCCCCAACATCGCCAGGCCTTCCCGCCAGAGTTCCGCGAAACCGGAGCCCTTCAGGAACATCTCCCGCAGCACGTACATGAACCACCGGACCGGGTTCACCAGGGTGACGACCTGGACCCAATGGGGCATGTTCTCGACAGGCAGGAAAAATCCCGAGAGGAGCATGAAGAACAGCAGGAAGAACCAGATGATGAACAGGGCCTGCTGCTGGGTGCGGGCCACGGTGGAGGTGAAGATGCCGATGCCCAGGGAAGAGAGCATATAGCAGGCGCAAAAGGCGATCAAGGTCAGGTAGTTGCCGCGGAACGGGACATGGAACCATAATTGCGCGATGGTCAGGGCCACCATCAGCTCGACGATCCCGATGAGGAAGAACGGTACGGCCTTGCCCACCACAACGTGGATGGGTTTAAGGGGGGTGACCATCAATTGCTCCAGGGTGCCGGCCTCCTTTTCGCGGACGATCGAAAATCCCGTGAGAAGGGCGGTGACCATGGTGACCAGGATGACCGCGATCCCCGGGATCATGTACCAGGTGGATTTCAGGAGGGGATTGAAAAGGACGTTGGTATCCGTAGACAGGGGAATGAGCTGGTCGAGGCGGATGCCCGCGGCTTCCAGGCGGGCTCCTAGGCGGTGCATGGCCCACTGGTTGAGCACGGCGGACAGGTACCCGCGCGCCACGCCCGCGGAATTCGCGTCCTGGCCGTCCACGAGCAGTTGCAGTTGCGCCCCGCCTCCTTTGGGACCCAAGCCGAGGGTGGCCGGGCCCTGGCCGCCTTGTCCGAACCGGGTGGCGCTTTCCAATTGCCGCGAGAATCCCTGGGGAATGATCAGGCCGAGCTTAACGGTACCGCGATCCAGCATTTCCCGGAGGTCCGCCTCGGAAGCGGCATTCCCCCGGAAGCGGAACAGGGGGTTGTTGGACACCGCCCGGATCATGGAACGGCTCTCCGGTCCGCCGTCATGATCCACCACGGCCACGGGCGTATGCTTGACTTCCGTGGTCAGGGCGTATCCGAGCAGCAGCATCTGCATCATGGGCACCATGATCATCAGGCGCAGGCTGGTCTTGTCCCTCCTTAGCTGCGCGAATTCCTTGCCGATGATGACGCGGAACAGGTTGGACGATCGGGAAGGTTCGGACGGTCTCATAGCTTCACCTTGAATTTCCTGATCGCGATCCCCATCAGGAGCAGGCCCTCTCCCATCAGGACGATAAGCGGGGTCCAGAGCTCCTTGAGTCCCACGCCCTTGAGGATGATGCCCCGGACGATTTCCAGGAAATAGGTGGCGGGGATGATATGGGAGAGGATGCGCAGGGGAAGGGGCATGCTGGCCACGGGGAAGATGAATCCGGAAAGGAGCACGGTCGGCATCATGGTGGCGCCCAGGGCCATGAACATGGCATGCTGCTGGCGCTTGGCGAGGGTGCTGATCAGCAATCCGATGCTCAGGGCGGTGAAGATGTACGCCAGGCTGCAGGCCCCCAGGAACCAGGGATTGCCCGCGATCCGCACCCCGAAGGCGACCCGGCCCACGGCCAGGATCAGGAAACCGTCCACCGCCGCAAGGAACAGGTAGGGGATGATCTTGCCCACGATGATTTCCAGCGGGCGCAGGGGCGATACGAGGAGCTGGCCCATGGTGCCCAGCTCCTTTTCCCTGGCGATGGCCACGGAGGTCAGCAGGGCGGAAATCATCAGGAGGATGACCGCCATCAATCCGGGCACGAAGAAGAGCGCGCTGCGCTGTTCAGGGTTGTAGAGGATGAGGGTGCGCAGGTCCAGCACCTTGGGCTGTTCCACGCCCAGGACTTCCAGGGTCGCGCCCAAAAGCATGGGTTCGGCGGCGTTGCGGATGATGGTGCCGAGGTTGGGATCGGATCCGTCCACGAGCACCTGGACGCGGGCGCCTCCCGGCCGCCGCACGTCCCGGGCGAACCCGGACGGAAAACGGAAAAGCGCCTTGATGCCGTGGAGGCGGAACAGCTCACGGGGATCGGAGGCGGTCGGAACCGTGCCCCGGACCGAGAAAAGGCTGCTGGCGTCGATTTTATCGGCCACCTGGCGGGTTTCCGGGGCGGGGGAGGGCATCTCGATCATCACCGGGATTTCCTTGGCGTCCGCGTTCAGGGCATACCCGTACAGGAACATCATCATCACCGGCATGACGAGGACGACCACCAGGGTCTGCCAATCCCGGAAGATATGGCGGACTTCCTTGCGGGCGATGGTGGCCAGGCGCGATCCGGACATCATGCGGGACTCCCGTCGGACTTGCGTTCCATCAAACGGAGGAACAGATCATGGATGGTGGCGCAGCCGTGCTCGCGCTTGAGATCGCGCGGCGATCCTATCGCGGCGATCCGCCCTTCGATCATGATGGACAGGCGATGGCAGTATTCCACCTCGTCCATGTAATGCGAGGTGATGAAGATGGTGGTGCCCTGGGCCGAGAGCCGGTGGATCAGGTCCCAGAAATTACGGCGGCTGACGGGATCCACCGAACCGGTCGGCTCGTCCAGGAACAGGATCTCGGGACGGTGCAGGTTGGCGCAGGCCAGGCTTAGGCGTTGCTGCCATCCCCAGGGAAGGGATCCGGTGATGCGCGGAAGCAGGTCGCCCAGGCCCAGGAAACCGGCCATCTCCTTGATCCGGTCCTTCAATTCCCCGCCCCCCAGGCCGTAAAGCCCGCCGTAGAGGCGCAGGTTCTCGGCCACGCTGAGGTCCGGGTACAGGGAGAATTTCTGGGACATGTATCCGATGCGCGTGCGTATCTTGGCGGTTTCCGCGATGATGTCGAAGCCGGCCACGGTGCCCCGGCCGGAAGTGGGGGCCAGCAGGCCGCACAACATGCGGATGGCCGTGGTCTTGCCGGCGCCGTTCGCGCCCAGGAACCCGAAGACCTCGCCCTTCTCGACAGCCACGTCGATATGATCGACCGCGGTGAAGGCTCCGAAGCTCTTGGTGAGATGTTCCGTCCGGATCGAGTATTCCATCAGGCCCCTCCCGCCGCGTTCGCCGTTTTCCCGGACAGAAGGGCGAAAAAGCAATCCTCGAGGGCCGGTTCCAGCATGGTCGCGCTGGCCGCTTCTGGAACGGCGAGACGGAGGCGGCCGAGGGGATCGCCGGCCTGGCCGGGCTTTTCGGCGGCGTGGAGGGATCCCCCGGAAGGATAGATCAGTTCGAACCCGGGAGGCGGAGGTTTATCCCCGGGATAGTTCAAGGTGGAGATGCGCGCATCCGGCGCGGCTTCCACGCGGTAGAGCCGATAGGGATAGGCGGCCAGCATTTCCGCCGGGGAACCTCCCGCTATCACCGCGCCCTGGTGGAGCAGGGCCAGGGAATCGCACAGGGCAGCCTCATCCATATACGGCGTGGAGACGATAAGGCTGATGCCTTGGGCCCGCAGGGATTTCAGCATGGTCCAGAAGTCCCGCCTCGCCACCGGGTCCACCCCGACGGTCGGTTCGTCCAGCAGAAGCAGTTTGGGATGATGGATCAGGGTGCAGGCCAAGGCCAGCTTCTGCTTCATGCCTCCGGACAGCAAACCGGCCCGCCGGCCCTTGAAGGGGGCGAGTCCGGCGAATTCCAGGAGGTGGTCCATGCGTTCCGCCTTCGCCTTGCCCCGGATTCCGAAGATGTCGGCGAAGAAATCCAGGTTCTCGAGCACGGAGAGATCCTGGTAGAGCGAGAAACGCTGAGGCATGTAGCCGATATCGTCCCGGATGCGCGGGAAACCTTTCCTCAAATCCAGGCCGAGCATGCGGACCTCTCCCGAATCCGGATCGGAAAGGGTGGCCAGGATGTTCATCAGGGTCGACTTCCCCGCGCCGTCCGCGCCGATAAGGCCGAAGAGGCAGGGGTCCGGCACCTCCAGGGAGATGCCCCTGAGGGCCTTCTCCCCGGCATGATCCTTCGCAAGCGACCGGATGGAGACTATGGATTCCATCGCAGGGCTACTTCCAGACTTCCACCGGAAGGCCCCGCTTGAGAAGCCCGTCCTGGTTGGGCGCCAGGGCCCGGACGCGGAACACCAGCTCATTGCGGCTTTCCCGGGTCTGGATGTTCTTCGGGGAGAATTCCGCTTCGTGGCCTATCCAGCTCACCGCCGCCGGAAGGAAACGCGCCCCGTCCTTTTCCCCGTCCGGCGGGTCCAGGCGCAGGCGGACGGTTTGGCCGTACTTGATTCCCGCCAGCATGGTTTCCGGCACGAAGAAATCGACCTGGAGGGTGTCCTCCTTGCCGATTTCATAGACGGGCTGCCCGGGAGCGGCGATTTCCTCCGGGTTCTTGTAACGCGTCAGGATCCGGCCCGAGGCGGGGGCCCATAGGTAACACCGGCGCAACTGCTCGCGGATCTGGGCCTGTTTCGCTTCCAGGCCCTGGCGTTTGCCTCCCAGGCTGGCCACCATGTCCTTGGCCGCGGAAAGCTTGAGCCGAGCCGCGTCCAAGGCGGAAGCGAGTTTATCGCCTTGCTGGGCAGGAAGGGAGCCTTCCTTGACCAGCGGTTCGATGCGGGCATAGTCCCGTTCCAGGCCCCGGATCTCGGCCTGGGCCGCCTTGATCTCGTTTTCCCTGGATCGCGTCCCCGCGATCAACTCGGTCATTCCGGCTTCCGCCTCCTGCAATTGAAGGGTAAAGGGGATGCTGTCCACCACGGCCAGCAATTCCCCCGCGGAGGCGGTCTGGCCTTCCTGCTTGTAGAGGCCGACGATCTTGCCCTGCACCAGGGCCGCAACCTGATAGGTCTGCGCCTCGACGATCGCCGATCCGATGAAATCCGGATCCGTCCGTCCCGTGCATCCCGCCATGGCAAGCAGGGCCGCCGTCGTTGCCCATGCCGTCTTCGCCCAATCCATCTTAATGAGGTCCATCTTGAGCTCCATCAGTATCGCAACTCCCTTCCCGCGGCATAATCCCATTGCAAAAGCGCGAGCCTTTGCATGGTCCTCGCCTGTTCCATCATCATTTCCGCGCGCGCCTGGTTGTTGCGCGCCTCGAGCCATTCGAGCCCCGTGGCCACGCCCACCTCGAATTGCCGCTTCAGGTCAGCGGCCGCGGCCTGGGCCGCATCGCGGGATGCCTGGGCGGCCGCGAATTGCGCGGCCCACCTGGCGTATTGCAGGCGCGCCGTGGCCATGCCCTTGCGCCATTCATGTTCCAGCTTGCGCTTCTGCTCGCCCAAGACGCGGGACTGTACGTCCAGCTGCCTGCGCTGCGCGCTGTTGCGGGCGCCGTCGAAAAGGTTCCATTTCAATTGCACGCCCAGCAGCCCGTACGGCATGAACTCATCCCCGGCCAAGTCGAGCCCGGGATTGGCGTATCGCACCCCCGCCAACCCGTAGACTTGAGGGAGCCTTTGCCCTGAGAGGGCCTTGGCCCCGTAACGCGCCTGTTCCACCCCCAGGTCCAGGGCCTTCGCCTCGGGCCGATCCATGCGCGGGCCGATGGGTCCACCCGCGTCGCCCATTCCGGCAGCGCTCTCCGGGACATCCCAGGCCGGCGGGGAAGGCGCGGCCGTATCCATGGCCAGATCGGCCGGTGAACCCAGTCCCGCCGGGTCCTTTCCCCCCAGGAAATCCAGGACTTCCATGGCCAGGGAATCCCTGGTATTCTGGGCGGACAGGAGCTCCACCTCCGATGCCTTTGACCTGGCCTCCGCGCCCAGGGCGCGGCTCCGGACGGCGGTCCCGGCGCGCACGAAATCCTGCAACTGCTTTTGGAGATCCTTCGAGTACCCGACCACCTTTTCCTGGTAGGAGGCCTGGGCGGCCGCCAGTTGCCAGGCGTAGTACATGGCGGCAAGACGCAGGGACATCTGGTTCCTGGCCCCGTCCCATTGGGCTTCCCGGGCCCGGATGCCCGCGCGCTTGGCGTCCAGGTTGTACCCGCGCGCGAATCCGGTGAACAGGGGATAGGTCGCATCCACCCCGAGTTCCACCTTGTCGTGATCGCCCAGGGCGCGGTCGAGGTGAGTGCCCCCGGGCGGGGGAAGGGGCAGATCCAATTTGAGACGAGGCGTTTCGGTGGTATAGGAGTAGCTGCCGATGGCGTCCACGGAGGGGAACCAGGCGGCCTTGGACTCCTGGGCCTGGGCCTCCGCCCGTTCCACCTCGAGCCTGAGGACGGCCAGGTCGGCATTGTCGCGGAACAGGATTTCCTGGGCCTCATGGAGGGAGAGCGCCGCCGACGGCGCGGCCGAGGCCGCGCAGAAGGCGAAGGTCGCGAGGAAGGCGCGAAGGGGATGCATGTTCACCTCTTGGTCCGGATGCCGTTGAGAAGGGTATCGGTGATGGACGCGATGCGTTCTTCCAGGAACGCATCGTTGAATTCGATCTTGAGGCCCACCGCCGGGCCCAGGCGTTGCAGCATGGGCATGGCCAGGAAGGTGGTCACGGTCATCCCCATCAGGTTCATGATGAAGTGCAGGGGGTGGACGGGCTTGATCAGGCCGGCCTTGGCCTCGTCCTGGAGCGTTTTTACCAGGGTGGCGGGGACGTCCCGGAAATTCCTGAGCAGTTCCTGGAGGACGAACGGGAAGGAGCCGCCGCCTCCGGCGATTTCGCGGAATACGAAAAGGGGGAAGTCCGGATTGGCCGCCAGGGTGCGGATATAGGTGGAGACGATGGTCCTTACGATTCCTTCGACGCCGGCCGTTTGGGGCTGGGCCCGGAATTCGGCCTGGAGCTTGCCCCAGACGGTGGAGATGGTGTCTTCAAGGACCTTCTGGTAGAGCTTGTCCTTGCTGCGGAAGTAATAGTGCAACAGGGCCTTGTTGACGCCGGCTTCGGTGGCGACGGCCTGCATGCGCGCGCCTTCGAGGCCTTTGGCGATGAATTCCTTGCGGGCGGCGGCGAGTATCCGTTTTTCGGTATCTCCTGAACCCGGATCCCCTCCGGTTTCCAGGGCAGGCGCGGGTTTGACGGCGGCCCGCTTTCTTGGTTTTTTAGATAAACTATTTGGTTTAACCATATGGGTAAGATTAATTCATGGCCGCTCTTCCGGCAATCGAAATCGGTCCTGGCCGAGGAATTGTGTATTTTTAATGGCCCATGACCCAATCCACCAAAGTTCCGACCGAATCCCAGGCGCCCCTGACCTATACCTCCGACCGTTTCTCCCCCCGGCGGCGCAAGACCTTGAAGGTCCGCGTCGGAAACCGCTGGATCGGCGGGGACGAACCCATCCTGGTCCAGTCCATGACCACGACCAATACCAAGGACATCGACGCCACGGTTTTCCAGACCCTGGAACTGGCCAAGGCCGGATGCGAACTGGTCCGCATCACCACGCCCACCCAGAAGGACTCGGAGTGCCTCAAGGAGATCATGGAAAAGGTGCGCGCCGCGGGATGCGACGTGCCGGTCTCGGCGGACATCCACTTCCAGCCCCGGGCGGCGATGGAAGCGGTCAAATGGGTCGAGAAGGTCCGCATCAATCCCGGCAATTTCGTGGACTCGAAATCGGCCACTCCCCGGGACTATGATGATGCGAGCTTCGCGGCCGGCGTGCAGAAGGTCTACGATGCCTTCGTGCCCCTGGTGCGCGCCGCCAAGGACCGCGGCGTCTGCCTTCGCATCGGCACCAACCACGGTTCCCTTTCCGATCGCATCATGTGGAAATACGGGGATACCATCGAAGGCATGGTGGAATCCGCCCTGGAATACCTGCGCGTCTGCGAAGCCGAGAATTTCGATCAGATCGTCTTCAGCATGAAATCCTCCAATCCCCGCGTGGTGGTCAATGCCTACCGGCTGCTCGCGGCCCGGCTGGATAGGGATCATAAGCCCTATCCCTTCCATGTCGGCGTGACCGAGGCGGGCGATGGGGAGGACGGCCGCCTGAAATCCTCCGTAGGCATCGGCGCGCTCCTGCTCGACGGGATCGGCGATACCATACGCGTATCCCTCACCGAGGACCCTGTCCATGAGATTCCGGTGGCCAAGGCCCTGGTCAAGCTTTGCGATACGGCCAGGCTGGAGGCCCGCAAAGGCCTGCCGGAAAGCCTCGACTTCTACAACTTCAAACGCCGCGAGATCCCGGTCCTGCACCTGGGGAACCTGGCCGTGGGCGGCCGCGAGAAGATCGCCGTCGGCACCGTGGATCCCGTTTCCGAATCCATCCCCAAGGGGGAACGCCGCATCGAATGGTCCGGCACCCACGATTCCCATGCCACGCGGCAGGACATGCCCACGGTCTGGGAGCCCCGCACGGTGGACTTCGCCATCGCCACCAAGCATCAATTGGTGGCCCTCAAGACCGGGCGCCTGCTTTCCGACGTAAGCGACCTGCCCGGCGACCTGGAGATCCAGATCGAGGATCCGGAGCATCTGGATCGGATCCCGCCGGACGTGTTGAACCTGCCCCATCTTTTCTGGTCCTGCGTGCCGCCTTCGCCTGAAGCGGACAAGGCGGGTATGGAGAAGCAAACCGCTTCGGCCGGTTCCATGAACAATCCCATCGCCCGGTACCGTCACCTGGCCGCCTGGCTCGCCTTGAAGGGCCGGCCGGATCCCATCATCCTCCGGGGCATGAGCGACGGGACCCCGGAAGGCAATATGATGCTGGCCGCCCGCTTCGGTTCCCTGCTGGT
Source organism: Fibrobacterota bacterium (assembly GCA_028287465.1). Classification (GTDB taxonomy): domain Bacteria; phylum Fibrobacterota; class Fibrobacteria; order UBA11236; family UBA11236; genus Chersky-265. The sequence continues at coordinate 65,020 of JAQBPO010000066.1, forward strand.
GGACGGCATAGGGGACATGCTCCACGTGGAAGGGCCCGCCGGGCCCAAGGCATGCATGCACCTGGGGTACGATATCCTGCAGGCCGCGGGCGTGCGCCGCACCAAGCCCGAATATGTCGCCTGCCCCAGCTGCGGGCGGACCCTGTTCGATCTGCAGACCACGACCCAGAAGATCCGCCAGCGGACCGCCCATCTCAAGAACATTTCCATCGCCATCATGGGCTGCATCGTGAACGGCCCGGGGGAGATGGCGGACGCGGATTTCGGCTATGTGGGCGGAGCCCCCAGCAAGGTCAATCTCTACGTGGGCCGGGACGTCGTCAAGAAGAACATCCCCGAGGAAGAGGCGCCGGAAGCCCTGGTCAACCTGATCAAGGAGCATGGGCGCTGGTCGGAACCGGAAGCCTGATCCCGGAGAACCGCCGGCCATCATCCGATCGCATTGCCTGAGCATTTATCCATGAATCCCTCCCTTTGCGTGGTGCTGGTCGGTCCCGAGCAGGCCGCGAACGTCGGATTTGCGGCGCGGACCATGGCCTGCTACGGGCTTTCCGACCTTCGCATCGTGGGCAGCCCCGGTATCGCCGCGGACGGCGCCGCGCGCAAGACCGGCAAGGCCGTGCCGGAAACCCTGGACGGCGCGCGCTACTTCGCCTCCCTGCAGGACGCCATAGCCGATTGCGGAGCGGCCTTTGGATTCACGCGCCGCGAGCGGGATCCATCCCAGCGCATCGAGGATCTGGATGAGGCGGCGCGCGCCTGGGGAAGGGGCGCGCTCCAGGGCGGGACCGGCACCTCGGCCCTCGTCTTCGGACGGGAGTCCCAGGGATTGTTCCGGGAAGAGACCCTGCTCCTGACCCATCTGGTGCGCATTCCCATGCCGTCGGAAACCCTGAGCCTGAACGTGTCCCATGCCCTCGCCATCGGCTTGTACGCCTTCCTGGGCGCCCTCTCAGGAACGGGTTCCGAATCCGGTTCCGAATCCGGACCTCGGGCGACGGCCATGGCGGAAGCCGAGGGCGGAACCCTGATCCCGACCCAGGGCGAATCGGCCAAGGTCCTGGAGGATCTGCTGGCCAACCTGGAAGCCAAGGGATTCTTCAAGGATGGGAAGCGGGAAGCCCAACGGGAATATGCGCGGCTCCTATGGCAGCGCATGCGGCCCAACCGGCGTGAGCTCGATTTCCTGGCCGGTCTGCTGCGAAGCCTCGGCCCGCGCCCCTGATCCGGAACCGACCCTGCCGCTTCCGGAGAAGGACTCCGGAAGGGTCCCCGTAACCGGCGTAATCCGGTCGAATCGGCGCCCCGATGACCCCGGAATCCCGCGCTTTTCCTAGTTTATTACCCATGTTCCACCTCGACAGCGCCGGGCTCCGCGTATCCATCCTGGACCCGGTCGCCGATCGTAAACATATCGGGTCCCGCTATTGCGCGGGCGGCTATATCTGGCAGGTGAAGGACGCCGCCAAAGGCGATCTGTTCTCCGGACCGCAGTTCCCCAATCCCGATCCCTTGCCCTTCGACGGCCAGGGGATTCCCGAGGCCTTCGAGATCGCCCTCGGTTCGGCCCAGGCCAAGGTGGGGGAGGATGTCTGGGTGATCGGCGTCGGCAAGGTCCGGCGGGAAAGCCCGGTCAAGCCCTTCCATGTCCGCAACAATTCCACCATCATGGAGCTCGCCCCCTGGAAGGTCGTCCATGCGGGCGCCATGCTGACCATGACTTCGCGCCAGAGCTTCAAGGATTGGGATCTGAACCTGGAGCGTCGCGTCGTCCTCAAGGGACGCACCCTCATCTCCACCACCGTGGTCAAGAATCAGGGCAAGGCCGATGCGCCCATCCGCTGGTTCGCCCATCCCTTCTTCCCCCATGCCGGAAACGTCTGCGGCAGGCTTTCCGTGGAATGCGATTTCCCGTCCTGGGTGCCCGTGGCCGGCGGTTTCCGTTTCAACAACGGGGTGCTGGAGCGGAATCCGGAATGGGATTGGAAGTCGGGCTGTTACCAGCTTCTCAACCTGCCTTTCGGAGCCCCGGTGGACATCATCCAAAAGCATCCCGGCCTGGGCGAGGTGAAGATCGAATGCAGGTTCCCCGTGGCCTGGATGCCGATCTGGGCCAATGCGAACACGATTTCCTTCGAACCCTATTACCATACGGTCCTGCATCCGGGGACCCAAACGGAGTGGTCGATCCGGTACGGATTCTGATCCGCGCCGGATACCCGCAAGGAACGGAAGGGAGACGGACATGGCGTCGGTGAAATCCCCCGGCTTGATCCTGAAGAAGATCCCGTTTTCGGACAGCAGCCTGATCCTCAAGGTGTTCACGCGGGAATCCGGGCTCATCACCCTCATCGCCAAGGGCGCCAAGCAGCCCAAGTCCAAATTCCGGGGCCTCCTCGATTTCTTCACCCTGGATCAATTCATCTACCCGGAGAAATCCAAGTCCGAGATCCATACCTTGATGGACGCGGGACTGATCCGGGAATTCCCCAGGCTCAAATCCGATCCCGGCCGCCAGTCCCTGGGCCACGTGTTCATGGAACTCTACCTCAAGTACATGTCGGAGCCGGCCCAGTCCCATCCACATTACGAACTGCTCGTGGAGCGCCTGGAGCAACTTGACGAGGCGGGGGCCGATTTCGATCCCGTCCTGCACCTGTGCGATTTCCTCCTGGGCCTTTGCTCGCTCTCCGGATTCAGCCCCCAGTTCACCATTTGCGTGCAATGCGGCCGCGAGGCCACCGGTTTCCGCGTGCGCCTGGATCCGGATCTGGGCGGACCCGTTTGCGGGGCTTGCGGCGGCGCGGGGGCGGGAGGAAGCGGCATCGCGTTCCCGGGCCGGTTGCTGCGCTGGCTGGACCGTCTCCAGGATTCGGGCGTAAGGGCGGGCCGATTGCCGCGCGAGGAGGAGGTGCTCGCGGAGACCTTCCTGCTTTCCTTCCTGGGGAAGCATGCCGGGGGCGCGCGTCCGATGAAGTCCCTGGACTTCTACCATGAAATGCTGGGGGCCGCCTGAAGGCTCCCCGCACCCGCCTGGCTCCCACCCCTAGCGGATACCTCCATCCCGGCAACGCCTGGTCCTTCGTCCTTACCTGGCTCCTGGCCCGCAGCCAGGGCGGGAGCATCCATCTGCGCATCGATGATCTGGATACGGCCCGTTTCCGCGAGGAATACATCGAGGACATCTTCGCTTCCCTGGAATGGCTCGGCCTGGATTGGGATACCGGCCCGCGCAGCCTGGCGGACATCAAATCCGGCCATAGCCAGCATCTGCGCATCGACCGTTACCGGGCCGCCTTGGAGCTCCTGGCCGAGGCCTCGGATGGGGACGGCCCGTTGCTTTACGCCTGCGCCTGCAGCCGTGAAAAGGTCCGGCGGGACTCCCTGGCCGCCGGGTTTCCCGGAACTTATCCCGGCACCTGCCGCCATGCGGGCCTTTCCAAGGCCCAATCCGGCCTGGCCGCGGACGGAGCCCCGGCCGCCGATGCCTATCCGTTGCGGATCCGCGTGCCGGGTAGCGCCGAGGTTACCATCGATGAGCTCAACCGCGGCCCCCTGGTGCTGGAACCGGGAAGGACCATGGGCGATTTCGTGGTCTGGCAACGGAACGGGGATCCGGCATACCAGCTCGCTTCCCTCGTCGACGATGAGGAATTGGGGATCGACCTGGTCGTACGCGGCAAGGACCTGCTCCCGTCCACGGGGGCCCAGGCTTGGTTGGCCGGACGGATCGGGTACTCCGGATTTCCAGGCGCCCGCTTCATCCATCATGAATTGCTGCTCGACCCGTCCGGCGGAAAGCTGTCCAAATCCCAAGGGGCCGATTCCCTCAAGGGGATCCGGGAACGCCTGGGATCCCCCGCGGCCCTCCTCGGATACTTCGCCAGGGGCCTGGGCATGGAGACGGGGCCGGTAAGCCGTCCCGCCGATCTCCTGGAAGGCTTCTCTCCCCAAAGGATCCCGGTCCATCCGTTTTCCTGGGAGGATTTCGCGGATAAACTATTTTTAAACGGATGATACCCGCCGCAGCCTTCGGGCGCTTCAAGCAGACCCCCATGGTGATGGCCACCGGCTATGACTTCCCCATGGCGCGTATCCTGGAAAAAGCGGGCGTGGACGTGATCCTGGTCGGGGATTCCCTCGCCAATGTCGTGCTCGGCCTTTCCTCCACCCGGGAAGTGGGTATGGACGTCATGGCCGTGTTCGTCGGGGCCGCGGCTCGGGGCGCCAAGGATACCCATATCCTGGCGGACATGCCTTTCGGCTCGGACTCGGATCCGGCCAAAGCCGTCGCCAATGGGCTGCGTTTCCTGGCTCTGGGCGCGCATTCCGTGAAGCTGGAAGGGGCCAAGCTGGACGTGATCCGCGCCCTGACCTCGGAAGGCGTTCCCGTCTTCGGCCATCTGGGATTGCTTCCCCAGACCGCCAAATCCTTCAAGCAGGTGGGCCGCGACCCCGCCGAGCGCGAGGAAGTCCTCCGCTCGGCCGAAGCCGTGGTAAAGGCCGGGGCGATCGGCATGGTCCTTGAGCACATGGATTCGGATCTGGCCGCCCAGGTAACCCGCGCGGTACCCATCCCGACGGTCGGCATCGGCGCGGGGCGGCAGGTGGACGGGCAGGTCCTGGTATTGCATGACTTCCTGGGATTGAATCCCGGGCCCTTTCCGCCGTTCGCCAAAGCATTCGCGGACCTCCATGGGGCGGCCCTGGCGGGCGCGACCGAATATTGCCGGGCCGTGCGCGAGCGCCGTTTCCCGGAACGATGAACACAAACGCCGAAAAGGTGGAGCAAGCATATGGATGAGCAGGAACAGACCGGCGCGGCCGGGGAAGAGTCGGGCAACCATGCGCCCGCGGAAGAATCGCTCCGCCCGGAACCGGGCCTTGAAATCGTCCAGAGCCGGGAGTTCCTTTCCGAGAACGTGTCCATCTCCGGCCGGCACTTCATCCGGTGCTCCTTCAATTTCTGCAATCTGATCTATTCAGGAGGCCCGGTGGGCCTGGTGGAATGCGGGGGCGTGAACAACCGCCTGGTCGAGGTGGGTCCGATGCAGGAGGCCCTGAAAGAGATGTCGGGCGAGGCGATCCGGGAGAAGATGATCCGGTACTGGAAGGACGTACGGACCGGGCTCCATCTCGAGATCCCGGCGGGATATTGACGTTCTAGGATCTCCCGGCGAAGCGCCGGTTGTCCCGCCAGGCCAGGAACCAGCAACCGAGCAACCCCGGGATGAAGGCCCAGGCCAGGAAGCCCTCCACCTGATCCCCATGCCGCTGGTAAAAGGTATCGCGGGATACCAGGGCCACCTTCCGGCGCAATACCGTCATTTCGGATAGCCGCGTCTTGCCCAGCACCCGGCCTTTGTAATCGTAGAAGACGCTGATGCCGGCGTTCGAGCAGCGTGCGATGGGGATGCCCGCTTCGATGGCTCGGAAGCGGCTGATATTGGCATGCATGAAGGGCGCATTGCTGTATCCGAACCAACCGTCATTGGTGATGTTGACCAGCAATTCGGCGCCGCGGCGGCGGGCCCCGCGCACGAAGTCCGGATAGATGATCTCGTAGCATATGGACGGGGCGTACCGGGCGGACGAAACGTTCCGGGCGGACGAAACGTTCCGGGCCCCGCGTTCCCAAATCGAATAACCCGAGCCGGGGGAGAAGTCCCCCTCGCCCAGGTTCACGTAATTGATGATGGGGAAGACGTCGTCGAAGGGAAGCCTCTCGCTGAAGGGCACCAACCGAAGCTTGGAGTATTGCAGCAGGGTGGCCTTGCCGTCGGCGGGGAACAGGAAGGCGGAATTGTAGAAGAGGTAGGTATGGTAGGGTTTGGGATCGGACGCGAAGTCCAGGGCCCCGACCAATACGTCCGCGCCGGTGGCGGCCGCGATCTTCTGGAAGCGCTCGTACAGTTCCGGCCGGCTGCGCAGGAAATCCGGGACGGCGGTTTCCGCGAGGACGATCAGATCGGTCCCCTTGAGGATGGCGCTGTCCACGGGATGGCCTTCCATGGTATCCCAGGTTTTCTGCATCACGTCCTTGAAATAACCTTCATCCCATTTCTTGGTCTGCGCGATGGAGGGTTGCACCAGGCTGATATCGATGATGCGCGAGGCGGTGGGATCGGGCCGGGAGAGCGAGGCGGAGCCTTGAGCGGCCAGGAACAGGGGGATGGCCGCGGCGGCTCCCAGGAAGGCCCATCGGATGGCGCCGCGGGATTTCCATGCCCTGAACGCGAGGCAATTGACCGAGACAATCGCCATGGAGAGCCCGAAGATACCCAGATAGGAAACGGATTGGATGAGGCCGTCCCAATGGCCCAGGGCGTAGCCCATGTCGTTCCACGGGAAGGACATCTCCCCGAGGCTGCGGACCACTTCCAGGCCGCCCCAAAGGATGGGATAAGCGATTAGACCGTACGGCCTGACGGCCAGGATGCGGAAGAGCCAGCCCAAAAGGCCGTTGAAGAAGGATAGGAAGAGGATCAGGATCACCAGGCCGGACCCGATGATGAGGGCGGGTCCTACCTTCATCACGTTGTAGATCCACCAGTACATGATGGTGTTGTAGAGGATGCCGGCGGCGAAGTGGTAGGCGAAGGCTTGCCGCGCGGTGAGCCGGAGCGAGGCGATGAAGGCGGGAACCAGGGCGACGAAGGCGAGCGGCCCCAGGGGAAAGGGAGGGTAGCAAAAGGCCCAGGCCAGGGCCGACAGGCATATCCAACCCAGGATGGGCCAATCCGGCCGTCGCGGCCGGAACCGTGCCATGACCCTGCGCAGGATGTCCGGGACCTTGGCCATGTAGGATCAGCGCTTGTTCTGGGGGTGGAGCAGGAGCACGTATTCCCCCCGCGGCGTGCGCTCGCGATAGTATTCGCGCAGCTTGGCCGCCGTGTCCGACAGGAATTCCTCGAACTTCTTGGTTATCTCCCGCGCCAGCACCACATGCATGTCCGGTCCGAAGACTTCCGCGATCTCTTCCAGGAATTGCCGAACCTGGTGGGGGGAAACGTAGAAGATCAGGGTGGGGGCGTGCTGCTCTTCGCCGCCCCAGCGTTGCTTGAGGGTCTCCAGCTTGCGCAGGCGCTGGGCCGATTTCTTGGGCGGGAAGTTCTCGAACGCGAAGCGGTCCGTCGGGAGGCCCGAGGCCGTTACGGCCGCGACCATGGCGCAGGGGCCGGGAATGGGGTAGACCTTGATGCCTTCGGCCAGGGCGGCCTTGACCAGGTTGAAAGCGGGGTCGGCGATGCCGGGCGTGCCCGCATCGCAGATGAGGGCCAGGCGCCCTCCTTCCTTGAGACGGTTTATGTAGCCCGGGGTGCGCTTCTCCTTGTTGAAGTCGTTGTAGCTCTCGCTGGGACGCGCGATCCCGTAATGGCCCAGCAGCACGCGGGAATGGCGGGTATCCTCGGCCAGGATCAGATCCGAGCCTTTCAGGATGCGCACGGCGCGATAGGTCATGTCCTCGAGATTGCCGATGGGCGTGGCCACCAGGTATAGGCCGGGAGCCGGGGCGGAAAGGATGTCCACGGTTTCTTCCGTATCCGGCGCGTAATCCGTGTCGGCCGCTTCATCATGGACGGATCCGGCAAGGGTTTCGTCCTCTTCTTCGGAGGCGGGGTTTTCGGACGGGAAACCGGAAGGATCTGGATTAGGGGGCATGCCAGCGAAAGATACTAGTTCGCGCCGTGTTTGCCATGAGGGGAGGGACGCGGAACCCGAAGGTCAGGCTTTTGGTTCGGCTCCCGAACCGGGGACCGAGAGCAGTTCTTCCAGATGGGCCGCCACGCCATCGGCCAATCCTTCCGGGTTATATCCTCCCTCCAGCAGGGAAACCACCTTTCCGCCGCCGGCGATCCCGGCCAATCGGGTGGCCATGCGGGTCATGCGCCGGAAGGCATCGTCCCCGATCCGGAAATCCCCCAGGAAATCGTCTTTGCGGCTGTCGAAACCGGCGGAAATAAGGACCAGGTCCGGCTGGAAGGCTTCCGCGGCGGGCAAGAGTTTTTCATCCCATGCGGTCAGGATGTCCCGGTCCCGGGCGCCCGCGCCCAGGTCCACATTGATGGTATAGCCTTTACCCGCGCCCGCGCCCTGGCGGAACGGATTCCCGGTGCCGGGGTAGGCGTTCCATTTATGCGTGGAAAAGAACAGGACCGAAGGGTCCTCGTAAAAGGCTTCTTCCGTGGCGTTGCCGTGGTGGTAATCCCAATCGATGATGAGGATCCGCGCGCAGCCGTGCTTCCGTTGCGCGTAACGGGCGGCGATCGCCACGTTGTTATAGAAGCAGAAGCCCTCCTCCGCTCCGGTATCATGCGCATGGTGCCCGGGGGGCCGCACCGCGCAGAATGCGTTCGCGACTTCCCCGCCGCATACCGCATCGACGGCCGCCATGGCGCCCGCGACGGCCAAGGCGGCGATAGGACCGGTGACCGGAATGGCTTTGACGCGTTCGATGTGGCGGGCGGAATGGACGGCGGTTATGGCCGCGAATGGATCCGGGACCGGCGCTATCGGCAGGAAATGCTTCCGCAGTCCGGTTTCATCCAGTTTGCGGGCGATGGCGCGGAGCCTGGAAGGGGATTCCGGGTGACCGGCCTCAAGAATATGGTCGAGGAACCGTTCGTCGAAAACCAGGCCGGAATGGGAATCCATGGCCGTACAATCTACAAAGGACCTACTTGCGCTGTTTCTTGAACAGCTTGAAGATCTTCGAGGTTTCCTTGCTCCCGGACTTGGCCGTCACCTTGAGGAAATAAAGACCGTTGGCCACGTTGTTGCCCGATTCCGCCCTGCCGTCCCAGACCACTTCCTGATAGCCCACCACGTTCCGCTGACCCAGGGATCGGACCATCCGTCCCGCGCGCGAATAGACCTTCAGATCCACCTTGTCGCAGTAATCCGTGAGGCTGTAGACGAATACGGCGGTATCCGCGAAGGGATTGGGGTAACTCCCCAAATCCCGTATCTTCAGGTCGTCGCCCATGCGGTACACGAGGGTGCGCTTGGCCAGGTTGCCGGAAATGTCCCGTGCGGTGATGGTTATGGAATCCCGTTGCGACAGGTTGTCGGGAAGGAAGTTCATCCGCGCGAGGGTCGGGAAGGCATCCCCCTTTTCCGCGGCGTGGTTGGCGCTGTCCAGGGCCTGCTTCCGGCTGGCCAGCACCGGTGGGTGCAGGGCGAGGTCGATGCCTTCACCATCGCGCATGACCACGTCGATGGCCGTATGCAGGGGTACGTAATCATCCATCAACAAGGCCTGGCCGCGGCTGCTCAATTGGATCAAGGGTGGCGAAACATCCTTGTTCTTGAGGAGGGCGTAGACGCCGCTTTTGAATCCGGATCCGATGCGAAGATCCGCGCGGGAATCGAGGGTGTCCAGTTTGATCCAGGTCTGGCCGTCCGATTCCCGGAAATGCCAGGCGGGAAGGATGCTTGCGCCCGCTCCCGAGCCGGCCTTGGCCGCGGATTTCGGGAATGCGGCCATGGACCTGCCGTGCACCAAGGCGTCGGCGGCAAGTCCGGGCGCCTGGATGCGGAACGCGTTGATGGGCAGGGAACCCCCGGCCGGCGACAGATGCGGGGGCAGGGCGGTAACGGGGACGTTTTCGGCGAAGACGCGGATGGGCCTGGGTCCGGACGCCGGCAGCGCCAGGAAATCGCCGAGCGAATCAAGCTGCATGGTGTCGGCCGGTGTCGAGAGTACCCGGGTCGCTATATGGAACACGGTATCCTGGGATCGGCCGGCCACCGCCAATTCCCCGTCCCGTGAAGGGATCAAGGAAGCCCGCAGGCGTTTGCCCGAAGCCATGGTGTCGGCCAAGGTGAAGAAAAGGGAGTCGACCGCGCCGAACCCGAGCTTTCCTGGGTAGGCGGCCGTATCCGTCACGGGCAGTGGGCTCTCGGTATCGCGGGTCAGGGAAACCTTGAAGCCTTGCGCCGTACCGAATCCCTTATTGTGGATCGCCACCCAGACCCCGAGCTTGTCCTGGACGGGAAGGCGCATTGCCCTCGGGGGCAGTTCCAGGCGGGGCAGTTCTGATAACGGCAGGGAATAGGTCCGCGAACTGAGATTGGAAATGACCTGCGCCGGATCCCCTTGGGCATCCAGTACCTGGACATTGAGCCGGAACGCCAGGTAGACGCGCGGACCCGCCAGATCGAATGCCGGAACGTCCAGCATCACCTTGGAAACCGTGCTCAAATGGATGCCGTCATCGCTGCGAAGGCCGTTCTGGTTGTCGCCGGGAAACAAGGGCGCTGCGTCCCCGCCGACGACGAAAGAGGCGACTCCGCCGGCGAAGGAGGTCTTGGCATAGGCCGTGTTGAGTTTCAGGGTGATGCGGACGGAATCGCCCGGGGCCGCGAGGGCGGGCTCGATGGCGACCGAATCGATGAGCCAATCCAAGGTCGAGAACGGAGCGGAGAGGACCCTTGCCTGCTTCTCGTTCCAATAATGGATGAGCACCTTGCCGTTCTGGATTCCCCCTGGCTTGATCGCAAACACCTTCTTCAAGGAAAGGCCGCTTCCCGACACCTTGAGGGAGGCATTGCTTTCCGTGGAATCCCCGAAAAGGACCGTGGCGACCGCATCGCCCGACTCCATCGCCAGCTTGGTCCCCTGGGCTTCGAGGGTGGCGCCGCCGGCGAGCGCCTGGGGGGCCAGGGAAAGGGTTCCCTCCTTGCGCGGAAAGGAAACCCCGAGCGCAGGGTCGCCGAGCAGGTTGAATTCGGCCAGGATGGGTTGGAAGACATCGCCCGTGCGGAGCTTGACCATGGTTTCGGCCTGGGTGGTGATGGCTCCGATGGTGGCATAGCCGTTGCCCGTGGCCGCTTTCAGGATTTCGGCGGAAAGGGCTTCGCCCGCCAGGTTGGAGATGTACCCGGCGGCCCCGTAAAAACCGGCGGCACCCCCTTTTTGCATCCGGACCATCTCCTCGCCCAGGGATCGGGCCGAGAGATCCTCGAAGAATCCGGTCAGGCAAGTCACCGAGGAGACCAGAGGAATGGGATAGTCGCCCTTGAGCTTGCCTTCGTCAATGGCCTTGAGGGTGAGCACTCCCGCGTCCGACCAGACCGCGCCACCGCCGTGCCCGACGAAGCTCACCAGGTTGAAGCCGGAATCGAGCTGGTCGAAGAAGTCCGCCCGTTGGGCCGCGCTCTTGTAATGGGGAGAGCCGGGGAACAGATCCACGCGGGAATATTGGCGATCGTTCGCCGTGGCGATCCCCTGGAGCAGGTAATTCTGGGCCGTGAAGGAGGATTCGAACCCGGAGATCAGCAGGGCCTTGTTGCTCCAATGGCCTTGAGGTCTTGCGGTTTCCAGGGTCAGGGTCTTATGCACCACGTTCGAGAGCTGCTGCCTGTCGCCGGCGGGGATGCGGCCGACGAAGAGATCGGCGATGTCGTCGTCCCCGGAAACCTTCGCGAAATAATCGTCGTTGGCCGCAACGCCCCAACCGCGGATATTGACGGGGTGGAAGGGGACTATGGTTTCCCCGCGCTTTTCGAACCCTTGGGACGCGTCCCCGACAAGCACCAGGTAAGCCGGCGCGGGCCTGGCCCAGTTCTTATAGGCGTATGCGACGAAGCGGCGGATGTCGGCCGGATCCATGCTGCCGTCGCCGAAGGCCTGGTAGATGTGCCGCGCCAATACCACGCGGGTGCGCATGCCCTGCTTGGCTCGGAATTCCACGAGGGAGTCGAGGGCCTTTCCGAGCAACTCCTTCTGGGTTATCACCAGATAGTCCGCGCCTTGGGACGTGGAGGTCAGGTCGTCCAGGGTGTCCAGGGACAACAAGGGCGTTTCGCGTTTGTCCGCGGCGCAGGCGATGTATTGGGTCGGCCCGGCCAAGGTGTCCAGGAAGGACAATTGGCGCCCTTGGCTTCCCGATCCGATCCGGAAGTTGGTGAGCTTACGGCCCTGCTTGTCCCAAAGGCTCATGTCCTCGCCCGAAAGACCGGTCAAGGTGAAAAGCTTGAGGCCGGTGCTGTCCCGGAAGGAATTGTTGAAGGTGAGCTTGCCGTCCAGCATGGCGTAGGTGGCCGGGAACTCCAGGTCGATGGAGTTGAGGTACGCATCCTGGTTCTCGACCAATTGCCCGTCCGTGGTCCTCAGGTCGTTCACCTTCTGGATCACCAGCACGTTCTTGCCGGCCTTGAGCACGGAAGGATTGAGGATCGGAGAGACCCAGGTATAGGATTCCTGGCCTTCCCAGACCGCATCATGCTCGACGCCGCCCACCAGGGAGATGTCCGAACCGTTCAGCAGGAATTTCAGATGGTGATCCGGATCGGCCTTGGGATTGTTGGTGATGCCTTTCAGGTTGACGGTGATCCTCACGGTGCCGTTGCCCGCCGCCTCCACCTGGCCTCCAACCGCGGCGACGGACGGATTGAAGTTCAGGGTGAAGGGGATTTCCACCAGGTCCTTTTCAGCCCCGATCCTCTTCCAGACCCAGAAATCCGTCAGCTCCGTTTCCTGAACCCGGGCGCCGAGATCCACGACCTCTTCCGCCGAGGTGCTGCCTATGCGAAGGATTTCGAGGTCCTCTTCGAGGTGAGCGCGCGCCCTGAACGGCAGGGCCTGGGATGCGTTCGCGGGGAAGGAGGGAACCAGCCCGCCGGTGCGCGATGCGACGGGAACCGCGGGAGCGCGCAATCCCAGCCGCCCGCCTTCCCAGACCAGTATGAAAACCGCCCTCGTGGTATAGTAGGAGTTGTAGGTGTTCTGCCCGGCCGCGCGCTTGCCGATGAATTCGATGTAGTCGGCCCGATCCCAACGCCCATCCTCCTCGCCGCGGATGTACATGGGGACCTCGCGCCCATCCTGGTAGAGATGCATGTGCCGGGGATCGATGGACGAAAGCGGCACGCCCGCCTTGGCCAGGGTGTCGTAGGGCAGCATTTCGATGTTCTCGTCCAAGGTCCGGATGACGAGTCTCTGCTTGGCCAGGAAGGCTCCCGCCGAAGGACCGTCCCCTCCGTTCTTGGCGAGGACGGCCGCCGGTGCGCTTCGGAAGGAGCGCGACTGCGCGTAGTTGATGATCCAGCCCTGGAGGTGCCGTTCGGAAGGGGAGGCTTCCGGCGGGGCGAAAGCGGGACGGTACGGAGGCTGGCCCGAAGCCTTGCGGAACGTAACGCGGATGCGCGCGGAGGAGGCGGGGGAGGGGCTTCCGGCGGAACCTCCGGCGGGATTGAAGGTCAAGGCGGCGACGGCCACGTCGCGGAAAAGGGCCGGCTTGGATACAGACAGGGATCCCGACGAAGGCCGGGATGATTCCAAGCCCGCTTCGGCGGCATTGCCGGGCGGAACGGCAAAGGCCAGGGTGCGGATGCCGCCCCCATCGGATGGTTTCGCATTCCGCCAGTTCAGGATCATTCCGGTTGCGTCCGACGTTTCCACCTGCCATTCGCCTTCGAAGGGTGCGCCGGCGGGTTCGATCGCGGAACGGGCACCCGCCAGGGCGCTGATCGGTAGCAAGGTGATGAGCCAGAGGAGGGCCGCGGAAGTCCGCAGGCGCGTGGTAGGACGTAACGGTCGATTCATGGATTCACCCGGTAGAAGCCCTTGCAGCCGAGGGATTGCATCAACCCCGTATGGGATTCCTCGAAGCTCTCGGTGCCCACGACGCAGAAAAGCGCTTGCACCGTATCGCCGGGAGGATGTTGTTCCAGGGTCAGGGAATCCCTTTGCACGGAATGCCCGAAGATGGTGGTGCAGGGATCTTCGGTTCCATCCGATCCTCTGGGGAGGCATCCGGCCTGCTTGATCGCCCAATCCGATTTCGATTTCTCGTAGTAGTAAAAGCGGATGCTCACGCCCGGGTCGCTGCTGGTCTGGACTTCCATGTTCAACGTACGGCCGTCATAGAAAGCGCCCGAGGAGGGCGCGTTGATGGTCAGGGAGGGCGTGATACTGATGGAATCGGCGACAAGGGTGTCGCCGTACAGCTTCTGGCCCGTAGCCTCGACGAGAACGGCGCGTACCGCGAAGTAGAGGGTGTAGGGGCGGGTGGTATCCGATAACGGGAGGATGACGTGCTGCGAGTCTTCGGCCGCTTGGGTGTAAACCGCGTGCTTCAGGGAATCCCGGTTGAAGCTTTGATAGATTTCGAAGACCGAAGCCTTGGCTTCCGAGGGGTAGTCCCATGCCAGGTAGATGCCCGGGGACCGCAGTTCCGGATCCTTGATTTTCAGCTGGATATCCGTGAACACCGCCGAGGGCAGGCTGGGAGGTTCATGCTTTTGCGAGCAGTAGAAACCCTGGCAGATCATGGCGGCGCCCGAAAGCGCCAATGCCTTTACCAGCCGGTTGGAAGGGTGGACGGAAGGGTTAGGCATCTATAGGGGTGGTTCCATGTATGTCCAGGCTTGGCCCGGACCTTTGGGTTTTTGTCGAATTATATCCCAATGGGGTGGAACGATGCCATACTTGGGCCATTTTCCTAGCTTTTTTTAAGCAAAAAATGGAAAAGCCCCCTCCCGGACATTATATCGTCGCCATCGATGGCGTAAGCGGCTCAGGCAAAAGCAGCACGGCGAAAACCGTCGCGGCCCGCTTGGGTATCCTGCACCTGGATACCGGGGCCATGTACCGGGCGGTTACCTTCCTGGCCTTGGAAAAGGGATTCAGTCCGGTCCAAACGGTCGAAATTGCGGATATGGTGGAGGGATTGGACTGGCACGCGGATGCCAAAGGCAAACTGACCGTAGACGGCCGGGACCTCAGCGGGAACATCCGCACCTCCGCCGTAACGGCCGCGGTTTCCGATTACGCCCGGATCCCGGAGGTGCGGCATGCCCTGGTGCCCGTCCAACGCCGCATCGGCATGCGGCAACCCGCCGTCGTGGAGGGCAGGGACATGGCCACCGTGGTCTTTCCCGACGCGCGCTTCAAATTCTTCATGGATGCCAGTCCAGAGGTCCGCGCGGAACGCCGGGTCCGGGAGCTGGTTTCCATGAATCTGCCCGGGGACTATGCCGAAGTCCTCAAGAACCTTTCCGAGCGCGATTCCAAGGATTCGGGACGGGAGCACAGCCCCTTGGTCCTGGCCCCGGACGCCGAGGTTATCGACACCAGCGGGTTAACATTCGAGGGACAAGTTGCTATCATAGTCGACCACGTTCTGAAAAGCCTACCCTCCCTTACCAAATAGGCCGGGGGATTACGGGCTTCCCGGTACCGCTTCCGAGCGGACTGGAACTCAGGACGGGATCGGTCGCGTAGGCAGCCTTTTCCGGGGTCCGGAAATCAACCCGCCGCGCAGGCCAAGTCTACCGCTCCGGTTGGACCAGCTCCAATCGGGAACCCCGCGAGGGGCCCCCAAATCCGGCGGCGATGACTCAAGGAGAATCCAAGCACATGTCCCAGAAATTGCTTTACGGCACGGAAGAGGATTTGAGGGATTTCGGCGATGACGTCGATTCCAAAGTCCCCGGTCAGGTCAAACAGGATGTTCTCGCGCTTTACGATTTGTCCCTTACCGGCTACCAGGAAGGCAGCATCATCAAGGGAACCGTCGTCCGCATTTCGGATACGGATGTCTTCGTCGACATCCGCTTCAAATCCGAAGGCATCATCAACAAGATGGAATTCAAGGATGACACCGAGCTCGTAGTGGGCAAGGTCATCGACGTGTACCTGGAACAGGTGGAAAACGCCGACGGCCAGATCATCCTCTCCAAGCAGCGCGCGGACTTCATGCGCGTCTGGGAGCGCATCCGCGAAGCCTTCGAGAAAGAGGAAATCGTCACCGGTACCATCACCCGCCGCATCAAGGGCGGAGTCGTGGTCGACCTGTTCGGCATCGAAGCGTTCCTTCCCGGTTCGCAGATCGACCTCCGCCAGGTTCCGGATCTCGACGCCCTCATCAACCAGAAGATGGACTTCAAGGTCATCAAGGTCAACAAGATCCGCCGCAACATCGTCGTGTCGCGCCGCGTGGTCCTGGAGCAGGAACGCTCCAAGATGCGCGACGAAATCATCGACACCCTCGAGAAGGGCCAGATCCGCGAAGGCGTGGTCAAGAACATCACCGATTTCGGCGCGTTCATCGACCTCGGCGGCGTGGACGGATTGCTCCACATCACGGACATGTCCTGGGGCCGCGTGAACCATCCTTCCGAGGTGGTTTCCCTGGGCGACCGGGTCAAGGTCGTGGTGCTGGATTTCAACGAGAAGAAGGAGCGCATCTCGCTCGGCATGAAGCAGCTCACCAAGCATCCTTGGGAAGACGTTGCGGCCAAGTACCCCGAGGGCACCAAGGTCAAGGGCAAGGTCGTATCCATCACGGATTACGGCGTGTTCGTGGAACTGGACCAGGGCGTCGAAGGCCTCATTCATATTTCCGAGATGTCCTGGACCCAGCACATCAAGCATCCGTCCCAGTTGCTCAATCAGGGCGACGAAGTGGAAGCGATCGTGCTCAAATTGGATGCAGAGAACGAGAAGATCTCGCTCGGCCTGAAGCAGGCGACCCCGGATCCCTGGCAGAACATCGAGGACGAAATCCCGGTGGGCTCCAAGGTCACCGGCGAAATCCGCAATCTCGCGGCCTTCGGCGCCTTCATCGAAATCAAGGAAGGCGTGGATGGCCTCATCCACGTGTCCGACATGTCCTGGACCAAGAAGATCAACCATCCGTCCGAAGTCCTGAAAAAGGGCGACAAGGTCGAATGCATCGTCATGGCCATTGATAAGGACAAGCGGCGCATCAGCCTGTCCATGAAGCACCTCACGGACGACCCGTGGGATACCCTGGCGGAGAAGTTCCCGGTCGGTACCGAGGTCAAAGCCGTCATCTCCCGCCTCCTGGAGCGCGGAGTGATTGCGGAGCTCGCCGGCGGCATCGAAGGGTTCATCCCCACCTCGAAGCTGACGACGGATTCCATCCGCAGCCCCGCCGAGGCCTTCAAGCCCGGTGACGAGGTTCCCGCTGTGGTCATCGAAGTGGAAGCCGCATCGCGCAAGCTTACGCTGAGCGTTGTGGACTTCTTCAAGAACAAGGAAGACGCGGAATGGAAGTCCTACCTGGCGGCCCACAAGCCCCAGGCGACCACCATCGGCGACGTGGTAAAGCTCGAAGGCGAGTAGTACGCGGGCCTTCGGATTGTAAGCGGCCTTCCGCCTATGACCCGATTCCGACTTGAATGGGGCTTCTCCTTCCGGGGAAGCCCTTTTTTTTTGGCATTTACTTTCCCGCGTGGGGAATTACCTTCACATAGGGTCCCCTTGGGCCGGGGACCCGCGGTTCCCCGTTCCAATGGGATCCCGGATACCCGAACCAGGAGACGGAACATGGATGGTAGCGAGATGGCATCGGATGGCGTCGCTTCGGAGGAATCGGCATCGGCATCGGCCGCCGCCCTGAACCCGGTGCTGGAATTCCTTTCCCGGTACGGGAAGATGAAAATCAACGTGGCGGAAGCCGAGCGCTGGGGATCCGCCGCCTTGGGAAGCGGATTGCTGCTTTATGGATTGAAGCGACGGTCCTGGGTAGGGGCGCTGTTCGCCTTGGCGGGAGGCGGGCTTATCCTCCGCGGCGCCTTGGGCAAGAGCCTATTCTACCGCCTCATCGGGGTCGACAGCGCGACGGGCCAGGGCCTTATGGGGCAGGACGTCGCCAACGATCTCATCCGCGTGGACAAATCCCTGGTCATCCACCTTCCCGCGGAAGAACTATACCGGTTCCTGCGCAACATGGAGAACCTGCCGCGATTCTTCAGCCACCTCCAATCCGTCCGCACCCTCGATGCAAAGCGTTCGGTATGGTCGGCACGCATGCCGGCCGGGCTGCCTTTGGAATGGGAAACGGAAATCACCGAAGAACGCGAGAACAGGAAGGTGGCCTGGCGCGCCAAGGAGGGAAGCGTGCTCCGAAGCGAAGGCGCGCTCGTCCTCGATCCCATGGATGGAGGGAGCCGGACCCAGGTCGGCGTCCACCTGGAATACGATCTGCCCCTCGGGAAACCCGGGAAGGTTTTCGCCAGGCTTTTCGGAAAGCATCCCGATCGCCTCATCGATGAGGAACTCCACCGCTTCAAGAGTTTGATGGAAGCCGGGGATTGAACCCGCTGGGGGAAAAGTACCCCGGATCCGATATCTTCCGCCCAGCTCCGCCTAACCGCGAAATCGAACCGGAAAGGGTTTCTCCCGACTGGGAAGCCCTTTTTTTCTTCTTTCTGAGGCAAAACCCAAAAGGTAGTTTCACCTTAGAACCGAATTCCGGCATGTCCGGGTTCAGGCCGAAGGGGAGGTCCGCAGCGTGGGAGCCGTGTCGCCGTTTTACCATGTGAAGCACAGCCTGGATTTCCAGGCGCCGGTGGAAAAGGTATTCGGGCATTGGACCGCTTTTCTCGATTTCCCCCAATTCCTCGACGGCGTGGAATCGGTCCGGGAGGTGGCAAGGTCCAGGTACCTGTTCCAGATCAAGGGATCGAATGATCGCCTCATCCTTTGGGATGCGGTCATCACCCGGCTGGTGCCCAACCAATACCTGGAGTGGAGCAGCGATTCCCAGTCTCCCATCCAGTGCTCCGGGCGCGCGCGCTTCCGGGAGCGGTCGGAAGCCACGCGGGTGGATCTCGAAGTCGAATACGGGCCCGCCACGGGCTGGATGGCCGGCGAAGCGAATCGCTTCATGGAGCGCTCCCTTCCCGACTACCTGGCCCAGGATGCCCATAGGATCAAGGACCTGATCGAGGCCGGCGACGCCGGCCTATGAAGGAGGGATCGAAATGAAAATCAAGGAAATCATGACCCAGAACCCCATCTGTTGCGTGGGAGAGACGAACCTGGAAGAGGTCGCGCGCATGATGGTGGAGAACGACTGCGGCGCCATTCCCGTCGTGGAGGACCAGGAAAACTGGAAGCCCGTAGGGATCATTACGGATCGGGACATAACCACCCGCGCCGTCGCCGAAGGGCGCAATCCCCTGGAAATGACCGCGCAGGAAGTGATGTCCGGGACCCCCGTGACCATCAGCCAGGAAGCGAGCGTGGAGGAGTGCATCCGCGAAATGGAGACCCACCAGCTCCGCCGCATCCTCGTGGTCGATGAGGACGGGAGCTGCGCCGGCATCGTGGCGCTTGCCGATATCGCCCTCCACACCGGCGACAGGGAAGTCGTCGAAGTGGTGGAAGAGGTGTCCCGTCCCGCGGGAGACCGTTAAATCGATGCCGCGGCCTTGGTCGACGGCGGCAGCAGCATGGTAGAAAACCTGCTGCCGCCCGGGACCGAACCGATCCGCGGCGAGATATTCAGCGCCGATCATCTCGAAGAATTCGCCTCCGGCCTGGCGGCCCTCCATAGGAACGCCCAGGCCCGGAAGCGCGGTTTCCCGCTCCTGCGCCGGGTCCAGGAGAACGGCGCCGCGCTCCACGCGGCCCATCGCGGCATCGCCCGGACGGTCCTCGCCGATCGGAGCGTGACTCCCGCAGCGGAATGGCTCGCGGACAATTTCCATGTCGTCGACGAGCAATTGCGCGAGATCCGCAACCATCTGCCTCCGTCCTATTACCGCGACCTGCCCAAGCTCGCGGAAGGCGAATTCAGGGACTACCCCCGGGTATATGCGGTCATATGCGCTTACATAGCCCATACGGACAGCCGCCTGGACGCGGAGGTCCTGACCCGGTTCATCCGCGCCTACCAGAAGGTGCAGCCATTGAGCATCGGCGAATTATGGGCGATCGCCATCACCTTGCGCGTGGCCCTGATCGAGAACCTGCGGCGCCTGGCCGATCAGGTGGTCGGCGGGCGCGAGGCGCGCATCAAGGCCGATCAGGTCGCGGATCTGATCCTCGGGCTCCGCGGTTCGGACTCCACGGTGCCGGAGGTGACATCCCGCGACTGGGAGCAGTTCCGGGGTTCGCCGTACTTCGCCGCATTCGCCGTCCAATTGTTCCAACGTATCCAGGATCAGGCCCCTCCCCAGGCGCCGGCCCTGGAGTGGCTGGACAGGGAACTGACGCGCCGAGGGCTTTCCGGCCAGGAAATCATCCGGCAGGAACACCAGAAACAGGCGGCCCTCAACGTTTCCGTCCGCAATATCATCACCAGCATGCGCCTGGTCCTGGAGCTCGACTGGAAGGAATTCTTCGAGGCCGTCAGCCAGGTGGAAGCCATCCTGCGGGCCTCGCCCGGCTATAGGGACATGGATTTCGCGTCCCGGGATCTTTACCGGCATGCGGTTGAGAACCTGGCGCGCGGCTCCGGGCAACCCGAAACCGAGGTGGCCGCGAAGGCGGTGCGGTGCATCGAGAACCGCGATCCGGGCGCGACCGGAGAAGCCGGGTATTACCTGATCGGCCGGGGCCGGGACGCCTTCGGGCGGGACCTGGGGTATCGCCCGCGTTTCCGCGAGACCGTCGGGATCGCGATCAAAAGGAACGGGCCCTGGATTTATCCGGGCGCGATCGCGGCCTTCACCGTCCTTTTCGCCGCGCAAGGGGTGGAATCCCTCGCCCACAGCGGCATGGGGATGGCCGCGCTCGTATTCCTGGGAATCCTCGGGGCCGTCCCGCTTTCGGAAGGCGCCATGGCCCTGGTGAACCGGTTCGTCATCACCTTGATCCCTCCCAGCATCCTGCCCAAATTGGATTTCTGCAACGGAATACCGGCCGCCTGCCGCACCATGGTGGCCATACCGGCTATGCTCCGCGGCATCGGGGACGTACAGGAATTGGTGGAAAGGCTCGAGGTGCATTATCTGGCCAATCCGGACGGCGATATCCGATTCGCCCTGCTCTCGGATTGGTCCGATGCCCCGCAGGAAGAGATGCCCGGCGACAGGGAGTTGCTGCAAGCGGCCTTGGAGGGCGTGGCCGACCTCAATGAGCGGTATGGGCCCTTGCCGGATGGCGGAACCCGTTTTTTCCTGCTCCATCGCAAGCGTTTATGGAATCCCAGGGAAGGGAAATGGCTGGGCTGGGAAAGGAAGCGTGGAAAGCTCCATGAATTGAACAAGCTGTTGCGGGGCGATCGCAACGGCACCTTCATCCTGGACGGAAACGCCGCCGCGACGATCCCGACCAACGTGAAGTACGTCATTACCCTCGACGCGGATACCCGGTTGCCCAAGGGGGCCGCGGGCGAACTGGCGGGATGCATGGCCCATCCGTTGAACCGGGCGCGCTTCGATTCCGCCAAGGGACGGGTCACCGAAGGCTACGCCATCATGCAGCCCCGCGTGGTCCCTTCCTTGCCGGAGGAGCGCGAACAGACCCTTTTCCATTGGGTGACGTCCGGCGAATGCGGTATCGATCCTTACGCCGCGGCCGTTTCCGACGTTTACCAGGACCTGTTCGGGGAAGGCTCGTTCAGCGGCAAAGGCATATACGATGTGGATGCGTTCGAGGATTCGCTGAGGAACCGCATCCCCGAGAACACCCTGCTGTCCCATGACCTGTTCGAGGGCGTCTTCGCGCGCGCGGGCCTGCTCACGGACGTGGAGGTGCTGGAGGAATTCCCCTCCCATTACGAGGCTTACGCCACGCGGCAGCACCGCTGGACCCGCGGGGATTGGCAGCTGCTGCCGTGGATCCTGGGCAGGGGCAAAGGCCTTCCATGGCTCGGCCGTTGGAAGATGATCGACAATCTGCGCCGTTCCCTTGTCCCCGTTTGCGCGTTCCTGTCCCTGGCCCTGGGTTGGCTGCTCGCGGTGAATCCTCCCATCGCCTGGACCGCCATGGTATTGGTCGCCCTCGCCCTGCCCTTCCTGGTATCCGCCGCGGAAGCGGTGGCGCCGCCTCAAAGCGGCATCGCCTTCCGGCGTTACCTGCGAGATACGGGCCAGAGCCTTCTCCAGGCCCTTTCCAATTACCTCCTTTCAATAGTGCTGCTCGCCCATCAGGCCTGGCTTACGACCGACGCGGCCACAAGGACCTTGCTGCGGATCTACGTAACCCGCAGAAAAATGCTGGAATGGGTCACGGCCGCCCATGCCGCCGCCAGGTTGCGGAAGGGCGTGACGGGTTTCTACCGGAGCATGGCCGCGGCCGTCCTGCTTCCGGCCGCCATCGTGGCGGCGGCTTTCCTGATGCACCGCGAGGGCAACCTGGCGCTTGCCGTTCCGTTGCTGGCGATCTGGGCCCTGTCGCCGGCCCTGGCGATGCTGGCCAGCAGCCCGCGCCGCCCCCGGCCCGAAGAGGACCTCACCGCCGAAGAACGCATGGAACTTCGCTATACGGCCCTGAAAACCTGGAGGTTCTTCAGGGACTTCGTGGGCCCCCAGGACAATTACCTGCCTCCCGACAATTTCCAGGAAGATCCCAAACCCGTCGTGGCGCACCGGACCTCGCCCACCAACATGGGATTATGCCTGCTTTCCATTTCCACGGCCCGGGACCTGGGCTGGCTCGGCCTCGGGGAGACCGCCCAGCGGTTGGAAGCGGTGCTTGGATCCATGGGGAAACTGGAACGGTACCGCGGACATTTCTTCAACTGGTACGATACCCAGGATCTCCGGGTCCTCGAACCGCGCTACATCTCCACCGTGGACAGCGGGAACCTGGCCGGTCATTTGTTGGCCCTCAAGCGCGCTTGCCATGATTACATGGCCTCCGAGATCCTCTCGCCTTCCCTGGAGATCGGCCTGGCGGATCTCATCAATCTGGTGAAGGAGGCCGCTTCGGACTTGCCGTCCAACCTGCGCGTGCAGGCTTTCGGCCGCAAGCATATGCTCGAGGCCCTGGACGCGCTCGAAGCCCAATTGCTCCCCATCCCGGCCGATGCCGGGGAATGGGCCTCGCGGCTTTCCGAATGGGAAGCCCTGGCGGAATCCGTGGTGGACGTGGCGCGCAGCCTTGCCATGGAACAGGCCGATCCCATCTTCACGGAGCTCCAGGCCCGCTCTGAATTCCTGCGCGCATCCCTTGCGGGAGTCTCCCACGACATCCAGACGTTCTTCCCCTGGGCCGGGGTCGGGGTGACCCTGGAAGCCCTTTGCGACCTGCCCATTCCGGAAACGCACCGCCTCCTGCATGGCCGCCTCACCTTGGCTTCCATGGAACAACGCTGCCTGGGCTCCGCCGCGGAACTCCGCGCCCTTCCCTCTGGCGCTCCAGGGGAGGCCGGCGAACCGTCCCTTTCGCGCGAGCGGGCCTCCTCCTTGGCCTCCGACCTGGTAAAGGCCGCGAAGGAGGCCCGGGCCCTGCTCGACCGCCTGGGCATCATAGCGGTAACGGCTGAGCGGATGAGCCTGGACATGCAGTTCTCCTTCCTGGAGGACTCCCAGCGGAAACTGTTCGCAATCGGTTTCCGCGTGCGCGAAGAGGCGCTCGACCCCAGCTTCTATGATCTCCTGGCTTCCGAGGTGCGGCTTACCAGCTTCCTGGCCGTGGCCAAGGGAGACGTGCCGCCTTCCCATTGGTTCCGCCTTGGGCGCACCCTGACCCCGGTGGGGAAGGGCGCGACCCTGGTTTCCTGGTCGGGTTCGATGTTCGAGTACCTGATGCCGCTCTTGGTGATGCGTTCCCCGCCGGGCAGCCTTTTGGACGTGGCCTGCCGGTACGCAGTGAAGCGCCAGATCGAATATGGGGATGACCAGGGGACCCCATGGGGGATTTCCGAAGCGGCTTATAATATCCGGGACCTGGAGATGACCTACCAGTATTCCAGTTTCGGCGTTCCCGGCCTGGGGCTCAAGCGCGGCCTGAGCGGGGACCTCGTCATCGCGCCCTATGCCACCGGGCTCGCGGCCCTGGTCGCCCCCCGACAGGCCGCGGAGAACCTCAAACGATTGCGCCAGGAAGGCGCGGCGGGCCGATACGGTTTCTACGAGGCCATCGATTACACCAAGGTGCGCCTGCAGGAAGGCGCCCGCGCCACCGTCGTCAAATCGTATTTCGCCCATCATCAAGGCATGATGCTGGTCGCCCTCGGGAACGTCCTGATGGGCGGGAAGATGCAGGAACGCTTCCACGCCGAGCCCATCATCCGGGCGGTCGATCCCCTTTTGCAGGAACGCATCCCCAAGGGCGTTACGGTCTCCAAGCCGCATGCGGACGAAGTGGCGCGGCCATTGAACGTGGACATCGTCACCGAACCCGTTTTGCACCGGTTCACCACCCCTCACGAGCCCATCCCCCGCACGCATATCCTGTCCAACGGGAGGTACACCGTGCTCATGACCGCGGCCGGTTCCGGGTTCAGCCGGTGGCAAGGCATGGCTGTCACGCGCTGGCGCGAGGATGCCGTGCTCGACGCGTACGGGCAGTATTTCTACCTGCGCGATCCGGAAAGCGGGGAAACCTGGTCCGCCGGTTACCAACCCATGGGGGCCGAGCCGGATTCCTACGAGGCCATGTTCGCGGAAGACCGCGTGGAGATCACGCGACGGGACGGCTCCATCACCACGATCATGGAAATCGTCATTTCGCCCGAGGACGATGCCGAGGTCCGCCGGATCACCCTGGAGAACAAGGGCAATCGCGCCCGGGAGATCGAGATCACCTCCTATTGCGAAGTGGTGATGGCGCCCCACGAAGCCGATCTCGCCCATCCCGCATTCTCGAACCTGTTCGTCCAGACGGAATACGTTCCCCACCTGGGCGCATTGCTGGCGACCCGCCGGGCGCGTTCCTCCTCCGAATCGCCTTCCTGGGCCGCCCATGTCTGCGGCGTGGAGGGAGGTTCCGTGGGCGGCAGCCAGTACGAAACCGATCGGGCGCGTTTCCTGGGCCGCGGTCGCACGGTGCGGCGTCCGGTTTCCGTGGTCGATGGAAAG
This sequence comes from Fibrobacterota bacterium, assembly GCA_028287465.1. GTDB lineage: Bacteria > Fibrobacterota > Fibrobacteria > UBA11236 > UBA11236 > Chersky-265. The sequence goes on from JAQBPO010000066.1 coordinate 89,749, forward strand.
CCGCTGTCCAACACCGCGGGCGCGGTTCTGGACCCGGTCTTCAGCCTGCGCCGCCGCGTTGTTGTCCCGGAAGGCGGCAAGGTCCGCATCTCCTTCACCACCCTGGCCGCGGCCACCCGGGAACAGGCCTTGGCCCTTTCCGACAAATACCGCGAGACCGAAGCGTTCGAGCGCGTCGCCACCTTGGCCTGGACCCAGGCGCAAATCCAATTGCGCCACCTGGGCATCGGGCCGGACGAGGCGCGCCTGTTCCAGCGCCTGGCCAACCGCCTTTTCTTCCCGGACCCGGCCTTGCGGCCGTCGCCCGATCTCCAGGCCTTGAACCGCAAGGGTCAGGATGCCCTTTGGGCCTACGGGATTTCCGGGGATTTGCCGATCGTCTTCGCCAGCTTCGATGAGGTAGGGGACAGGAACCTGGCCCGGGACCTCTTGAAGGCCCATGCCTATTGGGAAATGAAGCGCTTGGACGTCGACCTCGTCCTGGTGAACGAAAATCCTTCGGAATCCTACCTGCAGCCGCAGCAGAACGAATTGGAAGGCCTGCTCCGCATGCGCCGCACCGGCCAGGCCACCCGGGGAAGCGTCTTCCTGCTCCGCAAGGATCGGATTCCCTCCGATGACCGCCTGCTCCTGCAGGTCTGCGCCAGGGCCGTACTGGTGGGGCGCCGGGGCAGCCTGGCCGATCAGGCCATGCGCATGCGCAGGGTGGCCGTGCATATCGCCCCCCAGCCCAAGCGGCATGAGGTCCCATCCGAAGGGGGATCGCCTCCGCCGCGGCCGTACCTGGAATTCTTCAACGGCCTGGGCGGCTTCACTTCGGACGGAAAGGAATACCAGATCATCCTCGGCGAGGGCCAGTGGACCCCGGCGCCCTGGGTGAACGTGATCGCCAATCCGACCTTCGGGTTCATCGCATCGGAGGTGGGATCGGGTTTCACCTGGGCAGGCAACAGCCGCGAAAGCAAACTGACGCCATGGTCCAATGATCCGGTTTCCGATCCTCCCGGCGAGGCCGCTTATATCCGCGACCGGGAAACCGGGGATGTCTGGAGCCCCACCGCCCTTCCCATCCGCCTGGAAGGCCGTCCCTACGTGGCCATACACGGCCATGGTTACAGCCGTTTCCTCCATTCCTCCCACGGCATCCGCCTTGAACTGCTGCAGTGGGTCCCTTGGGAAGACCCGATCAAGCTTTCACGGCTCACCCTCGAGAACACCTCCCCGGACACCCGTCACCTCGATGTCACCTTCTACGCGGAGTGGGTGATGGGCACGGCGCGCGGCCCCGCTACCCAGCACGTGCAGACCTTCCGCGACCGGGAGACCGGGGCCTTGTTCGCCCGCAATCCATGGATCGCGGAATTCGCGGGCCAGATCGGCTTCACGGATCTGGAAGGCCGCCAGGCTTCCTTCACGTGCGATCGCGCCGAATTCCTCGGGCGGAACGGGGATAGGGCCCGGCCGCTCGCCTTATTGCAAGGCGAACCGTTGTCGAACCGGACCGGGGCAGGCATGGATCCCTGCGCGGCCCTGCAGACCGTGCTGGAAATCCCGCCCGGGGGCCGTGTCCAACTGGTATTCTCCCTCGGGCAGGCCGCCGATGAGCAAGCGGCCACGGCCCTGATCAGGAAATACCGCGGCATCGATTTCGAGGCCTCTTGGCGGGACGTCCAGAAGAAATGGGACGGCATGCTGGGAGGCGTGCAGATCAAGACGCCGGATCGATCCATGGACCTCCTGCTCAACCGGTGGCTCCCGTACCAGGCGCTCGTATGCCGCCTCTGGGCCCGCTCGGGGTTCTACCAGTCGGGCGGGGCTTTCGGGTTCCGGGATCAATTGCAGGATGTGATGGCCTTGGCCGTCCTGGAGCCCTCGTTGGCCAGGGACCAGATCGTACGCGCTTCGGCCCGCCAGTTCCCGGAAGGGGACGTTCAGCATTGGTGGCATCCGCCCTCCGGCCGGGGGGTCCGTACCCACTTTTCCGATGACCGTGTCTGGCTGCCCTACGCGGTGTTGCACTACCTCGACGTTACGGGCGACCGATCCGTCCTGGAAGTGGAGACGCCTTTCCTGGAAGGCCCGGAGGTGCCGGAAGGCCGCGAGGACTCCTATTTCCAGCCCAAGGTTTCCGATGAGAAGGCATCCGTGTACGAACACTGCGCGCGCGCCTTGGACCGCAGCCTCGACGTCGGGGCGCACGGGCTTCCCTTGATCGGTTCCGGCGATTGGAACGACGGCATGAACCGCGTGGGCCACCTCGGCAAGGGCGAAAGCGGCTGGCTTGCCTGGTTCCTTATTCCCAATCTCAAGGGCTTCGCCGCCGTGGCCGAGGCCCGCGGGGACGCCGACCGGGCCAGGATCTGGCGTGATCGCGCCGAACATATCCGCGAGTCCATGGAAAACAACGCTTGGGACGGCGACTGGTACCGTCGCGGTTACTTCGACGACGGCACGCCGCTTGGATCCTCCTCCTCGATGGAATGCCGCATCGACTCCATCGCCCAGACCTGGTCGGTGCTCTCGGGGGCGGCCGATCCGACCCGGGCCCGGCAGGCCATGTTCTCCGTGGAGGAATACCTGGTGCGCCGCGCGGAAGGGCTCATCCTCCTCTTCACTCCGCCTTTCGACGCCTCTCCATCGGATCCGGGGTACATCAAAGGTTACCTCCCCGGAGTGCGCGAGAACGGCGGTCAATACACCCATGCCTCGGCCTGGGTGGTGGCCGCGTTCGCCGCGCTGGGCGAGGGAGACAAGGCGGCGGAACTCTTCTCGGTGCTCAATCCGGTTAACCACGCGGCCACCCGGGCGGGCATGTACCGCTATAAGGTGGAACCCTATGCCGCCGCGGCCGACGTCTATGCCGTACCTCCCCACGTCGGCCGCGGCGGGTGGACCTGGTATACGGGTTCCGCGGGCTGGCTCTACCGGGCGGGCCTGGAATGGATGCTGGGCTTCCGCCTCACCGGAGATCGCCTCGTCATGAATCCCTGCATCCCCAAGGATTGGCGGCGGTTCGAGGTCCGCTACCGCCGCGGTTCGGCCCATTATGAAATAACGGTCCTCAATCCCCATGGTTACAACCGCGGGATCGAAGCGTGCGAAGTGGACGGTATCAAATCGGAAACCGTTCCGGAAAGCCTTGCCCTCGTGGATGACGGGAAGACCCACCATATCCGGCTAACCTTGGGACCCAAGCACGCTCCCTGATCCGGAACCGCCTTCCGTTTCCCACCGGTTACGTCCCTATCTTCTGCCAATATGTCGCGATCGCGTAATCACCGCGAAAAGGCTGGCCCTCGTAATTACGGAACGTTATTTTAGGAATGACCCCGGATCGGGTTTTCCCCACGGATGCGAGCCCGGATGGCGGCGGCTTTTACGGCGGGAACCGGTTACTCACCAATACAGGAGGATTTAAAATGGATGGAAGCCAGATTCCAATGAATGAAGCCGGGGTGGATGCCGCGGCGGAAAGCGGATCCAAGGTCAACGTGGCGAAGGCCGAGCGTTGGCTCTCAGGCGCCGTCGGCGTCGGACTGATCTATTTCGGCATCCGGAAAAGGTCCACGCCGGGAACCCTGCTGGCGCTCGCCGGCGGCAATCTCCTGCTGCGCGGAATCCTCGGACGCAGCATCCTCTACAAGCTTCTCGGCATCAACACCGCCGACAAGATGAAGGCCGCGAAACAGGCGACCCACACCGGCAATTTCAAGGTGGAGAAATCCATAGCCGTGGATCGATCCCCGGAGGAGGTCTACCGCTTCTGGCGGAATTTCGAGAACCTCCCGCGCATCATGAAGCACCTGAAGTCCGTCCGGTCCATCGACGATCGCCGGTCCCATTGGGTGGCCAAGGCCCCCGCCGGGATGCAGATCGAATGGGACGCCGAGATCACGGATGAACGCGAGAACGGGAAGATCGCCTGGCGCTCCCTGGAGAGCTCGGAGATCAAGAACAACGGCGTGGTCATCTTCGAACCCATTTCCGACGGCAGGGCCACCGAGCTGCGGGTCTACCTCGAATACGATCTGCCCGCGGGCAAAATCGCCAAGGCCTTCGCGAAGGCTTTCGGAAAGGATCCCGACAAGATCGTGGACGAGGACCTCCGTCGCTTCAAGGGCCTGATGGAAACCGGCGAAGCCGCTTACGGCCAAATGGCCAGGGGATAGCCCTATGCGCGGCCGCGACCGGATAATCGGCCGCGGCCATTCAAATGGGCGCCCGGACCCCCGCCAAAAGGTATTTTGAATCCATGGATAGATTCATCGCTTTCCTCGCAGGCGCCGGATTCGGCGCAGCGGCCGGCCGGTGGCTCAACCGCGAAACCGCCGAAATGGCGGCCTTGCGGCCCCGGCCTCCGGCCTTCCCGCCCCATGAATTGCGGCCCGTTGAAGTCATGGCGAGGACCCAATCTGTCCTACGGGAAATCCGCGCCCTTGTCGTCCATGCCGAGGTCCCTGACGACGTGCTGGAAGAGAAGATCAAGGCCAAGATAGCCCGCATGAGCGCCCGGCCGGACTCCATCCAGGTCCAGGTTGAACACGGCAAGGTAACCTTGGTGGGAACCGCGAGGTCGGAAGAGATCCGCGGACTTTCCGAGAATCTCATCGGCCTCAGGGGGATCAAGGAACTGGACAACCGGTTGGAAGCCCTCACCCCGCCTTTCACGTCCTGGGACGATGCCGAGCCCGGTTCCCGCCCCCAGGCGAGGAATCCGGGAAGCTACCCTCCTTCGGTTTCCCTGGTCCTGGCCGCGGCCGGGTTGGCCCTGACCTATGCCGGTTACCGCCTCCGCGGCGGATCCGGCGGCTTTATGGTGGCCGGCGGCGCCGCCTTGTTGGGAGCCGGCGCGGCCGGCCTCGTAAGCCCCGGCGCCTATGCTTCAGCCTTCGTATCGCATATCTCGGAATCGTCTTCATGGCGTCCCGGATTGAGGGACTCCGCATCGACTCCATCGCCTTGACCGGAACGAAGGTGGGTACTCCATGCGCGTTCAGGAAGTCATGACCGACCATCCGGTCTGCTGCATGCCGGACTCCCCGGTTCCGCTCGTGGCGCGCCTGATGGCCGAGAACGGATGCGGGGCCATTCCCGTGATCGCGGACAACGGGGACAAGCGGCCGATCGGAATCATCACGGATAGGGATATCGCGGTAAGGACGGTGGCGCGCGGGCTGAATCCCCTGGCCATGAGCGCCGCCGATATCATCACCGGAGAGCCCGGGATTGTGGGCGAGGACGCCACCCTTCCGGAATGCGCGGAAATCCTTCGCCAGCGGAAGGCCGAGACCGGAACCGGCGTGCTCGTCGTCACCGATGCGCGCGGATGGGTTTCAGGCCTCGTATCCGAATCCCAGATCGCGCCTCATCTGCCCAAGGAACATCGCACTTCAAAAGGAGGAAACGGAACATGAACGAATCAACCGGTATCGACGGCGCGGAATCCAAGACCCTGGAGAACGTCCGCTTTTACGGCTCCCTGGGCCGCGAGGGACTGACCGAGCGCATCCGCGCCCTGGACGACGAATGGGACATGGAGCGGTTCGTCACCGTTTCCCTTTCCGGCCTCGGCCTGTTCGGAATGGTCATGGGGCTGTTCGGCAGCAGGCTATGGAGGGTGCTGTCCTGGGCGTCCTTCCCGCTGCTGTTCCTCCATGGCCAGGATAAGTGGAAGCCTTCGGACGGAATCCTGAAATCCCTGGGTCTCCGATCCCGGAAGGAAATCGAGGCGGAAAAGTACGCCCTGAAGGCCCTTCGCGGCGATTTCCGGCAGGTCGAGCCGGGAACGGGCGAAGAGGGCGAAATCCTGGCCCGGAATTCGAACCGGGCCATGGAAGCCGTGCAGAACGCCTAGTGGGCTAGTGATCGGCCAGAACGGGTTCCCAGGCGGCCGGGACCGGGGCGGGAAAGGGAAAGAACCTTTTCAGCCCCTTTGCCACCTGAGTGCAGAAGTTCATCAGGACATCCTTGTCCTGATCCGGAAAACTCCGGGTCGAAGGCTGGTCGGCGGATTTCCTATCGTAGAGGGTCAGGGTCGCGAGGACCTCCCCGTTTATTTCGATCGCCGCCGCCAATAAGGATTCGCAAGCCATATTCTCCGAAGCGTACCGGCTTTCGGAAAGCTTATCGATCTTGAGCATGCCCTTCCCAGGCACCATGCCGGATGCGATCACTCCGTCCGTGGCGAGGATATCCTTCACCCATACCGGATTCCGGTGGGATAGGGAATCGCAGACGGCCAATTCCTCCGAAGCGGAATTCCGCAACCGCAGCACGCAGGTTTCGGCCTCCATGATCAAGCGCACGTTGGAAAGGATCATCTTGGAAAGTTCCGGCAAGGTCCGGGCGTTCAGGATATCGAACGAGAACTGGGCGATGGCGGAATATTTGAGGGATTGGACCTTGATGGACTCCTGTTCCCGGTTCCGGATCATTTCGCGCGCCACCAGGTCCCCGATTTTCCGCAGCAGCGCCATCTCCTCCTTGAGATGGTTCTTTTCCGAGGCGAGATGGATGAACAAGGTGCCCATCAGGTCGTTGCCGGAACGGATGGGGTGCAACATGTACCATTTCTTGCTGCGGGGTTCCTTGCCCGTCGCGTTGACGCAGAAGGTGTTCCCCGTCTTGAGGACGCGTTGGGAGAAGAAATCATCCAGCAGCATCGGGCGTTCGCGCAGGAGGTTCAGTCCCACCGAACTGGAGGCCTTGGCGAGGAAGCAGCGATCGCCGGCATTGAACTCGTAATAGGTGCATACCTTGGCGCCGAAGGCATTGGCCATCTTCATCAGGAGAAGGTTCAGCCTTTCCTCGAAACGGTACTTCATGGCCAGGATTTCCCGCGCGCTGCTGAGGAGCCCCAGGGTATAGGTTGAATGCTGGGGGATCTCGTAATCGCTGGAAGTCTTCACGACCTCGGCGGAAAGGCGCGCGAGTTCCTCAAGGAATTCGACGTCCGCGGAATTGAAGATGCGCTTCGGATCCTTGCTGGCGATGTTGATGACCCCCAAGGCCTCCCCTTCGTGCATCAAGGGGCAGCAGATCGAGGAGACGATCTCCGGTTTCTGGTAGTCGGCGGAATAAGCCGCGCGATCCACCGCTCCATTGATGAGGATGGGCTCTCCCCGACGCACCGCGTTCCCCGAAACCCCTTTGCCGACCGGTTGGATGGAGGAAACGACCACGCTTTCGTCCAGGCCCAGCGCCGCTTCGATGGTCATGGTCCGCCGGGACGGGTCCAGGAGCATGAGCGAACCGCAATCGGCGCCCGAGGTCTTGACGGCCGTACTCAGGATGAGCTTCAGGATTTCGGCCTTGTTCTTGGTGAGGCATAAGGCTTCGCGGATTTCCTCCAGGCTCTTCAGGATTCCGTCCTTCTCCCCCGGATGCCCCTTGCGGATGCTGCAGAACAGGAGGCGCGCTCCGAGTCCGCTGATCACGTCCACGCGCTTGAGCGGAAGCTTGCGCAACCGTGCGGCAATGGGCGCGTTGTGGGTGGTATCGATGATGATGTCCAGATGCGGGTATTGCGCGAGCCTGCTGAGATCTTCCAGTTCTGGATTCAGGACCTTGATCACATGGATCCCTTCGGCGTCCAGTAGGCTGGGCAAAAGGGCGGCGGTTTCCCGGTTCAATCCTACGATGGCGACCTGGCGGGGTTCCCCATGCCGGACGTTCGGATCTCCCTGTTTGGGCGTCGGAGACGATTCTTGGAATTCAGGCATTTTTCCCAACCGTTACCGGGACGTCAGCATGCGGAAGCCGACGGAAATCCCGGGGTATCGTTCCGAGTGTAGCGCGTGCCTCCGGTTCCATCAATACCTTAAGGCCTTGGAATACGGAATTCCCCGAGAGGTTTTTCAGGAGTTTGGCGGGACTTTCCCAAATCCTCCCCGGTCCCCCAAGAACGCGAACAACCCAATCCGGGTAAGGTAACATGCAAGAGACGGATCGGCGGATTGCCCGGGAGAAGATGCCGCTTTGCCCGGGTACCTTCCTCCGGGTACAATGGGACCATGCGTTCCATGTCGTTGTTGCCCAAATCCGGCGCCCGGTTCTCCCTCAGCAAGCGCCGGGACGGCCGGGAACGTCCCCCGATAGCTTATGCCGCGGGATTGCTGGGCGTGGGCATCGCGATGGTGCTCCTCCCCATCAGCTACCTGTCCATATCGGCCGGAGTGCTGTGGCTTTTGCGCCGCCACCTGGTCGGGAACTTCGGCTGGATCATCGGTTCAGATGCGAGTCTCCCCATGGGCGCAGGGTACATCGCCATCGGCCTGATTCTGTCCGGGATGGCGGTATTCCTCTTCCGGCCTTTCTTCGCGGGACGGCGGCGCCCCAAGGCGGACCTATCCCTGGTGCCCGGAGAGGAGCCGCGCTTGCATGCGTTCGTCCAGCAGATCTGCTCCGCCCTGGGATCGCCGACGCCCGTGCGGATACTGGTCAGCATGGACGTGAACGCAAGCGCGCGCCTCACGCCGGGCTTCGGGAATTTCCTGGGAGGCAGCCTGGAACTCGTGCTTGGCCTGCCGTTGGTGCGCGGCTTGGAGCTGGGCCAATTCGCGGCCGTCCTCGCCCACGAACTCGGGCATTTCCGGCAAGGCGCCGCCATGCGCCTGGTCCACGGGATCCGTTCGGTGAACCAATGGTTCTCCCGCGCTGCCGCCCGTGAAGACTCCTGGGAACGGGACCTGTCGGGCCGGAGCTTGCGGATGGATCCTTTCCTCCTGGCCTTGTGCTGGTGCTGCAGGGTCTGCTCCTGGACCGCGCGCCGGATCCTGAAGGCCCATGTGCGCGCGGGCCAGGCCGTCAGTTGCGTCCTGCTTCGCCAGATGGAGCACCAAGCCGACGGGGCCGCCATCCGCCTGGTCGGCGGCGAAACCTTCGCGTCCATGGCCCTGGAGGCCAAGGTCATCGAGGCCGCCTGGGGCCTGGCCAATCGGAGTCTCGGAATGGCCCTGCGCGAGGGCCGCCTGGCCGACGATCTGCCCGCCCTGGTCGGGGCCCATACCCGGGTTTTCATTCCCCAGGTGCGCAGGAAAATGGAGCGCTCCCTGCTCGCCGAAAAGACCGCCTGGTTCGATACGCATCCCAGCCTGGGCGACAGGGTCAGGCGGGCCCGCCGCGCCTCGGTACGCGGCGTTTTCCACGCGGTCGGCCCCTCCCACACGCTGTTCTCGGATTTCCAGGCCCTTTCGCGCAAGGCCACCTCGGCGTTCTACCGCCGGGACCTCGGGGATGATTTCATCCCCTCGCGCATGATGCCCACGGCGGATTTGATCACGGGCCAGAGCGAAGTCCAAGTGGGGGAATCCGCGGTGACGGGATATTTCCTGGGCCTCCTGACCAACCTCCGGCCCTTGTGGATCGACATCCGGGATCCTGAGGCCGGAAAATCGGGATCCACGCCGATCGATTCCCGGGAACCGATCGAGGCCACGGAGGCGGACAGGCTCAAGGCGCGCCTGCGTTCCGCCCGGGAACGCCTGGAAGCCGGCCATCCGCGGGCCGCCGATCTCTACAAGGCCTTCACCGCCGCCGATGCGCGCATGCTGGACGCCGTCCAGGCGCTCGCGTTGATGCGCGCCAATTTCTGGATCGAACCCGGCGATTTCCAATTGCGCCGGGGCGGGGCGGTCCAGGCGGGGCAAGCCTTCAAGGATGCGGAAGCCGATCAAAGGAGGATCGCGGCCGGCCTGGAAGATTACGAGGATGCCATGCGCGTGCGCATGTCCACCGCCCTCAGATTGCTGGCCGATCCCGAAGTGCGGGACCGGCTCCTGGACGCGCACGCTGCGTCACGGGAGGTCGTCCGGCTGCTTCCCGTCCTCACCGTGATGGCCCGGATCCAACCGCGCCTGGAGGCCCTGCGGCGCACCTTCCACGGCATGGGCATCCTTCTGGAGAATCTGGAGGGCAATGAAAGCGCCCCGGAAGTGGAAACCCAGCTAAAGACCCAGGCCCTGGCCATCCGCATGGACCTGGAGGCCGTCGCGACCGCTCTCTCCGGCCTGGAATATCCCTTCGGAGCGGCAGGCACCAGCCTGGCGGATTACGCCTTGGATGCCTTGCCATCGGAGGTGGATTACGGGGCCCATCATGCGGCCGCCGAAGAGGCCCTCGGGCGATGCTATGCCTTGTACTTCAGGATATTCGGGCGCTTGGCCCTGTCCGCGGGCCGCGTTGAGGGAGTGCTGGGGTTGGGGCCCCTGCGTGTGGATGGATAAGCGGGCGTATGCATAGGCCGTCGGCGCCTATTTCCAACTGCCCTTCCTCAGGATGATCGACACCAGCAACCAGAAACCCACGAACGCCGCGCTCAGGAATCCCGCCACCCCGATCACGGGTATCCCGTACCATTTCGGCGGAATGCCGGACAGGACCACCAGGGATGAGCCGATGATCAGGGACGCGAGCACCAGGGCGAAAACCATCCGTGTCATCATCCGTTCATGGGTTTTCAGGATGGGCTCCAGGCCTTGGTGCTGGAATTCGATGCGCAGCTTCCCGCGCTTGATCAGGCCCAGGATATCGCGCGCCTGGGCCGGGAATTCCTTCAGCATGGGAGTGAGGTCCATCGCGCCGAAATACATGTCCTTGGCCAGCCGATCCGGGCGCAGCCTTTCCCGCATGGCCTTCTTGGCGAAGGGCTTGATGCTTTCCACCATGTCGAATCCGGGATCGAGCCGGCGGGAAACGCCTTCAAGGGTGACGACGGCCTTGAGCATCAGGTAGAATCCCGGCGGCATGCGCAGGCGGTTCGAGATGATCAGGCGGATGAGCCGGTTCAGGAATTCGCCGATGCGGAAGTCCTTCAGGGTCACGAAGGAGTAGGCTTCGAGCAGTCCGCTCACCTGGTATTCCAGGTCCTCCACGATATCCGACGGCTGGTAGGCCAACTGGATCAGGGTCTTTGCGATGCGCCCGGCGTCCTGGTCCGCGACGCCCACGAGGATGTCCAGAAGGCGGTCCCGGTGGGTGGGGGAAAGGCTTCCCACCATGCCGTAATCCAGGAAGCAAATGGTCCGGTCCGGCATGACCAGGATATTGCCCGGATGGGGATCCGCGTGGAAGAATCCCTGGTTGAACACCTGATGCATGAGTACCTGGGACAAATCCCCCGCGATCCGGCTTGGATCCATTCCCGCATGCCGGATGCTTTCCAGGTTGGAAACCTTGAACCCGTCGATGAATTCGATGGTGAGCACCATGCGCGAAGTGAAGGCGCGGTGGACCTTGGGCACGTAAAAGATGGCCAGGTCCGCGGAAGCCTGGGCGAACCGCTCCATCTGGGACGCTTCCAGGGAGAAATCGAGTTCCTTGACGATGGTCCGTTCGAACTCCTCGCAAATGGCCATCGGGTTGAGGATATCCATCCCCTGCACGTATTTCTCCAGCAGGAAGGCCAGGTGGAAGATGATTTCCAGATCGACCTTGACGAGATCCTCGATGCCAGGGCGTTGGACCTTGACGGCCACCTTCTCGCCCGAAAGCAATTCCGCTTTGTAGACCTGGGCCATGGAGGCTGAGGCGATGGGAAGCTCGCCGAAGCTGCGGAAAAGGGTTTCGACCGGTTTCCCGAACTGTGCGGCGACCACGGCCTTGGCCTCGGCGGAAGGGAACGGCGGGACCGCGTCCTGAAGCTTTTCGAGTTCGGCGGCCCATTCCGGGGCGAGCAGGTCCGGGCGGTTGCCCACCATCTGTCCCAGTTTGATGAAGGTAGGTCCCAATTCCTCCAGGGCCGTGCGGAAGCGCTCCGGACGGGTCACGTGCGCGCTCGCGGTCCGGGGGGGCAGACGGAAGTATTTGGTTCCCAGATCCAGGTATTTGTCCAGATGCAGAATATCGGAAAGATCGCCGAAACCGTGCTTGACGAAAACGCCGAGGATCTCCCGGAAACGGTTAACGTTACGGTAGGTCTTTCCCAAACGGCGGATATTGCGGATCAAGCCGTCACCGGGGCCAGGACCCGGGATTCCGGCTTTGCCGGGGTCCTGCCCGGGTTGCGCCGAACAAGGTTCACGGAACCGCCTTGGATTCAAGCTGCCTTACGCGGGCCTCCAGGGCCTTTACGGCGGTTTCAAGCGCCTTGATGTCGCCGCGGCGGGGAAGGTCAAGGCGTTCCAGGGTCGCATTCACCCCCGAGCTCACCGCCTTTTCGAAGGCGTTCTTGGCATCCTCGGATTTCTTCAGCATTTCATCGATGAACTTTTTCGCGTCCTCCTCGCTGAGCTTGGCTTCGTCAGCCATGCGTTTTCCCATTTCTTCCAGCTTGTCGCGGGTGAAGAACGCCAAGCCCACTCCCGCATAGAGCGTTTTCTTCAGGGTCTCGATCAGCATGTCGGTTTTCCTTCCAGTGAACTTTTTATCAATTTACAACTTTGACGGGTGCCCGGGTCCGCATCGTTTCGGCCCTGGTCATTGTGGCATTCCTCACGCGCCAAAATCTCCAGTTGCTTCCCGCAAGTTTCCTTGGTAGATTCACAGAACCGCAAATCACGGCGGGCCTTACGGCCGCGCGTGGAATCCGAAAGGTGGCAGGATGGAAATGCAGAGCTTCGAAAACGCCCGCAGGCTGGAAAAACTCGAATTGGATATCATGACGGAATTGCGCAAGGCCGCGCCATCCACGGTACGGGCCTTCCCGGTATCCATCCAGCAATGGGGGCAGGAAAAGCTCGACGTGAACGGCATCTACGCCACCAACCTCGGCCAATTCTTCTTCGTCGACTTCGGCAAGGATGCGGGACTTACGGTCCGGGCGCTCGAGAACCAGCGCGCCCTCGACCTGGTCGACCTGATGGGGCACATGGGCGTTGTCGGGAACCGCTCCAGCCTCGATGAGCTCATCTACGATGATCCGTCCTCGGCCCGGCCGCATCTCCGCCTGCCGCCTACTGGCGAAGCCGGCGAGCACGGTTCCGATCCGGGCGCCTGAAGCCCCCTCGGGGTGACCCGTTGGAACCTAAAAGAAAAGGCCCGGATCGCTCCGGGCCTTTTCCTTTTTCCGCATTCCGGTTTCCCGGTCCCTCGTTCCGGATGCCGAGTAACGTGAAGGTTACCCGCCCATTCCGCGGATCATCGCATGCAGGGCGGGATGCGGTTCGATGAGGAGCCCTTCCTGTTTGGCCGAGGCCAGGCGATCCGTATCCAGCAGTCCCTGGGAATGCATGTAGGCCATCATGGGTTGATCGTCCTTGCGGCCATGGCTGAAGAGGGCCTTGCGCACGCGCAAGAGGGCGCTTTCGGCGAACCTGGGCATGGGGAACCCGGCCATGGCGGCGCTATGCGTGGGGTTGCGCGACTCGGCCGTTTCCCCTGCGATGCGCAGATCCGCGAATTGGAGATCCTGGATGGTGGGCAACCCTACGGGCAATTGCAATTCGAAACCCTTGGGCACGGGCAGGTTGCGTTCGAAGACCACCGGTCGCAAGGCCGGATTGTATTTCATGATCACGGCGGTGGAGTACCCCGATAGGATGCGCAGCTGGCGCGGCGTCCATTCATGTTCCAACTTCAAGGTCTTGAACGCGGGACCGGTCGGCTTGATCTTGCGCAGGCCCGGGAAGAGCTGGTCGGCCTTCATTCCCAGGCTGGATGCGGCCAGGAACATGGCGTAGTAGTTCCGTGACACGCCTCCGAAACCGCCCGCCTGGTAGTTCTGGATGATTTCCGAGGGATCCCGGCTGCCGGTCGACTTGACCGCGTCCAGCATCTGGCCCGGCCCATTGTTATAGGCCATGATGGCCAGGGGCCAGGAGGACATGTACTTGCGGCAGAGCTTGAGGAAGCGCGCCGCGGCGAAGGTGGAGGCGCGGGGGTCGAAGCGCTGGTCGACGCGTTCATCGATCACGAGATAGCGCGCGCCGGAGGATTTCAGGAATTGCCACATGCCCGCGGCCCCGGCGGGGGAGACCGCCTCCGGATTGAAACGGGATTCCACGTGCGCTAGATACATGAGCCGGCTCGGGACGCCTTCGGCCTTGAAGACCGAATCCATCAGGTCGAGATAGGGCAGGGAGGCTTCCAGGCTGTTCCGGAAACTGCGGCGCATGCCGCGGCGTCCCGCCATCCGTTCCGTGGATCCGGCCATATCATCGGGATTCCAATTCGGAGGGAAGAACCGGCGCATGGCCTTCTGCCCTTCCGTCCATTCGGATTCCGGAAGGCCGGACATGGCGCGCAGTTCCGCCTTCAAGGCTTCCTTGGCTTTGGAGAGGCTGTCTTCCGCCATCTTCGCGTTCAGGTTCCGCAGGGGCACCTTTCCGAAGATCACTTCGGGGGCCTCGGGATCGAAGAGCAGGCCTTCGTCCTCGTCCATGCGGTAATAGAGTTCGATCATGATGCATGCCTGATCGAGGATGTACTTGTCGGCGGTGAAGGATGCGTCGGTGATGATGAGCTTGCGATTCGCTTCCAGCGGACCGGTCCAGGCCAATGGGGCCAGGGCGGTGAATCCGGCCATCAGGGCCGCCGCAACGCGGGAGTTAACCTTCATCATCATGTTATCCCCGTCCCTGTGAAGGCGCGTGCGCTCCCCCTTGGGGCAGCTCCCCCTCAATAAAAACAATTGGTCCGGCGATCTCAACATTTTTTTTCTTGACGCGTTTCCGCCGGAATTCGGCGGCTTTCTGGTTGCTAAGGTAACCCATCATGCGCGTGAAGTACCGGGGTATTTTCCCCCGCTCCGGGGAATTTGGGGAATTGCAGCGCGATTTCCTGGGTTCTTTGCGCGAGGCGCGAAGGTTCGGTTTTTTGTGCGTAACGATTGTTGGAGAATTTCAACGCGCTGCAGGATCATCCCCGTTACCGAGGTACCGGCCATTCCCGTCTATATAGGCCCACATGCCGCCGCCCGCGCCGGCAAGCCTCACGCGGGCCCATCCCTGCCTGAACTCGCCCGCGTCCGCGAAGACGGGATCGATCGAGGCCCCCGACCCTGGATCCAGGAATCCGAACCGCTTGTGTAACATATAGGTTAACATGCCGCCGCTCGAGCCCGGGAGGATTTCGAGATCCTCGCGGAAGGCGTCGAGCACGCGACCGTCGCGTCCGATACGCGCGTAACTTCCATCCTGCAAGCGTACTAGGGCCTTGCCGCGCTGGAAAGGGCCGGCCTCCGCGAACGTGATCCCTATCACCGGCCTTCCCGTGGTATCCACGTATCCCCAGCTTCCCTGGAACCGGTTGCCGCGCCATTCGCCGCGCCCGACGGGAGCGAGTCCCTCGCGGAAATCTCCGGCCGCATCGTACAGGGTATCGAACGCGAATCCTCCGGAACTGTCCACGTAACCCGAACGGAACGGCCTTTCGTTTTCCATCCGGACGACCGCGAAACCTTCCGAGAAGCCTCCCGGCACGTCATTGAAAAGGGGGGGGATGGCGAGACGGCCGGCGCGATCGACGAAGCCCCAGGCGCCGTTCTCCTCGTCTCCGATGCGCACGGCGGCGTACCCGCCGGAATACGGCCGGGCGTCGGAGAAGCGCAAGGGACCGGCGAAGGCGCCGTTGGAATCGATGAATCCGTATTCCCCTCCGGACGACACCGGAGCCAGGCCTTCCCGGAAGTTCCCGGACCAGTCGTAAACCGCGGGGATTGCCATCCTGCCCGTAGCGTCAAGGTAACCCCATTTCCCGCCCAGGAGGACGGGCGCCCGGCCTCCGGAAAAGCCTCCCGCGTAATCGAACGCCGCGGCGATGCGGAGCG
This sequence comes from Fibrobacterota bacterium, assembly GCA_028287465.1. Taxonomy (GTDB): domain Bacteria; phylum Fibrobacterota; class Fibrobacteria; order UBA11236; family UBA11236; genus Chersky-265. Next base: position 105,452 of record JAQBPO010000066.1, read on the forward strand.
CGCCGGAGGTATCGATGTAACCGAATCGGCCCCCGTCCTTGACCGGGGCGAGGCCTTCCGAGAAATCACCCGCCCAGGCGAAGGTGAGCCGCGGTCCGGCTTGCTCCGGGACGGAACCGTCGAGGGACATGGCTGTGGAAAAACGCGTGTCAGGATGCGGTGGGGAGGCACCGCTTTGGAGACGGCACCCTGTAGCGGCCAAGAGCGAGGCCGCGCAGAGAATGGAAGCGGATTTGGGAATGCCCAAAGCTATGAAGGGGTCCTTTTCATCTGGGCCTATGATAGGATACCGTTCCCACCTTATCCAGGATTTTGGGTTCCGCTCCGGAAATACATTCCCGAAAGGTATGAAAGGATTGGATCTTTAAAAATCATCGATTTGCATGGCTTGGCATCCATTCGGGACAATCCCTCCCGGCTCCCAATGCCGATTTTCGGTGAATAACCAGCGGTCACCGGCCCGTTGTCCTACATTCTGGAAAGATTCGCGCATTTTCTGGCGCGCATCCATTCGCTTCCCGGGGCCCTAGGCAAAGGAAGCCACTTTCAATTCCACTTCATCCGGCCTTTATTTGCCGGTTGTGGCCATGTCCCAAACGGGGTGATTTATGGCGATGCAACGCATCCTTTCGATCGGCGCGGCGGTTTTCGTCCTTGGGACCCATTCCATTCCGGCCGCGGACGCCAAGACCGCAGGAGAGGCGAAGTCCGCCGATCCCAAAGAGGCGTGCAAGCAGGGGAGGGCCCAATACGCCTCCGGGGACGTCCTCAAAGCCGTCAAGACCCTGGGCCGATGCGTGGAGCATGAACCGCGCAACCGTGAAGCCTGGGTCGCCCTCGCCAACGCCAACCTGGAATCCGGACGTTTCCCGCAATCGGCCGAAGCATTCGCGAAGGCCGAAGGCATCAAGCCCGGGGACGAGGCGTTCCTTACGGGTTACCTGTCCGCCCTTGAAGGCGCCGGCATGACCGAAGCAAGGATCCCGGTCCTCCGGGCCCTGGCCGGAAGGAAGCATTCCGATCGCAAGAATCTCGACATGCTCCTCGCCGAGGTTGAATCCGCCGGTCCGGACAAGTATCCGGAGGAATACCTCTTCGCCCTCCAGTCCCTGACCGAAGCTCCCGGCGCGGATCGCTATCAGGTGGAAAAGCTCGCGGCCGCCTACCTTAAGCGCGGTCAAACGGAAAAGGCGGAAGCCGAATATCGCGGACTGCTCGTTCGAAGCCCGGAGTCCGGCGATGATTGGGCCGGTCTGGGCTCGGCCCTAGCCCCGAGCGACCCCATGGCCGCTTCGGAATGTTACCGCAAGGCATCCTTCTATTCCAACCAGGCCGATCGCCGGATCGCCTACCAGAAGGAACAACAGCGCCTGGCCTCGGCGGCCTCGGCTCCCAAGACCGCGGGCAAACCCGAGGTTAGCGAAGACTCCAAGGATAAGGCCCTTGTGGTGGCCTTCCCCTCCAAGCCCGAACCGGTGAAGGAGGCGCCGAAAGCCATCGCTCAGGCTGCGCTTTCCAAACCCGAGCCGGCCAAACCCGCGGCTCCGGCGCAGGTGGTCGCCCAGGCTGCTCCAGTCGCCCCCGTCGCCTCCGCCGTGAAACCCAAGCCCTTCGATATGAAGGCCTTCCAGGACAGCATCTATAAGGCCGAATTGGCCAAGCGGATGGCCGCCATCCATGTCGATAAGGCCCCGGCCCCCGCCGCCGCGCCTTCCGCGGCCGCCCCGGCCCTTGCCGTCGCCCCTTCCGCGACCGTTGCCGCTCCGACCGCTTCCGCCGGGACCAAGCAGGATGCGGCCAAGGAAAAGGAAGCCCGCGAAGCCGAAGCCAAGACAAAGGATCAGAAGGCGAAGGAAGAAAAAGCCCAGCAGGAGAAGGTGGCGAAGGAGGAAAAGGAACGGCAGGAGGCATTGGCCAAGGCCGCGGAGAAGAAGGCCACGGAAGAGAAGGAACAGCAGGAGAAGCTCGCCAAGGAGGCGGAAAAGAAGGCCAAGGAAGCAGAGAAGAAAGCCGGAGAGGAAAAGGATCGCCAGGAAAAACTGGCCCGTGAATCCGAGAAGAAGGCCAAGGAAGACAAGCGGAAGCAAGATGAGATCGCAGCCAAACAGGCCGAGGCTGAAAAATCCCGCTTGGCCGTGATCGCCAAGGCCAAGGAGGATTCCCTTAAAGCCGAATACGACAAGAAGTCCAAGGCGGATCGCGAGAAGCAGGACCTTGCCGTCAAGATCGAAAAGGCGCGCACCGATTCCCTGGCCCGCATCGCTGATGCCAAGTCGAAGGCCGATAAGGCGCGTTCCGACTCCCTTGCGCGCGTGGCGGTGGCCAAATCCAAGGCCGATAAGGCGGAAAAGGAAAAGCAGGAGCAACTGGCCAAGGCCGAAAAGCTGAGGCAGGAACAGTTGGCCAAGGCCGAAAAGGCCAAGCAGGACTCCCTCGCCAGGGTGGCGGAACAGAAAACCAGGGACGAGAAGGCCTTGCGTGAGCAGATGGCCAAGGCCGAGAAAGCCAAGCAGGATTCCCTCGCCAAGGTGGCGGAACAGAAGGCGAAGGCGGAGAAGGAACGGCAGGAGCAGTTGGCCCGTGCCGAAAAGGCGCGCAAGGATTCCCTAGCCTTGGCGGCGGAATTGAAAGCCAAGGCCGAGAAGGAACGTCTGGAGAAGCTGGCTAAGGCCGAGAAGGCCCGCAAGGATTCCCTGGACCTGGTCGCGGCCATGAAGGCCAAAGCGGAAAAGGCCCGTCAGGATTCCCTGGCCTTGGTCGCGGCAATGAAGGCCAAGGCCGAAAAGGCGCGCCTGGATTCGCTCGCAAGAGTGGCGGAGTTGAAAGCGAAAGAGGAGAGGGCGAAACAGGAGGCCCTCGCCAAGGAGGCCGAGCGCAAGGCCAAGGAAGAGAGGGAACGGATCGCCAGGGAAGAGGAGCGTAAGCGCGCCGAGGAAGCCAAGGCGCGTAAGCTGAAGGAAGAGCAGGATCATCGCGAGAAGCTGGCCCGGGAACGCCGCGATCGGTACGACCTCGCCGTGATGCTGACCCGGGACGGCCGCATGGATACGGCCCTCGTTCTGTTCAAGACCGTATTGGCGGACTCGCCGGTAGCCGATGCCTTCTATCATGCCGGTCGCGCCAACCTGGCCAAGGGGGAGTTCTCCAAGGCCCTGGACCTGTTCGCGAAAGGTCCTCAGGACAAACCCGACCTGGACGGCCTGAAAGGCAAGGCCTTGATGGGAATGGGTAAGCATAAGGAGGCCTTGAAGGCCCTGGAAAGCCAATACGCCAAGGGCAAGGACGATTCCCTGCTTGCGGACCTGGTGGATTTGAACCGGAAAACCGGGGACGAGGCGGGAGCCATCGTTTATCTCGAGAAGATCGCCGAGAAGCATCCCGGGGACGCGAAGGTCCAGGAACAGTTGGCGGTGTATTATCGCGCCAAGGGGGACAAGGCCAAGGCCACGGAAAAATACAGCCGCGTGTTCATCGTGAACCCGGGCCATGGGGAAGCCAATTACTGGTTGGGAATGGAAGCGGCCAATTCGGGGGATCAGGCCCGCGCCAATCCCTTCCTGGAAAAGGCGGTCACGGTCTTCCCGACCCGGGCCGATGCCTGGAAGGCTTTGGCCAAGTGCGATGCGGCCGTGGGCCGCAAGGATGCCGCTTGGGAAGCGTATAAGAAGGCATTTTCGCTCCTTCCGAATGATCTCGACCTGGCCAAAGGCAAGCTGGCCCTGGCCCGCGAATCCCATCCCGGCGAAGCGGGCAAGGCTTTTGAAGACGTATTGCGGATCGCCCCAGCGGACGCCGATGCCGCCCTCGGCCTCGCCAGGCTCCGCTATGACGAAGGCAACTGGGCCGCGGCGGAGAAGAATTTCCGCATCGCCTGCAAGGAATCCAAGGACTCCCATGCCTGGGCCCTCTTCGGCCGCTCCCTGCTCGAGCTCAAGAAGACCGATGAAGCCTCGGTGACCTTGCAGAAGGCCATCGACCTGGGGGATAAGGATCCCAACCTGCACCTGGACCTGGCCCGCATCCGCATGGACAAGGGCGATCTGGATTGGGCGGAAGCCCTGGTGAAGGATCTGGCCAAGAAGTCGCCGTCTGATCCGGAACCCCTGTATTACCAGGGTCTGATAGCCCTCAAGCGCCAGCAGACGGCCGTTGCGGAGGAATTCTTCCGCAAGTCCCATCAGCTCAAACCCGAGGATGGTAAGTACGCCGAAGCCTTGGGTCGCCTATTGCGGGACAAGGAGGACTGGAAGTCCGCGGGTTCCGTGCTGGCCCAGGCGGAATCGAAGCTCGGCATTACCGGCCGGTTGCTCTACGGCGATTGCCTCGCCCGCGGCGGCGACCATGCCAAGGCCCAGACCGTCTACGCGGAGCTTTATAAGAAGGAGGCGACCGCGGCCTTGCTCTCCCGCCGCATGGACCTGCTGGTCCGCATGGGGAAGGCGGAGCAGGCGGTGGAACTGGCCGAGGGGGCCAGGGCCGTCAAGGGCCCGGACGGCAAGCCTTTCCAGGACGCCACCGAGGTGCGCTTCTCGCTCGCCAAGGCACAACTCGCTTTGGCCGACGCCCATGTTCTCAAGGGCGATGTCGATCAGGCCGTTGACCTGATGAAGCAGGTTCTCAATACGGATGACCACAAGCCCGAATACCATTACTACCTCGGCCTGGGATATTACGATCAGAACCGCCACAAGAAGGCCTTGGGCGAGTTCGTCGACGCCTTGACCTATCGCGTCGAATACCCGGAAGCCCTTTACCGCAAAGGTCTCTGCCTGTTGAAGGTGGAGGACGTCAAGGAGGCGGAGAACGCCTTCGGAGAATTGTCCCAGCACGCCGATCCCATCTGGAAGGCGCGCGGCCTCTACGGCCTGGCCATGGTCTTCGAGGCCCAGGGAAAGCCGGAGGCCGTGCAGCATCACCTCGAGCGCTCCATCCTCGCCAAC
>JAQBPO010000095.1 GCA_028287465.1 Fibrobacterota bacterium
GAGAACCACCGCCTGTTGGTTAAGCGGGACCTGGAAGGCATCCATTGGCAGAAGGCGTTCTTCAAGGACCTCAACTTCTCGTTGCTGGATTTCCTGGGACCGGACGCGCGCGTGGCGGTGGGCGATGAGGACGGCCTCAAGGCCGGCGTGGAAAGGCTCGGGAGCGCGGCCGAAGAAGGCTACCGGGAGGCGATCGGCAAGGAAAAATGGGTCGCGCGCCCGGACGAGCTGTTCTTCTCCAAGGAGGATCTGGACCGGATCCTCTCCGCCCGCCCGACCCTGCGCCTGGGGCGCCTGAGCTGGGACGGGCCCGGCTGCCGCACCCTGGACATGCAGGAACAGGCCCGCGGCGGCGGAGGCCTGGCCCAGGTCGAGCATGTCTTCCGGGAGCTTGAACGCGACAATATCCGCGTCTATCTGCTTTCGCCCAATGAGGGCCAGGCGGAGCGGTTGCGCAAGCTGACGGCCGAGTTCGACATCGCGGGCGTGGCGGTCGGCCATCTGACGGCGGGCTTCATCTCCCGGGACGACGGGGTCGCGCTCTTCACCGATCACCAGATCTTCAACCGGTTCAGCCGCAAGATCAAGCGCAAGAAGCAAAAGGGCGGCGGCGTCTCGATCCAGAACTTCGAGGCCTTGTCTCGCGGGGACTTCGTGGTCCATGAGGACTACGGCATCGGGCGCTTCGTGGGCGTCAAGCGCATCAAGACCCGGCCCCCCTCCACGGGAGGGCCGGACGCGCCCACCCCGCCGGAAATCCAGGTCGATTGCATCCTGCTGGACTTCTACGGATCCGACAAGCTGGCCTTGCCGGTCACGGATCTGAGCAAGCTGGAGAAATATTCCTCCGAGGAAGGCCATGTCCCCGTCCTATCCAAGCTGGGCGGCAAGTCCTGGGAAAACCAGAAGGAAAAGGCCAAGAAGTCCATCGTCAAGCTGGCCAAGGAACTCATCGAGCTCTACGCCAAGCGCTCGGTGATGGAGGGCTTCGCCTTCAGCAAGGACCATCCCCTGCAGAAGGAGTTCGAAGACGCCTTCGAATTCGACCTCACTCCCGATCAGGTCAAGGCCGTGAACGACGAAAAGGGCGACATGGAACGGCCCAAGCCCATGGATCGCCTCATCTGCGGCGATGTGGGATTCGGCAAGACGGAAGTGGCCATGCGCGCCGCCTTCAAGGCGGTATTGGACAAAAAGCAGGTCTGCGTGCTGGCGCCCACCACCATCCTGGCGGCCCAGCATTACGCCAGCTTCATGGACCGCTTCGGCAACTGGCCCGTGCGCATCGATTACCTCAACCGGTTCAAGGACGCGAAGGAACAGAAGGAGACGGTCGCCGCTCTGGGCCGCGGCGAGATCGATCTCATCATCGGCACCCACCGCCTCATCAGCAAGGACGTCCAGTTCAAGGACCTGGGCCTGATGATCATCGACGAGGAGCAGAAGTTCGGCGTGAAGCAGAAGGAGCGGCTCAAGGAGATGCGCACCCACGTGGACGTGCTTTCCATGTCGGCTACGCCCATCCCGCGGACGCTCAACATGTCCCTTGTCGGCGCGCGCGACCTATCCATCATCGCCACTCCCCCGCGCAACCGCCTGCCCATCGATACCCGCGTCATCTTCCACGACCCCAAGCAGATCCGGGACTCGATCGAAATGGAGCTGGCCCGGGGCGGCCAGGTCTTCTACGTGCATAACCGCGTGATGGACCTTCCCGAGGTGACGGCCTTCGTCGAGGGCCTGGTACCGCATGCCCGGGTGGGCATGGCGCACGGGCAGATGGACGTGGTGGCCCTGGAGCAGGTGATGGCCGCCTTCGTCAACCGGGAATACGACGTCCTGGTCGCCACCGGCATCATCGAATCGGGCCTGGACATCCCCAACGCCAATACCATGATCATCAACCGCGCGGACCTGTTCGGCCTTTCCCAGCTCTACCAGCTGCGCGGGCGCGTCGGCCGGTCCGCCACCAAGGCCTATTGCTTCCTCATCTCGCCGGACGCGAACAAGTTCTCGGACGAGGCCAAGAAGCGCCTGTACTCCCTGGAGAAGTTCACCGACCTCGGCTCGGGATTCCAGATCGCCATGCGCGACCTGGAGATCCGCGGGGCCGGCAATATCCTGGGCATGGAGCAGAGCGGCCATATCGCCGCCGTGGGCTTCGAGACCTACCACCGCATGCTGCGCGAGGCCGTGAAGGAGATGCAGGGCGCCCGCGTCATCCCGCCCCTCAACTCCGTCATCGAATTCCCCGAGGACGCCTTCATCCCCGAGGAGTACGTGGAGGACGGCCTCCAGCGCGTCGCCTTGTACCAGAAGCTGGCGCGCTGCAGCGAGACCACCCAGATCGACGAGGTGGGGCGGGAACTGCTCGATCGGTTCGGGCAGATGCCGCCTTCCGTCCAGGTCCTTCTGGACAGCATGGTCGCGCGCGTGGCGGCCCAGACCCTGGGGTTCCAGAAGGTGGCCCTCAACGGAAACCTGCTGAACCTGCAATACGCGGAAATGCACGTGCCGGAGAAGGAAGAGCTGGGGGAACTCGTGAAGAAGTTCAAGCGGCCCATGCGTTTCCTATACTCCAAGCCGCTGCAGATCCTGGTGGAGTTGAATCCGCCCCGTTCGGGCGATACCCATGCCTTGATCGCCCAGGCGGCCCAGATCCTGCGCGATCTGCTCTGACCCCGGCCCAACCCATTTCCGGCAGCGGGATTCCCGCCCCCAAGCCCCCCGGACTGCTCCTGATCCTTCGAATTTGCTATATAATTGCCAGCCCAGGGCTTCCCCTGAAGGCTCGTCCGGGCAGGTCGCCCGGCGTTTGGACACCCAGGATGAAGCAAAGCCCGCTCTTACGGACGCCCAGGCGCCCCCCCTCCCGGCCATGGATGCCCATGCTGCCGCTTTTGGCCGCTTGCGTCTCCCTGATAGGCCTTTCCGGAACCCTGTCCGGCTGCAAGAAGGATCAGGAAAAGGCGACGGTTCTGGCCCAGGTGGGCAACTCCACCTTGACCCTGGAAGAGCTGCGGGAAAGCTTCCCTGCCGATTACGAGCAGCTCATCCGCCGGGAACAGTACCTGGATTTCATCAAGCGCTGGATGGACGACGAAGCCGTCTACCAGCAGGCCCTGAAAGCCAAGCTCGAGAACGACCCGGTGGTGGGGCGCAAACTGGAAAAGCTCCGCCGCAAGATCCTGATCGAGGAATACCTGGCCCGCGAGAACGCCTCGGAGGTGTTCGAGCCGGATGAGATGGCCATGAACCAGTACTACGAAATGCATAAGGAGGATTTCCGGCGCAAGGCTCCCGAATTCAAGGTCGCCCTGATCCATACCGAGACCTACAAGCAGGCCATGGACCTGCGCGGCAAGGCCTCCCGGGGCGATTTCCTTGCCGTCGCCGCGACCGGCTCCAAGGACCCCGCTCCCGAGTCGTACGCCTCCATCACCTTCAAGAAGCAATCGGATTTCCCGCCCTGCCTGTCCAACGACATCGCCGCGGCCGGTATCGGCAACGTTACCCTGCCCATAGCCTGCCCGGACGGGAACTACCTGGTCAAGGTTATCGAGAAGCAGGACGTGGGCAGCCTGGTCCCCTTCGCCGAGGCCAAGGAGGAAATCAGCGGCATCCTCATCATGGAACGCAAGGACAAGCTCCTGGACGCCAAGATCGCCAAGTACAAGGAAGGCCTTCCCGTAAGCTATAACCTGGATCAGATCCCGGGCGTGGCCGCCGCTGAGGCCGCTGCGTCTTCGGATGCGCCGGCCTCCCAGGGAACCGATGCGGGCACGGCCGCCGCAGCGCCGGCCGGCGCAACGCCGGGCGCCAAGCCCTCCCCAGGCCAACCCGCTTCCGCCCCCGCCGCATCGGCGACGGCCCGTCCCGCCGCGGCGGCCAGGACTCCCGCTTCCGACCCGCGCCTGCCGCACGAACCCGCCAACCTGGGCGGAGACCCGGCCGCGGCCATGCCCATCGCGGATCCGGCGCCGGTCGCGGCAAGACCAAGGCCTCCCCGCAAGCGCGCCCCGAAACCGGCGCGGGCGGCGGACTCCTCCGACACCCGAACGGCCCCCATTCCGGCCGTTGAAACCAACCCCGAGACCACGGGCCAGAAGCCCGCGGCGGAAGAGAACAGCAATGCGCAAACTCCAATTCAAACTCCTTAAGCGGATCGCGCTCGGCGCGATCCTCGCGATTCCCGCGATCCCCACCCTGGCCTCGCGGCAACCCTTCGACGGCGTGGTGGCGCAGGTCGACGATCAGGTCATCATGCTTTCCGAGCTCGAGGAGCTCCGCATGGTCTCCGCCGAGCAGCAGCCCGGCATGAACCGCATGCCCGTGGACGAACAGCGCCGGGACATCCTCAACCGCCTCATCGACGACAAGGTGGTGCTGGTCAAGGCCAAGCAGGACACGACCATCAAGGTCTCGGAACGCGATATCGCCCCCCGCGTCGAGGACGCCATCTCCCGTTACGTGGAACAGCAGGGCGGCGAGAAGAAGTTCGAGACCCTCCTCAAGCAGACCAACGGCATGTCCCTGGCCCAGTTCCGCGCGCGCCTGTCGCAGCAGTACCTGGATCAATCCTACAGGCAGAAGCTGCAGGTCAAGTACGTGGGCGATCACGAGCCCTCCAACCAGCAGATCCGGGAGTTCTACGAACGCTATAAGGACAGCCTGCCCCTGCAGCAGAACAGCCTCCGCCTTTCGCATATCCAGATCAAGGTCAAGCCCGGCGCAGCCCTGGAAAAAGCGGCCTTCCTCAAGGCCGACTCCCTGATCAAGCGCCTGGACAAGGGCGAGGCTTTCGCGGACCTGGCCAAGAAATATTCCGACGATTACTCCGGCAAGGAGGGCGGCGACATCGGGTACACCAAGCGCGGCACCCTGGACCCGGACTATGAACGGGCCGCCTTCTCCCTGGACGCCGGCGACTATTCCAAGGTTCCGGTCCGTTCCCGCTTCGGGTACCATGTCATCAAGGTCACGGGAAAGAAGGATCAGGAGATCCGCACCTCGCATATCCTGGTGCGCCTGGTGCCGGAAAGCGCGGACAGCGCGCGAACGGCCAAGCTGGTGGATTCCCTGCGGGCCGTTTCCATCAAGGACAAGAACTTCGCCGCCCTGGCCACCCGGTTCTCCGAGGACAAGAAGACCAAGGACCACGGCGGCAACCTCGGCTGGTTCACCCGCGACAAGCTGGATCCCCGTTACCTGCAGGCCGTGGACAGCCTGAAGGAAGGCGGCGTCTCGGGCCCCGTGATCATCGGCGACAGCTACCATATCTTCCGCCTGGACGGCGTGGCCCCCGAGCGCAAGATGACCGTGGACGAGGATTGGGCCGAGATCAGCCAGATCGCCCGCAACTATTTCCTAAACCAGAAGCTTTCCACCTTCATCAAGAAGTGGCGCGAGACCGTGCATATCGAGAACCGCCTCGCCCAATTCAAGAACCTTCCCGACGCCGCCCAAGGCTTCGATGAAGGCGTGCAACCCGCGGGAAACGAGACCGCGCCGAACTGATCGGCGGCGGGAACCATGGCCATGAGGGACGAAACCTCCTACCGGATCATCGCCCCCTATTACGATTGGATCATGGCCCACGT